>JAZQHD010000070.1:0-4506 GCA_045540375.1 Ructibacterium sp. | reverse complement strand
GGCTACGATCCGACTTTCGGCAGTTCTTGATGTGCCGTTTTGACAGTTCTTGATATGCTGTTTTGGCAGTTCTTGATGTGCCATTTTGGCATGTCTTGATGTGCCATTTTGGCATATCTGTGGATTTCCAACGGTTTCCGGCTCCTCGGCAGGTGTTTCACCCTCAAAAGCCGCCCCAAATTCCACGGCATCTTCGTCTGCCAGCTCTGCCTTCAGCACATACAGCAGGTTGGGCGCACCCAATCCCTGACGCTGTTCGTGGAGCAATCCATTTTGGATCAGTTCCTTAAATGCGGCAATGGATTTCTTGTAGGTGATATTGAGGGTTTCAGCAGCTTCCTGTCGTGTGTAAATGAGGTACACCTCGTTATCCTGGTTGATCCAGTTGTTCCGCTGAGAGAGGGTCATACGGTTCAGCAAAAGCGAGTAAATGAATTTGGCTTCAAGGGACATTTGCTTGTATTTCGGATTTGCAAGTAAGCTAAGTGGCAAACGGAGAAATTCGCTGTCCACAACATCGCTTACTCGGTATGTTCGTTCCATCACTTTGTAAATCCCTTTCTGTTAAAATTGTTCTAAATGTTTTTCGGCGTTTCCCGTTTATAGGTTTGACCACTGTAGAACGGAATCCTTTTATCTTCTGCCAAATCCTGTTCGTCCAATTGAACCTCCTTGGAAGTATCCGAGAACTCTGGGATACGCACCTGATATGCGATTACTGGCTCACTTTGTGCAACCGGTGCACTTTTCTCCCGTTTCTTCCACTCCGGGATATGGTCGATTGCTTTACAGGGCTTCAACTTGGCAAAGAACGGATGCTCCTCCGGGGTAATCTTCGACAGCTTCAAGGGCTTGGAGCCACGAATTAGGAGGATACCCTGGTCTTTCGCCAGACGCCGCACCTCATCGGGCATCATAAGTGGTCTGCCGGTGCTGGTTTTGTTATGGGTGTAAGGCTTGGCAATGTTCAGTATGGGGTGAAAGAGGGGCGGCATCGGGATCATGGAATTATTGACCCGTACCGTGATCTCACCGCATTGATCACTGATATGCTCTGCGGTCATCATATCGTTGCAACCGAGGAACAGCTGATAGTCGCAGTCGCCGATGATTTCCTGCCACTCGTTTTTCGGATAGCGGTTGGAAATCTGCGCAACAGACTGGATCGCTGCTTGAATGTTGATGTTTCTGGATCGGGCAACGGAGAAGATCTTTTTGCTGTCCAGAAGGCTGATATTACAGAATTCGTCCATCAGCACATTTACACAGATGGGAAGCCTGCGGTTTTCCTGACTGCGGGCAAAATCGAAGAGCTTGACGAACAGCAAGGAAAAGAACATAGACGATAAAAACTCCAAAGAGCTGTCCTGGTCGGAGATGATACAGAAGTAAGCACATTTCTGTTTTCCGGGCAGGGTCAGGTCGATCTCGTGGTGCTTGGTGATATCGTCAACCAGCTTGTTCTGAAACACATTTAGACGGTTACCCAGACCGATGATGATATTTCCCCAGATCTGCTTGTGTGCCTGCCGGAAGATACCGTAGGGTGGCAGTGCCGGATGGTCCGGGGGTAATCCGCGGAATTTTGCGTCAAGCTCCTGTACTGATGTAGAGGACAGGATCTTGTAAATGGTGCCCAAGCTTCGCTCCTCGATGGGCAGCAGTTTGTTTGTGCCAGGGTATGTCAGTGTGCCTACATAATGGAGCAGAGCCATGAGCAGGTTTTTCTCTGCCTTAGCCCAGAAGTCTTCCTTCTCGCTTTCAGCAGAGGTATTGCGTATGACGATTTCAGCCACATTCTGCACGAGGTTTAAATCGTTGGCTGTTTCCGCTACGCAGTTCCAGCCATCCGATGCCGCCAAGTCCAAAAGATTATAGGCTGCGACAGTGTACCCGTTTTCCCGGAAGAACTCTGAGTACATTTCGTAGAACTCTGCCTTTGGGTCAACCATTATGAGGCTTTCGCCACGCTTGACAGCCTGCATTGCAAATGGCATTACGAAGCCTCTGGATTTACCGGTACCGGGTGAACCGTAGATCATTATGTTCTTGTTCATACCACGCAGATCTCTGAGGGAAACATATTCGCCGGTATCCAGTTTTCCAAACAAGGTTTCTTCCAACTCTTCCAATGGGCCTCTGTCCAGTACGTCTGCCATTTCCTTTTTGTTCATCCAGCCGGAGGTGCCGTGGGTGCCTTCCGGCAGAAGCTCAATGCCACGCTCTTTGTCTTGGACTGTCTTATAGCCGGATATAAGGGCGTAGCCTTTCTTGGAAAAAAGACAGTACATAATCACAACGAACATCGTTATACCCATACCGTAAGGTGTGAACAAGGCAAAGATGTTCTTTAAAGGATTCCAGGTAAACCAGCTCTCCTCTGCACCAGTGCGGAAATTAAATGCACCAATGCCGATAAATCGCAGGAGCATTCCGTAGAAGTACAGAATCACCAGCCCCAGCCCTATGTAGGTTGGAAATTTGCTTTTGTGCTTGGAGATAAACGCATTGAGCTTATCTTCCAGTTTTTTTATTTTTTCTGAGAAGTGGAACATCTACATAGCTTCCTTTCCCGGTCTGAAAAGGTGTGCGGTCGATGGGGGGCAACTCATGGGGCAGCCCGAAGTATTTCTCTGCGTCCTCGAACTTAATGACAAAGCATTTTGCGTTTGTACCTTCCACAAGCTCTTGCGCGTATTTGTGTTGGGATGGAAGAACGAAGATGTTGGTTGGCTTTTTTGACCTCAACGCATTTTCAAACCGTAAGATGTTACAGTCAAAACCGATGATGAAGTTTTCTGACTTTGTCCTCCCATCAAACAGATTTGATGTGGGAGGAAGGTAGTCCTCTCCTAAAAGGTTCTTCATAAGTCTTTGCCGGTAGTCCGGTACAGACAGGATTCTCAGCTGACGCATACCGTCTTCGTCCATTGGCACGACGGCAACCGGACAGTTAAACAGTCCCATAGCGTCTTTGTAGTAAGTTGTCTTTGCGTTCTCTGGTCGGTCTTTTCTGTGCGACACGGTCTCTATCAGCTTTTTTAGATTTCCTTCACCGGTGTAAAGAATGTGAGGCCGCCTTCCGCACAACAGCATATCTGCCCGGAAGTTGCGTTGCTCTATTTCCGGAAACAATCCGTTATTGTCCGGCTCTATGAAGTACGGAACAAAAACTGTTTCCTGTGCATATAGAAAGCCTGTCAGCTTTGCACCACCCAAAAAATTAGCGTGATGACTTCGTCGTAGTGCAAAAGATGGCAAGAAGGTATCAGTTCGTTTTTCTGCAGGAGGCACTTCTGCGAACACATCAATGCCATACCTCCAAAAGAATGCCATTATCTCTGCCATCTGGAATCTGCGTAGCAGAGTGTCCCTATCCGTTCGATAAGATTTATCCTGCTCGTAGTTCATTTCTGCACTATGGAGAAGTTCTATACCTTTCGGCGTACATCTGTAGCCTAACTTATTTCTGCTTAGGCGTATAAGCTTGCATTGCACCAAAGAATCCAGTATCTCTGCAGGGATATTTCTGCACCCACTTGCGGGGAAATCTTTGCACCAGGCACACAGGCGAAGAACCTCAATTTCTGCTCTGTTGAATTGCAAAACCACACCCCCCGAAGTACTACTGTTAGTTTCTCTGAAAAAAGCGGCTTCAAAAAGTGCATTTTTTCTTAGAGAGACAAGGACTTTACGATGTGTTAGATTTTTGATTTTTGAGAGCATTCCAAAATCGTGAAAATTTTCGCAAATCTAACACATCGAAAATCCAATTTTCAGAGCATAAAAGATGCCATCTGATAGTGAAAATCTCCGGCTTCATCATAGGGCGTAACATAGATGTGGCAGTGGGGATCATCGTCCACAAAAGTGAACAGTCCAAGCGCCAATTCAAACTGATTATCGTCACCAAACAGTCTGCCCTTCAGAGCGTTGATAACTCCCTTGTAGCCCTTGTTATCCTGGTCGAAGGCTCCGCTGCAATCCTGCGGTGCGTGCTGCACAATGGCTAAGTATGCCTTCTCATAGCGGGGCAGCTCGCCGCCCTCTTTCCGAAATTCCTCCAGCAGCCGGATGATGGTGTCGGTAACATACTGGGTGCCGCCCACGACCTTGCAGTGGGGCAGCAAGGCGTTCATCCGAATATCCACCCAGCCGTTGTCCAGAATGTTCACTTCACCATAGATGGTCTTGTGGTTATACTTGCCTTTTTCGACCAAGGGATAGACCCGGTTGGCTCTTGCTTTTTCACATAGCAGACGCATATCAATGCAGCAAAGCTCTACCTGCTGCATAGCCGCATCCAGCAGTGTGTTACGCTTTTCCGGGGAACGATACCCTTGTTCCAAAGCAGTGAGATACTTCCTGCACGCATCCAAATGATGCTTCATTCCGCTGATTGCTTTTTCGTTGAGTTCCATCATTCGTTTTCTCCTTTCGCACGCTTTTCAAGATCAAGTCGGAGGCCAAGCG
This sequence comes from Ructibacterium sp., assembly GCA_045540375.1. Classification (GTDB taxonomy): domain Bacteria; phylum Bacillota; class Clostridia; order Monoglobales; family Monoglobaceae; genus Ructibacterium. Next base: position 33 of record JAZQHD010000070.1, on the reverse strand, counting down.
GTCTTAGGAAGACAAACTGGTAAGACAACTCCT
>JAZQHD010000069.1:0-7776 GCA_045540375.1 Ructibacterium sp. | reverse complement strand
CCCTTCTTCACCAACAACATCCGCTACGGCTGCGGCACAGGGCATCTTACCCTGTTCGACTCCATCACCGAAAGTCAGGTGGGCGCACAGCCGGAGAGCGTTTACGGCCGTCTGGGTATGGGCACCACCGCCGAGACCGTTGCCCGTCAGTACGGCATCACCCGGCAGGAGCAGGACAGGCTTGCCCATCAGAGCCAGCTGCGGTATCAGGCGGCTTACGAGGCAGGAAAATTCGACGAGATCGTGCCGGTGACCATCAGCGGGGCGGTGCCGGGCACGCCGGGCATCCCGGGGGAACTGCGGGGCAGCTTTGACGCAAAGGCCCCCGCCATCGGCAGCATCCGCAAAAACAGCGAAGCGGGGCTGTACGGCCTTTTGTACACCACCGAACTTGCGGGTCTCAGCCTGCCCGCCGCCCTTATGCAGGAGATCCGTACCGGCCCGGCGCAGATCCTTTCCACCATCGATGAAAAAGGCCCCCGGTTTTATGATGTGACCATCGAAAAGATCACCTACACCGCCGCCGATCCCAACAAAAATATGCGCATCCGGGTCACCGATGCTTCCCTCATCGCCGCCACCGGCGGCATCGTGCAGGGAATGGGGTTGAGGGATATTAGGGACAACACAAGAAACGCTTGAATATCAAGGAGTTTCGGTGTTTTCCCGATTTTCATTGACAAGTTAATCGGATAATGTGCCCTTACCAAGCACATACTATGAAAGCCTCGAACAAAGCGGATATTCCGACGAGTTCGAGGCTTTTGTTATTTCCACAGAAAGGAGCGCAAACATGGCAAAGCGTTCTCAAGAAGATACTGCTATTGCAAAGATCAATTTGTCAGAGCTTCACCCATTCCCTGACCATCCGTTTGGAGTGAGAGACGATGTAGCAATGGAAGAGATGGTCGAGAGCATCCGCGAATACGGAGTGCTTGTACCTGCCATAGCAAGACCCCGTGAGGACGGCGGCTATGAGCTGATTTCCGGTCACAGACGTAAACACGCTTGTGAACTGGCAGGAATAGATACAATGCCCGTTATCGTGAAAGACATTGACCGCAATGCTGCCACAATCATTATGGTGGACAGCAACTTGCAAAGAGAAAACATTCTCCCCAGTGAGAAAGCCAAGGCGTACAAAATGAAGTTGGAGGCTATCAAGCGACAAGGCGCGAGACATGACCTAACTTCCGACCAAGTTGGTCGGAAGTTTGAATCAGCCGATTTGGTCGCCCAACAGTCCAGCGACAGCAAGACCCAAGTACGCCGTTATATCCGCTTGACTGAGCTTGAACCGGAGCTGCAGAAGATGGTGGATGAAGGAAAGATCGGTATGACCCCTGCGGTGGAACTGTCCTACCTAAAGCCCGATGAGCAGAAACTGCTGATCGATACCATCGACAGCGAACAGGCAACGCCATCCCTTTCCCAAGCACAGCGCATGAAGCGTTTGTCCCAGGAAGGTAAGCTCAATGACGATACCATGCTCGGTATCATGATGGAGCAGAAAAAGCCTGAGAACTGGAATCTGACGCTCCCCATGGATAAGATCAAGCGATACTTCCCACGTTCCTACACGCCGCAGCGCATGGAGGAAACAATCATCAAGCTGTTGGAAAACTGGATGAAGAAAAGACAACGAGACCAACAGCGTTAAAATCGAATACAGGTCATGAGCCAGACTGGAACCACTTTTCCATGTCTGGCTTTTTTTCATGCCCGGATACAGGAGGAAAAAATGGTTATCCGAGAGTTCCAATACACACCGGAGGATGTGGACTGCCGGTATTGCACAAAGTTCATTCACAACCGATGTAGGGCGGTCAAATGCCCTTGGATGAACGAGAGGATTGAAGCAGGAGTGGTCAGTTACCAAACAGCGGTCGATGAATCATTCATGGACCATGCAATCCTGCGTCTGAGAATCAAAATCGTCCTCGGTTTCTATGATAAGTCATTCTGGAAAGACGAAGATCACTTCCGTAGATTCCAGATTGCACAGGCAGTCCTCGGCTACTCACGACGCCGAAACACAAATGCCTACTATGCGGCGCTGTTTCTTCTGACTTCAGACGAAGATCTGCTTCGCCGTGTTCTGGATTGCTTCTCCAGAAAAAGCATCCGCTTTGAGTTAGCAAAGCTCAGAGACATCAGCCCTAAAAACTACGCACTCTACAAGGTCGCCAAGAGCTTATATACGGACTCAGCAGAAGTCGGTGTGGACGAGATAGCTGATCCGGAGCTTGTCGATACAGAGTCGTTCCATTTGGTCATAAACGCAATGCTGATATACCGTTATGGCTTATCGGCGCTGCTTCTGAAAAGTGAGGATGGTGAACATGGAACGGTTTGACGTAGAACAGATCAAGGGGTACACGATAACTCCGAACTTCCATCAGCGAGATAAGACGATCACGCTGAAAGCCAAAGGGCTTTTGTCTCAGATGTTCTCACTTCCCGACGATTGGGACTACACCCTGAAAGGTCTTGCCTATATCAACCTCGAAGGTATCGACTCCATACGTTCAGCAATACGGGAGCTTGAGAAAGCCGGTTATATCATCCGAACCAGAGTTCGTGATGAGCAAGGCAGACTAAGAGGCACGAGCTACAAAGTCTTTGCTACACCCCACTTACCAGAGTCGGGTTCACCTACATTGGAAAATCCAACATTGGAAAATCCAACGCAGGTAAAACCTGTACAGGCAGAGCCTACGCAGGAAAAACCAACGCAATTAAATAAAGATAAAACAAATACTCAAAAAACAATTACTGATTCACTAACTATCGATTCAATTCCTTCCGACAGCAGCCGACCTTCGGTGCTTGATGCGCTGGAAGCGAAACGAAAAGAAGAGATGGTCAGAGACATGAATGTGTATAGAGAAATTATCAAGGAGAACATCAGCTACGACTATCTGCTTGAAGATCTTCCGTATGACCATGATCGTCTGGAAGAAATGCTTGAGCTGATCGTTGAAACCGTATGCTCCACTAAGAAATACATTCGTGTCGCCGGTACGGATTACCCGGCAGAGGTTGTCAGAGCCAGAATGTTGAAACTGGACATGGAACACATCAAGTTCGTGTTTGACTGCCTCAAGGAGAACACCACCAAAATCCGAAACATCAAGCAGTATCTGCTGACCACGCTGTATAATGCCCCGACTACGATTGGCAATTACTATTCGGCACTGGTTCAGCATGATCTATATGGCGGCTCTCGTGACTAAACACGGGAGCTATTTTTATGCCCGGAAAGGAGCGTGAGATTATGAAACGGTATCTTCACCGCTTGGTGGTTCCGCCTTAGTGCCTGACCGCCGTCCATCAACCCAAGACAAATAATAAGCCGCAAAGACGGCAGAAGGAGAACAAAATGAATCATTCCACAAACCAGAAGAAGGACAGCAACAAGTCCTTCCGCAATGCAGGAATCCTTATCGCAGTCCTGCTCGTGATCGCCGTAATCCTCGGCCTGTTCCGCAGCTGTTCCACCGATCCCGTGGTGGATGACCCTTCCGGCAGCGGTCTTGTCTATGACTCCGGAGCCGTTGAAGGCGGTTGGGACGAAGCTGATACCGATAAGATCATTGCCTCTCTGAACGAGAAGGTCGAGGAAGGCATGATTAACATCAGCATGAACACCTCTCCCATCTTCGCTGACGGTACCTCTGAGGGCAACCTGATGATCGTCAACGAAAGCGTCAACAACTATCCGCAGATCGTAGAGATCGTTCGTAACGACACAGGCGAAACCATCTATAAGTCCGGTGGCATCCCTGTCGGCAGTAAGATCGAGACTGCCAAGCTGTCCGTTGACCTCCCTGCAGGTCAGTATGAGTGCACCGCAATGTTCCACAATGTTGATCCCGATACGGGCAACTCTCTGGGCTGTGCCGGTGCCATTATCGTTATTACCATTCAGGAGTAATCCTACATCCGAGATAATCCCGTAAGGGTATCTAAATAATTTTTTATAGCCGAAAGGCAGAAAAGGAGAATTTCCTATGAAGAAGAACATGAACAAGATCGTATCTCTCGTCCTCGCTCTGAGCCTCTGCATGTGCATGGGTGTTACCGCTTTCGCTGCCGAGATCGACACCAGCGGCGGTGCCGGTTCCACTCCCGTAAGCCTGTCCTCCACCGATGATGGTACCCTCGGCGGCGATCCTTCCGCTACCGCTCTCCGTGTTACCGTTCCTACCGCTCTCCCCATGGCGATGAACCAGGATGGTGACGTTACCACTGCTACCGACTGTAAGATCGTCAACAACTCCTTCGGCGCTGTTCGCGTTGCTTCCGTGACCATTACCGCAGCCGATGACTGGAGCCTGACCGCTTTCGGTGACAAGTCTATCCTCGCCGGTGAAAAGGTAGACAGCAACCAGATCGGCTTCGCAATCTCCATTGGCGGCGGCGATATGATGGCTACCGACAACTCCAACGAGGACACTCAGGCTCTGATTTCCGCTCCCATCGCTGGCTGCTTCATGACCGGTGTTGGCAATCAGAACGGCAACTCCGTGGCTGTCAATTATGATGCAATCGTAACTCCTCTCTCCAACGCTGTGACCAATGCTACCGTTGCTAACGTGGTCTTCATCGTTGAGTGGGACACCGCAGCCTAATCAAGACTTCCGAATCAGCAATAAATAAAAATGCGGCGGGCAGCTCGGATGGACGGGCTGCCCTTTCCGCAGAAAGGAAGGCAAAATGAAAAAGAGTATTCCTGCACTGATCCTTGCGATTTGTCTGGTGCTCTCCATGAGCGTGACGGCGTTTGCCGCAAGCTCTACTACGGCGACCGTGCCTGTTACGCTTACTGTGGCAAACGAGTACCGGGCGGTCAATGTCACCGTTCCCGCTGCGCTTCCTGTTGAGGTCATCAATGGTACGGTCATCACGGCAGACAATGCCAGGATCATCAATAACTCCAAAACCGGAGCTGTTCAGGTAACGAATATCTCTGTAACCGATGGAGCCTACAAGGTCGGCAACTACGATGACTTCTCCGGAAGCAAGACCATCGCATTGAAGATCAACGGTTGTCCTACCAAGGGCGAGGGCAAGCTGGCGATCAACCAGAACGCATTCCCCGTAATCGGAGCCGGTGACAGTCAGAAGCTGACTTACTTCGCAAAGGTTTCCGGTGATGCTCCCAACGCAGAAGACGTTCAGGCGGCTCACGTCGTCATCACGATTTCTATCGTGGATTAAACAAGGAGGGGCTTAAATGACAAGAACAAAGCCTAAAACTTTTCTGTCGATGCTGCTTGCGTTGATGCTCGTTTTCACGGCACTTCCCATGTCGGCATTCGCGGCAGAAACCGATATTCACACTGAGGCGTGTGAGACAACGGCAATCGTTGAAACGGTGACTGTTGAGGATAACACTGAGGCAGTCACCGAAGCCCCCGCTGAGACGGAAATACCTGTTGAGACAGAAGCTCCTGCTGAAACCACGGTTCCCACGGAACCCGAAACAACGGAGGAGACAGAACCTCCCGTTGAAACTACATCTCCCGAGGAGCCTGCCCCCAATGAGACGGAAGCCCCCGTAATCGAAGAAGCCGAGGAGACAGACACCGATCCGTACTCCGGTAACATCGGAGACAGTGCTGTTGCATGGAAGTTTGATACGTCCTCCGGTCGCTTGATTATTACCGGCAACGGTGACTGTGATGTTTTCCAGTCTGCAGGCGATCAGCCCTGGGCGGCATTCCGCAGTTCTATCACGGAAGTGTGGTTCTACGATATGGACACGCTATCCATCAGTGATCTGGCTTTCTGGTTCGAGGGCTGTACCTCTCTGAGAACCGCAGAAATCCCTTACACCACCTTCAAGATCGGTGAGAATGCCTTTGCTGAGTGTGAATCTCTGGAACGTGTCATGATCTACTACATGGACGAATCCTTCACCATGACAGAAAGTGCGTTCTTCGCTGAAGAGTTTACCCCTCTGGAAGTCGCTTTTATTCCTTCTTCGGAATCCACCATGAATACGCTGTATGCGTACAACTGGGGCGGCGATAACCGTGCAGCCTATTTCTCCGATGCCTATGGCATGATGGTTCTTGCATCCGGTTACTGCTCTTACTGTAAAGGCACTTACAGCTACTCTCTGGACTATGAACAGTGGACGGACGATGTTCACTGTGTCCGTCATTGGTGTTCCAACTGCGGGTACGACCAGTGCGGCGGTGTTCTCGGTGAGGATCACACCTACAGCGGCGGTTACTGTACCAAGTGCGGTTACGGCAGCGGCAGCACCGGTGGTGGCGGTGGAGATGATTATGACTGTACTCACGGACGATATTATACTGAATGGTCCGGTTGTGACTGGTATGAGTATTGTTACTACTGCGATGAGCTGATGGGTTCCGGTACGAGTCATGGTTCCACCTATACCGAATGGGATGGCTGTGATTGGTACGAATACTGTCGTGACTGCGATGAGCTGATGGACTACGGCACCAGCCATGGCACCTACTCTTACGGTGCATGGCAGTATTACAACAGCTCCCGCCATCGCCGCTACTACTCCTGTTCCGATTGCGGTGAAGGTTCCTACAGCTACGGCTACCACTCCACGAGTACCAAGTATTCCTCTTACAGTTCTACTCAGCACACAGTAGGCAGTTATTGCTCCGCCTGTAGCTCCTATGTCGGTTCCACTTCCTATGAGAACCATTCCTTCACTTATGGTTCCTGGACAAAGTATTCTGACAGTCAGCACCGTCGTTCCAAAACCTGTTCTGACTGCGGATATTCCACCTACGAGTACGCAAGCCATTCTCTGACTTACGGTGCATGGGAGGATTATTCCGACACACAGCATCGCAGAAGCGGCAGCTGCTCCTGTGGTTACAGCACCTATCAGTACGCGAACCACTCCATTTCCTATGGTGAATGGAAGAACAGTTCTGATACTGAGCATAGCCGAACGATGAGCTGTTCGTGCGGTTTCTCTGATACAGAGACCGAGGCTCATGATTTCAGTTATGGCAAGTGGACTTCGGCTTCCGATGCAGAGCATACGAGAAGCAAGACCTGTTCCTGCGGATATGCTGCCACCGAGAAAGAACCCCATGATCTGAATTATGGCGATTGGGCAATCTACTCCGAGGAACAGCACAAACGAACCGTTGGCTGTGACTGTGGCTACAGTACCGAAGAGTACGGAGATCACGCCGACACCGACGATGACGGTTACTGTGATGATTGCGGCTATACCATGACCCGTTTCTCCGTTACGGTTCCTGCAACACTGACCCTTACCATTTCCAAGTGGGGTGAAGTTTATGCCGCAGACAATGCGGAGATCATCAACAATTCCACCGATGCCGTTGAGATCACCGGTATCACGCTGACTGCTGAAAATGGATGGAGCCTTGTGCCGTACTCCACCAATATGGCGAATGCCAAGGTGGATGCAAAGCAGATCGGCTTCCGTATCAACAACGTAGAGAACATGAACGCCGGTCGTTCTGAAACTCTTACTGTCGGAAGCGGATGGACCATTCCCGAAGGTTCTGCGCTTCCGCTGGACTACGATGCAACCGTATCTGCGACCTCTGACCCGATCAGCGAACAGGTTCTGACCATCGTCTTCATCGTGGACTGGGCGGTATAAGCATAATCCCCATCACCAATGAAAGGAGGTGTGTCCTTTGCAGGAAGAGGTTGAACAAAGAACAGTTACCCTTGCGATCAGTACAACCAAAATGTCTGCCCAGGTGCTGAAATCCGCGATCTCCAAGTACCTTGCCT
>JAZQHD010000068.1:0-84646 GCA_045540375.1 Ructibacterium sp. | reverse complement strand
GGAACTTCTTTTAACTTCAGGTTTTTTGCAATACAAGGGGCACACCCTTGTTCGTGCTTTGTTGGATGTAATGGACACGCAAAGTTTTCACATGTACAAAATGGACTTAAATTTTTCATATTTAATTTCCTCCTTAAATTCAAGTTTGTCTAACTCTTTCTACTTATATAGACTTGAAAATTAGGAAAATGTTCCAATTTTCAACACAATTATACCATATTATGCTGAAATTGTCACTAACCTCACAATATTTTTAGTATCAAAAGGGAAAGGTCTATATTTCAATTTTTGGAATTCCACTTTTTCGGGTACACCTTTTGTCAGCATATCAAGTAACATATTAACTCTGTCTGCTGTTCTGGAATTGAACCCTTTTTCTTGCCACCTAAACAAAGCGAGGTAGTGGTCTAAATACTTTGAGCCAACTTCTTTGTATCTGTCAAAAAAGTCAGTCATTTTGGAATGATAGGAATTAACCTTACCTAAATTGAATGGACCAGAAGTATGTCTGCCTGAAGGTATCTGTCTTAAATGTATCTTGTTGTTATTAGCGAATGTTCTGTATGCTCTCAAACTATCGGTAACAAGAATACTATCTTCAGCAAACTTGCCACTCAAATGCTGTTCTAAATGTTTAGGTTCAATCTTACCCAAGCAAGTAGGCGCGAGATAAGCATTCTGTAATTTGTCCACAGCAGTAATAACACAAACCTGTTCGTTGCTGATACCTCTTTTTCTCTTTTCTTCCTTATCAAGACCATTCAATTCCTTTGATACTGAAAGATTAGAGGGGATAGTTTCATCATCGTAAAAGCCATCCATATCTTCAACCTCTGCAACTTCATAGCCAGCTTGTTCAATATATTCAAACTTTTCTGCTCTGTTACGGTGATGACGTGGCATTCTTTTCAATTCTTCAATGAAGAAAGCCTTGTTTCTCTCACCAATGAAAGATAGCGGTATAAAGAATCCGTCACCTTCAACAATAGAGGGAAAACTATCTTGTTCGCCTTCTAACTGCATTATAAGAGAGCATACCTTGTGTCTGTTGTACCAAGCAGTTGCGAGGTTGATACCCATATCCTTTTTAATTCTGTTTAGACTTGCATTATAAAGGGTTAAGGTCAAAAACTCAATCCATTGCTTTACTGTTAATTTTGAATGATAAAGCAAAGTTCCATAAGTATCTCCAAAAGTTTTAACACAAGCCTTGCATAAGTATCTTTGTCTACCATCTTTTTTACCATTTTTATTTACAGAAGTGCTACCACATAAAGGACAAACTAATTCTTCCCCTCTGTTTATAGTGCATTTTTCTAATAATGCCACTAATTCGGGTGGTAACACGACCTTACCTTTTTTAGCATTGTCATTTTTCTTCTTCATATCAATAATGATAGTGAGAAGTTCTGCAATCTGTTCTTCTGTCAAATTGACATTTTGAACTAAATCTTTTAAATCCTTTAACTTTGCCATTTTATAACCTCCACAGAAAATCATTTATACTTAATCGTATATTTTTCTGTAGTCATAAAATGTTTTTATGCATATTAACTAGTTATTTTTTTAAAAATCAATTATCAATACTTATCTAGAATTGGGAGAATAATAATTTGATAAAGGAGTGTGTTTGTATGAAACTGACTTACAAAGCACAGATGATACTTTCTGTTATCATTGTAATTTTGGCAAATATCCTTACAGAAATATATGATTTTTGGATTTACAGAAGCATCGGTTTTTGCGTTTGTGGACTACAGTGGATTGTTCACCCTGTTTTGCCAAATGGTGCAGAAGTATCAAAAAGAACAGTGTTCTGGACAAGAATTGCAGGTGTCATTCTGATTCTTATTGGTATCTTTACAAGAGTACATATCTAATTGAACAAAGTCGATTTTTTATGTGTTTATAGATGTAACTTGATACGAACTGCCACTAAAAAAGCTTGGCGTCCAGATTTATACAGACTTTATATAGAGACGTTCCATAAAGAAAAAATATAAGGAGATAAGAATATGAAGTATACTATTGATAACGATTTACATATTCATTCAAAAATATCTGCTTGTTCTAATGATCCGGAACAAACAAACGAAAGAATTTTGCATTATGCCGAAGAAAACGGACTGAAAACCATCTGTCTGACCGATCATTTCTGGGACGAGAAGGTAGAGGGAGCATCAGACTGGTATCGTCCCCAAAACTACGCGAGCATTTCTTCTGCCAAGCCTTTGCCTCAGGGGGAGAATGTGCGGTTCCTCTTTGGATGCGAAACAGAGCTTGATAAAAATCTTACCTTGGGTGTTTCCAAAGAACGTCTCGGTTTATTTGATTTTATCATCATTCCCACAACGCATTTTCATATGGAAGGGTTTACCTTGTCGGAGGAACAGCTGGAAAGTGCAAAGAATCGTGCCAATGCCTGGGTGGAGAGATTGGATGCAGTTCTTGATATGGATTTGCCTTTTCATAAGGTGGGAATTGCACATCTCACTTGTGATTTGATTACACCTACAAGACCGGAGTATTTTGAGGTTCTTAAGCTGATACCCCAGAAAGAAATGGAAAGACTGTTTGAAAAAGCGGCGAAGCTTGGGGTTGGAATTGAGCTTAATTCCTATTCCTTCAAATTTACGGAAGGTGCCGATATTGTTTTGAGACCTTACAGAATTGCGAAACAATGCGGTTGCAAGTTTTACCTTGGAAGTGACGCACATCACCCGGATGCATTAGATGAAGCAAAGGTGATATTTAAGCGAGCGGTTGATTTGCTGGAACTGACCGAAGAGGATAAATTTGTAATCAGCGGAATTTAGAAAAGGAACATCTTCCGGAAATTGAGAATTGTATTTTGCTTTTGATAGTTTGAAAAGAATGGTTTGCCGAACTTTGAACATAAGGTGCCGGAGAGGCTTATGAACAATGTCGAATTTTGCGAAGGGGAAAAGTTTATGAAAATAAAATATGAATTTATAACTAGCATACTGGCATTGCTTTCTCCAATTCTTACTGTTGTTGCACTGTGTTTTGTTGAACCCGAGTTGAACGAGGCGATATTAGGCGGACTGATTATTGGATGCATAATAGGGAGTGCATTTGGTGTAATTTCTTTATTAATCAACAAAAGTAAAAGCAAAACAGTAAAAGTATTGTCTATCATACCAATGTGTCCGCTAGTGCTTTACTTGTTGATGCTTATTCCGGCTTAAAAACAAAAAAAAGAACCTGAACGAAAGTTCAGGTTCTTTTAAATTCCATTAGTCGGAAGTGTAGGGCATCAGTGCAATCTGTCTTGCTCTCTTGATTGCAACAGTCAACTGTCTTTGATGCTTTGCACAACAGCCGCTGATTCTTCTGGGAAGAATCTTAGCACGCTCGGTTACGTACCGTCTCAACTTTGCTACATCTTTGTAATCAATATGCTCAACTTTGTCCACGCAGAACGCACAAACTTTTCTCTTTGCACGTCTAACTCTGGGTCTGTCGTTCATTCTTTCTTCAGCCATGAGATTTGCCTCCTTATCAATCAAATTAAAACGGAAGATCATCATCGGTATCCAGCAGAGGAGTAAAAGCCTCGTCTACCGGAGCGTCAGGAAATGCAGGAGCTGCAGGTGTGCTGGTAGGAGCTGCGGCACTGCCACCCTGATAGGGGCTTCCGCCGTCCTGTGCACGTTTGGTTTCGCCGAAGCTAACCTCACTTGCCACAACCTCAGTTGCATAATTCTTCTTTCCGTCCTGACCTTCCCAAGTTCTGGTCGCAATTCGACCAATGACAATAATCATCTTGCCCTTTTCGAAATAATTGCTGACAAACTCAGCAGTCTTATTCCAAGCGACACAGTTGATAAAGTCAGTTTGTCTGCGTTCGCCAAAGCCGTTATCAACAGCAATAGAGAAGCTACAGACAGGAGTTCCTGCACCGGTGTGGCGCAACTCCGGGTCACGTGTGAGTCTGCCCATCAAAATTACTTTGTTAATCATAGACTAGTCCTCCTCACGTCTGATTACGATGTCCCGGATGATACCGTCGGTAATACCGTAGACACGCTCCAGTTCAACAGGGAAATCAGGTTTTGATTTAAAGTTAACCAAAACATAATAGCCTTCTGTCAGATCATTGATCGGGTAAGCCAATCTGCGCTTGCCCCATTCCTCAACGGCTTCGATCTCGCCGTGCTTTTCGATCAATGACTTGAACTTTTCAACCAAAGCGGTAATTTCCTCTTCGGTCTTGGTTGCATCAACCACGAAGATAGTCTCGTACTTGTTGATTGCTTCTGCCATGATTCAGTCACCTCCTTCTGGACTTTGACCCTCGCATCCTTGCAAGAGTAAGGAATTTTGTTCAATAACCCGATTATTATAGTATATTTTTTTTGAATTGTCAAGCATAAATCCGGAAAAGTTTTCATAAATCTAGAAAAAGAACGAAGACAAGCCATCAAGGAAGGAGAGACAGAAATGAAACGATTATTATTGGGAATATTCCTGCTTTGCGTAGTAATGTTTTTGTTTCCGCTTTTGGTAATTCCCCTAAGCGGTATGGGGGAAGAAAAAGAGGTGTTGCCAGTTGCGGCACCGGTTATGAGCGGTGGAGATGCGGTAACGTCCGGGAATTTTCCGGATCCGTACAGGATTACCCTTTATCAGACGACTACCGGGCAGATTTTAAATCTGGATTTTGAAGAGTATATCACAGAAATTGTGGCGGCAGAACTGACACCAGAGTTTTCGATGGAATCTATCAAGGCTCAGGCGGTGGCTGCCAGGAGTTTTTTCTTAAGTAAAATTGCTACCTATCTGGAAAATGGAATTCCGGAGAACCACCACGGTGCCCTTTTGTGCAGTGATTTTTCTCATTGCCGAAGCTATACTCCAATAGAAGAAGGAAAGGATACGGAATACCTGGAGAAAGTCAAAAAAGCGATAGAATCTACTCGGGGAGAATACTTAACCTACAAAAATCGGGTGGTAAAGGCGTATTTTCATAAAATTAGCAGTGGGAAAACCGAGAATATCCGGGACGTATGGGGTGTAGAAATTCCGTATCTTGTTTCGGTGGAGAGTAAGTGGGATTCCCGGGCGGATGGGTACAAGAGCAGAGTGTTTTTCCCAAAAGAGGCGTTTCTAACCGTCATTCGGGGAATTCGGCCGGATATAAAACTACCGGAAGAATTGGTTGGTGGCCCCGAAACAATGAAATGTACTGCTGCAGGGAATGTGGAGTCCATGACTCTTTTCGGAGAGAATTTTTCTGGCAAAGAGATTGCGGAAGGATTTGGACTCAGAAGCAGAACCTTTTCTTTAGAAATTCAGGATGATCAGGCAATTTTTGATGTAACAGGAAATGGACATGGGGTAGGAATGAGCCAGGCAGGTGCCAGATTCATGGCAGAAGACGGAAAAGGATATCAGGAGATTCTTTCGCATTATTATCCGGGGGTCAGCTTGACCCAACTCTATCAAAAGCCATAAAAAAGATAAGAAAACTTTGTGGAATATTCCCCATGATTTCGGTGAAAAAAACATTTTCTTCTTGGCAAAAATATGATACAATAGGAAAAAAGGAGGTACAAAAATGGCAAACAATATGATTATTACCGTTGGCCGGCAGTTTGGGTCTGGCGGAAGAGAAGTTGCAAAGAAAGTTGCTGAAATGCTGGGAATCAGCTTTTATGATAAGGAGTTAATTGCCCTAGCGGCAAAGGAGAGCGGCCTTTCTGAGGAATTATTTGAGGGAATTGAGGATATGTCCTCGAATAGCCTTTTGTATTCTTTGGTAATGGGAATCCAATCAGGAAATGGCTCCTATTACCGGTATGGAGATGTATTTAATTCTGACGGCTTATTTCGGGTTCAATCTCAGGTTATCCGGAAATTGGCAGAGCAAGGCCCTTGTGTTGTTGTTGGTCGATGTGCCGATTATATTCTCCGGGAGCAGCCGAATCTCATGAATGTTTTTGTTCATGCGGATAGTGATTGGAGAATCAAGCGGATTTGTCAGCTTCATAACATGGAGGAAAAGGAAGCGGCGGCAACCATTAAAAAGACAGATAAGCGCCGTGGATCCTTTTATAACTTCTATACTAGCCAGACTTGGGGTAGCGTAAACAACTATCATTTATCCGCTAATACCGCGAAGGTGGGAATTGACGGTGCGGCACAGCTGATTGTAGATGCTGCAAAACTGGTTCTTAATAAAGAATGAGCAAAAGAAAAACTCTGTACCGATGGTACAGAGTTTTTTATGTAGAAGAATTATTCTGAAATTCTTTTTTCGTCGTGATGCTTGATAACGTCAACCAGATATGCCCCCGCAGAAAACAGCATGGAGAATACCAAAAGTCCAAAGAAAATCGTGGCCCAGAATGTCGGGATGTTCTGCCATAGAATCATCACAACTACAATGGTATAGAGAATCACGGTGGTTGCCTTGCCATACCAGTGAGAGAAGACGACAATTTTTTTCAGGTAAAGAATACCGCCAGTGATAATCATGGTAAGTTCTTTAAAAAGAACCAATGCCACCAGCCAGAATGGGAGAATGTCCGAGAGAAACAAACATACCAGAGCGGTAATTTGCATCAGCTTGTCCACAAAAGGATCATAGATTTTCCCAAAGTTTGTTATCATGTTGTAATGCCGGGCAATGTAGCCGTCTACTACGTCGGTAATTCCGGAGAAAAGAAAGATCATAGCTGCTGCAGGAAACTCCTTGGCGACTAATACCAGATAGGCAAAAATCGGAATCAGGATTAATCTAACGGTGGTTAAGATGTTTGGAATCATAAGGTATCACCTCGCAATTCTTCTAAGAGATGGTATATTTCGGGATAGGATTTCTTCAGGTTCAAAGGTTTGAATTCAGGGGTGGTAAATCCATGGGTAGTACTTCCGGTGGCAAGAAGAGCCTCGTCAGAAACCCGGATAATCCGGTAGGAAAACTTGCATTTAGCAACACCTAATTCTGCCAGAGAAACTTCAATCCACACCTCGTCTCCGTAGACAGCACCTTGCAAAAATTTGCAGTAGCAATCCACCAGGGGGAGTAAAATCCCTTGGGTTTCTACTTGGTCATAGGACATGCCGGAGCTTTTGAAAAACTCTGTCCGGCCTACCTCAAACCAGGGAAAGTATCGGGAGTGATGAACAACACCCATTCGGTCAGTTTCGCAATAGCGAACCTGAATTTTTGTTCTGAACATGAATGACCTTCTTTCTATTTCTAGCAATTAAAGAATCTTAGCAACGCCGCCATAGACCTTGCCATGGACGCCGTCAATGGTAACGGTAGTACCATTCTTTAGAATCTGTGTTGCGCCGGTAGCGCCCACAATGACAGGAATGTCAAGGGTCATACCAACCACTGCTGCGTGAGAAGAAGACCCGGACTTTTCAGTGATAATGGCAGAGGCTTTTCGCAGTATGGTGATAATATCGTTGCTGGTCTCAGGGATAACAAGAATATCACCATCTTCAAAATTGTTCAGGGCCTCTGCGGTATTCTTGGCAATACAAACCTTGCCGCAGGCAACTTTTCCAGAACTTCCGGAACCGCTCAGGAGAACGTCGCCAACCAGCTGAACTTTTAAAATGTTGGTAGTTCCGCTGACACCAACCGGCGCACCGCCAGTAATAACTACCACATCACCTTTTTCTATGAGCGTGGTTTGGCTTTGAGCTTGTTCTACCACATGTTCAAAAAGGGCATCGGAAGTATCCTTCATTTCGGTGTGGATGGGATGAACCCCCCAAGAGAGTGCCAATTGTCGGTAAACCCGGTCGCTTAGACATCCGGCGATAATGGGACATTTAGGCCGAAATCCCGAGAGGACCCGAGGGGTAAACCCGGATTTGCTAACCGTAATGATGGCCGCCGCTCCCAAATCGTGGGCGGTGGTACAAGCCGAATGGCTGATGGCGTTGGTAACATCCATGCTTCCCCGACCATGCCACGCCTCGAATCGTTTTACATAATTAATGTCTTCCTCAGCTTTGACACAGATCTGTGCCATAGATTTTAAAGCCTGTACAGGGTATTCGCCGACCGCTGTCTCTCCAGAGAGCATCACAGCAGAAGTGCCGTCATAAACTGCATTGGCAACGTCGGAAGTTTCTGCCCGGGTAGGACGAGGATTATGAATCATGGATTCCAGCATCTGGGTAGCAGTAATGACCCGTCTTCCAGAACGATAACACTTTTTAATAATCTCTTTCTGGATGGAGGGAAGCTCCTCAAAGGGAATTTCTACACCCATATCACCACGGGCAACCATAATGCCCTCGCAGACCTTGATGATATGATCTGCATTGTTCACGCCTTGACGATTTTCCAGTTTTGCAATAATTTGAATATCTTCGCCACCATATTGTTCTAGAATCCGCTTAATTTCCAGAACATCAAAGGCACTTCGAACAAAGGATGCTGCGATAAAATCAATGCCTTGCTCAATACCGAATCGAATATCGTCGATGTCTTTCTGGCTGATATAGTCCATGTTCAAATTCACATCAGGAACGTTAACACTTTTGTGGTCGCTGACCGAACCATCGTTTAATACTTCGCAAATGACATCTCTGCCCTTGATTTGCAGGACGGACATTTCAATCAGTCCGTCATCAATCAGGATGCGGGTTCCCGGCTGGACATCTCCGGCGAGACCGCCATAGCTGATTTGGGTTATTTCGCAGGTTCCAACTACTTCGTCAGGAGTTAGGGTAAAGGTTTGTCCTTTTTTTAAAAACACCGCACCATCTTGGAAGGTACCTGTCCGAACTTCTGGCCCTTTGGTGTCTAGAAGGAGGGCAATAGGAAGCCCCAGTTCTTCCCGCATATCTTTTACGGCCTGGATTCGACGCTGATGTTCCTCATAAGTGCCGTGAGAAAAATTCAAGCGGGCAGTATTCATGCCGCCAAGCATCAATTCCCGCAGAATGGCAGGGTCGTCGGTGGCGGGGCCTAAGGTGCAAATGATTTTTGTCTTTCGTGTCAAGGGTATTCCTCCTGTCGTTTGATGTCATAGAGTTTTGGATGAAATAAAAAGGCTATTCCATAAATTTTATTATAATATACATATGTAGATAAAGTCAAGGCAAAATCATACAGATTTTGTCAAGATTATATATTGAAATTTGCAGTTTCCTGTGTTATACTGGGACTAATTTAGGAATATTCTATGAATTTAAGAAAGAAGGTTGAATCAGTTGAATATCACAATTAACAAAACAACTGCACCCAAAGCAAAACCCACCATGGAAAATCTGCCCTTTGGTAAAATCTTCTCCGATCACATGTTTGTGATGGATTACACCGAGGGAAAAGGTTGGCATGATGCCCGCATTGTTCCCTATGGTCCTCTGGAACTGGAACCCTCTGCAATGGTGTTCCATTATGCCCAGGAAATTTTTGAGGGATTGAAGGCTTATAAGTCCAAAGACGGCGAGGTTCGTTTGTTCCGTCCCTATAAGAATTTCGAGAGATTGAATCTCTCTGCAGAGCGTTTGGCGATTCCCGAAGTGGATGTAGACTTCTGTGTAGAGGCACTGAAAAAATTGGTAGAGCTGGATCAAGATTGGATTCCTGAGCAGGCTGGTGCATCTCTTTATATCCGTCCTTTCATTATCGCAACCGACGAGTATTTAGGTGTAAAACCTTCTGATACTTATAAGTTTATCATCATCTGCTCTCCCAGTGGCCTTTACTACCCTGAGGGTCTGGCACCGGTTAAGATTTATGTTGAGGATTCTTATGTTCGTGCGGTCAGAGGTGGTACTGGTTTTACTAAGACCGGTGGTAACTATGCAAGCAGTATCAAGGCACAGGTTATCGCACATGAGCGTGGATACTCTCAGGTTCTTTGGTTGGATGGTGTTGAGCAGAAGTACATCGAAGAGGTTGGTGCTATGAACATCTTCTTCAAGATTGACGGTGAGGTTGTAACCCCCATGCTTAGCGGCAGTATTTTAGGCGGTATTACAAGAATGTCCACTATTGAGCTTCTGAAGAAGTGGGGTGTTCCCGTTTCTGAACGGCGGATTTCCATCCAGGAAGTTTACGAAGCATATCAGAACGGTAAGCTGGAAGAATGTTTTGGTACCGGCACCGCAGCAATCATTTCTCCTGTCGGTGAACTTCGTTGGGGCGACCACGTGATGAACATTAACAACAACCAGATTGGAGAAGTAACTCAGAGAATCTTCGATACCATCACTGGTATTCAGAATGGTACTTTGGCAGATGAGGATAAATGGGTTGTTACTGTAAAATAAAAAAAGCGCCTTTGGGCGCTTTTTTATTTTACCTACAGTCGTGCTTGAAAATTAGATAATCTTTGCCCGCTACTTCAAAGAGGAATGACAGTTACATACACAAAGTACGCGCCTGCCATTCCTCTTTTTGTATCGAACAAATCTCGCCTAATTTTCTGTGCACTTGTTTTGCGAAAAAGCAATTTGCGTACGCATGAGACAGAAAAGAAAAACCTCTCCGGAACATCGAAGAGGGGAGTCGGCACGATAAAGGTTACAATCGTACCGGAACATTTTCTTTATGGAGATACTTCTTTAAATCGCTAATCTCAATTTCCCGGAAGTGGAAGAGGGATGCTGCCAGTGCTGCATCGGCCTTGCCGACGGTCAAGGCATCCTTGAAATGCTCCATGGTTCCGGCACCGCCCGAAGCGATAACAGGGACTGATACATTCTCCGAAATTAACCGGGTCAGCTCTAAATCATAACCGGCTTTGGTTCCGTCGCAGTCCATAGAGGTTAATAGAATCTCTCCGGCGCCTAATTTGTCTGCCTGAACTGCCCATTCTAAAGCGTCCAGACCGGTGTCGATTCTTCCACCATTAATAAAGACATTAAAGCCGCTGCCATCCTCCCGCCGTTTGGCGTCGATGGCAACCACGACACATTGTCGACCAAATTTGTCCGCAGCATCGCTGATGAGCCGAGGGTTCCGTATGGCGGAGGAGTTGATAGAAATTTTATCAGCCCCCTCTTTTAAAAGAAGACGGAAATCCTCTACGGTACGAATACCACCGCCGATGGTAAAAGGAATAAATACAGTTTCTGCAACCCGCCGTGCCAAATCCAACACGGTGGCTCTTGCTTCGTGGGTTGCAGTAATGTCTAAAAAGACCAGTTCGTCTGCCCCTGCTTCGTTATAGACCTTGGCGATTTCCACCGGATCACCGGCGTCCCGCAGATTGACAAAGTTGACACCCTTCACAACACGACCGTTGTGGATATCTAAACAGGGAATGATACGTTTTGCGTACATCAAAAGCCCCCCTTTGCATCAAGAAAGTTCTTTAAGATGGTAAGTCCTACATCGCCGCTTTTTTCCGGGTGGAACTGGGTAGCAAAGATGTTGTCTTTTTGGATGGCGACCGTTAGTTCTCCGCAATAGGAGGTGGATGCCGCAACAATAGAGGGATCCTCCGGTTTTGCATAATAGGAATGAACAAAGTAAACAAAAGGATTCGTCGGGAGTCCGGCAAAGAGGGGTGTCTCTTTGGGGAAGTGTAGGGAATTCCATCCCATGTGTGGAATTTTGTAATCGTTTTGTTTGGGGATTTTTACAATTTCTCCCTTAAAAATTCCCAAGCCTTCTACCCCGGGAGATTCCTCGCTGGATTCAAAGAGAAGCTGCATTCCAAGACAGATACCCAGAAAAGGTTTTCCGCTTTTTGCGGTTTCCTTGACAATGTCGGTCAAACCGGTTCTGTGAAGACTCTGCATACAGTCCCCGAAAGCCCCAACGCCAGGAAGAATTACATGGTCGGCTTTTGCAATAACAGTTGCATCCGAAGTAATTTCAGCAGTAGCGCCCAAAAGCTCGCAGGCCTTTTGGACAGAGCGCAGATTTCCTGCGCCGTAATCAATAATCGCAAGCATGAATTGTTCCTCGCTTTTTGTAAAGATAGTTTATTTATCATATCACAGATGTTAAACTTTTGCAACAGCAGAGCGAAAAGTTGTTGAAAAGAGAAAAAAGTTATGTTATAATGATTAAAAATGTCGACAGAATGTTGACAATACAAAAAAGAATGTTCTAAAAAAGAACGCAGGAGGTAGTATGGAAAAAGTAGCAAAGAGAAAGCGTCGGTTTGGGGACCGATACGATGGCTACAGAATTAAATCAAATGATCCGATGTTCGGTGTGATTCCGCATATCATGCGGTCAAGACTTGATTGTCAGGTCTTCTTTGAAGAGCAGATTGATATATCGAATTTGCGGGAGTTTATTTTAGAACACCGGAAAGAAATGCCCGGACTTTCCGCTTATCATTTGTTTGTTGCGGCGGTTGTTCGTACCATTGCACAAAAACCGAGACTCAACCGATTTGTCAGTGGCAGAAAGATTTATGCAAGAAACTATATTCGTGCATCTCTGACGGTAAAGACCAGCCGGAGCGAGGATGCGGAAGAAGCTGTAGTTATGCCGGAGTTTGTACCCACAGATACCCTCTACGAGGTGGTGGAGCGATTCAACGAACAGGTAAAAGAGGCAAAAAAGCAGGATGAGGAAGCAAAAGGAAATGAAACCGATGCGCTGGTTAAAATTCTTAATATCTTGCCCGGATTTGTTTTAAAGTTTGTTGTTTGGACTCTTCGAAACCTGGATGCAGTAGGATGGATGCCCAAACTCATAAACCGCGTCAGTCCGTTCCATTCCAGTTTGTATATTACCAATGTTGGCTCCATCGGGATCAATTCGGTATATCATCATCTGTACGAATTTGGTACCACGTCCATGTTTATGGCAATCGGTAAGAAGGAGACTGTGCGTGAAATTCAAAGCGATGGAAAAGTGGAGTCCAAAACCGTAATCAATACGCGCTTTACTCTGGATGAGCGAATCTGTGATGGACATTACTATGCAACGGCAATCAAACTCTTTAAGTATTATATGAAGAATCCGGAACTGTTGTTATTACCGCCGGATTATGTGAAAGAGGATCGCTAATTTTAAAAAGTCATGGCAAAATGCTATGACTTTTTCTTATTTTTGTATTGCAACCGAGAGGAATTTGTGGTATAGTAAAGTTGAATTGACGGTTCTTGCAAACTGAAATTGGCAAAAGGAGGATAAGGACATGAAAGCGATTGTCAACGGAAAGTTAATTTTAAAGGACGGAATTTTGGAGAATCACGCCCTTTTGTATACCGATGTGATTCAGGGAATTGTGCCGGAAGGCAGTGTTCCGGCAGAGGCGGAAGTGATAGATGCCAAAGGCGGATACATTTCTCCTGGGTTGATTGATTTACATATTCACGGCTACCTTGGAAAGGATGTCTGTGATGGTGAGGAAGAGAGTATTCGTACCATCTCTAAAGGGATTGCAGCAAATGGTGTAACCGGATATCTTCCCACGACTATGACGGAGGATATGACGGTCATTACCAAGGCACTGCAGGTGCTTCGGGACTTAAAAGAGGAAAGCAAAACCTGGGAGGGAAGCGAAATCTTAGGCTGCCACGCGGAAGGTCCTTTTATCAGCGAAGCAAAAAAAGGTGCTCAGGATGCGAAGTATATCTTAAAGCCGGATGCGGCGTTCGTGAAAGAGTATGCCGATATTATTAAGATTATCACCCTGGCTCCTGAATGTGATACGGAGGATTTTGCGGAAATCCGGAAAATGGTTCGGGATACCAATGTTGTGGTTTCCATGGGACATACCTCGGCAGATTATGAAACGGCTATAGAGTCTACTAAAAATGGTGTGAAGCATGCCACCCATCTCTTTAATGCTATGACCCCTCTTGCCCATCGGGCGCCGGGTGTTGTTACGGCAGCACTTTCCAGTGATGTTAGTTGTGAGCTGATTGGTGATACCTTCCATGTGTCTACCGCCCTTTATGATATTCTGTGGAAGTTAAAAGGTAGAAAGCTTTGTATCATTACTGACTGTCTGCCTGCAGGAGGACTCCCCTACGGTGAGTATACTCTGGGCGGACAGAAGATTATCTACCGGGATATCGTTTGTCGTTTAGAGGACGGCACGGTTGCTGGTAGTGTATTACCTCTTAACAAGGGTGTCTGGAATCTGTATCAGAATTCCAAGATTCCCCTTTGGGAGTGTGTCAACTGCGCTTCCTTGAACCCGGCTACCACCATCGGTGTGGACAAAACCAAGGGTTCTTTGGAAATTGGTAAGGATGCAGATATTATCATCTGTGATAAGGAATTCAACGTACAAAAAACCATTATGAAAGGATCTGTAAAATATGAAGTGTAAAGTACAGGCAAAATTAGACCCCCAATTTGCACCTCTGGCTCTCAAGTGCCGGGAGATGAGAGAGGCAACCAAGGAACATGGCCAGGATATGGTGATTGGCATCGAGAGAAATAAAGGTTATATGGTAACCTACAAGACCAGAATCTTCCCGGATGGTACCGGACACGATGAGGAGAACTTTGATTTTATCGAAAGAATGGTAAAATCCCTTCTCTGGGTTGCCGGCGGTTATAAGGTAATCATTGCCGGAAGTGAGGTCGTTGGTAACAAAATTAAGGAGGCTTATACCTATGGCGGTCTCCGGGACTTTGACGTAAAGTTTATGGAACGGGTTTACGAAACTTCTTTCGAGGTTGAGGTTCGTGATATTCAGGATGCACCTGTGGACAAGTCTGCGGCAGCGCCCATTGGCAGACATCTGGACGGCTGCAGAATCGGCTTTGATGCCGGCGGCAGCGACAGAAAGGTCAGTGCGGTCATCGACGGTGAGAGCGTGTATTCTGAAGAGGTTGTATGGTTCCCCAAGACCAATTCTGACCCGGACTATCACTATCAGGGAATTTTAGAGGCAATGAAAACTGCAGCATCTCACATGCCCAGAGTGGATGCCATTGGGGTTTCCAGTGCTGGTGTTTATGTGGATAACCGTATCATGGTTGCATCCCTCTTCTTAAAGGTCAGCGACGAGGATTTTGACAAAAAGGTTAAGAATATGTACTTAGATGTTGCCAAGGAAATCGGCGCGGATATTCCCATTGAGGTTGCCAACGATGGTGATGTTACTGCTCTTGCTGGCGCTATGGATCTGAACGATAACGCTGTATTGGGTGTTGCTATGGGTACCTCTGAAGCCGGTGGTTATGTAGATCCCCAGGGTAACATTACCGGCTGGCTGAACGAACTGGCCTTTGTTCCGGTGGACGCCTGCAAGGATGCCATGGTGGATGAATGGTCCGGCGACTATGGTTGCGGAGTCAAGTACTTCTCACAGGATGGTGTTATCAAGCTGGCACCCTATGCCGGTATTGAGTTAGATGAGAATCTCTCCCCGGCAGAAAAGCTGAAGGTGGTTCAGGAACTGATGGCAAAGGGCGACCAAAGAGCTGCTGATATCTATGATACCATTGGTGCATACTTTGGTTATGCGATTGCGTACTATACCGAATTCTATGACATCAAGCATGTCCTGATTATGGGACGTGTTACCTCCGGTGAGGGCGGTACCATTCTCTTGGCTCGTGCACAAGAAGTTCTGGATAAGGAATTCCCGGAACTTGCGGAAAAGATTCAGCTCCATATCCCCGACGAGAGTTCTCGCCGTGTGGGACAATCGGTGGCGGCGGCAAGCCTCCCCGAACTCTAAGAATGATAAAACCGAGCAGTGATTCCACTGCTCGGTTTTTCTGTGTTGACGAAATTTATATCCTGTGGTAAACTATTGTCATAAAAATTCCTTTTAAGGAAAAAAGGAGAATTTTATGAGAAAAAAATTACAAGATAAGATGTTTGAGATTAGTTATCTCTTTGAATTGATTATCTCGGTCATCGTTGGACTTTGTATTTTGGTTTTTGCAGTAAAGCTGGTGATGAGCGCCGTAGGAACCATTGCCTGTGCTGAAGGTGTGGATGCCATGGTGAAGGTGTTGGATGATGCCATTATCCTTGCAATCGGAGCCGAGCTGATTAAGATGCTTTGCAAGCACACACCTGAAACAGTCATTGAGGTACTTGCCTTTGCTCTGGCACGTCAGTTGATTGTGGGACACGTGGCACCATGGGAGAATTTGATTACCGTTATTTCTATTGCGATTCTGTTCGGTGTCAGACGATATCTTTTGAAGCGCCACGACATGGTAGAAACTCCGGACGGATTGATTGAAGCAGACGATAAAATAGAATAAAAAGTGAAATACTCTGCAATTTTTGGTTGCAGAGTATTTTTTTGTTGAAATTTTGTTCAGCCTGTGGTATACTGTACCTAATATGCCGAAAATTGGTGGATTATGTTGACGGAATGTGCTTGACAATAGTCAATTTCGGAGAAAAAACAGGAGGTTAGTTAAATGAACAACCATGGAAAAATGCGCTTGTTCCTGATTGCGATGGTTGCGATTCTGGTAATGAGCATGGCTGTACCTATGATGGTATCTGCTGAAAGTATGTCCGCAGATGATGCGGCAGCCTACCTTGACGGTTATTCCGACAACGTAGGAACAGAGGGGTTTGATGAAACGTTGAATGAGGCCCTTCAAGTCCAAAGAGAATCGGTAAAATCCTATGCGACATGGCTTTCCTTGCTCCCTGCCATCATTGCTATTGTCCTGGCACTGATTACCAAGGAAGTGTATTCTTCTTTGTTTATCGGTATTTTGAGCGGTGCTTTGCTCTATGCAAACTTTAACTTTACTGGAACCATTGATCACATGTTCCAGGATGGATTCATTTCCTCTGTTGCAGACAGCTATAACATCGGTATCTTGATTTTCTTGATTATCCTGGGTGCTATTGTATCTTTGATGAACAAGTCCGGTGGTTCTGCAGCATTTGGTAGATGGGCGTCTAAGCACATCAAGTCCAGAGTAGGTGCGCAGCTAGCTACCATTGCTTTGGGTGTATTGATTTTTGTGGATGACTACTTCAATTGTCTGACTGTTGGTTCTGTCATGCGTCCGGTTACCGACAAGTTTAACGTATCCCGTTCTAAGCTCTCTTACCTGATTGATGCAACTGCAGCTCCGGTGTGTATCATCGCTCCCATTTCTTCCTGGGCAGCAGCCGTTGCAGGGTTTGTGTCTGAGGAGCAGATTGGTGGTCTGGAGCTGTTTATTAAGGCGATTCCCTACAACTTCTATGCAATCTTTACCATATCATGATGGTAACAATGGCATTGATGAAGTTTGATTTCGGCCCCATGAAGAAGCATGAGTTTAATGCGGCAAACGGCGACCTCTTCTCTGAATCCGGACGAGAGAAGCTTGAAAAGGTAGAGGCTATGGATGAAAATGGAAAGGGCAGTGTTTGGGATCTGGTAGCGCCGGTACTGGTGCTGATTGTTTCCTGTGTTTTTGGCTTGATTTATTCCGGTGGTTTCTTTACTGTGGACAGTGGCGTATATCATGACTTTATCAACGCATTTTCTGGTGCAGACGCTTCCGTTGGTCTGGTATATGGTTCCTTTGCAGGCCTGATCTTCTCGGTGATCTATTTCCTTTGTCGTCGGGTTCTTTCCTTTAAAGAATGTATGGACTCTATTCCTGAAGGCTTTAAGGCAATGGTACCTGCTATTCTGATTCTGTCCTGTGCTTGGACCTTGAAGGCGATGACCGATAGCCTGGGCGCTAAAATCTTCATTGCAGAGTTTGTAAGACTTTATGCAAGTTCTTTTATCCCGTTGTTGCCTGCTATCGTGTTCCTGATTGGTGTTGGACTCTCCTTCTCTACCGGAACATCCTGGGGAACTTTCGGTATCCTGATTCCCATTGTTCTGGCAATCTTCGGCGGTTCTATCGACAACGAGATTTCTATTATCGCAATTTCTGCTTGTATGGCAGGCGCGGTTTGCGGCGACCATTGTTCCCCCATTTCGGATACTACGATTATGGCATCTGCTGGTGCACAGTGTAACCACCTGAACCACGTATCCACCCAGTTACCTTACGCACTTTTGACTGCTGGAATTTCCTTTGTAACCTATTTGGTTGCAGGCTTTGTGAAGAATGCATGGATTTGCTTGCCGGTTGGTTTGGTAATTCTTCTTGCGACACTGTTTATCATCAAGGCTGCAACTGCCAAAAAGGCGTAAACCATAAAGAACGGCTCGGGTATGCCGCATCGCTTTGCGGCATACCCGTTTTCTGTAAGGAATAGGATGATGATAGCAAACGTAAGGGAGGAAACATCATGGGAACAAAGCTAAAAGGAAATCTTCTTTTGCTTTTGACGGCATTTATCTGGGGGACTTCGTTTATTGCCCAGAGTGTGGGGGTGGAAACTGTTTCGCCTACAGCTTTCATCGGCGTTCGGTGTCTTTTGGGAAGCGCGGTACTTCTGCCCGTTATTTTTGCCCTGGATATACGGAAGAAACAAAAAGGAGAACTGGTTCAAAAGATAGACAAAAACTTAATTGTAGGTGGAGTCCTCTGCGGAATTGTACTGTATCTAGCTAGTGTATTGCAGACGGCGGGGATGGTATATACCAGCCCCGGTAAGTCAGGATTTGTTACTGCCCTTTACATGGTCTTTATTCCCATTGTCCGCTTGTTTATGGGGAAAAAGCCGTCGATTGCAGTCTTGATTGCAGTGGCAGTAGCAGTCTGCGGTATGTATCTTTTGTGTATTGATACAGATTTCTCTATCAATTATGGGGATGTACTTACATTAATTTGTGCTATTTTCTTTACGGCACATATTTTGGTAATTGATAAGTTTTCTCCCATGGTCGATGGGGTAAAGCTCTCTTGTATGCAATTTTTTGTTTGCGGTGTATTGGGGATTCTTACCATGTTCTTTGATACTCCTGCTTTCCAGATGTCTGCAGTACTTGCATGCTGGAAACCAATCTGTTATTCCGGAATTCTTTCCTGCGGTGTTGCCTATACCTTACAGGTGGTGGCACAAAAGTATACAGATCCAACGTCGGCGTCCATTCTGATGAGTCTGGAATCGGTGTTTTCCACTCTGTCTACCGTGGTATTGGTTGCTCTTGGTTGGGAGCTGACCGGCGGGGCATTGTCAGGCAGAGAGATTGCCGGATGTGTGCTGATGTTTGTGGCGATTCTTTTGGTTCAGTTGCCGGATTTCAAAAAGAAAGTGTAATTACTTGACATAAAAAAGAGCCGTATGGGTTTACCATACGGCTCTTGCTTTTTGTTACAGTTTCTGAATGGTTTCCATAATATATTCAGCAAACTCTGCGCCAGTACATCCGGTATCCCGACCGGTAATTTCCAGCTTCTTTTCTTCGTACATGCAGATGTCAAGTGCTCTTTCCAACTTCTTAGCACGGTCAGCATAGCCAATGTGCTCCAAAAGCATAACGTCTGCACGGATGATACTACAGGGATCAGCATACTGAGCACGACCTTCTGCCACCATTCTGGGAGCGCTGCCATGAATTGCTTCAAACATGGCATAACGCTTACCGATATTTGCACTACCTGCGGTACCAACACCACCCTGGAATTCAGCTGCTTCATCGGTTAAGATGTCGCCGTAAAGGTTGGGCAGAACCAGTACCTGGAACTGGGTTCTCCGTTTGGGGTCTACCAACTTTGCGGTCATGATATCAATGTACCAATCGTCCAGTTCGATGCCGGGGTAGTCTTTTGCAACCTCCTGACAGATGCTCAGGAACTTACCGTCTGTCGTCTTTACTACGTTTGCTTTGGTAACGGCGGTTACCTTGTTTTTGCCAGCTTTCTTGGCATATTCAAAGGCTGCACGAGCGATACGCTCACTACCTTCCTGGGTGGTAACTGTAAAGTCGATGGCCAAATCATCGTTTACATGAACACCCTTAGAGCCTACTGCGTAAGCGCCCTCGGTGTTTTCCCGGTAGAAAGTCCAGTCGATGCCCTCTTCCGGAACCTTAACAGGACGGACATTAGCGAAGAGGTCAAGCTCTTTCCGCATAGCAACGTTTGCAGACTCGATATTGGGCCAGGGATCACCGGCACGAGGTGTGGTGGTAGGACCTTTTAAGATAACGTGGCACTTTTTCAATTCTTCCACAACATCATCCGGAAGAGCTTTGCCAACCTCGGCACGGTGTTCAATGGTACAGCCGTCAATGACATTGAACGTAATCTTACCCTTTTCCACTTCATCCTTCAAGAGGAACTCCAGAATTCTCTGGGCATGGGCGGTAATAAAGGGGCCGATGCCGTCGCCGCCTACAATACCGATGACAATGTTATCAAGCTTTTCATAGTCGATGAAGTCTTTGTCAGCCTTCATCTTGTCAATCCGGTCAAACTGCTCGGTGAGAAGCTTTGTAAATTTTTCCTGTGCAACTTTGATTTCTTCAGTATGACTCATGGTTATCATTATCCTTTCTACGCGTTATTCTTGGTATAGTTGAGAAGTCCGCCGGCAATTAACATATCTTTTTGCCGATCGGAGAGATCTACCTTGACAGTAAACTCAAATCCTTTGGTTACGTTGGTAACGGTAACGGTATCACCTTTTTGGATTTGAGCGATTACATCGGTCATGGATAGCTCGTCCATCTGGTCAATCCGGTCGTAGTCGGCTTCATTTTGGAAGGTCATGGGAATGATGCCGGCATTGATTAGGTTTGCCATGTGAATCCGGGCAAAGGATTTCACGATGACAGCCTTAACGCCCAGATAAAGAGGAGCGAGAGCTGCATGCTCTCTGGAAGAACCCTGACCATAGTTGGAACCGCCTATGATAATACTCTTTTTCAGTTCCAATGCTCTGTCGTGGAACTGTTCGTCGCAGACAGCAAAGCAGTATTCCGAAATTTTTGGAATATTGGAACGAAGAGGAAGAATCTTGGCACCAGCCGGCATGATATGGTCGGTGGTGATATTGTCCCCAACTTTCAGGCTACATTTTGCGGTGATTTCCTCTGCCATAGGCTCGGATACCGGGAAGGGTTTGATGTTGGGTCCGCGAAGAACCTCGACACTATCCATTTCGCTTTCTGCCACGGGAGGAACAATCATATTATCATTAATGGTAAAGAGTTCGGGAAGTTTGAACTCAGGCATATCCCCTAAGGTTCTGGGATCGGTGAGGACACCGGTCAGAGCCGATGCTGCCGCAAGCTCAGGAGATACCAGATAAATCTGACCGTCCTTGGTGCCGGAACGTCCTTCAAAGTTCCGGTTGAAGGTTCGAAGTGAAATACCCTTGGAGTTGGGGGATTGTCCCATACCAATACAAGGTCCGCAAGCACTCTCTAAGATTCTGGCACCTGCATCAATCAGAATTGCTAAGGCTCCGTTTTCTGCCAGCATATTAAGAACCTGCTTAGAACCAGGGGCAATAGAGAGGGATACATCGGGATGTACCGTCTTGCCCTTTAAGATGTGAGCAACCTTTAACATATCCAGAAGAGAGGAGTTGGTGCAGGAACCGATACAAACCTGATCAATTTTCATAGCACCGATTTCCTCAACGGACTTTACATTGTCAGGGGAGTGGGGACAAGCGGCAAGAGGTACCAGCTCGCTTAAGTTAATCTCCACAACCTCATCGTAAACTGCATCGGGATCAGCCGAGAGAGGAGTGTAATCCTCTTCACGACCCTGCGCCTTCAGGAACTGCCGGGTGGTTTCGTCGGAGGGGAAGATGGAGGTAGTAGCACCCAGCTCTGCACCCATATTGGTGATGGTGGCACGCTCGGGAACGGACAGGGTTGCAACACCCTCGCCACAGTACTCAATAATCTTACCCACGCCACCCTTGACGGAGAGGCGACGAAGAACTTCCAAAATAACGTCCTTTGCCGCAACCCAGGGGGAGAGTTTTCCGGTCAAGTTTACCTTCACGATTTTAGGACAGGTAATGTAGTAGGTTCCGCCACCCATAGCGACAGCTACATCCATACCGCCAGCACCGATGGCAATCATACCGATACCGCCGCCGGTTGGGGTATGGCTGTCGGAACCGATCAAGGTCTTGCCGGGGATACCAAACCGCTCCAAATGCACCTGATGACAGATGCCGTTACCGGGTCTTGAAAAGTAAATACCATGCTTTTTGCAGACACTACCGATAAAACGGTGGTCATCGGCGTTTTCGAATCCGCTCTGGAGGGTATTGTGGTCAATATATGCCACAGAACGCTCGGTTTTTACCCGGGGAACACCCATTGCTTCAAATTCAAGGTAAGCCATGGTTCCGGTCGCGTCCTGGGTTAAGGTCTGGTCAATGCGGATGCCGATTTCCTGACCGGGAATCATTTCACCGCAGACCAAATGGTTTTTCAAAATTTTCTGAGCCAATGTCATGCCCATTGTCTTCACCCTTTCTGTTTTCAATCACAACTAATTATTCTATCGCAAAATGCGAAAAATGTCAAGAAAAATGGGGAATTTTTTACTATAAACTCCAATCGATAGGCTCCATCCCATGGCTCTCTAAAAACTCATTACACTTTTTAAAATGTCCGCACCCAAAAAAACCGTTGTATGCCGACAAAGGACTTGGGTGGGCACAGGTCAGAATCAGGTGGTTGGGGTTGGTAATCAAGGCAGTTTTTGCTCTTGCATTAGCACCCCAAAGGAGAAAGACCATAGGTGTCTCTCTCTGGTTTAACAGAGAAATGATTTTGTCGGTGAGAATCTCCCAACCAAGGTTCTTGTGGCTATTTGCCTGGCCTGCCCGGACAGTCAGGACGGTGTTTAAAAGAAGAACTCCCTGATTTGCCCAGGGTAAAAGATGACCTGTTTGCGGAATGGGAATCCCCAATTCAGAGTTTAACTCTTTGTAGATATTTTTTAAGGATGGAGGTGGTTCCACTCCTGGCTGAACCGAGAAACAAAGGCCGTGGGCCTGTCCGGGACCGTGGTAGGGGTCCTGTCCTAAAATCACCGCTTTCACATCCGGATAGTCGGTGGTGCGGATGGCGTTGAAGATATCGTGCATATCCGGATAAATGGTCTGGGTCTTGTATTCTTGTGCCAGAATCTGCCGTAGCCTTTGATAATACTCTTTTTGAAATTCCTCCTGTAACAGAGCATCCCAATGATTGTTCAATTGTACCATACATGACAACTCCTTTTGATTTAGTATACAATACTTTTTTCAAAAAGGGAAGAGGAAGGTATAAATCTTTTTAATCAGTCTATAATAGTAGTGAAAATACAAATTTTGGAAAAAGACTTGCAATCATAAGAGAAATAGTGTATAATATCTTTGAGTGATTTGGTCGGAACCGCCGGAGGCACCGTTTGTCTACCCGGCAAGAAAACAGAATAACAAAAAGGTCAACGGAAATTCCCGGTGGAATCCGAATCTTGCAGATGAGGTCTGTTGCACGGAAAAAGAACAGAGCCTATCGCTGTCGGATTATGTGGAATTATCTGCACCTCTTCTTTTGTTGTGTAAAAATTTATAGGAGGAAAAAGATTGAAGAAAAGTAACGTAAAGAATGAAACGAAACAGAAATCCACATCAAAAGTAAATCAAAAGACGAATACCAAGGCAAGTCCAAAGCAGGCTCAGAAAAAGCCCGTAAAGGTAAGCTTGAAATCCGCACCGAAGCCGGTGAAAAAACCTGTTTTAAAGAAGCCGGTAAAACCGGTTAAGGTGATTCCCTTGGGCGGACTTTTGGAGATTGGAAAGAACCTGACGCTTTTTGAGTATGGTGATGATGTACTCATCTTAGATTGCGGTATGGCATTTCCGGATGATGATATGCTGGGGGTTGACATTGTGATCCCTGACATCACCTATCTTCACAAGGTGGCTGACAAAATCCGTGGTATTGTTTTAACTCATGGTCATGAGGATCATATCGGAGCGCTTCCCTATGTATTAAAGGAGTTCAATGTTCCGGTCTATGGAACCCGATTGACCTTGGGAATTTTAGAAAATAAATTAAAGGAACATGGCATCTTAAAGTCAAGTAAGCTTCATACGGTGGAGGCAGGACAGACAGTAACGTTAGGAGAATTCAAGGTAGAATTCATTCACACCAATCACTCCATTGCCGATGCAGTGGCAATTGCTCTGCATACGCCTGCAGGAGTTCTGCTCCATACCGGGGACTTTAAGATTGATCCAACCCCCATCGAGGGAGATATGATTGATTTAGCTCGAATTGGCGAACTGGGAAAGCAAGGAATTCTGGCTCTCTTTTCTGACAGCACCAATGCAGATCGTCCCGGTTACACCATGAGTGAGAGTTCGGTGGGAAAAACCTTTGATTCTTTGTTTGAACGTGGTGTGGATAAACGGATTATTGTTGCAACCTTTGCCTCTAATATACATAGAGTGCAACAGATTGTTAACGCCGCAGAAAAATATGGCAGAAAGGTGGCAGTGTCGGGTAGAAGCATGGTGAATGTTCTAACGGCTGCCATTGAGCTTGGGTATATGAATATCTCCAAGAATACCCTGATTGATATTGACGAAATTGGTCGGTACCCCAAGGAGAAACTGGTGGTAATTACGACTGGCAGTCAAGGGGAACCCATGTCAGCTCTGACCCGGATTGCCTTTTCGGTACACCGGAAGATCAATATTGAACCGACGGATATGGTAATCATTTCCGCAAACCCCATTCCCGGCAACGAGAAGGCGCTGTCTAATGTGGTGAATGAGTTGTTAAAACGTGGAGCAGAAGTTATCCACGAAAAGCAGGATAATGTTCATGTGTCAGGTCATGCTTGCCAGCAGGAGCTGAAGGTAATCCTCTCTTTGGCAAAACCCAAGTATTTCATTCCTGTGCATGGTGAATATCGGCATCTGTGTTATCACCGGGATATAGCACTCCAGTGCGGGATTGATTCCAAAAACATCTTCCTGATGGAGAACGGAAATGTCCTGGAACTGAACCAGACTTCCGCAAGGATTACTGGCAGTGTTCCTGCTGGAAAGGTTTTGGTAGACGGTCTTGGTGTGGGTGATGTAGGAAACATTGTTCTCCGGGATAGAAAGCACCTGGCAGAGGATGGTATTATTGTAGTTGTTCTCACCATTGATAAGGTAAGTGCTCAGTGTGTGGCAGGTCCAGATATCATTTCTCGTGGTTTTGTCTATGTCCGGGAGTCGGAAGATTTGATGGATGCAGTTCGGGAGGTTGCAGTTGGTGTAGTCGAAGATTGTACCGGCGGTAATAATATCGATTGGACTACCTTAAAAACCAGACTCCGGAATGATGTGAGCGGATTCTTGTTCAGCAAGACCAAGCGTCGCCCGATGATTCTGCCCATTATTATGGAAGTATAGAAAAAGTCCCTCTCGGAGGGACTTTTTTGTGTCAAAATTCTGATATTTATGCGAAATTTTTGGCATTGACAGAGGGTTGGGTTCTTTATATAATGTAAATATCTTAAAATTGGAGATGATTTTATGCTGAAATTTGCAATTATTGGTTTTGGAGGTCTTGGACGGATGCATTTCCGTGACGTGGCAGAATTTTCGAACCTAGCCGGAGATTTGCAATTGGTTGCCCTTTGTGATGTGGAAGAAACCGCCTTTACCAAAGAGGTGAAAACAAATTTGGGCGGAGAGAGTGCTACTTTGGATTTGTCTTCCTATCACTTGTATTATGATGCAGAAGAGCTTTTGGAGAAGGAAGAACTGGACTTTGTCATTACCGCACTTCCTACCTATTTGCATGAGAAAATTGCAGTAATGGCAATGGAAAAGGGAATCCATGTCTTTTCGGAAAAACCCATGGCAATCAATCTGGAACAGGCGGAAAATATGATTGCAGTAGCCAAGAAAAACAACGTAAAACTGATGATTGGCCAATGCCTTCGGTTCTGGCCGGCTTATGTTGCATTGAAGGATGCCATCGACAGAGGAAAATATGGAAAGGTCTGTCGGGCGGAGTTTACCCGGCTTAGCGCCCGGGTTGATTGGAGTTGGCAGAACTGGCTACAGGATATGGAAAAAAGCGGTGGGGCAGCACTTGATATGCACGTTCACGATGTGGATTTTATTAACTGGGCATTTGGAATGCCAAAATCAGTTACCTCGTTTTCCACCAGTTTGGTTACCGAAAACGAGTCCATGGTTACCCGATATGAGTATGAAGATATGTTGGTTACATCCAAGGTGGATTGGGAACTTCCAAAGGACTTTCCTTTTACTGCGGAATATCTTGTCCGGTTCGAGAAAGGGACACTTGTGTTAAAGGACGGAGTCCTGACGCTGTATACCAACGAAGGGAAAGAGGTTATCGATCTTCCAACAGACCATGCTTATACTATGGAGATTGTTGATTTTGTGGATTGTATCCGCAAGGATCGGGAATCGAAAATTAATCCTCCGGAGGCATCGCTGGAAAGCTTACGCCTTGCTCTTGCCGAAATGGAATCGGCAAAAACCGGAAAAGCTGTTGTGCTATAAAAGAAAATGAATAAAAACGAAAAAAACCGCCCAACGGGCGGTTTTTTTAC
Source organism: Ructibacterium sp. (assembly GCA_045540375.1). GTDB lineage: Bacteria > Bacillota > Clostridia > Monoglobales > Monoglobaceae > Ructibacterium. The sequence goes on along the minus strand of JAZQHD010000068.1, from coordinate 58,296 downwards.
GAGAAATCACTCGATAAATTTATAAAGATTCTTTAATATGTTAAGCAAATAACGGTGTTTATCTTTTGAAGTGCAGGCAAAAAGTGTTGATATTTCATGAAAATTTGTTTTATCATCACCTTTACCAAACAAAATATAATCAGTGGAAAGATTCAATATACTGGAAATCTTACATAAAGTTTCTATGCTCATTCCTTTATGACCCAACTCAATATCTGAACAAAATTTTGTTGAGACTTCAAGTTTTTCTGCAAGATACTCGCGCGTATAACCTAAGAGTTCGCGTTGTTTACGAATTCGATTTCCTATTTCTTTGTTTTTGACCATAGCAAACACCTCTCATAGAGTTTATCATTAAAATACATCGTGTTAAATAAACTTTCAGGGTTGACACAATACAACTAACAGGGTATAATGTTATGAGAGAGGAGGAGTTTTATGGGGAAGCATGTTGCAATCTCGAATGAAACTAATGTGCCACGCTTTGTCAGACAATTAGCGGACAGAATTAATTTAGAATGGAGAATTAGTGCCAATGCCTATCGTGTTAGTGAAAACGAGTGGCGTATTGTCGTTATGCATAAAAGCGGACGCAGTTATGATGTTAAAATCATTGAGAGAAATAATGTATTGTCTGTAAATGTAGAAGAAAGTTTAAAAAGTTCCGCCAAAAACGTATTAGGAAGTTTAGCGGTTGTGGCAATTGGCTTGGCGATAGGAACGCGAAATAGTGTTGGAAGAAATCTTATGACTTTTGGTGGAAGTAGAGAACTCGTTGGAAACTCTCTATATAAAAAAATAGAGAGAATTGTTGAGAATTTTACAGATACATACTTTTAAAAAGATGGAGGAAATATGAAAGAGATAAGATATGCTGTGTGTTTGGATTTCTCTTGTAGGGATTTGGGAGAGGCATTGAAACAATTTTTTGAGAAAAAAGGAATGCAATCGCAATGTATTGAAAATGATGCTAAAGATTGTGTTGTGCAAGCAAAAACAAAGGACAGCTATTTACGTAAAATTGCAGGGATGGAAAAAGCATGTACAGTTTCGCTAAAAGAATCAGAAAGTATTCTCCAGGTTCAAATCGGAGAAGGAAAATGGTTCGATAAAGTGGCGGGAACTGCTATAGCGCTTTTCGTTACCTGGCCGATTGCGGTTACTACGGCTTATGGTACGTATAAGCAAGCACAACTACCTAAGGAAATCGATGCATTTATTCAAATGTATTTAGGGAAAGAACCATTGTATTATATGAAAGAAGGAAATCATGAGCAAGAAGTGAAGTTTTGTCCATTATGCGGAGAGTCGCGCATAGGTGATGCAAAATTCTGTGGGAAATGCGGAACACATTTTTAGGGGGGAATTATTGTGAAGTTTATAGAGCATATAAATAAAATTGACGAATATGTTTTTAAGAAAAAAGAGGAAAATCGGCAACATACAATAGCGGGAGATGTGGGAGACATAGCGGTTGAAGGAAGAGGATTTTCAACTATGCAGGTAAACGCCTACCAGTTGGGGAATACAACACATGTTAATACGATTGGTAATGGAACTATAGGACATATGTCGGTAACACAAACGCCCTTTGGTATGTTGATTAATCGATAGTTTATGACGAAAAGGGTGTTTTTATGATTTCAGTTAAAGAGGTTATATCAATATATTTTTGTGGCGATGAAACAGAATTGTCAAAAATAGAGTTTTTAAATGCAAATACTGAACGGGAATTTGATGTAAAGGGTGATGTTTCCAAAGAACAACGAATAGGTATTTTTGCTTACTTATATCTCTATAAATTACTGGCAAATGATGGGAGAACGCTTGTTGATATTTTAGAGTATTTAAATTTAAACGATGGAATTATTCAAAATTGTAATCAGTTTTTCACGTATTCCAATCTTGAAAAAATCAAATCAATATATCAAGAAAAAAACAAAGAATACATTGAAATTTTTAATGAACCTGAGGATGGTGTTATTGAGTTAATTAACAATGTTGCGTGTCTTCCTGTTTCAGAAAAAAAGGTGGTATTACCAGGGTTAGAATCTCAGCAATATGAGCATCCCACTGACCGAGCCGCTATAGAGAAACTGAGTAGTAGCGGGATGTTGGAAAAAATTGTAAAACTGTATTCAAAGTATGGCATAGAAAAATTTATAACAATTCAATATACAGGATCAAATATTAAAGTAAATGAAAGAAATGTTCCGTACTTATATAATGCACTTAAAGAAGCATGTAAAATATTAGATATTAAGGATATTCCTGATTTATACTTAAAACAAGGCTTCATTGATGCATTTACTGTTGGGGTGGACCGTCCGATTATTGTTCTTAGTTCCGCTTGTGTCAGTTTACTTACATATGATGAATTGTTATTTATTCTTGGTCATGAATTAGGGCATATAAAAAGTAAACATGTCCTGTACACCATGATAGCAGAAAACCTACCGGCAATTATTGAAGGAATCGGGGCATTTACCCCATTTGGCATCGGTGAGTTGCTTGCACAAGGGGCCAAAATTGCTTTGTATGATTGGTATAGGAAATCTGAGTTTAGCGCAGATAGGGCTGGGTTGCTTGTTTGTCAAAATTTGGATGCAGCAATTTCAACAATGTCAAAACTGGCTGGGTATCCCTCACAGTTTTATGACAGTTTAAATCCACAGGATTTTATGGAACAGGCCAAAGAGTTTCAGGTGATGAACCAAAATATGTTTAACAAACTGACTAATATGTTGTGTACTGTGGATAGCACCCATCCATGGAATGTTATGAGAGCATATGAACTCTCTATGTGGGTTGAAACACAAGAGTATAAAAAAATTCTGAATTGGAAATTGGCTGCTGAAACAATCGAAGACCAAAAAGGACAATATTGTCCGGTGTGCGGGAAAAGAAATAACGAAAGTTTTAAGTTTTGTATATCATGTGGCAAGGCTTTAAAATAAAAACACCCACCAAATGAGTTTGGCAGATGTTTTGTGGTGAAGAAGTGCTGGTTGCTATAAGGGACGTTGTTTTTCACCAAACACTGCATATAGTATTTGGTGGTAAATTACAAAACAAGGTTATGAATGTCCTAAAAAATCCTCGGTTTCGCCGAGGATTTTTTTACAGTAAATTCTTTCTCAGTTCCTCATTGGAGATGGGACTCAAATATGCCGGAGCAACGTCAAAGACTGTCTTGCATCCGGACTGTCCCTCCTGATTCATCCGGTAAGCCGCTCTGGCGTAAGCCACCAGCACTGATGCGGTGAATTCAGGGTTGGAATCCAAGGTAATCTTGTATTCGATAATATGATTGTGTTCTAAGTTAAGACCGGTTTTGCCGCTCCGGATCACCATACCTCCGTGGGGAAGACCGCTGTGATCACGTTGCATTTCTTCTTCCGTGATGAAATGAACAATGGTATCGTAATCTGCAAAGTAGTTGGGCATGGTCTTGATTTCGTTCTCGATTCTTGCAAGGTCAGCGCCCTCCGCTGCAACCACGAAACATTCCCGGGTATGCTTTTGCCGGGTAGTGAGTTCAGGGTTTTTGCCGTTTCGCACTGCATCTACGGCGTCAGGAACAGGAATGGTGTACTGGCGTGCATCTTTGACACCCTCAATGCGACGTACCGCATCGGAATGACCCTGGCTGACACCCTTGCCCCAGAAGGTGTAATCCTTTCCGTTGGGGAGGATAGCACCTGCATAAAGGCGATTTAAAGAGAACATACCGGGATCCCAACCAACGGAGATAATACCAACTTTTCCACTTTCCTTTGCAGTTTTATCCACGTTAGCAAAATGCTCGGGAATTTTGGCGTGGGTATCAAAACTATCGATGACGTTAAAGTATTTTACAAAGTCGGGGGTCTGGGTGGGCAGGTCTGTGGCACTACCTCCACAGAGAATCATCACATCAATCTTGTCCTGCATATTTTTTGCATCATCCAGAGAGAGAACAGGAACACCCTCGGTCATAATTTTTAACGAGTTAGGAGGCCGTCTTGTAAAGACAGCGACCAGTTCCATATCAGGGTTCTGGCGAATGGCGGATTCTACACCGCGCCCTAAGTTTCCGTAACCTAAAATTCCAATTCTCATAAGCTCGACTCCTTTGTCATTTTTTTCGTAGTTCAGTATAGCACTTTTTTTTGTCCTCTGCAAGGGTTAATCTGAAAAAAGTGTGGTAGATAGATACCGATCTCCGGTATCAGGAAGAAGCACCACAATCACCTTTCCCTTGTTTTCGGAACGTCTGGCAAGTTCTGTTGCACCAAAGAGTGCCGCTCCGGAAGAGATGCCGGAAAGGATTCCTTCCGTTTGGGCAAGGCGACGGGCGGTAGCATAAGCGTCTTCGGTTTTTACCGAAATTACCTCATCATAAATGGTTCTGTCCAGGGTATCGGGAACGAAGTTTGCCCCAATGCCCTGAATCCCATGTGGCCCTGCTGTGCCTCCGGAAAGAAGCGGAGAATTGGCAGGCTCGATGGCCACAATTTTTATGTCAGGATTCTGTTCTTTCAGATACTTTCCAACGCCGGAAATAGTTCCTCCGGTTCCAACTCCTGCAACGAAGATATCCACTCTGCCATCAGTATCTGCCCAGATTTCCGGGCCTGTGGTTCGGTAATGTGCGTCTGGATTTGCCGGATTTGCAAACTGACCGGCAAGAATGCTCCCAGGAATGTCCCGGTGGAGTTCCTCAGCTTTGTCAATGGAGCCTTGCATTCCTTTTGCACCTTCGGTGAGAACCAGTTCTGCTCCATAGGCTTTCAACAATGTTTGCCGTTCCTCACTCATGGTGTCCGGCATGGTTAAAATCACTTTGTAACCCTTTGCCACCGAAACAGCCGCAAGACCAATTCCGGTGTTTCCGGAGGTAGGTTCAATGATCACCGAGCCGGGCTTTAGCAAGCCTTTTTTCTCTGCATCTTCAATCATGGACTTGGCAACTCTGTCCTTGGCAGAGCCAGCTGGATTAAAGGCTTCTAACTTGGCTAAGATGGTCGCATCTATGCTCTCTGCTTTCCCATAGTGGTTTAGTTGCAGAAGAGGGGTGTTGCCGATTAAATCGGTAAAATTCTGATAAATTTTCATAGAAATTCCTCCTTGTTAGTATGGGTAGAATTTGCAGATTCTATTATAGTACGGAGGCTTTTCTTTGTCAAGGTTGGGGGGATCTTCCATTGACAGAAGCGGAGGAAGACGCTATAATAAACAGGAAAGGTGGTGGAGCAATGAAACTGACCAAGGACAAAGTGGACCAATTCATTCAAACAGGAGATATGGAGGATGCGGACTTTTTAGGGTTGCTCCAGACCGATGTATATGACGAGCTTTTAAGACAGGAGGCAGACCGAATTCGCCGGGAGCGATATGGAGAAGATGTCTATATCCGAGGCTTGATTGAGTTCACCAACTATTGTAAAAATAATTGCTATTACTGTGGGATTCGTTGTGGAAATAATAAAGTTGAGCGGTACCGGTTGAAGAAGGAAGAAATTCTCTCTTGTTGCAAAGAGGGTTATCAATTGGGATTCCGGACCTTTGTGTTGCAGGGTGGTGAAGACCCTTATTACACAGATGAGGTTTTGTGCGACATTGTGAAAGAAATTCGGGAAAAATTCCCTGATTGTGCGATTACCTTGTCAGCCGGAGAGCGGTCTAAGGAGAGCTACCAGGCGCTTTATGATGCCGGTGCTAACCGATACCTTCTTCGGCATGAAACGGCGGATGAGGAACATTATCGAAAGCTTCATCCTGAGGAAATGACGCTGGAAAACCGAAAAGAATGCCTGTTTGCGTTAAAAGAAATTGGGTATCAGGTAGGCTCCGGATTCATGGTGGGAAGCCCCTATCAAACCCCGGAAACAATTTTGAAAGATCTACGGTTTTTGCAGGAATTAAAGCCGGATATGATAGGAATCGGTCCTTATCTTACCCATCAGGATACACCATTTAGGGAGTTTTCCAATGGTTCTTTTGAACTGACTTTGAGATTGATTTCGATTTTACGGATTATGTTTCCCTGGGCGTTGCTTCCGGCAACGACGGCTTTGGGAACCATTCGCCCTGACGGAAGGGAAAAAGGACTTCAGGCAGGTGCCAATGTGGTGATGCCCAACCTATCTCCGGTGGGTGTCCGGGAATTATATAGCCTATATGAAAACAAAATCTGTACTGGAGAGGAAGCGGCACAATGCCGTGGTTGCCTGGAACAGAGAGTTTTGTCGGCAGGTTATCGGATTGTAACTCACATTGGAAATGTGAAGAAATAACAAAAAGCATGAACTCTGCAGAGTTCATGCTTTTTTACATTAACGAAAGCCAAAGCAGTAAGTAATTGGCCGTCATAAGGGGTAGGGAATTTCCCAATGAATCCAGTAGAGTTTCAAAGGGAGGAAGGGAGGAAATCAACTTTTGCAGAGATTCCCCGGAGATGTCCTGCTTAATCAGGAAACTCCATGGCGTTTCTGGTGCCGAGTTTAGGTAGCTTAGGGCATCCTCCAGGATGGAGGAATCCGTCTTTCCATCCTTGTATAGCGCTAGATAGGAGAAGGTGGTTTCTTCGGCAGAGACCTGCGGAGTGATGCCAAAGGGGGAGTGAATGGAGCCATCGCTCCGGATAGAGCTGTAGATGGTTTTTCTGCAACGGTCTGCCAGTTGCTCTCGTTCTGCCAAGGGTAGTGTGCGAACCCCCTCGCCAAAGACAGTAGGGCGATCAGAAAGAGATTCCAACCCGTTTGCAGGAGAATAAAACAGGGTGGGGATTCCGGAATAGGTTTCTTCAACAGGAAGAACAAAAGAGGTTTCAGAACCCAGAATACCAGCATCCGTTTGTAAGGTGGCAAGCTCTTTTTTAATGCCTCGCTTTGATACGGGACTGGCTTTTTTTAGTAGGTCAGTCAAACGCTGGCATTTGGCAAGGGCGAAGAGTTGATGCGCGTCAGGAAACTGCGGATATGTTTCCAAATTCGTCAAGGGACAGGAGAGAATTTCTTTCTTTCCCTGCCAGAGAGAGATCCCGGCGGGAGGATGACCGCTGTAGGAAAAAGCAACATCCAGATACCCCTCGGTCAAGGTGGTAGGGCTGGAAAAGAGAATACAATCGTGAAAGGTTCCGCCCTTGGGGACAATCTCTACCGTTTGTTTGGGAGAGAGGAGACGTTCCACTTGGGAAGATAGTGTTTTTTCAGGATGATCATCAGGATAAAAGTGCAGATGTTCTCCGTGGAGCTGATGGGAAAGTATCGTTTGACGAACACTTCCTACAGTAGCCAGAACAATAGGGAAATCGGGGAAAACGGATGGAAGATATCCCCCATCTGAAACCAAAATGGTTAAACAATCAGGTGTTTGACAGGAAAATTGGAGTAAGGCGTCTAAACTGCCTGTACAGGTGGGAACAGATTGCAGATATTGATAAAGCTCGTCAGAGGAAACTTCTTCCGGTAATGGACCGCTTGTTGTCATACATTGTATAGGAACATCCTTGGGGATGGCAGAAAAGAACCGGAAGAAAAGTTCTTTTAAGGTGTTTCCAACTCGTAGGGTGGTGGCGTGGCTTAGATCCAGAAGCAAACGCACCGAAGGGTTGCCTGATTGGTTTAACAACGGTTCGGTAGGAAATTGCAGACGTGCAAACCCGCATCCTTTCCCAAATTTCTCCTGAAGATAGCCACAAGTTGTTGTATGATGGGATGCCGTTAAATCCAGGACGAAGTCTGTGTCAGTTCGAGCGGTACAGGAGAGGGTGTTTGTATCAGGAATATAACTGTCCTGAGGGGAAAGTCGCAAAGGTTCCAGCCCTTTTAGCACCAGGTCCAGATTTGCCGGACAGGGAGAGGAACTTCCTTGGTTTCCAAAGGGAAGTCCAAAGGGGAGAATCAATCGATAGCGTCCGTTTTCCGGCAAGAGATGAACCAGACATTCGATCAAAACAGTGCAGGTATCTCCGGCAGGAAGGCACTCCCAGGTCAGGGAATATAGTTGGGGATCTAGCTGAACCAACCGAAAACCTTTTTCTTCCAGGTCGGGATCTGTCATAGAAGCAATTTTTGCCCGGAGCAGTTTCTTTTCTCTGGTTAGAAGCTGCATGCCGGTAATGGTGGCAGATTCAGGAAGTGGAAAGAGATAGGTGGGAGAGAGATGTTGGGAAGTGGGGTTACGAAAGCAAAATTGCAGGGAAAGTCTTGCATGGGTTGGATGAATGGTTCCCGTTACCGAAATCTCTTGCAATAAATTCAATTCAAACACCTCTCTTTTGTAAAATTCTTCCTTTATTTTACCTGATTTTGACCGAAGATGCAAGAGGCTATTTGACTTTCTCCAAAAGTCCCTTTTTGAGTTTGGAAACTGCCTTTTTCTCAATTCTGGAGACATAGGAACGGGAGATTCCCAATTTCTTGGCAATGACCCGTTGGGGGAGAGGATGGCCGTCGATGAGTCCGTAGCGGAGAAGGATGACCTTTTTCTCCCGGGGATCCAACTCGTTTTGGATGTTTTGATAGAGCTGCTGAACTTCAATGCCTGCATTAATTTTATCAAAGACTTCCATTTCCTCGCTGTGCATTACATCGATCAGCATAATTTGATTTCCTTCTTTGTCTTTGCCGATGGCTTCGTTCAAAGAGACATCGCCCTGTTCCTTTTTTTTCGCCCGAAGCATCATCAGGATTTCATTCTCGATGCATCGCGCGGCGTAGGTGGCAAGCCGGGCCCCTTTTTTAGGGTCAAAGCTGGAGATGCCTTTGATTAAACCAATGGTACCTATCGAAAGAAGATCTTCGCTGTCCCGGACGCTGGGTGTGTATTTTTTTGCAATGTGAGCAACCAAACGAAGATTGTGTTCAATAAGTTTGTTTCGGGCATTCAAGTCCCCTTTTTGAAACTGTTCTAGATAGAGGGCCTCTTCTTTGGAGGAGAGAGGTTTGGGAAAGGCGTTTCCGCTTGAAATGTAGGAAAGAAGCATGGTAACCGATTGTAGACAATAAAGCAAAATGTGAAGCATAAAAGTTCCTCCCGATTGATGCAGATGTTCTCATTTTATGCTATTTTTTTGAGCAGTTTGCCAGTCCAGAAGTTTTCTCGAAATAAAGAGGAAAAAACTTGTGCAAAAACACCAAAAAGTGTTGCAAAAAAAAGGGTGATGTGGTATATTGGTGCTATAAGATTCATTCAAGGAGAGAATACAAATGAAACTTACCAAAGTACAGGAACTTTTGAACGCAAAAATTCATACCGGAGCGGAGCTTTTAGATAGAATCGAGGTCAAGGATGCCTTTGGCAGCGATTTGATGAGCGACGTCCTTGCTTTTGTTCAGGAGCAGGGGATGCTTTTGACCGGTCTTCGGAATTCCCAGGTGGTTCGCACCGCGGAAATGATGGATATGCAGGTGGTTGTGTTTGTCCGGGGAAAAGAGCCGGACGAGGAAATGATTTCGGTGGCAGAGGAGCGGGGGATTGTTCTTTTGAGTACCGAAATGACCATGTTTTCTGCCTGCGGCATTTTGTACAAAAATGGCTTAGGTGAAGATGGAAAGGCGGGGAAATAACTTGGCAAACGGAATGAAATTTCGCTACCCGGTCGACGGGAAGGATTTTACCAGAGCCGGGGAAATCTCCAGTAAAGTAAAGAAGCAACTGAAACAGTTGGGGCTTTCTCCTGATGTGATTCGCCGTGTGGCGATTATCATGTACGAGGCGGAAATTAATATGGTAATTCACGCGGAGGGTGGAACCATTGATGTGGAAATCACTCCGGAACAAATTCGTTTGGTGTTCTCTGATACCGGTCCCGGAATTCCTGATATCGAAAAGGCGATGCAGGAGGGATTTTCTACTGCCAGCCATGAGGTGCGGGAACTTGGCTTTGGTGCCGGCATGGGGCTTCCCAATATGAAAAAGAACTCGGATGAAATGAAAATCGAAACCGAGATTGGTGTGGGAACTACCATGGACTTGATTGTAAAAATTTGACTACAAGAGGAGGGAAGGCTTTATGGAACAGTCTTACTGGCATTCTGTTACATTGGATCGGGATGCCTGTCGTGGTTGTACCAATTGCTTAAAGCAATGTCCTACTCAGGCAATCCGTGTCCAGCACGGAAAAGCGAAAATATTAAAAGAGCGGTGTATTGATTGCGGCGAGTGTATTCGGGTTTGTCCTTATCATGCCAAGCAGGCGGTGACGGATAAGCTTACTTGCCTCCAGGAGTATAAGTATACCATCGCATTGGTTGCACCGGCGTTTTATGGACAATTCTCCAAGACAGAGGATTGTGATATGATTCTGACAGCGCTGATCAAGCTGGGGTTTGATGATGTGTTCGAGGTTGCCCGGGGTGCTCAGGAAATCAGTATGGCAACCCGGGAACTTTTGCAGGGAGAGGAATTGCTAAAGCCTGCCATTTCCTCTGCTTGTCCTGCGGTCAGCCGGATGATTGCGGTTAGGTTCCCCAATCTGATTAACCATATTGTGCCTTTGCGGTCGCCCATGGAGTTGTCTGCCCAGGCAGCAAAGGAGGATGCAGCGAAAAAAACTGGACTCAAATTGGAAGAAATTGGGGTATTCTTTATTAGTCCTTGTGCGGCGAAAGCTACGGCGGTAAAGGATGGCATGACTGTGTGGAAGTCCTATGTGGATGGAGTGATTTCTATGAAGGAAGTCTATCTCCGGATGGCGCAGACCATCGGCAGCATCACTGATATCCAGAAGCTTTCCAAGGCGGGAAGCCTGGGTGCTCTCTGGGCAACCAGTGGTGGAGAGGCGAAGGGCAGTAATGCGCTCCGGAGCATCTCTGTGGATGGAATACATAATGTAATCAAGGTGCTGGAGGATATCGAGGACGATAAGCTTCTGGATATTGAGTATGTGGAGGCCCTCGCTTGTCCCGGTGGTTGTGTGGGCGGACCTCTGGCTGCCGAAAATAACTTTGTGGCACAATCTCGGATTAAACGGCTTTGTCGGGATCTTCCGGTAGAGAATCCTGAATCATTCCCTGAAATCCCAAGGCTTTGGGATGGGGCACCGGTTTACCGTCCGGTGATGCAACTGAACCAGGATCTGGGGAAAGCAATGGAGATGGCTATGGAAATCGAGAACCTGACAGAGAAGTTTCCGGGGCTGGATTGTGGTTCGTGTGGTTCTCCCAGCTGCCGGGCGCTGGCAGAGGATATTGTTCGCGGCTATGCTCAGGAAACAGATTGTATTTTCGTTATGAGAGAGCATCTCAATGACATTTTGGAACATGTGAAAAAGAACAATATTTCCATGCCTCAGGAGCTTCTTGAGGGATTGGAAGAGGATGGATCGAAGGAAGGATAGGCATGAAACAAAAGATTGCCCCGCTTTATGTGGTTCTGGCAGGAACCCTGTGGGGATTTATGGGAGTTTTTGGACGACACTTTAACAGTTTGCACCTAGGAGCGCTGGAAATAGGTTGGATTCGGGTGTTTGTCGGAGTGCTGGCTGTTGGTCTTTATTTAGGGTTTCGGAACCCCGAATGTTTGAAGATTCGACTTAAAGATATATGGTGTTTTTTGGGTACAGGGATTGCCAGTTTATTTTTGATGAATTTGACCTATTATTCTGCCATTGAACTGACATCGTTATCGGTTGCGGGTGTTTTACTTTATACTGCTCCAATTTTTGTGATGCTGTTGAGTGCGATACTTTTCCGGGAAAGGATTACAGCAAAAAAGATGATTGCTCTGGCGCTGGCATTCTTTGGGTGCGTATTAGTATCGGGTGTTGGCACCCAAAGTAGTATTACTTTGTCTGGATTTCTTTGTGGATTGGGAGCGGGAATTTCATATTCGCTCTATTCCATTTTTGGAAGATATGTCATCCGTCGCGGATACCAGTCGTGGACCATGATCTTTTATACCTTTCTGTTTGCTCTGCTTGCCCATAGTCTGACCTGCGACTGGGCCTTAGTTGGAAGTACAGTGTTGGATATAAAAGAATTGTTTTGGGTACTTGGACTTGGTGTTGTGGCGGCGTTTCTTCCCTACCTGTTCTACAGTAAGGGGCTTGAGGCGTTGGAGAGTGGTCGTGCATCTGTTTTAGCTTCCATCGAACCAGTGGTGGCGACCATTGTTGGTATGGTTTTCTTTGGTGAGTTTCCCTCATGGCCGGCATGGATCGGTATTGCTTTGGTGTTAACCGCGGTGGTGATGTTATCCCTTCAGAAAGGAGAAAAAGCATGAAAGTTTCGGAATTAAAAGAGAAATTGAACTTAACCCAGGTTGCAGGAAATGAAGAGAACGAGATTTCGGGTTGCTATATCGGGGATTTGATGAGCCTTGCTATGGCACGATTGGAGGAAGGAAATGTCTGGATTACTATCCAGACCAACTTGAATGTGGTGGCGGTTGCTACACTGAAAGAAGCTGGTTGTGTGATCCTGGCAGACGGAGCAGTTCCGGATAGTGATGCCGTTGCCAAGGCAGAGAGTGAGGGGATTCCTTTACTGATCTCAGAGGAGTCGGCTTATACCCTGGCAAAAGGTTTGGGAGCTTTGTTGGTATGAAGCGGTATTACGATCTGCACATCCATTCTGCCCTCTCTCCTTGCGGGGACGAGGATATGACGCCAAATAACATTGTAAATATGGCATTGCTCAAAGGGCTTGATGTCATTGCAGTAACTGATCATAATTCCTGCGGAAATGTTCGGGCGGTGATGGAAGTGGCAGGAGAAAAATTGATGGTTCTGCCAGGAATGGAGATAGAATCCTCGGAGGAAGTACATATTTTAGGGTATTTTCCCACCATTGAGGCGGCGGAGAAGATGGAAGAACTGATTTTCAGAAATAGCACCTTTGTCAAGAATCGGCCCGAAATTTTTGGTCGACAACTGTATTTGAATGCGGAGGACGAGATTGTAGGAGAGGAAGAGCGTCTTTTGGTGATGGCCAGCGGATTGACTGCAAAAGAGGTTTTCTATCTTGTTCGGGAACTGGGAGGTGTTCCGGTTCCTGCACATATTGACAGAACCAGCTACAGTATGGTTTCGAACTTGGGATTTCTCCCTCCGGAGCTTTCTGTATCGGCGGTGGAGATCACCAATGCCAACCGGGAAAGTTGGGAAAAGGATTACCCGGAGTCAACGATTTTGACCAGTTCCGATGCTCACTATTTGGGTGATATTGCAGAACCCATGTGGTTTATGGATATAAAAACCAATTTTGTATCTGAAATTTTGGATAAATTGACAAATAAAAAATCCTGAAATCACTAGATTTTTTAAAAAAGAAATGATATAATGTAGAGGTTGTTAAAAAATTGTCAAATTAAAAATAATCAACCGGTTCGCCGGATGTATGAATTTATCAGGAGGTAAAAGCAAATGAAACAAAACACGCTTCCCTTTCAGGGGACGCCGGAGCAGGAAGCACAGCTGAAGAAGGTCATTGAAGCTCATAAGGGCCAAAAGGGTGCTGCTATTCCTGTTCTGCACGAGGCACAAAACATTTATGGGTATCTTCCCATGGAGGTACAGAAGATGATTTCTGAGGGATTGAATATTCCTCTTGCTGAAATCTACGGTATTGTTACTTTCTATGCTCAGTTCTCCCTGAATCCCAAGGGTAAGTATCAGATTGGTGTCTGTCTTGGTACTGCTTGCTACGTTAAAGGCAGCGGCGACATCTTAGAAGAGGTTAAGAAAATTTTAAACATCGAGGTTGGCGAATGTACCCCCGACGGAAAGTTCTCTCTGGATGCAACCCGTTGTATCGGTGCGTGTGGACTGGCTCCGGTTATCACCATCAACGAGGATGTATATGGCCGTCTCGGTAAGGGCGAAGTTGCAGACATCCTGAAGAAGTACGAGTAAACAGATTAGTCAATTATGAAAGAGTTATCATTACACATTCTGGACATTATGCAGAATTCCATCGTAGCTGGAGCAACCTTGGTGGAACTGGATTTGAGCGAGGACAAGGAAGAAGATGTTCTTGCGTTTTCCATTACTGACAATGGTTGCGGTATGTCGGAGGAAATGGTGCAGGCGGTGATCAACCCCTTTACCACATCCCGGACAACTCGAAAGGTTGGCTTGGGGATTCCCCTTTTAAAGGCGGCGGCAGAAATGACCGGTGGCGGAATAACCCTTTCTTCCAAAGTGGGAGAGGGAACGGTGATTACAGCCACGTTTGGTTACAGTCATATTGATCGGCAACCTTTGGGGGATATGGCAGAAACCATGCTGGGATTGATTACCTCTTATCAGGAGATAGACTTTGTCTACCGGCATCGAGTGAACACCGAGGAATATGCGTTGGATACCAGAGAGATGCGACAGATGCTTGGGGGAGTTTCCTTCACCGAGCCTGAGGTGATGCTCTGGCTGTCAGAGTTCTTAAAAGAAAACGAGGCAGCATTATATTTAGTGAAATAAGAATCCGAAGGGAGTAATTAGCTATGAAAACATTGGCAGATTTAGAAGCCATTAGAAAGAAGACCTTAGAGAAGGTTACCTTGCGTAAGGAAGAAGGCGGCGTTCGTGTTGTAGTTGGTATGGCTACCTGTGGTATTGCAGCAGGTGCACGTCCTGTTATGAACGCTTTCATGGAAGAGGTTGCAAAGCGGAGCCTGGCAAACGTAACCGTAACCCAGACTGGTTGTATCGGTATGTGCCGCTTAGAGCCTATCGTTGAAATCGTAGAACCGGATAAGGAAAAGGTTACTTATGTAAAGGTTACCCCCGAAAAGGTTGCAAAGATTGTGAACGACCATATCGTGAACGGTAAGCCGGTTGCGGAATACACCATTGGTGCAGTTGAGTAATGTAAAATTCCGCGTATGCGGCAGATTGTGATAGAAAGGATGGAATAACATGGATTTAGCCAGAGCTCATGTCCTGGTTTGTGGCGGTACCGGTTGTACCTCATCAGGAAGTGAACAAATTATTAAAGAAATGGAAGCCCAGCTGAAAGCAAATGGGTTGGAAAATGAAATCAAGGTTGTCAAGACCGGTTGTTTTGGTCTTTGTGCCTTGGGTCCCATTATGATTGTATACCCGGAGGGTGCATTCTACAGTCGTATTGAGGTTTCCGACGTAAAGGAAATCGTTGAAGAGCATCTCTTGAAGGGACGTATCGTAAAGCGTCTTCTGTACGATGAAACCGTACAGGAAGGTAGCGACGAAATTAAGGGCATCAATGAGGTGCAGTTCTACGAGAAGCAGATGCGTATTGCGCTCAAGAACTGTGGTGTGATTAACCCTGAAAACATTGACGAGTATATCGCATTTGATGGTTACAAGGCACTGGGTAAGGTTTTGACCGAGATGCAGCCCCAGGAAGTTATCGATGTGATTAAGGAATCCGGTCTTCGTGGCCGTGGTGGCGGTGGTTTCTCTACCGGTACCAAGTGGCAGTTTACTGCAAATGCTCAGGGCGAAGAGAAGTTCGTTGCATGTAATGCGGATGAGGGCGATCCCGGTGCATTCATGGACAGAAGTATCTTAGAGGGTGATCCTCATAGCGTTATCGAGGCAATGGCAATTGCCGGTTACGCAGTTGGTGCAAACCAGGGTTACATCTACATCCGTGCTGAGTATCCCATTGCAGTACAGCGTCTGCAGATTGCAATTGATCAGGCAAAGGAATATGGACTTTTGGGTGAAAACATCTTTGGTACTGACTTCTCCTTTAATCTGGAACTGCGTTTGGGTGCTGGTGCATTCGTTTGTGGTGAGGAAACTGCTCTCATTACCTCTATTGAAGGTAAGCGTGGTGAGCCTCGTCCCCGTCCCCCGTTCCCTGCAGTGAAGGGTCTGTGGATGCGTCCGACTTTGCTTAACAACGTAGAAACCTACGCTAATATTTGTCAGATTATCCTAAAGGGTGCCGATTGGTTCAAGACCATTGGTACCGAGAAGAGTAAGGGTACTAAGGTATTTGCACTGGGTGGTAAGATTAACAACACCGGTCTGGTGGAAGTTCCCATGGGTACTACCCTTCGTGAAATCGTTGAGGAAATCGGTGGCGGTATCCCCAATGGTAAGAAGTTCAAGGCAGCACAGACCGGTGGTCCTTCCGGTGGTTGTATCCCGGCTAGCCTGATGGATACTCCTATCGACTATGACTCCCTGACTGCAATCGGTTCCATGATGGGTTCCGGTGGTCTGATTGTTATGGACGAAGACAACTGTATGGTTGATATTGCAAAGTTCTACCTGGAATTCACCGTGGATGAGTCCTGTGGTAAGTGTACTCCTTGTCGTGTTGGTACTAAGCGTCTTTACGAGATTCTTGATAAGATCACTAAGGGTCAGGGAACTCTGGAAGACCTCGATAAGCTGGAAGAACTGGCTATGAGCATCAAAACCGGTTCCCTTTGTGGTCTGGGTCAATGTGCTCCTAACCCGGTTCTCTCTACTCTGCAGTACTTCCGCGATGAGTATGTTGCTCACGTTGTAGATAAGAAGTGTCCTGCTGGCGTATGTAAGGATCTGCTCTCCTACACTATTATCGCTGATAAGTGTAAGGGTTGTAGCGCTTGTTCCAGAGTTTGTCCTGTTGGTGCAATCTCCGGCGAGATTAAGAATCCGTTCGTTATTGATACAGCTAAGTGTATCAAGTGCGGTGCTTGTATGGACAAGTGTAAGTTTGACGCAATCGTAAGACAGTAAGAAAGGGGGACGATAGAAATGGAAAAAGTTACTTTAAAGATTAATGGTCAGGACGTA
The DNA here is from genome assembly GCA_045540375.1 of Ructibacterium sp. Taxonomy (GTDB): domain Bacteria; phylum Bacillota; class Clostridia; order Monoglobales; family Monoglobaceae; genus Ructibacterium. The sequence goes on along the minus strand of JAZQHD010000068.1, from coordinate 41,597 downwards.
ACCGTTCCTGCCGATTATACCATCTTACAGGCAGCTCGTGAGGTTGGAATCGACATTCCCACCCTGTGCTACCTGAAGGATGTCAGCCAGACCGGTTCCTGCCGGATGTGTGTGGTTGAAATTAAGGGTGCTCGTGCTCTGCAGGCTGCCTGTGTTTACCCGGTTTCTGAGGGCTTGGAAGTATACACCAATACCCCCAAGGTTCGCCGTTCCCGGAAGATTACTCTGGAGCTGCTCCTTTCCAACCACGATAGAAAGTGTCTGACCTGTGCAAGAAACCAGAACTGCGAGCTCCAGACCTTGAGTGAGGAGCTGGGTATTACCGATATCAGCTTTGAGGGTGTGCGGAACGAGTACGAAGTTGACGATCTGTCTCCTTCCATCGTTCGTGATAACAACAAGTGTGTGCTTTGCCGTCGTTGCGTCAGCGCATGTAAGACCATCCAGACCGTTGCAGTAATTGATGCAACCGAGCGTGGTTTTAATACCACCATCGCAAGTCCCTTTGATATGTCCTTGAATGAAGTTCCCTGTGTGAACTGTGGTCAGTGTATCGTAGCATGTCCTACCGGTGCTTTGAGAGAAAAGGACAACACCGATCAGGTTTGGGAAGCTCTGGCAGACGAGAACAAGGTTGTTATCGTACAGACTGCTCCTGCAGTTCGTGCGGCTCTGGGTGAGGAATTTGGTATGCCTATCGGTACTCCCGTTACTGGTAAGATGGCTGCTGCTCTTCGCAGACTTGGTTTTGACAAGACTTTTGACACCGATACCGGTGCGGACCTTACCATCATCGAAGAGGGTAACGAATTAATCTCCAGAATCCAGAATGGCGGTAAGCTGCCCATGATTACCTCTTGTAGCCCTGGCTGGATTAAGTTCTGTGAGCATAACTTCCCTGACTTTTTGGAGAATCTCTCCACCTGTAAGTCTCCTCACCAGATGTTTGGTGCAATCATCAAGAGCTACTATGCCGAGAAGCATGGTATTGATCCCAAGTCTATCGTAACCGTATCGGTGATGCCCTGTGTTGCCAAGAAGTTCGAGAGCAGCAGAGAGGAAATGGAAGCAGCAGGTCTTCGGGATGTAGATATCGTTATCTCCACCAGAGAGCTTGCTAACATGATTAAGGAAGCTGGTATTAAGTTTACCGACCTTCCTGATGAGAAGTTTGACAATCCCTTTGAAGAAGCCAGTGGTGCAGGTGTTATCTTTGGTGCAACCGGTGGTGTTATGGAAGCAGCTCTTCGTACCGTTGCTGAAAAGCTGACCGGCAAGGAACTGGATTCCATCGACTTCACTCAGGTTCGTGGTACCGAAGGTATCAAGACGGCAGTAGTTCCTGTTGGCGATTTGAATGTTCGTGTTGCAATTGCACACGGCTTGGGTAACGCTCGTGCCCTTCTTGAGAGTATTAGAAACGGCGAAGCAGAATATGACTTCATCGAGATTATGGCATGCCCGGGCGGTTGTGTAACCGGTGGCGGTCAGCCTATCGTTCCTGCAAGGGTTCAGATGGGTATTGATTTGAAGAAGGAGCGTGCAAAGGCTCTCTATACCGAGGATGCCAATGCTCCTATCCGGAAGAGCCATATGAATCCGGATATTACTAAGCTATATGAGGAATTCCTGGGCGAGCCCGGTGGCCATAAGGCACACGAGCTGCTCCATACTCACTATAGTGCAAGAACCAACTACTAAAAGACGGTTTTAAAGATATACCGCCGAAGCAGAAAACTGCTTCGGCGGTATTTTCCGTGATTGACAGAAAGGAACGATCGTAATGAGTAATACCATGGTAACGGATTTGACCAAAGGTAATGTAGCCAAACAACTACTGAAGTTTGCTCTGCCGTTGTTTTTCTCCAATGCTCTCCAGGCAATTTATAATATTGTGGATATGATGGTGGTGGGACAGTGTATCGGCGGTGCCGGTATGTCTGCAGTGTCCACTGGTGGTGATATTCTGCATTTGCTGACTTTTTTGGCAATGGGGTTTTCTTCGGCAGGTCAGGTTTTGGTCGCTCAAGATGTGGGTGCCAATAACTTGGACGGAGTGAAGCGTACGATTGGTACCATGTTCAGTTTTCTTCTTCTGGCATCGGTTGGAATGTCAATTGTGTGTTTTTTGATTCGGGAACCCATCCTCAACTGGGTTAATACCCCGAAAGAGTCCTACAAATATACCATGGATTATACGGTAACCTGTATTGTTGGTCTGGTTTTTATCTACGGGTATAACGTAGTCAGTGCTATCCTTCGCGGGATGGGAGATAGTAAACGTCCCTTTGTGTTTATTGTAATTGCGGCACTTTTGAATATTGTTCTCGATATTATTTTTGTTGCCTATATGGATATGGAAGTATTCGGTGCGGCTCTGGCCACCGTGATTGGTCAAGGTGTCAGCTTTATTGTGTCCCTGATTTACCTCTATCGCAAAAGAGATAGCTTTTGCTTTGATTTTAAACTAAAGAGCTTTAAGATGGAACAAAGGGCGCTTACAAGATTGATTGCTCTTGGCGTTCCCATGGCGATTCAGTCGGCGGCAATCAGCCTTTCCAAGATTGTCCTGATGGCGTGGATTAACTTAGCCGGTGTGGTATACTCTGCATTGGCAGGCGTTTATAATAAGGTCAATGTGATGAGCGGTATTATTTCTCAATCCTTCACTACTGCCGGCAGCGCCATGGTGGGACAAAACTTAGGTGCGAAAAAGGACGAAAGAGTTCCTAAGATTCTGATGACGGTCAATACTTGTAGCATGATTATCACAGTGATTCTTTCAGTGGTTATGCTTGTGTTCCCCACCCAGGTCTTTGCGGCATTTACCAGCGATAAAGAGGTTCTTGCCATTGCAGGAATCCTGGTTGCGCCCATTATTCTAAACTTCTTTGGCTCTGCCACCAGAAGTGTTAGTTTTTCCTTGATCAATGGTTCCGGTAATACCAAACTGAACCTTGCCGTTGCGATTATTGATGGTGTTATCAGTCGAATCGGCATTGCGGCATTCCTTGGATTTGCTATGAAGATGGGATGTCTCGGTTTCTGGTACGGAGATGCTATTGCGGGATTTGTACCCATTATTATCGGCCTCTGCTTCCTGATTTCCGGCAAGTGGAGAACAACCCCGAAGAAAAAAGCGTAGGGGCGATTTACGAATTGCCCGCAATGGGAAATATTGTAGAGGCGGAAAAATTTGTCTGCTCCGAAAAAAAGGACTTGAACAAATGTTCAAGTCCTTTTTTATTCTCCGTTTTCTTAATTGTGCTGGTAGCAATATTTATCGCCGTAAGCGAAATTGTAGCACTTCTTTTCAGCACAGAAAGTACTGCTCTCGTAGCGAATACCCTGATAACCGGAGCAGAGTTCTTTACCTTTCTTATCAATCAATGAATAGGTTTTGTCTGTAGTTGCAATAATGGCATATCCATCATCGGTAAAGTAGTAGGAAGAATAGATGTAATCAAAATCGCCAAGTAAGTTACCCTTCTTATCGACAAAATCGCATTCATCGTTTTTTTCTACATGAGCAAGGCCGTTTTCAAAGGGGATTGCATAGTCAAATTCCGGTTTAATCACAAACTCACCTTTTTTGTTGATGTATCCCCATTCGTCATCATCGCAAACAGCAGCAAGACCATCAGCAAAGGAACGCGCGCTGACATATTCTGTCTCAATCACGAAGTCGCCCTTCTTATTGATGAAGCCCCATTCTTCCTTATCACATACGGCTGCTAAGCCATCACTGAAACTTTCAACTTCTTCGAATTCCGCATCAATGATGAACTCACCTTTCTTGTTGATAAAGCCCCATTCCTCATCGTCCTGAACCGCTGCGAGGCCTTCACTAAAGGAGTATGCAGAATCATAGTCCGGCTCGATAACAACCTTACCCTTTTTATTGATGTATCCCCATTCATCACCATCCAGAACGGCGGCAAGTCCCTCGCTGAAAGATTCTACCTCATCATATTCCAGGTCAATGACGATTTCACCCTTTTTATTGAAGAAACCATACTCATCATCTTTGCAGATATAGAATAGGCCGCTATCATTGGTTTTGTACCAGAACGGCTCGATGTCATCATAGTTGGGTCGGAGAATAAATTCACCTTTTTTATCAATAACACCAATATTATCTTTTTTCATGACTGCAGCCATGCCGTACGCAAAATCACTTACGCTACTGAAGTTGGGATCAATGACAAACTCACCTTTTTTGTTGATATAACCCCATTCGTCGTCTTCCATAACAGCTGCGAGACCGTCGTAGAAAGAGGAGGCACCGTCAAAATTTGGTTCAATGACAACCTTTCCCTTTTTGTTAATAAAGCCCCATTTGTCATCGTCAAGAAAAGCAGCCAGACCTTCACTGAAAGGCAAAACATCGTCAAACTGAGTGTCAATAACAAGATTACCTTTTTTGTTAACAAATCCCCATTCGTCATCAATCATGACGTGGACCAGGCCGTCTTCAAACATCAAGGACTCTGCTTCCTTGTCGGAGTTGCCCTTTAAAAATAGAAAAGCCGCAAGGACTAAGCATACAACCAAAGCTGCAGCGACAACGCCAAAAAGCATACCATTGTTCTTCTTGGGTGGTTCCTCTGTTTCTTCGAAACTATCATAAGTAGCGTTAAAGCTTTCTTCAGGAGTTATCGAAATATAATCCTCCGGAGAAACTATAGGTTCAACCTGAGGTTCCACTTGAGATTCAACCTGAGGTTCAGGCTGAACAGCAACCGTTTCCTCAACAGCGTTAACCATAGGTTCTTGATTCATGTTGTTTTGTTCTTCATTCATATGATGTACCTCCCCAAAATAGTGTACTGTGGTTTTCATCATATCATAGAAAGAAATTTTTGTCAATAAACAGACTATTTTGCCGCTTTTTAGTTTTTTATAAATAAAAGAAATAAAAAGGACTTGAACCTTCGTTCAAGTCCTTATAAAAGCATTGAAATCTCGGGCAATTTGTAAATCGCCCCTACATAGGAACGGTATTTCTTATTTCTTCATTGCCTCTTCCACAGCAACCGCAACCGCAACAGTCATACCAACCATGGGGTTGTTACCTGCGCCGATCAGGCCCATCATTTCTACGTGAGCGGGAACGGAACTGGAACCTGCGAACTGTGCATCGGAGTGCATACGACCCATAGTGTCGGTCATGCCATAGGAAGCGGGGCCTGCAGCCATGTTATCAGGATGCAGAGTTCTACCGGTACCACCGCCGGATGCAACAGAGAAGTACTTCTTGCCCTGTTCAATACATTCCTTCTTGTAGGTGCCTGCAACGGGATGCTGGAACCGGGTGGGGTTGGTGGAGTTACCGGTGATGGAAACATCAACACCTTCTAAGTGCATGATAGCAACACCCTCACGAACGTCATCAGAACCGTAGCAACGAACCTTTGCGCGTTCGCCATTGGAGTAAGCGGTCTCTTTTACAACCTTTACTTCACCGGTGTAGTAGTCGAACTGAGTCTGTACATAGGTAAAGCCGTTGATTCTGGAGATGATCTGAGCGGCATCCTTACCAAGACCGTTCAGGATAACCCGGAGGTCTTCCTTTCTTGCCTTGTTGGCACTTCTTGCAAGACCAATTGCACCCTCTGCTGCTGCAAAAGACTCGTGTCCTGCCAGGAATGCGAAACACTTGGTTTCTTCCCGGAGGAGTCTTGCGCCCAGGTTACCGTGGCCGATACCAACCTTACGGTCGTCAGCAACGGAGCCAGGGATACAGAAGGACTGAAGTCCCAAACCAATCTTTTCAGCTGCGTCTGCTGCGTTGGTAACGCCGTCTTTGATTGCGATTGCCGCACCTACAATGTAAGCCCAGCAAGCGTTCTCAAAACAGATGGGCTGAATGCCCTTTACCATGTTGTATACATCGATACCCTTATCATCACAGATCTGCTTTGCTTCCTCGATGGAAGAAATGCCGTGTTTTTTAAGCTCTGCATTGATCTGGTCGATTCTTCTTTCATAACTCTCAAATAAAGCCATTCTCAATACCTCCTATCTTATTCGTGACGGGGGTCGATGAGCTTTGCTGCATCGTCCACTCTACCATACTGACCGCTAGCCTTTTCCAAAGCTTCGTTTGCATCCATACCCTTGCCGATCATTTCCATCATCTTGCCGAGGTGTACGAATTTGTAACCGATAATCTGGTTCTCAGCATCTACTGCAATTTTGGTGATGTAACCCTCTGCCAGTTCAAGATATCTGGGACCCTTATCCAAAGTTGCATAGGTGGTACCTACCTGGGATCTAAGGCCTTTACCCAGGTCCTCAAGACCTGCACCGATGGGAAGACCATCTTCGGAGAATGCGGTCTGGGTACGACCATAAACGATCTGGAGGAACAATTCCCGCATTGCGGTGTTGATAGCATCACAAACCAGGTCGGTGTTGAGAGCTTCCAGCAGGGTTTTGCCTACCAGAATCTCGGATGCCATAGCAGCAGAGTGAGTCATACCGCTACAGCCAACGGTTTCAACCAGTGCTTCCTGAATGATACCTTCTTTAACGGTCAGGGTCAGCTTACAGGTTCCCTGCTGGGGTGCACACCAACCGATACCGTGGGTCAGACCGGAAATGTCGCTAATCTGCTTTGCCTGGGTCCATTTACCCTCCTGGGGAATGGGTGCCGGGCCGTGATATGCGCCCTTAGCGAGAGGACACATTTTTTCTACTTCACTTGAATACTTCATTACTTCTGCTCCTTTCATTGACTCAATGTGTTAATTATATCACAAATTCCAAAATATGCAACCAATTTCTTGAAAAATCTACGAGCCGACAAAAGCCGGCAGGTAGGAGTTGCATTTTTTTGTTTACTTCGACAAAGGCTAATCCTGTTCGATTGCCATAATTTTTTCCACCCGACGTGCATGACGGTCGCCTAAGTGTTCTGCGGCTAAATAGCTATCTACGATAGCAAGTGCCAGGTCTGGACCGGTAATCCGCTCGCCAAGACAGATGATCTGGGCGTTGTTGTGTTCTCGGCTCATCTTTGCACTATAGCAGTCGGTAACATGTGCAGCCCGGATACCCTTTACCTTGTTTGCGGCAATACTCATACCAATACCGGTTCCGCAGACCAGGATGCCACGGTCAAATTCTCCGGCAATGCATGCCTTTGCCACCTTCTCGGCAATATCGGGATAATCCGCTGGTTCACCGGGTACGGTGCCATAGTCAATCACCTGATGCCCCAAATCTATTAGATGCTTGGTAATGGTATCCTTGTGATTCACTCCGCCGTGATCACTGCCGATTCCAATAATCATATGTAACTCCTCCTTCATTTTATCTCGTTTCATCATACCAAAGAAATATGAGAAAATCAATCGAAATTTCAAAATTCTTTGATGAAATTATCAATAATTTTGGGTTGTATTTGGATAAGCTTTATAGTATACTAATATTATTGATGAAGAATTAGCGCTAACTGGAGGATGTTTGCATGGATTATAGACAGGAATATGAAAGATGGCTCAAGTCTGCAGATGAGGAAACAGTTTCAGAACTCAACGCCATCTCTCAGGATGAAAAGGAAATCAAAGACCGGTTTTATAAGGAACTGGAGTTTGGCACCGCAGGTCTTCGCGGTGTCTTAGGTGCTGGTTCAAATCGTATGAATACTTATGTAGTAGGTCAGGCAACCCAGGGTCTTGCCAATCAGCTTTTGGAATCCAATTCCGACAAGAAAGAGTTGAGCGTAGTTATTGCTTACGATAGCCGGAACAAGTCTGATGTTTTTGCTCAGGAGTCTGCACGGATTTTGGCTGCAAATGGTATCAAGGTATATCTGTTTGAGGAACTCAAGCCGGTGCCGGAACTCTCTTTCTCGGTGCGGTATTTAAAGACGGATGCCGGAATTGCCATCACTGCAAGTCATAACCCGGCAAAGTATAATGGCTATAAGGTTTATGGCGCAGATGGTGCACAACTCAATCCGGAACTTGCGGACAAAGTGTTGGAGGAAATTGGTAAGATTGATTTATTCACTGGAGTGAAGCGGTGCGATTTCGATTCTGCCGTGAAAGATGGAAAGATTATCATGATTGGCGATGCCGTAGAAGAGGCCTATCTCGATCAGGTAGAAAAGCAGTGCATTAACCCGGAGCTTGCCAAGGAAAAAGGTGATACCTTAAAGTTTGTTTATACCCCATTCCATGGTGCCGGAAACAAGCCGGTGCGGAAAATTTTAGAGAGAATTGGCTTTACGAATGTGGTTGTAGTCAAAGAACAGGAGCTTCCTGATGGAGATTTTCCCACTGTGGCCTCTCCCAATCCTGAGAACAAGGAGAGCTTTGAACTGGCAGTGAAATATGCTAAGAATTGTGGTGCAGACCTGATTGTAGGTACCGATCCGGACTCTGACCGTGTTGGAATCATGGTAAAGAACGAAAAGGGTGAGTATGTTTCCTTTACGGGAAATCAGGTGGGTGCACTCCTTACCGAGTATATCCTGAGCAGCCTCAAGGAACGAGGCGAACTTCCCAAGGATGGTTATGTGGTAAAGACCATTGTTACCACCAACATTATCGAAGAGATGTGTAACGCCTATGGTGTTTCCATGAAGGAAGTTCTGACAGGATTTAAGTTTATCGGCGAGAAGATCAAGGAATCTGAGGAAACAGGCGTTGGTACCTACCTCTTTGGCTTTGAGGAAAGCTACGGTTACCTGAAAGGCACCTATGCAAGAGATAAAGATGCGGTGGTTGCCGTGATGCTGATTGCAGAAATGGCACTTTACTATCAGGAAAAGGGTAGCTCTGTTTTTGAGCAGATGGACAAAATCTATCAAAAGTATGGCTACTACCGGGAACAGGTGAAGTCTGTTACCATGGAGGGCATCGAGGGTTTAGCGAAGATTCAGAGCATTATGGAACAGGTGCGGAAGAATCCGCCCGCTATGGTTGCCGGAAAAAAGGTTTTGGCAGTACGGGATTATAAGACCTCGGTTCGTACCGATTTGGTAACCGGAGAAACGGAGAAGATTCTCCTGCCGGTATCCAATGTCATCTATCTGGAGCTGGAAGACGGCAACAACTTTATCATCCGACCCTCCGGCACCGAACCGAAAATCAAGCTATATTGCCTCCTCCGTGGGGAAACCCCCGAGGAAGCAGATGCTCTCTGCGAATTGGTGAAGCAGGACATTGCAGAATTGGTGAAATAAGAAGAAAAAAGAAAATCGGCATCTGCCGATTTTCTTTTTTTATGTTAAGGAAGTTATATTGTAGGGGCGATTCACGAATCGCCCGTTTGTTATTTCATCCATATTTGGTTGTAGGGGCGGGGTTCCATCCCCGCCCGCATTTCAATCTGTAATATCATCGGGAGGGCACAGAGGCCCTCCCCTACAATCCAATTTCCTAATTCCTGCGCTCGTAGGGGCGATTCACGAATCGCCCGTTTTAATTTTACAATAGTTCTTCCAGTTTCAAGATAAAGGTGCTCATTTTGATGTCAAGAGCATTGCAAATTCGGTAAAGGGTTTCTAAAGTCGGCTTGCGTTCGCCTCGCTCAATGGCACTTAAATGGCTTCTTCCAATGTCGGCAAGTCCGCTTAGAACCTCTTGCGAAACATCCTTTTGTTTTCTAAAAAATACAACGGTTTTTCCTACCTTAACCGAATCCAGTGTCGAGATATACATATTCTCACCTCGAGAATAGTATATGTTATTTTATGTCGCTTAATGAATACATATGTTGACAATTGAATACTTATGTGTTATTATGAGGGAAATGTGATTGAGGGAGGATATGATTATGGAATGCTTAAATTGTGGAGCGGAAATTAAGGAAGGGATGTCGTTCTGTCCGGTTTGCGGAGAAGAAATAGTTTTTGAACCCGTAACAACCGAAGAAAATATGTATTCGGTAAAAAAAGAGAAATTAGAGAGGAAACAATCAACGAAAAATTACTTTAAGAAGAACAAAAAGCTATTAGGAATTGTTGGTGGAGCTATGGCAGTTATCATGATCTCTGTGGTAGCATTCTCCTTTTTTTCGCCCATTGCCAGGGCAAATAGATGTTTAAAAAACCATGACTTTGTGGGTCTTAATGAAATATATATTGATAGTAGTTTGCGGTATAAAAGCGAAATAAGTGATGCGGTAGAAGTATATTGTACCGAAGTTTTGACCGAGTATAATAACGATAATATAGATTTTGAAGAGGCGAAGGAGCGGATTACAAACGCAGTTGATGTTGTAAAATCAATGGGAGATGTTCAAAAGAGACAAACGAATGCCATGATGGAGTTGCATGCGTCAAAGGAAGCGTTTCAAGAAGCAGAAGAGTGTATGGCAAAAGAAGAATGGGAGCAAGCGAAACAATATCTGGGAAAAGTAATCCCGGTTGATACAAATTTTGCACAGATTAAAGAGAAAATAAAAGAGTGCGATAAGAGAGCATCTATTGCGGCATTTCGCCAAGCGCAAAAATATCAGGAAGAGGAAAAATGGCAAGAGGCTTTGGAAGCATATAAAAATGTAACTGAAATCACGCCGGATGAATACCAAAAGGCGGAGGAACAGAAAAAAGTTTGTGAAGAAAAGATAGAAGAAAATAAAAACAAACTTTCCGGTGAGGCGCTTGAATTAACAAAGCAATTTGGAAGAATTGAGTGGAGTGATGAATGGAATGCGTATTTGTATTATCTTCAGGATACCGGTCAATCCCATATGTTGACGATTTTAAAGCATCTTATGGCTGAAAAAGAAGATAAAGAAGCGTTAGCAGTATGGAATAAGTTTGTTGAATTTATGCGGACAGTTACCCGAAAATGTAATTGCAGTATTTGTGTAACAAATCCATACAACGAAGAAAATGCCGTGCTTGCTGTAAAGAATGGAGAAGTATTATACAATTTTTTTGACTAATAAGTTGATATAAAAAGGAAATGAACAGGGAACGACATGGTCGTTCCCCTTTTTTTGTTCTAAATCCGGACAACATCTCATAGAATCCTATAAGACAAACCAAAGAGGTGATAAGCATGAAGAAAAGGATTCTGGAAGTGCTGCCCTATCTTCCTACAGAAATTAGGAAACGAGTGGAGAAAGCTGCACTGGAAGACTGGCTGGAAATTGAGGAAATTCGGATTCGAGCAGGGGAACCGTTGACTTTAGGGATTTCCGGAGAAAGTTGTTTTATGACTACAGAAGGAGGAATTACCAACCATGAAAAGGATGCTTACCGCGTTGCCGTGGAGGAGGTCCAAAGTATCTTCGCAGCAATCTGTGAAAATTCGGTCTATGCCCACCTGGATGAAATTCGTCAAGGGTTTCTTACCCTTAAAGGGGGTCATCGTGTGGGGATATGCGGAAAAGCCGTTGCGGAAGAGGGGAAAATACGAACCTTCCGAGAAGTCAGTTCCCTGAACTTCCGGATCGCTCATGAGATTGTAGGAATTGCAGATAGTGTGATGGATAATATTGTTTCGGGAAATCAGGTGAATAGTGTTTTAATTGTCTCGCCGCCTCAGGTCGGAAAAACAACCTTGCTTCGGGATGTGATGAGACAGGTCTCCAATCGGGGGTTTAAAACCGGAGTTGCCGATGACCGGGGGGAGCTTGCAGCACTCTATCAAGGGATTCCGCAGAATCAGATTGGTGCTCAGACTGATGTGATTGATAATGCTCCTAAGAGTGAGGCGATTTTGATGCTGCTTCGTACCATGTCTCCTAAGGTGATTATTAGCGACGAAATTGCCTGTAAAGAGGATGTAGATGCCATTCGCCTTGCTCATGGAACAGGAGTTGCTGTCATTGCTACTACCCATGGCTCCGATGTTGAGGAGGTTAAGCGAAGAAATCTTTTAAAACCTCTCTTTGAAGATAAGGTTTTTCAAAAGGCGATTCTCCTCCGGCGGGATTTTTCTATGGTGGATTCGATCACCTATACCAGGTCGGTTTCGTTATGATGAAATGGCTTGCAATCGCTTTTGTGGTATTTGGTTGCGGATATCTGGGTATTTCCTATGCTGGAACTATCGAGATAAGGGTTCGACAGTTGGAGATCCTGGAGCGAATGTTTTGTCAACTAGAATTCAGTGTTGGGTTTCTGGCTCAACCTTTTTGGCAAGCTTTAAAAAGTGTAGCCGAAGGATATTCTGGTGTCATGAGTCAGCTCTTTTCCTCCGTTGCGGAGCAACTTGAAAACAATCGGAATATGTTGCCGGAGATCGCGTTTCAACGGGTTGCAGACAAAACGGCAGGAGTTCAATTGCGGAAAGAGGAGCGGGAGATTCTGCAGGAATTTTTCCGTCATGTGGGACGAGGGGACAGAGAAAACACCCGGGATGGAATCAGAATGACGGTAGCAAAGCTTAGACTGGTTCGGGAGTCGGTTATCCGGGAGCAGGAAAAGGATGGAAAGTTGTGGCGGAGCATGGGATTTCTCGGAGGGTTGTTAATTGTACTTCTGTTAGTGTAAAAGAGGGAGGATGCCGTGGACGGAGTAGATTTGATTTTTAAGGTGGCAGCCATCGGGATTTTGGTGGCGGTATTGAATATGCTGCTGGTACGTGCCGGACGGGACGATCAGGCCATGATGACAACCATTGCAGGATTGATTGTGGTGCTTCTGATGGTGATTCAGGAAATTAGCAATTTATTTTCCACCATCCAAAAGGTTTTTGGGTTGTAAAGTATGGAACTTTTAAGGATTCTTGGAATCGGAGTTGTAACAGCGGTACTGTCTCTTTTGATAAAACAGCATCGCCCTGAGATTGCAATTGCCATTCCCCTTTTGGGTGGTATTGCCATCTTTCTTGTGGTTGCTCCCTATCTTCGGGGGATGGTAGAGATGTTTGAAAACCTGGCTCAGCAGGCCGGAATGAAAAACCAGTATCTGCGGTTAATTCTTAAGATGATTGGGATTGCCTATCTGTGTCAGTTTTCGGCGGAACTTTGTCGGGATGCGGGAGAGACTTCGGTGGCGGGGAAGATTGAGCTGGGGGGAAAACTTTTGATTCTTTCCTTGTCCATGCCCATTGTCTACCAGTTTTTGGGGCTGGTGGAATCCATAATACACTTTTAGAACAGGATGAAAAAAATGAGAAAGCTACTGCTGATGATCTGCCTGTCTTTTCTGTTTTTGTCCCTTCCCTGTCTCGCAAAAGAAAATGAGGATGCCCCAGGGGAAATGATGGAAGAATATACCGAGTTTTACGGTGATATCTTTGAAAAATCCATCCGGGAGCTGGAACTTAGCGACAGCTTTCTGGAATTGGTCCCAAGATTCCGGGCAAAGGATATTTTTGGACAGGTGGTGGCAGGAAAATTAGAACTTTCGGCACCAGATATCCTACGGGGAGGGTTGAAACTTCTCTTAGGGGAGGTTTACCAGAACATGAAGCTTCTTTCTCTGGTCCTTGCTGCATCGGTACTTTGTTCTTATTTAACAGGAGCAAAGGCAGGATTCGGGGAGCGAGGCGTTACTCAGGCGGCTTATTATGCTTGCTATCTTATTATTGCAGGAGTTGCCGCTACAGCCTTTTACCATACAGCAGACTGTGTTAACCATGCAGTGTCGAATATGGCTCGGTTTATGGAAATGCTGGTTCCGGTGGTGATTACTACCTTGGTAACCGGAGGTGCTATCGTTTCAGCATCGGTATTTGAGCCAATTCTCATGGCAGTGGTTGGAGTGGGGGTTAAGGTGATACAGATGGGATTTATTCCGGTGGTGATGGTTTCTACTGCCATGAGTATTGCCGGAGGGAGTTCAAAGCAGTTTAAGATACAGAAACTCATCAAATTTATGAATCAATGTGTCAAATGGGGACTTTCCGTGATGCTGACCGTCTTTGTTGCTGTCTCTGGACTTCAGGGTATTGCCAGTGGCGGAGTGGACGGAATCAGTATTAAGCTGACAAAATTTGCAGCTGCCAATCTGATTCCGGTGGTAGGAGGAATCCTTGCTGAATCGGTGGAGACAGTGATGAACTGTAGTGTTGTTATTAAGAATTCTGTTGGAGTTTTTGGAATCCTCTGTTTAATTGTCATCGGTGCTATTCCGCTTTTGAAGGTAGCATCTATCCTGATTGTTTTCCGTCTGACTGCTGCTGTGGCAGAGCCAATTTCGGATGGGAAAATTGTTACCTGTCTTTCGGAGCTTGCCAATGCGGTAGCAGTACTTTTTTCCATGCTTGCAGCGGTTGCTGTCATGTTTATTGTAGTTTTGACGGTAATGCTCCATGCCGGAAATACAGCGGTAATGCTGGGGAGGTAGAAGAATGATAAGAGCACTGCAGGAATGGGCCATGGTTCTTTCCGGCGTGGCAGTCTTCGGCTCCTTGTGTGAGGTGATTTTGCCAGAAGGAAGTTTTCAAAAATATATTCGGCTAGGACTGGGTATGATGTTGGTTCTGGCCCTCTTATCGCCGATTCGAGGATTGCTCCATCAGGAATGGGAGACAGACGAAAAGATGGAAAGTCGGAATGCCTACCGAATGACGGAAAATATGGAAGAGAAGCAAAAGAAGGAGATTCTCAGGGTTTATCAGGGGAATCTGGAACGAAAGATTCTTTCTGCATTACAGGGAAAACTCCCGGACTTTTCCGGAGAGATACAATGCATGGTGGAGGAAAATCGGGAGGAGTTTGGAATAATCCGGGAAGTCCTGATTTTTCCTGAGAAAGAGGGGGTGGATGAAGAGAAGATTCAAAGAATTCTAACAGAGGAATTCGGGATTGCGGAAGAGCAGATAACCCTTCGGTTTTGAAAGGAGAAGAACAGATGGGACAGGAAATCATAACGAGGTTCTTTTCCCGCCCGGAAACGGAAGAGAAGAAACCAATCAAGCCGCTGGTTGTCTGGTTAATCATCGGGTCGATTCTGTTCCTTGCTCTAGGGAGTTGCCGAGATAATGATACCCCCAAGACTGACGTTGACCGAGAGGAGTCTTCGGAGGTGGAGGTAGAGGTATATCTGGAAAATTTGGAACAGAGACTAAAAGGAACATTGGAAAAAATTCACGGAGCAGGGGAAGTCTCGGTATTTCTCAATCTGGAAGACGGTGGAGAACAGGTTCTTGCAACAAACCGAATCCAGAAAAGTCAAGATGAAGAAGAGGAAAATAGTACATCTACAATGATGGAGGAGGAAAGCGACATTATCAGGTGGAATCAGGATGGGATTGAGACGCCCTATGCAATAAAAAAGCGGCTTCCTGAACCGTCCGGGATTCTGGTGGTAGCAGAAGGTGCCGCCAAAGAAGAGGTAAGACAGGAAATTTATGAGGCGGTGCGGGCAATCTTCGGGTTGCCTGCCCACCGGATTAAGATAACAAATTAGGAGGTATGGGTTTTGAGTCGAAAAGGGAAATTTAGTGTAAACGGAAAACAGGTGCTCATGCTTGGATTGGTGGCACTGGTGATTACAGCAGGGTATTATCGTTGGACGCTTGAGGCGGAAAAATATGATAGCATTCCGGTGAGCGGTGATGCGATTCCGGTAACGGGAGAAAAGGAAAAGGTCGCAGAAAAGGAAAAGACCAAGACAGAAGAGAGTGGAAGTAAAAACATTGCTACTCTCAAAGAGGAACGGGATAGAAGCCGTGGCGAATTGATGGAGGAATGGAAGAAACTTGCACAGAGCAGCGAAGCAAGTGGTGATGCAAAGAAGAAGGCAGAGGAGAAAATCAGAGCTGCGACAGAATATAGCGAAAAAGAGAAATCGATAGAAATTCTGATTCGATCCAAAGGATATCAAGATTGTTTTGTTCAGGTCAGCGAGAGTGGTGTAACGGTGGTGGTAGCTGGCGGAGAATTAAACGGATCCAAGGTGGCACAGATGAAAGATATCATTGTTGGAGAGACAGGGGTAGAGGTCCGGAATATTAAAATCAGTGCAGAGTAAAAAAACTGAAAATTACCCATTGTAATCTGGGAAGAAATGTGTTATAATACATAAGAAGAAAAAAGAAAACCCTGAAATTTGTTTTCAAAGGTAGGAGGAATTCTTGTGGAAAAAAATATTACCCCCGGGATTGAAGAAAATGGGAATGTAAATATTTCGGATGAGGTTATTTCTGTGATTGCTTCCCTTGCCGCATCTGAGGTAAAGGGTATTGCAGGAATGAGCGGTGGATTTGGCGTAGGCATTGCAGAGCTTTTGGGAAAGAAGAATCTTTCTAAGGGTGTGAAGCTAACCGTAACCGAAAAAGAGGTTGTGCTGGATCTTTCGGTAGTTGCAGAATACGGTGCAAAAATTCCTGCTGTTGCATGGGAACTTCAGAAGAAGGTCAAGAGCGAAGTAGAGGCAATGACCGGTCTGGTGGTAACTGCGGTTAATATCTCGGTAGACGGTGTCAATGTTCCTAAGATTGACAATGAAAAAGAATCAGCAAACGTAGCAGGAGAAGAACCGGAAGAAGAGGTTGAAATTGTAGAAACCGAAGAAACAACGGAGGATTAATTCCAGATGGTGAACAGAAGAAAAGCGCGAGAGTATGCATTTACCCTACTGTTCTCCTATCGGTTTCAGCCAGAGGACATCCAGAGCTTGTTAGAGGATTTCCTGGCAGAACAGGAGACTGGCGATCAGGCGGATTATATCCGAACGGTGGTAGAGGGTACGGTTTCTCATATTGAGGAAATTGATGCCAAGATTACGGAGTATGCCAAAGGTTGGACGGTGGAGAGAATCTCCGGTGTCTGTTTGGCAGTCCTGCGCCTTGCAGTCTATGAGATGAAGTATATGGATAGCATTCCGGCAGGGGTATCGGTAAACGAAGCGGTTGCTCTTGCTAAGAAATTTGACGGCGAGGAATCCTTGGGATTTGTTAACGGAATTCTTGGCCATATGAAAGACGAGAAATAAGACGACAGGGCGGCAACGTATGGGGCCGCTCTGTTTCGATATGTATGGAACCACAGAGGCAGGTGAAAAACGATGATAGAACGACAGGCGTTGTCGGTAACACAGGTGAATTTGTATGTTAAGGAACTAATGAATCGGGACGATATTCTAACCGATGTGTTGGTTAAAGGTGAACTTTCCAACTTTAAGGCTCATTCGTCGGGACATCTTTATATGTCGTTAAAAGACGAAACCGGCGTCATGCGTGCAGTGATGTTCCGGGGAAGTGCTTCAAAGCTTCGATTTACACCCCAGAATGGTATGAAGGTAGTTGCCCACGGCCGGGTAACTGTGTATGAGCGGGACGGACAGTATCAGCTTTACATAGACGATATGCAACAAGAGGGAATTGGGGATTTGTATGTTGCCTTTGAGGAACTCAAGGCAAAGCTTAGCGGAGAGGGACTTTTTGACCCTGCTCATAAAAAACCATTTCCCAAATACCCTAAAAAAGTGGGAGTCGTTACCGCTCCTACCGGTGCGGCAATCCGGGATATCATCAATGTTCTAACTCGGCGGTTCTCCTATGCAGATGTGGTACTCTATCCTGTATTGGTCCAGGGTGAAAATGCGGCAGAAAGCATTGCGGCCGCCATCCGTTACTTTAACGAAACGAAGAGCGCTGACGTGCTGATAGTAGGACGCGGCGGTGGTTCTATTGAGGATTTGTGGGCGTTTAACGAGGAAGTTGTTGCCCGGGAGATTTATCGGAGTGAAATTCCTATCGTTTCGGCAGTAGGACATGAGATTGATTTTACCATTTCTGACTTTGTGGCGGACTTGCGCGCACCTACCCCGTCCGCTGCCGCAGAACTGGTGGTTCCTTCTCAGCTCGAACTGAATGAGAAATTTCATAATGTTTACCGGCGGCTTTATAGTCAGGCGGAACGTATTTTAGAGCAGGGACGGTTCCGGGTCAAAAGTCTGAGCGAACGGCCCTCTCTCCAGAATCCAATGCTTAACGTGGAGGAGAATAGAATCTATTTGGATCGTTTGACCCAGGATATCCTCGTTGCGGCAAGTCGAGTTCTGGACCAGAAAAAGCAAGGGTTGAGTGTTGCTGCCTCCAAATTGGACGGATTGAGTCCTTTGGGAGTGCTGTCCCGTGGATTCTCGGTTGCCAAAGCAGGAGATGGCTCTGTGATTGATTCGGTTTCCCGTGTGAAGACCGGGGATGAGATGATGGTTATGGTGAAAGACGGACGGATTGTTGCTACAGTGAAAGAAACAGAGGAGGTAGAAAACTATGGCAGATAAGCAGAGCTTCGAAACCAATTTACAGGAGTTAGAGGGTGTGGTTAAAGCTTTAGAGGGAGGCAAGGTTTCTCTGGACGAGATGTTGACCCTGTTTGAAAAAGGGATTTCTCTCACGAAAGAATGTACCGATGCACTCAATGCCGCAGAACAGAAAATTTCCATTCTCATGAAGAATCGGGATAGCGGCGAATTGGAAGAACAACCCTTTGCAGGTTTGGGAGAGTAATATGAATTTTCAGGAGCAATACCAGATTTATTTGACACAGTTTGAGGAAGAACTGAGTAAGCAGTACCCTCTGCCGGAGCTTTTCCAGAAAGAGGTATTTGAAGCTATGCGGTATGGGGTCTTAGGTGGTGGAAAGCGAATCCGTCCTGTGCTGACCATGGCAGTTTGTGATATGTTGGGCGGAGATCTTGCTCATGCGGCGCGGGTTGGGTGTGCGATTGAATCAATTCACAGTTATTCTTTGATTCATGATGATCTCCCTTGCATGGATAATGACGATATGCGGCGGGGAAAGCCATCTTGCCATAAGGCATATGGGGAAGATATTGCTTTGCTTGCCGGAGATGGCCTTTTGACCAACGCCTTTGGTATTTTGGCAGAGAGCGGACTCTCTCCGGAGATGGTGCTTTATGCGGTCAAGGCACTTTCGACGGCTGCAGGGTGCTATGGCATGATTGGCGGACAGGTTATTGATCTGGGTTGTGAAAATCGAACCGATGTAACCTTGGAAGAACTGACTGCATTGCATAGGGGCAAAACCGGGGCATTGATTCGCGTTTGTGCTGTCTGTGGATGTCTTTGCGCAGGTTTTGCAGACCAGTCCCATGAGAAAGTTGAAAAAATTATTACTTTTTCTGAAAAATTGGGGTTGGCATTTCAGATAAAAGATGATATACTAGATGTTATTGGTGATGAAGCAGATCTGGGTAAACCCATCGGTAGTGA
Source organism: Ructibacterium sp. (assembly GCA_045540375.1). Classification (GTDB taxonomy): domain Bacteria; phylum Bacillota; class Clostridia; order Monoglobales; family Monoglobaceae; genus Ructibacterium. The sequence continues at coordinate 22,497 of JAZQHD010000068.1, read as the reverse complement.
TGCAGAGCAGAACAAGACCACTTTTGTAACGCTTCTGGGTCTTGAGCAGGCGGAAAACGAGCTTGTCCGGTTGACCGAGGAGGCCAAAACGCTAATCAGTGAAATTCCCGATTCGGAATTTCTGCAGGAGTTTGCTGATTATCTGCTGACCAGGAAGAACTGACATAGTAAGGACAGGAGAAGATGATGGAGTATATCAGACAGTTTTTAAGTAACAAGGTTTTCTTTGTCGTGTTGTTTGCATGGCTTTTTTCCTGTGTTTTGAAAGGTTTTTTGGTTTGGCTCAAGGATCGAAAGCTGGATATGACAAGATTTATGGGTCCTGGGGGAATGCCCTCGTCTCACTCTACAATTGTAACCAGCCTTGCTACCTGTATCGGGATTAAGATGGGATTTGATAGCCCGGTTTTTGTAGTCTGTTGTGCTTTCGCCTTGGTGGTGATGTACGATGCTTCCGGTATCCGCCGTGCGGCGGGACAGCAAGCGAAAATGATTAATATGATTATTGATGCTTGGGAAGAAACCGACCCCATTGAGAAACAGATTCGTTTAAAAGAACTTTTGGGGCATACGCCTCTTGAAGTGTGGGCAGGCGCAACACTTGGCATAGTTATTGCTGTGCTTGCTCAGATTACAATAGGATTATAATGGGGAGATTCCCCAAGAAAGGATAGGTGTTTGGAATGATTAAGGTAACGCTAAAGGGCGGCGACGTCAAGGAGTTCAATCAGGATGCCACCTTGCTGGATATGGCATTTGCCATCAGTGAAGGTCTGGCACGTGCCTGCATGGCCGCCGAAGTAGACGGGGAAGTGCAGGATCTGCGAACTTGCCCGGGAAAGGATTGTACGGTGAATTTCCTGACATGGGATACGCCTGAGGGGAAACTTGCCTATCGGCATACTGCATCTCATGTTTTGGCACAGGCTGTCAAGAGATTATATCCGGACACCAAGTTTGCCATTGGCCCTGCAATCGAGAACGGCTTTTACTACGATTTTGATTTCTCTGCTCCCATTCAGGCGGCAGACTTGGAGAAAATCGAAGCCGAGATGAAGAAGATTATCAAGGAGAACATTGCGATCGAGCGGTTTAGCCTTCCGAAAGATGAGGCGCTTGCACTCATGAAGGACGAGCCATATAAGACAGAACTGATCCAGGATTTACCCGAGGGTGCTGAGATTTCTTTCTATCGCCAGGGAGACTTTACCGATCTATGTGCAGGACCGCACCTGATGTCCACCGGAAAGCTAAAGGCAATTAAACTTCAGTATACTGCCGGTGCTTATTGGCGTGGGGATGAAAAAAACAAAATGCTGACTCGTGTTTATGGCACTGCATTTCCCAAGAAAACAGAACTAGATGAATACTTAGAACAGTTGGAGGAAGCAAAGAAGCGGGATCACAATAAACTGGGTCGTGAATTGGAACTCTTCACCACAGTTGACTCTATTGGACAGGGACTTCCCATCATGCTCCCCAAGGGTGCTAAGATGATGCAGATTCTCCAAAGATTTGTGGAGGATCACGAGGATGCAAATGGCTGGGTAAGAACCAAGACTCCCTATATGGCAAAGAGTGATCTCTACAAGATTTCCGGACACTGGGATCATTACCAGGATGGTATGTTTATCTTCGGTGATGAAGATAAGGATAAGGAAGTGTTTGCACTTCGTCCTATGACCTGTCCCTTCCAGTATCAGGCATACCTCAACAGAATGCGGAGCTACCGTGATTTGCCTTTGCGCTATGGTGAAACCTCCACCTTGTTCCGAAACGAAGCCTCTGGCGAGATGCATGGGTTGATTCGTGTTCGTCAGTTTACAATCTCTGAGGGACATTTGATGTGTCGTCCTGACCAGTTGGAAGAAGAATTCAAGAACTGTCTGGAAATGGCAATCTATATGTTAAAGACGCTAGGTCTTTATGAGGACGTATCCTATCGGTTCTCCCAGTGGGATCCCAATGATTCCGAAAAGTACATCGGTACTGTGGAGCAGTGGGATGAAGCACAAAGTACCATGGCAAAGATTTTGGACCATCTGGAAATCCCCTATAAGGTTGGTATTGGTGAGGCGGCATTCTACGGCCCCAAACTGGATATCCAGATTAAAAATGTATTCGGTAAGGAAGACACTTTGATTACCATTCAAATTGACCAGATGCTTGCCGAGAAGTTCGGCATGGAATATGTGGATTCTGACGGCACTAAGAAGAACCCCTACATCATTCACAGAACGTCCATTGGTTGTTACGAGAGAACCTTGGCACTTCTCATCGAAAAGTATGCCGGTGCATTCCCCACTTGGCTTGCTCCGGTTCAGGTGAAGATTCTGCCTATTTCCGAGCATTATATGGACTATGCAGAGCAAGTGGATAAGGCACTGGCTGCCGCTGGTATCCGTACCGAGGTGGACTACCGAAACGAGAAGATTGGTTACAAGATTCGGGAAGCACAACTTGAGAAGGTTCCCTATATGTTGATTGTGGGCGAGAAGGAGCAGGCAGAGAACGCTGTTGCGGTTCGTTCCCGGAAAGAGGGCGACTTAGGTGCGCTGAAACTGGATGAGTTCATCACCAAGATTCAGAAGGAAGTCGACGAAAAAGCAAGATAATATCAAAGAAGAACCACGGTATGGTGGTTCTTCTTTTCTGTAGTCATAAAAAAATACCTCCCAATTGGGAGGTATTTCTGTTAGGGGTTAAATCTTCAATAATCCCTTCGCACGTTCTACATCCTTGATATCAATCAGGCAGGAGATTTCGGTCTCTGCCGTAGTAATCAGCTTTACCGGAATATCGCTATCTGCAAGAAGTTGAAACAAGGCTGTTGCAACGCCGGGGGTGCTCCGCATTCCGTCGCCGGAGAGGATTACCTTGGTATTGTTTCCATTTAAATCAGTGGAAATTTCCGGACTTAACGCCTTGAATGCAGCGGTCGCTCCAATCACATCCGCTAGGTTTTCCTGTGGGACGGTAAAGGAAAGAGTGAACTTATCTTTATAAGGTGCCGTCCGACAAATCATGTCTACCGTAACAGCACGATCAGAAATTTCAGCCAGGATTTTCGCCATATTTTCTGGGGTGTTGGGAATGTTGTTGATGGTAACCAAAGCAACATCAGGAAGATAAGAAATGTCTGTAATGGTTGGAATCAATTTATTCGCCTCCCTATTATTTTTGAGATGCAATTAAATCTTTCATGGCATACATACCAGGTTTCTGCTCTGCTAAAAAGGCGGCGGCACGGACAGCGCCAACGGCAAAGACCTCTTTGGAGGTTGCGGTATGCTTGATTTCGATGACTTCGTCAGTACCGGCAAAGATAACATCATGCTCGCCAACAATGGTTCCGCCACGAATGGCATGGAGACCGATTTCCTTTTTGTCCCGCTTCTTCCGAACAGAATGACGGTCGTAAGTATATTCTGCTGGGTAGGAAACTGTATTAGCAATGGCATCAGCAATTGCCAGAGCAGTGCCGCTGGGAGCATCCAGCTTCTGATTGTGGTGTTTCTCGATAATTTCAATATCAAAGTTATCTTCCAAAATTTTCGCCGCTCTGCAAACCAGGTCAATCAGGAGGTTAACACCTAAAGACATGTTGGCAGAGAAGAAGATGGGAATGTTTTTTGATTCATATTCCAATCTGGAAATCTGTTCGGTGGAAAGACCGGTGGTGCAGATAACAGACGGAATTTTTCTGGCTACTGCATAATTCAGCAGAGCATCCAGCATGGAGGGATGAGAGAAGTCAATAATGACATCAATATCCTCAACCACTTGGTCGAGTTGGTCATAAACCGGATAGGTGGATTTCTGCTCGGTATTGATGTCAAAGCCGGCAACAACAGCAATGCCGTCCATGCCGTCGACCGCCCGGGTTACTGCCTGACCCATCTTTCCGTTTGCGCCGCTTAATAGAAGTTTTATCATTGGTTTCACACCTTTGTTCTACTTATTTCAAAAGACCGTATTCTGCAAGGGTATTCTTCAGGATTTCCAGGTTCTCTTCCGTCATATCACAAAGAGGCATCCGGAGAGGACCAACCTCAAAGCCTAGCAGGTTCATAGCGGTCTTGATAGGGATGGGGTTCACTTCGATAAAGAGGGAACGAACCAGTTTCAGAATCTTCAGGAAACCATCCTTGGATCCCTTTACATCGCCGTCTAAAAACTTCTGACAGATGTTGTGGGTTTCCTCAGGCATGATATTTGCGACAACGGAGATAACGCCCTGCCCGCCAATGGACATAATCGGAACGATAATGTCGTCATTGCCGGCGTAGATTGCAAGATCAGTTTCTTCCGCGATTCTTCCGGCAAAAGCTAAGTCGCCAGTAGCCTCTTTCACACCGACAATATTAGGAATTTTAGCCAGAGTCTTCAATGTATCAATGCTGAACCCAAGACCGCCGGTTCTACCGGGAATGTTGTAAAGAATCATAGGAATTTTGATGCTTTTTGCAACAGCCTCAGTGTGGGCAATCAGACCTTTCTGGGTGGTCTTATTGTAGTAGGGGGCAACAAAGAGGACTGCATCTGCACCAACCTCTTCAGCATAGGTGCTCAGTTCGATTGCGTGAGCAGTATCGTTACTGCCGGTACCGGCAATGACAGGAATCCGCTTTGCGACCTTTTCGATAACAAATTTCATGACAGCCTTATGCTCAGGGTCGGGCATTGTGGAAGGCTCTCCGGTGGTACCGCAGACAACGATAGCATCGGTCTTGTTAGAAACATGATATTCCACCAATTCGGCGAGCTTAGGGTAATCAATGCCGTTTTCGTTAAACGGGGTAATGAGCGCTACTGCAGAACCGGTAAAAACAGGTGTCTTCATAAGAATTCTCCTTTCAAAACGTATTTAGTCCAATTAAATTTAGTCAAAATATCCCTTTGCGGCTAAAAGTTCTGCCATCAAAACAGCTCCACCTGCCGCGCCACGGAGGGTGTTGTGGGAGAGACAAACAAATTTGTAGTCGTACTGCTTATCTTCCCGAAGACGGCCGATGGATACCGCCATACCGCCCTCTAAGTTACGATCCAGCTTGGTCTGGGGACGATTGTCTTCTTCAAAGTAGTTCAGGAACTGCTTGGGAGCAGAGGGAAGGTCCAAATCCTGAGGTTCTCCCTTGAATGCTTTCCAGTCCGCCTTAATCTGCTCAATGGTTGGTTTATTCTCAAACTTTACAAAGACTGCGGCCATATGACCATCCGTTGCCGCAACACGAAGGCATTGTGCAGTAATGGAAGGAGTGGTAGCATCCACAATCTTATCGCCATCAATCTTTCCCCAAATTTTCAGAGGCTCAATTTCACTCTTTTCTTCTTCGCCACCGATATAGGGAATGACATTATCTACCATCTCGGGCCAGGTTTCAAAGGTCTTGCCGGCACCGGAGATTGCCTGGTAAGTACAGGTTAATGCCTGGGTGATACCATACTTCATCAACGGATGAAGTGCGGGAACGTAACTCTGGAGAGAGCAGTTGGATTTTACCGAAATAAATCCACGCTTAGTACCCAATCTTTTTTTCTGAGCCTCGATAATTTCTACATGATCCGGATTGATTTCCGGGATAATCATAGGAACATCCGGAGTGTGTCTGTGAGCCGAGTTGTTGGAAACAACTGGACACTCAGCCTTTGCGTAAGCCTCCTCCAATGCACGAATTTCGTCCTTCTTCATATCCACAGCGCAGAATACAAAGTCAACTTGAGATGCAATCTTCTCAATATCAGCGGTTGCATCGTAGACAATCATATTCTTAACATCCTCGGGGATAGGAGTGGACATTGCCCAACGAGTCCCTACGGCTTCGGTATAGGTTTTGCCTGCACTCCGGGGAGATGCCGCCAAAACTTTCAAATTGAACCAAGGGTGGTTCTCCATCAGGGTGATAAACCGCTGACCAACCATACCGGTTGCACCGATAATACCTACATTGTACTGTTTCACAATAATTCCTCCTTATGTAAGGCCTGTGCTTTGCACAGTAATATTCTATCATAAATTATATGCGAAAAACAGCAAGATGTCAAATGATTTTTGGCTATAAAAGGTTACGTTTTCGTGATATTTTCTAGCATATTTGACAAAAAGGTTAAAATACTGTGATAATTTCGTTAGATAGAACAGAAAGTGAAAAAAAGACTGGAAATTTTCTGTCGATTATGCTATGATGAAAGAGTATAATGGAGATGTTGTAATGAAAGGTCAAAGAAAGGCTGTGAAACCTATGAAACGACTTCTTTTGATTTGTTTAATATGCAGTTTACTTTTTTCTCTGGGGAATATGATGGGATATGCGGACTATACACTACCCCAGTATGTTAGAATTGGCTTGATGTACGGAAACGGTGCAGTAAAAACTGTAACCCTGGAATCTGAGTCCGGGTTTCTTCTTGGGGACTATCGGGAGAGGGAGTTTGTTGAGACAGGAAGGACTGCAGAAACCACCGTTGTTGTAAAGCTGGACGCAGGGGATGTCATTACAATATCTGATGGGAACGGAACGGTACTACATACCGGAAATGGAAGTGTGGGGATTCTTCCCAATGCTTCTGGAATGAATCAGGTGCTTAAGGTAGATGAGGTTTCCTATCGTGGCGGGGTTCACTGCATTAAGGCGGGAGAGGTCATGACTGTAGTGAATGTTGTCCTTCTGGATCATTATCTTTATGGTGTTATCTCCCGGGAAATGAGTCCTTCCTGGCCCAAGGAAGCGTTAAAGGCACAGGCAGTTTGTGCCAGAAACTATGCAGCACAGAGCTTAAATAAACATCAAAGCCAGGGGTTTGATTTGTGTAGCGGTGTAGATTGCCAGGCTTATTCAGGCACCAAGGCAGAGGCTAGTGGTTCCTATGCTCCGGTGGATGAAACTACCCAACAGGTATTGACCTATGACGGAGACCTTGCACAGTTGTTTTATTCCTCCTCCATGGGAGATACCACCGAGGACGTGAAAAATGTTTGGGGAAACAGTTTGCCGTACTTAATTTCGGTGGATAATAGTTACGAGGATACAGAAAATATCCCTAATGGTGTCTGGGAGGGATACCTCTCTTGCGAGGAAGCCACCACCCTGATGCGAAACAAGGGTTATGATGTGGGCGATGTTACCGATATTAAGGTGCTGGAATACAGTCCCAACCAGAGAGTGATAAAAATGAAGGTTGTCGGCACTGGGGGCTCCAAAGTTTTTGAGCGGGAAGCGTGTCGCACCATTTTTAAAACTGTTACCAAGAGTCAGGCTTTTTCGGTAGAGGGAGATAAAGGAACTGGTACTCCGGTTGCGATTCAGATTACCGACGGAAGCCAATCTTTGCAAAGGACTGTGGAGAAGATGGTTCTTCTTACGGCTGACGGAAGAGAAACGGTTGCCGGTTCTCTTTGTGTTACCGATGGAAAGTCGAAAAAAACCTATGGAGCATCGGCATCAGGACAGAACAAAGGCTTTCGGTTCAGCGGAACCGGATGGGGACATAGTGTTGGGATGAGTCAGTATGGTGCCAAGGGAATGGCCGAAGCAGGTTTTTCCTATCAGGATATTCTTGCACACTACTTTGTAGGAACCAACCTAGAAAACGCATATTGAGGAGAAACATAGCATCATGATATCAACGAAGGATTTTTACTATGATTTACCCCAGGAACGGATTGCACAGACACCTCTTTTGGACAGAACCGCATCAAAACTGCTGGTGTTAGAGCGGGAAACCGGGGAAATATCCCATCGGCACTTCCGGGACATTTTGGAGTATTGCAACCCTGGGGATTGTTTGGTGATGAATAACACCCGTGTCATCCCTGCCCGGCTCTATGGAAGCAAGGAGGGAACTGGCGGGAAAATCGAGTTTCTTCTCTTGAAGCGAATTTCTCTGGATGACTGGGAAGTGATTTTAAAGCCCGGGAGAAAGGCAAAGGTGGGAAGTCGATTCACCTTTGGCGGAGGCCTCCTGATCGCAGAGGTGCTTCAAATTATAGAGGATGGAAAGCGTATTGTTCGTTTCTACTACGAAGGTGTTTGGGAGGAACTTCTGGATCGTCTTGGCGAAATGCCGCTTCCTCCTTATATCAAAGAAAAACTAGGGGACCGGGAGCGGTATCAGACTGTCTATTCCAAGATTGACGGATCGGCAGCAGCACCTACCGCAGGTCTTCATTTTACTCAGGAATTGTTGGATAAAATCCGGGAAAGCGGAGTCAAAATAGTAGAGGTTACCCTCCATGTCGGACTTGGAACCTTTCGACCTGTTTCGGTGGAGAATGCCGAAGAACATATCATGCACACCGAACATTATGAGATATCTGGTGAGGCGGCAGAGCTTATCAATGAAACCCGGAAAAACGGGGGAAGAGTCATAGCGGTTGGTACCACCTCGGTACGAACCCTGGAAACGGTGGCGGCACCTGATGGAACTATTTGTCCCAAAGTGGGAGATACCAGTATTTTCATCTACCCGGGATACAAGTTCAAGGTGGTAGATGCCTTAATTACCAATTTTCACCTGCCGGAATCCACACTGCTTATGCTGGTTTCGGCATTGGCGGGAAAAGAGAAAATCATGAACGCCTATCATGAGGCAATCCAGCAGGAATATCGGTTTTTTAGCTTTGGCGATGCCATGCTGATAGAATAATATAGGGAGAAAACTATGTTTACACTACTGAAGCAAGAGGGTGCGGCACGGCGTGGTATGTTCCAGACGGTACATGGTACGGTGCAGACACCTGTTTTTATGAATGTGGGAACTGCAGCTGCCATCAAAGGGGCGGTAACAACGATGGACTTAAAGGAGATAGGTTGTCAGGTGCAGCTTTCCAACACCTATCATTTGCATCTTCGTCCAGGAGATGAAGTGGTTCATGATATGGGCGGACTCCATCAGTTTATGAATTGGGACAGACCGATTCTCACAGATAGCGGTGGATTTCAGGTTTTTTCTTTGGCTAAACTCCGGAATATCAAGGAGGAGGGGGTATACTTTTCCTCTCATATTGACGGACGGAAGATATTCATGGGTCCTGAGGAGAGTATGCAGATTCAATCGAATCTTGGTTCTACCATCGCTATGGCGTTTGATGAGTGTATCGAAAACCCAAGTCCTCGGGAATATGTGAAGGATTCTATTGCCCGGACTACCCGGTGGCTGAAACGTTGCAAGGAGGAATTGACCAGGCTGAATGGTCTTTCCCAAACTGTGAATCCTCATCAACTGCTCTTTGGTATCAATCAGGGTGGAACCTATGATGATTTGCGGATTGAACACATGAAACAGATTGCGGAACTGGATCTGCCCGGCTATGCTATAGGCGGACTGGCTGTGGGCGAAACTGCAGAGGAAATGTATCGGATTATCGAGGCGGTAGAACCTTTTATGCCAAAAGATAAGCCGAGATACCTGATGGGGGTTGGAACCCCCGAGAATATTCTGGAGGCGGTAGACCGCGGTGTGGACTTTTTCGATTGTGTTATGCCCAGCAGAAATGCCAGACATGGTCATATCTTTACCAATCAGGGGATTTTGAATATTATGAATGCCAAGTATGAGCGGGATGATGCACCGCTAGACCCAGAGTGTCATTGTCCCACCTGCAGAAATTTCTCCAGAAGTTATATCCGTCATCTCTTCAAGGCAAAGGAAATGCTGGGAATGCGACTTGCGGTCATTCATAATTTATATTTCTATAATCATATGATGGAAGAAATTCGAGAGGCTCTGGACGAAGGGCGGTTCCGGGAATATAAGGAGAGCAAGGTCGGTCGCCTCTCGGTGAGGATTTAAGGAAAAGGGGTAAAAAAGATGAAGGTTTGTATTGTTCAACCCAAGTATTCAACGGATTACCGGAAATCTGATGCTTATTTTCAGAAAACATTGGGTTTGATGGATCAGTGCGATGACTCCATGGATATCATTGTGTTTCCGGAGTCCAGCGATATGCCTTGTCTGGCGGAAACCAAAGAACTGGCAGATGAAATGGTTGGAAAGTATAATGAACCTCTCTTGAAGAAGGCATCCGAAACCGCAAAGCGGTGCAACGCCATGCTCTTTATCAATGCCAGATGGAAGGGTGAAACCGGGTATCGGAACACCACCTATGCCTTCAATCGTAGTGGTGAGGTTGTAGGAAAGTATTTTAAGGAACACTTGGTTCCTAACGAGTCGAAAATATTAAAGCTGGAAGATGACTATACTTTTACGCATACCGAACCTACCGTGATTGAAATGGAGGGAATTCGGTTTGGTTTCCTGACCTGCTATGACTTTTACTTCTATGAGAATTTTTCACATTTGGCTCAGAAGAACCTGGATATCATTATTGGCTGTTCTCACCAGAGAAGTGATACCCACCAGGCGCTGGAAATTATTACTCAGTTCCTGGCATATAATACCAACACCTATGTCCTTCGTTCCTCGGTTTCCATGGACGAGAATTCTAACATCGGTGGTGGCAGTATGGTGGTTTCACCGGATGGTACCATCCTTGCCAATATGAAGAGCCGGGTTGGTATGGAAACGGTGGAAATTGATGTTTCTAAGAAGTATTACAAGCCAGCCGGTTACGGCAATCCTCCTGCGGCACACTATCAGTATATTGAGCAGGGACGTCGTCCCTATAAGTATCGGTTCTGCGGAAGTTCGGTGGTCCTTCCAGATGACAAGATGCCCTATCCCAGAGTTTGTGCTCATCGTGGCTTTAATACCATTGCTCCGGAAAATAGTATGCCGGCATTCGGTGCCGCGGTTGCTATGGGGGCAGAGGAGATTGAGTTTGATTTGTGGTGCAGTAAGGATGGAGAAGTGGTGTCCATGCACGATCCTTCCTTCGAGCGAGTATCCGATACCGAGGTAACCCTGCCCTACGTTCCAGAGGGAGAGAAAATCCGTATCTTTAATATCCAGTATGAGGACGCCTTGAAGTTTGATTTCGGTGCCAAGTATTCTCCTGAATTTACCGGAATGAAAGTGATTAAGTTCGAGGATATCTTAAAGAAATTTGCCGGACAGTGTATTATGAATATCCATGTGAAAACCTGGACGGACGAGAGCGACTACGATATTGAGGAAATGCGGAGGATTGTAGCCTTGATTGATAAATATGACTGTCGGAGATACGTTTATTTCATGTCCGGTAATGAAAACGTCATCAAGGCGGCAACGGAGGTTGCACCTGATATCTGCCGTTGTATGGGAGCCGGAAAAGATCCCTGGGCTATTGTAGATCGCGCCATCGAATTGGATTGTCAGAAGGTGCAATTGTTTAAACCCTACTTCAATCAGGAGATGATTGATAAGGCTCACGCTCATGGCATTATCTGTAACGTGTTCTGGTCGGATAAGGCGGAGGAAGCTCAGGAATTTATTGATATGGGAATTGACACCATTTTGACTAATGATTATAACCGAATTGCCCAGGCTGTAAAGAACCGATAAAACGAAAAAATATCTGCCTGTATTCCAAATTTAGAATACAGGCAGACCTGTTTTTCTAGCAGAAAAAATTTTTAAAAAAAATTGAAAAAAACAGTTGCATTTTTAAAAAGAATGTGTTATACTTATTTCTGTTGCCGAGAGGTGTAAGTGAATATGCGGATATGGCGGAATTGGCAGACGCGCATGGTTCAGGTCCATGTGAAAGCAATTTCATGGAGGTTCAAGTCCTCTTATCCGCACCAAAAAAGCAAGTCGAAAGACTTGCTTTTTTAATGTGATTTCGCAGGATACAACATCGTTTTGTAAAGCTAGATGAATAAGGACGATTCTATGGAATCGTCCTTTTTGGTTTATTTACTTGCTTGCATTTTCCAAATCCTTGTTTCGGATTTCCACACGGCGAACCTTACCACTGATGGTTTTGGGAAGTTCATCCACAAAGTCTACGATTCTGGGATACTTGTAGGGTGCAGTGTGGGTTTTAACATACTCTTGAATTTCCTTCTTAAGGTCGTCAGTACCCTCTGTTCCCTTGGTAAGAACGATGGTTGCTTTAACGATCTGTCCCCGAACCTCATCAGGAACTGCAGTAATAGCACATTCCAAAACATAAGGGAGTTCCATGATAACACTTTCGATTTCAAAGGGTCCAATCCGGTAGCCGGAGGATTTGATGACATCGTCAATACGACCTACATACCAAAGGTAACCATCCTCGTCCATGGTTGCTTGGTCGCCGGTGTGGTAGAAACCGTCATGCCATACATCCTTGGTTTTCTCTTCGTCTAGGTAGTAGCCGATAAAGAGACCACAGGGAGTACCATCCTTGGTGCGGATACAGATTTCGCCGGTATCACCGGTTTTGCATTCGTTGCCGTCTGGGTCAAGGATAACAACATCATAAAGGGGACTGGGTCTTCCCATAGAACCAATTTTTGGAGTAGAACCTACAAAGTTGGCAATGGAAAGGGTGGTTTCTGTCTGGCCAAAACCTTCCATGATATCAAGTCCGGTTGCTTTTTTGAACTGGTTGTATACCTCAGGGTTCAAAGCCTCGCCGGCGGTGGTTGCATACTCAATAGAGGAGAGGTCATACTTGGACAAATCTTCCTTGATGAAGAACCGATACATGGTAGGAGGCGCGCAGAAAGTAGTAATATTGTACTTCTTGAAGAGAGGAAGAATGTCTTCGGAGTGGAACCGGTCAAAGTCATAGGTGAAGACTCCGGCTTCGCAGAGCCACTGTCCGTAGAGCTTGCCCCAAAGAGCTTTACCCCAACCGGTATCGGAAATGGTGAAGTGTAACCCATCGGGATTTACATTGTGCCAATGTTTTGCGGTGGGGTAGTGTCCCAATGCATATTTGTAGGAATGGGTAGCAATCCGGGGATAACCGGTGGTACCGGAGGTAAAGAGCATCAACATAGGGTCATTCCCGCAGGGAGAATTTTCAGTGCGGTTATAGTGGGTGCTGAACCGTTCCATTTCTACATCAAAGTTGTACCATCCATCCTTTTCGCCGCCTACCAGGATTTTCTTCATGTCGGGGAATTCAGCCGCTGCCTTTTCTGCCTCAGTGGAGACATCGCCATCGGCAGTACATACGATAGCTTTGACCCCTGCCGCCTTGTAGCGGTAGGTAAAGTCGTGTTCTACCAGCTGATTGGTAGCGGGAATTGCGATAGCACCAATCTTATGGAGTGCCAGCATACAGAACCAGAACTGGTAGTGCCGCTTCAGTACCAACATTACAGTGTCGCCCTTCTTGATGCCCAAAGACTCAAAGTAGTTGGCAGTCTTTGCGGAATACTTCTTCATATCACTGAAGGTAAAGGTTCGCTCAGTTTTGTCATTGGAAAGCCAGAGCATAGCCCTCTTGTCAGGACTTTTCTTGGCGATAGCGTCCACACAGTCAAAGGCAAAGTTGAACTTGTCATCATTTTTGAATGTAATGCCGTTAAAGACGCCATTTTCATCATAAGTGGATTCGATGAAATCGTCCGCAACCGTCTTTTGTGCCTCTTTCTTGGCAGCGGCCGCTTTGGCTGCAATGAAGGGCGCTTCGGGGTATTCCTCGCTGAAATGTCCGTCCTGAGGATTCAAAACAACAGCGTGGAATTCACAACCGCCTTCGCTGACTGCAATCATGCCGTGAGGAATGATGCTGTTATAGAAGATAGAGTCGCCCTCATTTAAAATATCAACGTGATTTCCTACCTGAACCTTTAAGGAACCTTTGACGATAACGTCAAACTCCTGACCGTTGTGGGAGTCCAGCTTGATGGGAGCGTTCTGCTCCTCTGCCAGGTAGGGGAATTTTACCAGGAATGGTTCTGCGAGCTTGCCGCGGAATTTGGGTGCCAGGTTGTTATATACAAAGCCTTGCTTTTTGATAATCTTAAGACCCTCGCCTTTTCTTGCGATGGCAAAGGAAGTAAGGGTTGAGCTGGTACCTTCTAAGATATCAACAACTTCAACGTTACAAGCTTTTGCACACTTGTAGATAAAGGTGAAACTGAAATCAGTTTCGCCCTCTTCCAGAAGCTTGTAGTCCTCCACCGATACACCGGTTAGTTTTGCAAGTTCCTCGGGAGTGTAGCCTTTTGCTTCCCGCAGGTCTTTGATTCTGCCGGCAACCTCTTTCAAATTGTAGTCCATGTTTGTTTGCTCCTTTCTGATAATGGGATTGAAAAGGATTTGAATAAAACAAAAAACCCGTTCCAAAGAAAACCTTTGAGACGGGTTATACAACTCGCGGTACCACTCAAATTGCGGAACAAGTTCCGCCACTTTGCAGGCTCTAACAAGCCCTTGCTTTTACGCAGCATTACGGAAGAAGTCTACTAAGCATTGCCGTTCGGTTCTCCAACTCGGAAGTGATGGGTCATTGGAAAGCTTTGTCATTGGCTCGCACCATCCGCCAACTCTCTCAAGACGCTACAATCCGACCGTCTTCGTCATAGTCGTTTGTGATATTCAAATTTGAAACTATTATACTCGCATTTTTTTTGGTTGTCAATAGTTTTTTTGAAAAAATTATAAATTTAAAAAGATGACGGAGCAGACGCCTAAGAAGAATCCCAACAACTGCCGTTTTGAAAGTTTTTCCTTATAGAGGTATTTGGAGAGGAAAAAGGTCAGAATCAAACTGCCGGAAGACATTAGAGGAAAGAGTACTGAAACAGACATTCTGTGTTGAAGAATCATGACAAGCAGGTTCATCAAGGCGTTGGCAAACCCACAGATCATAGCTGGGATCCATCCCTTTTTGGTGCAGGAAACAAAAACCTTTCTTTCGGTCCAAAGAGTGATAATTCCAGTCATTAAAACAAAAAAAACCAATGCTACAATCATGAATTCGTTCTTGTATGCTCCGTCAAAGGTGCGTTGCTGCATACTTTGAACAATCGAGCAAATGCCATTTCCCAAGAAAGCAAGTGCTACAAAAACTCCCCACTTTAAAGAAACCGGTGTACTGTCGGTATTCGACTTTTTATTGATTAAAAAGAGAGAAATCAAAAGGAGAATCAGCCCGGGAATTAACCCGACGCTAATGGGGTCCTGAAGAAAAAAGAGGCCATAGGCAGTAGGGAGCATCAAAGAGTAGGAGGTAATCAGGGAGGTCAGGGACAGAGGCCCGCAACCGATAGATAGAAAATTGAAGATGACCCCAACGCCGTAGAAAAGACCAAAGGCAATGGAATAGGGAAGTATCTTCCAATCAAAGGATAGACTGCCAGCAGTCATAATAAAGAAAAGGACTCCGGCAATCCGGGACAAAGTGCTAAAGAGAAAAACTCCCTTTCCCCCGGTGTTTCTCCCAAAATATTTGGTGGTGATACCCTGGAGGGAACTGCTTAGTATTGTCATACATAATAGGAATGAATTCATTTGTTTCACCTCAAAATATGTTCTATTGCATCGAATTTTTTAACAAAAGACAAGAGGGTTCTTTAATCTTTCGAGAAAAAGAGGTTTCGTTGCGGAAACCTCTTTTTTTGCTATTCAATAATATTTTTGGGAAAGGAAATATCAAAGAGTTTGTTGCAAAGATGAAAGGCTGTGCCGCAAACCATATTATCTTCCGTTGTGCTGATTTTCTCAATGGTGAGTCCCTCGGTCAAAGAGAGATAGGCGCGCTTGCGAAGTTCGGCTTCTGCCACATTGAGTAGAGCAGGACAATCCTTGAAATCCCCCGTGTTAATCACAATGGAAGAGGGATTGAACAGATTCACCAGATTGGCAAGGCCGATGCCAAGGTAAGATCCGCATTCGTTCACTGCAAAAAGCGCAGCCTCGTTCCCCGCACGATAGAGAATGTCCATATCTCCAATGGAGAGAAGCTGTTCTTCATCGGTAGATTCATAGAGGGAAAGGAGTCGTTTGGGGGAACACATGGCCTCCAAGCATCCCCGGTTTCCACAGAAACAAGGGGGACCGTCTTTTTTGACGGTGGTATGTCCGATTTCTCCAAGTGTTGAGGTTTGAATTTCTCCGTTCACATACTGTACCACACCAATACCATTTTCCATGTCTACAAAGAGAATGTTGGAGTTTTCTTGTGCCGGAAGTTTCGAAAAATAGCCTACTGCCCGGAGAAGGGATACGTTATCCACAAAAACTGGAATATGGGTAATTGCTTCCAGCTTTTCTTTGATATCAAAGTACTTCCAACGAAGTCGGTTGGACATGATGAAACGGCTGTCAGAGAGGACAAGTCCGGAAATGGCAACGTCAATGCCCAAAATACTACCGTCTTTACAGTTGTTTACCATGGAGAGAACCGCATCACAAAGCCGGGTGATACTTTCTTCTGGGGAGTTTTTCTTGATATTTAACGTAACGCTATCCAGAGGATTACCCTCTAAATCTGTCCGGACAATTCTGGCATATTTTTCATCCAGGTAGATGCAGAGTAGGTCATACGCGGCGGCGTGAAAGCGCAGAAGGGTACTTTTCCGTCCTACACGACTCACCTTTTCGGTTCCGTTCTCACACAAAATCCCAATCTCCAAAAGATAGGATACAATGTTGGTGATGGAGGGAAGAGAAAGTCCGGTTTCTGCCGCGATCACTGGACGGGAAACATCGGGATTTCTCCGGACGAATTGCAGAACCTGAAGTCGGTTCATTTTTTGCATTAATTGTACATTTGCCACCTGTTTGTTCATAATAATCTTCTTTCGCTTATAAAATTCTTCCAACATTATAACAACCTACTAAAAAAATGTCAATTGAAAAGAAAAAATCTATTGACATTCCAATACAAAAATGCTATGATTTATTTAAGCAATGAATTAATGGTGCGGAGGTGAAATCAAGTGAAGGATATTCTTTTATTAGGAAAGAAAATTTTGTCTGATCAATCTCCGATTCTTTTGGATTATAAGCCCGGTGAGGATTGGCAAGAATTTTGGGAACCCAAAAGCGGGAAATGGTACCTAAAAGATGGGTACCTGATTGGTGAAGAACCGGGAAACTTCGGTGGCATCCTCTTGAGCAAACAGAGCTTTACTGATGATGTAATGTTCAGTTGTACCATCGGTACTGTGCTCCCTGCTACCCGAGATGTGAACGCAGTGTTTTGTGGTAGATGGAACGAGAAGACCGATTACATCGGTGCATCGTATGTTTGTGGACTCAATGGTTGGTATGAGGATAAGAGTGGTATCGAAAAGATTACTGACAGTGATAAAGATGCCGGGGATGAACGGCAGCTTTATACCACCACATCAGCATATAAGTATCAACCGGGAACCGAGGTTCGGATGACGGCAGGCTCGATCCAGGGGCATACCTTTATGGTGGTGGATGATTGCCTGATTACGGAGCTGATTGACCCCAATCCCTTGCTGGATGGCCAGGTAGGTTTTTCGGCATATTGCACCAAGCTGAAAATCAAAGATATTCAAATTCGAAAAATAAAATGGGAAGAATTCCCCCAACAATATGAACCAGAATTTTAAGGAGGAAAAGAAAATGGGAAAATCAACAGACTTCCGGTATAACACCGGTGCCACCAGAGTCCCCTGGGCTGCTGTTGGCGAAAACTACAACGTACAGGACTTGATGGAAATCATCCGGTTCTTGATGCAGGGTGAGGGTAAAGAATATGATGATGCCATCACCGCTGTTTGGGAGCAGGTAAAGAAGCTGGATGCAGTAGCAACCCCTCCCGGCAAGCTGTCCTTGGGCAGCAAGGTAGAGGAAGCAGAGGCTGCTTGTAACGAGTACCTTGGCACCACCACTTCTACTTTCGTAACCAATGCAACTGCAGGTTTTGAGATTGCATACAAGTATGCAAACTTAAAGCCCGGCGATGAGGTTATTGTTCCTGCAATCACCTTCGTAGCTACCATGGCATATCCTTTGGCAGTTGGTTGTAAGCTGGTATTTGCAGACGTAGATCCCAAGACCATCAACATGGATCCTAAGGACGTTGAGAAGAAGATTACTGACAAGACTAAGATGATCGTTCCGGTACATATCGGCGGTTATCCTGTAGATATGGATCCGATTATGGAACTGGCTAAGAAGCATAACATTCTGGTACTTGAGGATGCGGCTCACGCATTCGGTGCAATGTACAAGGGTAGAAAGATTGGTACCATCGGTGACTTTGCATCTTTCTCCATGCACGAAGTTAAGAACATCACCTCCTTTGGTGAGGGCGGTATTCTGACCACCACCATTCCCGGTTTCGAGAACGATATGAAGAGAGCAAGATTCTTAGGTCTGGACTTCACCTGCCCCATCAAGGATTGGCTCTACAACATCACTCCTATCCCCGGTAAGGAAAAGCCTTTTGTTCCCGGCAACGCTTCCACCACCGAGATTCAGGGTCTTGGACTGACTTTGCAGGTTGCAAGAAACGAAGAAATCATCAAGATTCGTCGTGATGCTGCAGCATACCTGACCAATCGCTTTGCTGAGAACGATGCAATCATTCCTCAGGATATCGGCAACGATGATATCAAGCCTACCTTCCATCTGTACCTGCTCCAGATCGACCCCGCAAAGGCTGGCGGCGACATTCAGGTTCTCAAGAAGAAGTTGGAAGAAAAGGGTGTTACCCAGATTGCACACTTCGGACCTCTCTATCGGTTCAAGATTGTTCAGGATATGGGTTATGATTCTGACGAGATTGCAAAGACTTGTCCTAATTGTGAAGAAGTATTCTACAAGAGATTTACTCATCTGCCCCTCTATGGTCTGAGCCAGGAGCAGCTTGAGTACATGGCAGACGCAGTTCTGGAATCTGTTGCAGAAATGCAGGCTGGTAAATAAGAAACTTTTACGAGGCATAGCAATTGCTATGCCTCGTTATCAAAATAGAAAAAAGGAGAAATTATTATGTCATACTCAATGAGAAATATGACCGTGAAGGAAATCAAGGAAGTTTTGGCAACCAAGACCAAGACCGTGATTATCCCCACCGGTGTTGTGGAACAGCATGGTTATCACCTGCCCTTGATTACCGATATTCTGAATGTAGAAAAGCCTATTGAATTTGCAGGGGACAGATTGAATGCAGTGATTGCACCTACCGTAAACTACTGCTTCTCCGGCGGTACCTTGACCGGTACCATCAACGTAAGCCCCAATACTTTTGGTCTTTACATTTCCGAAATCTGTGCAGAGTTTGCGAGAATCGGTTTTGAGAATATTATTGTTCTTCTGGGTCATGCAGGTACCGATAACAAGGCGGCTCTTAGCAACAGCTTGCAGATGCTTCTTCGCCGGAACCCTGAACTGAACGACAAGATTACTCTGTCCATGGTACAGGTATGGGATCTTTCCCAGACCTGGCTGGATGGCTTTGCTATGGAACCGGAGCATGACTTCCACGCAGGTATGGCAGAAACCGCTTTGATGAAGTATGTAGCCCCCGAGGTTGTTCGGGACGAAATCGTCATGGATGATGAGTATACCGCCAGAATGATGCGGAGCGATCAGGATTGGTTTGAAAAGAGAACCAAGCCTTTCGATAGTCCCTACCTGGTTGAAATGGTTGGTCAGAGAGATGAAATCGAAGTTGGTGTTATGGGCTTCCCCGAACTGGCAACGGTTGAAATCGGTGAGAAAATCTGTAACGAGGTTATCGACAATCTGGTAGCTTATGTTAACCAGCTGGAAGAATTCAGAAAGAATAAATAATGGAGGATTACGCCATGAAGATTAAATGGGGTGTCATTGGTTGTGGAGGTATCGCCGACAGAAGAACTCTGCCGGGGATGATGCTGGCTGACAATGCAGAACTGATTGCGGTTATGGATTCCAACAAGGAAGCTGCAGACCGTTGTAAGGAAAAGTATGGTGCAAAGTACGCTTTTGATAACATCGAAGAGCTTTTGGCAATCGATGAGATTCAGGCAGTATATATCGCATCTCCCGTATTTGCTCACAAAGACCAGGCGTTTGCGGCCGCAAATGCAAAGAAGGATATCCTCATCGAAAAGCCGGTTGGTATTACCGCCAAAGAGGCAGAGGAGATTGCCGCATACTGCGAGAGCCAAGGCGTGAAGCTTGGTGTTGGCTTTATGATGCGGTTCCACGCTTATCACCAGAAGATGAAGGAAATCGTTCAGTCCGGCCAGATTGGTGAGATTGTATCGGCTAGAGCACAGCTTACCTGCTGGTATCCTGAAATGGAGAACTGCTGGCGACAGGATATCAAGTTATCCGGCGGCGGTGCTATGATGGATATGGGCGTTCATTGTGTGGATTTGATTCGCTACATCACCGGATTGGAAGCAAAGGCTGCCGCAGGCTTCTGCGGTAATCAGGTGTTCAAGTATAGTGTTGAGGATGCCGGCGGTGTCCTGATGCAGCTTGAAAACGGTGCAGTAGCTTACGTGGATGCAAACTTCAATATCCCTGATGCTGCGGCTAAGTGCAAGATCGAGTTCTATGGTACCAAGGGTAGCATTTTTGCACAGGGTACCATCGGTCAGGTAGAGGGCGGCGAGATCGAAGTTCTCTGTGCTGATGATTCTGCAGGCTATGATGCAAGCCAGGATAGAGGCGAGATTCAAAGCTTGGATGTTCAGGTGGAATTTGGTAATATGTACACCAAGGAAATCGAAGCATTCGGCAGAGCAGTTGCTGGCGAGGGCGAAGTTCCCATCACCGCAGCAGACGCTATCGCATCACAGAAAGTGATTGAAGCTGCTTATGCAAGTAGTAAGAACATGAAATATGAAGTTCTGTAAGAAAACAAAAAAGCCCTGATTTCAGGGCTTTTTTGTTTTCTTACCTACAGTCGTGCTTGAAAAATTGCGATCTTTGCCCGTCGCTGCGATGAGAAATGACAGTTACGTACACAAAGTACGCGCCTGTCATTTCTCATCTTGCGCCAAACAAATCTCATCAATTTTTCTGCGCACTACCGAGTGGGAATGACGAATCCTATCCGGATAAAAATCGTAGGGGAGGGCCTCTGTGCCCTCCCGTTGTATTTTGAATAAATTTGCGGGAGGGGATAAACCCTCTCCCTTACAAACGAAACAATAAATTCTCCGTCAAACATCGTAGGGGATGGCCTCCCGGACATCCCGTTGCCATTGCGACAACCACGGCGGACCGTCGAGGACGCCGGTCCCTACATCTGAGTGTTATTATGTCATCAAACTATCCGTCAATTATCGTAGGGGCGATTCACGAATCGCCCGTAAGCCATTGAAAAAATTTTTGTTGTAAAATGAAATTTGTTGTGGTATACTGATTCTGCGACATAATTTCATAAATTTTATTTCAAACGAAATACTGTGGGTGTGTTTTACCATTTTGGCAAAAACACAATGAACCAGATTCATCTTTTCATTTATCCCCTGCGAAAGCAGGGGATTTTTCTTGTTTCTTCACGATACCTGTCGAAAATTGATAGCCCTGGAAATAAATGTTAAAATTTTCCAATTTTTTTCTTAAAATCTATTGACAAAAATTGTAAATTAAGTTTATAATCTAACTATTCACAGAAAACAAAATAAAAAAAGAACAAAGGAGTGCAAACGATGCAGGAAAATGGAATGACAAAAATTCGAGTGCTGGTGGTTGATGATAACAGAGAGTATGTAGAGGTTCTTTGCTCTTATATGAAGCAGGAGAAACGGATTGAGATAGTAGGCTGTGCCTATGATGGACTAGAGGCTATCAACCTGATCCGGATGACAGATCCGGATGTTCTGGTTTTGGATATGGTGATGCCAAACCTTGACGGAATTGGTGTATTGGAACGGATGCAAAATCTTCGGTTGAAGAAGGTGCCTCGGATTTTAGTGGTCAGTGCAGTGCTCAATGACAGTATTGCGGCAAAGACTATCAATCTTGGCGCTGAGTACTTTATGTTAAAGCCGGTAAACTTTGATGTTCTGGTAGACCGGATTGCTATGTTTGCCAAAGAGGAGGAAACTAAGGTAGGAGAGTTTCGTCCCCAGGAGGTACGGAGCTTTCCTAAGCCGGATATGGGAGATATTGAAACCATGGTTACCGAGATTATTCATGAAATCGGGATTCCGGCACATATCAAAGGATATCAGTATCTTCGCCATGCCATTATGATGGTGGTGAAAGATCTGGATATCATCAATTCCATCACCAAGGAACTATACCCTACTGTTGCAAAGGATTTCAACACCACGCCAAGCCGTGTAGAACGTGCGATTCGGCATGCGATTGAGGTGGCTTGGGACAGAGGGGATACCGAAGTTTTAAACTCCTTTTTTGGATATACCATTGCCAATTCCAAAGGAAAACCCACCAACTCGGAATTTATTGCTATGATTGCGGATAAGCTCCGCCTGCAGATTAAACACGCTTCCTGATTTTTAAGCATTTCTGAGCAGAATAGAATTTGAAGAAATAGAGAAAAAGCACTTGACAATCGCCAATTTTCTGTGCTATAATGGTCGATGTTGTCGAGGTGTGGCTCAGTTTGGTAGAGTACTACGTTCGGGACGTAGGGGTCGCAGGTTCAAATCCTGTCACCTCGACCATATCGAGTGTTCATAACGTGTATGAAGTTATGAACGCTCGATTTTTTTTGTCTGGTTATTG
>JAZQHD010000067.1:0-4332 GCA_045540375.1 Ructibacterium sp. | reverse complement strand
TTGTATTCGCATTTGTAGGTACAGTTGCATCTCTCGACCTCGTATGGAATATCGCAGATATCCTCAATGGCCTCATGGTTATTCCTAATGTTATCGGTATCCTCCTCCTCAGCGGAGTTATCGTAAAAGAAGGCAACAAGTTCCTCAACAATCTGGATGGCGTATCAGATGATATCATCCCGGTAGTAAAGACAAGATTAGACAGACATATAGAAAAGTAAAATAATATGGTACACAACGATCTGTAATACATAATATACTTCAAAAGAAGCAGTCCTGCGGGCAATGCTGTTCGGAAGAGAACTCAAATTGTTTGGTTAGTCAGAAAGAAGAAAATTCCCCACCCGTTTCAAAAATGGGTGGGGGATTTTTTTGTTTGCTATGTCATCAAATATTAGCGTATTTTTCGCTTATAAGTACACCCAGCTATGCGATAATTGGAACATCCGAAAAACTCACCATATGGACCGGAGCGCTTTACCAAGCGCCCACCACAAAGAGGACATTCAAATTGCTCTTTCTTCAAATCTTCTCCATATCGCGTTTTTAGTTCCATTGCAAATTCAGATTCTTGTCCATTAACAGTAACGATAAAAGCTTTTTTCTTTGCTCTGGTTAAGGCTACATAGAATAGGCGGCGTTCCTCTGCATGAGGGTACTGGTCGCAATTATCAAGCAACAAATCCAAAATCGGAGCATCTTGAATCTTGCTTGGAAAACCCATTCTTGACTTTTTGTTGTTTATGATAAACACATAGTCTGCTTGCAAACCTTTTGACTTATGCGCCGTCAAGAACGCCATGTTCAAGTCGGGACGGGATTTAGCCTTAACATCGACAAACCCGCTTGTGTTGTTATACTGACAAGAAAAGAGTCCGCTGTCATTCAATAATTTTGCATCAAATGAATATCTGCCGATAAAGAATACGCTGTTGCCTTTTGGAATATCATTCAGTTTCTTTGACATGAACTCAATCGCAAATTTGTCGGTATAACCGGAGATTTCACCAAGCGGAAAACCAAAATCTTCGGATTTTCCTCTAATGGATTTTTTGATTTGGACGGGGTTTTGCATAATGAATCTGCCGCTTATTTCAATCAACTTCTGAGAGAAACGGTATGTAGTTTCGATCTTGCTGACTTCTGTTGCGCCCCAATATTTTGAAAAATTGAGGATGAAGCCAATGTCGCTTCCTGCAAAGCGATAAATGCTTTGCCAATCATCACCGACACAAAAAAGCTCATAATCTCTGGATTTTCGCAGACAGTCTAAGAGCGTAAAGCGAGCCTTAGATATATCTTGATATTCATCGACAATCACATACTTGTACGGGTTGATATATTTCCCCTGCCGAACATATTCGGAAGCAAGGTTAATCATATCGTTAAAATCAATTTCTTTGTGATCTGCAAGATATTTGCAGTACGCATTGAAGATCGGCTCAAGCAGCGAAAGCAAGATATTGTTTGTCTGTGTATTGCTTCCTGCGTGATTCAATTTGCGGACAGTTGCTATGTCATACCCGTTGCTCTTAATCAGATTGACCAATGTTTCAAACAATTCAATGATGCCATCAAGCAAGGAATCGCCCTCGGCGGCAACTTGTGTCCACAGTTCTTTGGAGGATTTCGGGGCTAACGGAACGGAGGCGGCTTTCAGTTTTTCTTTCAAGGAATCAAGTAAATTGCCCTCCAGTTTTTCATAGGCATAGCACTCAATCATTGTTGTCTGATGTTCACGATGAGTAGTGCGTTTCCATTTCATAGAGGCACGGTAAGCTTCTGTTGCACTCATTCCGTTTGCAGCTTTGAAATAAGACGGGACTTCGCCGTTTCGGTTGATTCCAAAATACTCAATGTAAATTTTGTAATCGGGAAGATAAAAATCGGGATGATATTGGCCGTATTCGCTGGTGCGTGTGTCAATCTCATACGGATGCTCATAAATGTACTGTATGCCGTTTTGCATTAAGAAGTTGGCAATATCCATTTCGCCATAGCTTTTCACCGTTTCATTATTAACGGTAGTCGGCGGATTCAATTTCAGATATTCATCATATTCTTTCTGCGATTTGAACTCAAATTCCGATTTTGCCACCACGCGATTATACAGTAGATACGAGCTCAGCAAATTGAGATATGTATCAGACTGCATATTCAGCAAAAGCTGTTCCTTAACAAATTTTCGCAAACTGATTTGTGTGATTCTTGGCATTACACCATTAACTTGCGAAATAATATTTAATCCAAGTTTATGAAATGTCGATGCGGCAATACTGTGTCCGGTCTCAGTAGAAATACGCTCATTCATCTCAGATGCAGAAGCATTTGTGAACGACAATACTAAAATATCCTGCGGCAAGCATTTTCCTGTTTTGAGCAGGTACTTGATTTTGCCGACAACGGTCGTCGTTTTTCCTGTTCCTGCACCGGCTATTACTAAGTGGTTATGCGCTTCCTTGACAATACAGGTCATTTGCTGTTGGTCAAGTTTTCGTCCTTCGACATTGCCAATAAGAGCATACGCTGCTTGTACTTTCATACTTGCAGCACGCTCATTGTGTTGGAGAATCTGATGTGACAAGGAACGAGCAATATCAGCCAATTCAAGTTGTTTGTCGGACAGCATTTTATATTTAGTTGCCTTTTTCAGCCGCAGAATTTTATGAGCTTCGGAATCAGCTAATGTTCCACTATTTCTGCTTCGCCACTCGGTTTCGGCGTGAGGATCAACGAACACTTGTGGTGCAGAAAATATTGATTTGGCATCACGCAGAGCATCATCTATACGACAAATCAAATCATTACAAGCATCGTTTCGTTCTTGAACTTTCTTTTGATGCTGATCAATGATAGTTTGAATAAATCCCATAGCAAAACCTCTTTTTCTGGGTATTTCTTTCCTCTTACATTATCAGTAGAAAGCCTAAATCTGTCAATAAATTCCCAAGGCTTTAACCGATAACCAACATCAAAAACCTGCCACAGTTTCTTCAATAGCAGTTATTGAATTTGAGTAGAATTTTACTCAAAGCGCTTTCTCGCCAACACTCGTTGACACTTTTTCTCTGCGGAGCAGAAAAATGCTTTTCGGAAACCCTGCAAAAAATGCCATAAAATCAAGAAAAAAACAGCCTGTCTCAAAATGTTTTTCTACAATGTAGAAAAATTTACTCGCTTTGATTTCCCCCAAATGTATACTATTTCTGATTTTGAGAAATTGGCTTAAGTTTTGAATGCGTCAGCATTACTTGTTGTATGATGTGAGGGCGTGTCATTTTCTGTGTTGATTATCGGTCTGCTCGGTGAAAGACTGCCGATTTTTCCATCTTTGGCAAGACTTGTTGATACATTGGAGGTAAAGCGCGGTAGAGCGGCACTATTGTTGTCCTGCCGCGCTTTATGTGATTTTTTACTACTCTGCAAGGACATGTTGATAATTTAGGCAACGCGGTAGTTGAATGGGACAAACGAGGTCGGGCGTAGGTTTCGTTCGTTGGCTCGATTTGGCTTCACTTGAACCAGATAGCGGGACATATCTGCTATGAGTTGTTCTCCGTTTGCGCAGGGCGTTGCCAGAAACTTTTTTACCAGATAGGTCGCCATTTTGATGTTGATTTTGTACTCACAGCCACTGTCGGTCTTGTGTTCAAGGGCAATGCCGTTGATGATTTTCCAGACGGCGGCAGAAGTGATGAAGTGTCCGTATATCTCTTGACGCGAGTAGTCCTCTTTCTTGCACTTCATCCGGCTGGCTCCGCAGTCATACTTGATGTGCCGGAAGAAAATTTCCTCGCGCCAGCGTAGCCTATAGAGTTCCATCACCTCGGCGGCGCTGAACTCGTCACGAGAAAGTGAAGTTAAGAGTGTTTCCAGATCTCCGTTAGGCAGTCTGCCGCGCACAACACGCAGACGCATGACATAGGGAAGCGGGTATCCGAAACGGGAGACATATGTTTTGGGGCTATTCACCTTGCCGCGCTTACTTCCTGTGTTGACATAGATATGCCCCTTGTCCTTGCTTGCCTTGGATTGGTTGTCAGTCAGCACAAACTGTATGTCAACATCAAGTTCTTTCATCGATAAGGCTTGTATCGGTTTCAACGCACCGACACCATTTTTGGACCGGAGAACAAAATCCATTCCCTTTTGCTGGAAGTCTGCTATGAGGGGGTACGACGTGTACAGCCTGTCGCAAATAACGACACAGGGTGGAAAATCGTTCCACGCAACCATAAAAGCCGCGTCAGCGTGTTCGTTCTGCTTGCTAATAGGATGGAGTACCATGTCAACCGTTTGGTTTGAGAGCAGGTCTACCATCACCGTGGCTTT
>JAZQHD010000066.1:0-4286 GCA_045540375.1 Ructibacterium sp. | reverse complement strand
GTGATCCCTCTATTGGTTTCACATACATAGCTCTTACCTGTACTTTCTCATAATCTTGTTAATGCGCTTTTGGTTATTTGCCATAATCTCTGCTGTTCTCTGACGGCTGCGTTCCTCATAGGTGCCGGAAAGAGGTGGGACACGCTCGGGATCGACACCATTCTGACGGAGGATTTTTTCAATTTTCTTCTGATTCTGTGCCAAAACCTTCTGTGTGGTATCCCTATCCATAGCTCTCTCCTTAATCATCGTTATACTTGCAGAAGCTGCAGAACTCATACCGTTCCTTCATCTTTTCCTCGCTGATTATACCAGGGACTTCCTTGACGAGGGGATCATAGAGAATGTCATAGCAGGTATCTGCACTTATCTCGCATTCGCACATAGGGCAGTATATCATCATATCGCCCTTTTCGTTTTTCTCGGGTCGTGTGAATTTCTCAACGATAGACTTTACCTTCTCAATGGGCATAGGGACTCTATCGGCTGCATAGTATTCCTTTTTCACTACTTCCACTATGCGCTCTTTTCCATCGCCGCCCACAGGAACAACAACCTGATCACCGACTTGGATGGTATCGTCTTCCGTGAGGTAGTAATATGTCTTCCCATATTCGCCGAACCGGACACTTAGGAAGATGTAATCATTTCTTTTTCTGTAGGTTCTTCCATATTGCTTCTCGTCAAACATCTCGCCAAAGCCATAAAAGGACATAAAATTGTAAAGATCCTCAATGAACTCTGGCCAATCAACAGGAAGTCCTTGCTTGTCATATTTTCCAGAAATGATGCGAGGCTCCTGACGATAGAACTCCACCTTCACCTCATATTCAGCCGTACCTTCATTTGTTTCCACAATATCATCGTCCGGCTTATTAAACTCGGTAAAAAGGGAGTACCTGTCAAGGTCATCCAAAAAGGATCGTACACCTTCGGCAACATGATACTTCCGAGTAACATCGCATTGCTCGGCAAGTTGCAAAACATCCTCGATTGTTTCGTTCTCTCGATCAATTATGAGGCGATCCCTGTACTCCCACAATATGTCCTGGCTACCATCAGCAGGGATGGTTACACTTGTGAAGCGATAATCAATGGTGATTCTTTTGATCTTTTCATACGAATTGTCATCAAAAACAAAGAGCGACTGATCTTCTATAGTATCTCTTGTCAGCTGCGAAAGGTCATAACCGTCTACTTCAAACTCGCAGATCAATGGGCCGATGAAATAAGCTGTTTTCCCTTCATCATCTGTGATCTGCATTTCAAAGCTTCCCACATCGGTGGCAAAGGAAATCTCATACTCATCACGAAAGTATTTGGTGTACTTGTCGAGCAAGAACTTTGCCTTATCAGCAGAAATCCTAAACTGCCGTTGCTCTGTCTTCTTTAATTTGGCAAAGTTTAAATCCTCGCTTATGGCATAGCGCGTAAGCCAAACTCGACCGTCATCTGTTATCGTGAGGTGTTGTTCGACCTCTGTCCCTTCTCTTGGAAGGAAACCATACCCCATATTATTCGAATGGATTTTGACCCTCTTTACATTTCCGTAAAAGACATATGGAGGCGAGTTATCTTCGGATGTGATCGTAACGAGCCTTCCGAATGCGGATATAAACCAAGGCCTGTACTGTTCGTCCAAAGGATGCGAACAGTATGACCAGTGTGTGATATATCTCCATTGCGAAAAGATTGCTGTTCCAAGGAATTGGGGATCATCTATTTCCTCAATAATCTTGTCAAGCTCTGAGTAGTCATTGAATGCCTTGGGATACTTCTCACAGAAGGAGTTTCCACTATCCATCTCAAAACCAAGGGCGAAACACTTTTCCGCAAAGCCTTCCTCAACTTGAATATTGGAAGCCTTGGGATCACGAAAGATATTGAAATAATGGTTTGCAAATTCATGGATTCTTTCTTTCATGTGTGCTTTTCCTTTCGGCATTATTCCAAAATATCCTCAACTTATTTTTCCTTTATTGACTCTCTAAACTCATCTCTTATTAATGCGTATTCGAGTAGATTATAGACAAACGATGTTACATCATCACTGCTTAAATGAAGGTCATGGGAGGCATCGACTGTACCGAGATTGACCTTGTTCTTTTCGTCAATTAGCTGCGGATAAGCTTCCTTTACCATCCAAATAAGGTCTGATGCACTTGCACTACCGCTATGTCCTACGCTGATTTGACCATTATGCTCAAACACCATTGTACCGTTATGGAGAGTCATATATCTATCAAATAACAACTGCAATGCATGATGTGATTTTTTGAAATCATCGATAGCAACGCATAGAATTGTCTTATCATTTCCGTATGCGTTAAAGCCAAGACTGAGTATTTGGTTATTTCCAGTCTTGTCCTTGATAAGGAAGGAGCGATATGGTGCAACATAATCAAACCCTGCGGCATTGCCATATGAGAGAATGCGAACACCAAGGTCTTTTATCAGCTCGAATGACGCATTTCGGTTTTGGATAGTATCTTCTTCATCAAGGAGGGCTTCCAACAAGTTAATCGCATATGCTCGATATTCAACGCTCGTTGCCGAACCAATGATATAATCTTCGATATATCGTTTTTGAGTTTCCTCGGCGAAAAGAGAAACATAGCTTGGCCTCGGGACAATCGCCATTGGTTCTTCTATAATTGCTTCTCTACCGAGCATTTGCGAATAGGTCGGTGTTTCTGAGAGCAATTCATACTTGTTTTGGTCAGCATTATACTTATAGGCCAGGAGTTCGATACCGTTGGTCACAATTGCGTACTCCGTTTGAAGAAGATCTGAGTAAGAAAAACATTGATGGAATGTTTTCTCACTCAATGCCACAGATGCAGCCTTGCACTCAATAACAGCAAGAGGAAGCAGTCCTTCTCCTGTTTCTTCATGAATAATGATGTCTGCTCTGTCCTTACTCGGGAGTTGATAATGAGACAGGTGTTGTTCCAGTATTATCATCTGCGGAGGTACTTGCAGATTCTTTTCACACCAATACGCAATTCTCTGTCTAACGACTTCCTCCGGTGTTACAGGGATGAGCTTTGCGCGATATGTATCGTAAAAACACTCTTTGCCGTTTCTCATGTACTTCTCCGGCAATGGATATTCCTTTATGATATTTTCTATAAACACAAGGCATCCCCCTTTAGATGGCTAATCCGCAAAATTAACCATAATGTCATTGTACAACTTACTGCCTTTTTTGAGAGTACCTTCCCAAACTCGGCCGTTATTATACATTATTCTTACAAGCTGCGTATCGGAAAATCTTTCATAGGAGTGTCCGTAGGTTCTTGTTGGTCCGGACATACCGCCTAATACAAAGCCGGCATCACCGAACAAAGCACCTCCGACTAACGCTCCCAACAGCGATGTTTTATGGACTGTCCTTGATATCTGTACTTCTTCCAATTCGCCACCTAAGTAGAGCAGTGCTATCGGATATGGATCGCCGTTGGCGCATGTAACGGCGAAGTCAGCTTGATTGGACTGACTTTGGAGCGTGTTCAAGAATACATCCCACACATTATCACTTGCCATCTTCTTCCAAAGGACACGCACATTGCATTCTTTTTCTGCTCGCTTAACATAGAACTCTACATCAAGCTTGTTTCTTGCAAGCGGTATTTTGGCTTTTATATAGCCACGACCATCGTTTCGTTCCTTTACAACTCCACAGAGTGTTGGCAAAGCTTTGCATATACGATCTACCGTTTCCGGCGTAGAAAATGGTGAAACAAAGCAGTATACCGTATCTCCGAGGACAGCACCGCCGTTCTTGATGTTGGGTTTATTCTCTTTAATCTCTTGCTTGAGAAGTTTTGCTTTCTTAATGAGTTTTGATACCCACCAATAATACAGGACGAGCAGTCCTACAATGATGAGTCCAAGAGGCAGAGCAGCGATCAATCCAATGATCGCAAAAAGAATGATAATGACGGAGAAGAGGAGCAGAATAATAATAAGCCCTAACAGGTTTCCATATTTTCTTTCCGCTTTCACATAGTCATATGGTTGCTTATCCATATGTACCCACCTCCTGGTTTATATAATCAATCAAGGTATTCTAAATACGGTTGCAATTCTTCAATTGCTCGAGCAAGGTTTTTGGGGATATCCTGCTCCTTATTAAGCACCGGTATATACTCTTTAAGTGTTGCCGTTGCTTCCTCGGATTCAAGAGTCATTAGTCCATTTCCAACTGCTACAACAAGTCCAAGATGCTTTGTTTCATTCACTTTCGGGAAGAAGACCGAGACAATTGTCCCTGTACACTTCTC
>JAZQHD010000065.1:0-2883 GCA_045540375.1 Ructibacterium sp. | reverse complement strand
ACGGACTTATCTTTTCTTACGGCAAAGTCCACGCCGTATTTCTTGGCGAGTCGTTCAAAATCCTTAATACCGCTTTTGTCGATCTCGACATTGGTAGCTCCTTGATTTTGGGATAACAGCTGTTTCACAGACTGTTTTCCGTGAACAGCGGGGTCTCTGGCTTTCTGCGCCTTGACCTTTTCTCGGTGCTGCAAATACTTGCGAATACCGGCGACGATAGTTCGTCCCGTCAGCTTGGTTGTACTGATAGCGAGATTTATCGTCCTGTTTTCAACTTCTTCCTGCATGAATCATCACCTCCTGCAAGCAGTAGAGTGAGGGTCATCGTGCCATATCTCTGCGGTCGTAATACAGATTGCCCTTGGCAACTGCGGCATGGCTGATAATCTTGATGTCACCGGCTTTCTGATGTTCCAGAGCTTTCTGATAGCCAACCTCCCCCAGAAACAGTCGGGTTCGTTCTCCTTTATCTCCCACGGGGGAATTGTGCGTCAGGACATCAAAGATAATCATGTGTTTGGTGTTTTCATCGAAACGAGCCAAGTCCAGATAGGTGTGACCCTTGTATTCCTTGGCACCATCCAGAATGCGGCGGCGCTCCATAAGTTCTCCGATAGTTGAGCTTCGCTTTTCCATAATCCCTCCTTACAGCGAATCCCTGTCGGGACTGCTTTTGTGGGGAGTGGGTGCTGCCTTTTCGGGTGCATCTGCTTTCTTCACCTTATCATCAGGCAAAGGCATAGCCATGATACTGCGACCCAGACGGACGAACATTTCAGGCTGATGGAAGTGTTCTTCATATTTCTTCATCTGTTCAGGGGTAAGGGAACAGAAATCTTCCTCTCCCAAACCGACCACCAGAAAATCACCGGCAACAATGTCGTACATATCGCCATCTTCATCACGCAAGGCACGATTCAGGTCTTTACCTGTCAGCTTGGCTTCTTCGTCCATGATAAGGGCAACAGGATCTTCGTAGGGATAGACCGCCTGAATGTCACCACCCACAGCTTTCTGCAAATCCTCCAACTCACAGCCAATCTGCACGGGCTGGGGATACATATTAGGGCGAATCAGAAGCACATCCATCATGGGAGCCTGTTCATGCTGAATCTCACGCTCTGCTTCAGTTCCGAACTCCACGCCGGTAAAGTTCTCGGCATCCAGAATATACTCGGAATTGTAGTAGGCCGCCTTAACCTGTTCTTCCGCAGCATCACGGGATTCGGCTTCCACCGTGACCGTCTTTTCCAAGGTCTCGGTGATTTTTACATCGTATTCCTTCAAGTTGCGTTACCTCCATTTCTTTGAAAATAAGAAAAGCAACCATCCACGAACCTCTTACAGTTCATAAATAGTCGCTTCATGTTCCCACTGAGATACGCACATGGATTCCAATTCCTCAATCAGTTCCTCAGGCGTAAAGAACAGATCATCTCTGCTTTCAACCTGTTTCTTGAATACTCGATAGTCAGAAGTGTAACCCGTATCGTCGGGGCCGACAAACATAGTTACGCAGCGAACGATTGCAAAACTCATGTCCTCCATGAGCCACAGCTCAGTTTCGTACATGATTTTTGCACAGTCCAAAACGGCCTGATCCACATCAGAGATAAGCAGACAAGCTCTCTGTCCGAAAAGTTCCAGACCTCGATAGTCAAAGGACTTATCATAGCCGCCATCAACAGAATACTGATATACAGTCTGCATAGCCCCTCTCAGAGCAATACATACCTCAGGCATACAAAGCCCACCAGCATAGCCGATTTCTTCCTCGTCATAACCCTCGTAATCATCGGGTTCAAACAGTTCAAACAGCCAGTCGATTGCTTTGCTCATTTCTTTTTCGCTAAACATTGGTTATCACCTTACCTTTCCATAGATTTTTCTCTTTTCTTCTGCCATTGCTCAAGCAGCTGTATGATTTTATCCTCCATCTGCTTGTTGGTGTAGGATTTGGGGAAATATTTTCTCAGGGCATCCGTTTTGAAAGTTACCTTGCCTTGTTCCTCCTTTTTGATTTCATTCATAATGTCGCACATAGCATCCAGAGTACACTCGCCCTCCTGTGCGAGTTTTTTTATTCTCTGCGCCTGCGAAAGAGAAGGCGTAGTCTGGGCATAGTCCATGGCAGAAAGAAAATCCTGCTGTTCTTCTCTCGCCAGATAGGAGAGTTCTACCGCAGGATTAAACTTGAGCTGTCCGTTATCCACCATGTCTAACAGTTCAGGAATAAGCTCTGTCAGACGGATATATCGCTGAACCTGTCTGCCGCTCTCACCGCTGTCAGCGCCGACCAAATCGGCAGCTTCCAACTTCCCGACAACTTGTCGGGAAGTTAAATCCGACCTTTCGCCTTGGTGTTTAATGGCATCCAGTTTCATACTATACGCAAAAGCTCGTTCACTCGGTAAAATCGTTTCTCTCTGTAAATTGGCATCGACCATTAAAATGATAGCGGCATCATCGTTCATTTCACGGACAATAACCGGCATGGTCTCTTTTCCCGCAAGTTCGGATGCACGATGTCGCCTGTGACCAGAAATGATTTCATAACCACCGTCCGGGTCAGGACGAACAATAGCGGGAGTAAGAACACCGAAGTCTCGGACGCTCTCAGCCGTTTTCATCATTTCCTCATCGTCTACCACTCGGAACGGATGTCCCTCAAAGGGGTGTAACTCAGAAAGCAGAATTTCCTGTACTCGTTCCTGCTTGGCTTCAGCTCGTGACTGGTCTGTTGAGAAAATATCATCGTACCCCTTCAAGCTGATGTTTGCGCCTTTTTTCTGCATTGTGTAACACCTCCTTCGTCAAAACTTTATAGGCTTCGGCAACTTTGCCTTTAGGATCGTGCTTAAAGATACTGGTTCCCTCAGCGCT
>JAZQHD010000064.1:0-12406 GCA_045540375.1 Ructibacterium sp. | reverse complement strand
AACCCACGACCTCCAGCGTGACAGGCTGGCATTCTAACCAACTGAACTACCGGACCGTAAACATGGTGGGCACTATAGGGCTCGAACCTATGACCCTCTGCTTGTAAGGCAGATGCTCTCCCAGCTGAGCTAAGCGCCCATGTTAAAATGGTATGGTGGGCACTATAGGGCTCGAACCTATGACCCTCTGCTTGTAAGGCAGATGCTCTCCCAGCTGAGCTAAGCGCCCATACCCTCGTGTCCAACCATATCGGCGACAACAAAAGAGATTATACTCCCATTTTAACAAAAAGTCAAGGTGTAGATAAAAAAATATTCGTGATTATATTGATTTATCTATGCTAATTCTCTTGTTTTCTTTTAATATAGTGCGAATATCTACGTTTTTCTCGTTTTTGAAAACTTAATTTCGGGTGGCTTTTTCCAGCAAATCGGTCAGTTCCTCTTTAGAGAATTGATAAGCATGATTACAAAAGTGGCAGACGATTTCTGCCTCACCTTGTTCTGCAATTAAATCCTGAATCTCTTGCTTGCCTAGAGAGATAATGGCGCGCTCCATCCGTTCTCTGCCGCAATTGCAACGATAACCAATTTCGATATCCTCCAAAAACTCTACGTCAAAGCCCAGCATGGCGTACTCAATCATATTTTTCGCAGTCATGCCCTGATTCAGCATTTCGGTAATACTCATCATGCCTTGAATACTGTTTTCCAGCTTAGACAGACTTTTTTCATCACAGCCAGGCATGACCTGAATCAGGAGTCCGCCGGCGGATTTGATGGAATAGTCCCGATCGACCAAGACGCCTAAAGATACCACACTGGGAATCTGCTCGGATTGCATGAAATAGTAGGCTAAGTCGTCGCCGATTTCTCCGGTTTGGATGGGAATCTGACCGATATAGGGTTCCTTCATCTTCAGGTCGCGGATAACACCTAGAGTCCCTCTGCCGATGCCACCGCCAACGTCTAATTTTCCGTTTTCCTTTAAAGGCAGATCAGCGGCAGGGTTTGCAACATAACCTTTCACACCGCCGTGGGAATCAGCAACCACAACCAAAGTCCCCAAAGGACCGTCGCCACGCATTTGTAGTGTCAAACTGGCGTCCTTTTCTTTTAGGTTATCTGCCATCAGAAGCCCTGCGGTCAAAAGCCGACCCAGTGCTGCAGATGCTACCGGCATGGTCTGGTGGAAATTGTGGGCTGCATTCACAGTTTCGGTGGTTACGGCTGCCGTAATCTTGAAAAAGCCGTCCTTTGTCATTGCTTTGGTTAAGATATCACTCATGGTATTTTCCTCGTTTTTTCTATGATTTCAAGCAGTTTGAGTATAGCACATCTTGGGAAAACTGTCAACAAGACTGAATTATTTGTTGCTTTTTTGAGAGAATACTTTTATAATAGAAGAGATGGAAAGGACGGAGGACGATGAAGAAGTATCAGGGGGCAGTCTTTTTTGATATTGACGGAACATTGGTGGACGAGAGGCAGGAGATTTTTCTGCCCACCCAAAAGACGAAAGAGGCACTCCGTCGGCTTCAGGAACACGGTTACTTGATTGGGGTTGCTACCGGTCGGGCAAGATGCTACCTTCCGGAACTGGGGATTGATTTTGATTGTTATATCACCTGTAATGGCGCCGTCTGCGAGGTGGAGGGCAAAGAAATTGTCAATGATCATATTCCGGAAAAGGATGTCCGGCGGCTGATTGATTACATGGAAAAGGAAAAGCTGGGTTACGACCTGGAAACTTCCAGCTGTTGTTATATTGATCCCAAGGCGGAACATATCTTTTGGGAAATGATGCAGGTGTTCCATATTGAAAACAATGGAAATTTCCGGCATTTTAACGGAACAGAGGGGTTGAAAATCAATAAGATTCTCATTACCTTTGAGGAAGAGGAGCAAATGGAACGGATGCGGAAGTTCTGTGGTGAGGAATTCTTTGTTCTCCGACACCATAAGAATAACTCTGCCGATGTGGGGAAAAAGGGTATGAGCAAAGCAAAGGGAATCCAGGCGGTGATAGAATATCTGGGAATTTCCCTGAACGATACCTATGCCTTTGGCGATGACGATAACGATTTTGAGATGCTCCAGGCGGTGGGACATGGTGTTGCTATGACACCTCATGCAGAACGGCTGGATAATGTTGCAGACTATATCACCTGCAGTGTGGCAGAGGACGGCATCTATCACGGACTGAACCATTTAGGATTATTATAGAAAGAAGGACAAAAGTTATGAAAGAAGATATGCTTTACGGACGGAACCCGGTCATCGAAGCGTTAGAGGCTGGTACCACCGTTATTGATAAAATTCTGATTCAGGACGGACTTCGTCATACCCTGATTGGAAAGATACGGAACCTAGCCAAGGAGAAGGGGGTTCTTTACCGCTTTGTAGATAAGCGGAAACTGGACACCCTTTGTGAGGGAGAGAACCACCAGGGTGTAGTTGCTATGATTGCGGCGCATACCTATGCCACAGTGGAGGAAATCTTAAGCCTTGCCAAAGAAAAAGGCGAACCGCCCTTTGTGGTGGTTGCGGAGGGAATCAGTGATCCTCACAATCTGGGTAGTATCATCCGTACTGCCAATGCGGCAGGTGCGCATGGTGTGATTATTCCAAAGAACCGGAGTGTTGCCTTAAATGCCACCGTTGCCAAAGTTTCGGCAGGGGCTGTGGAATATACCAAGGTGGCGCGGGTAACGAATATCGGACAGACTCTGGATAAGCTGAAAAAAGAGGGAATTTGGATTGTTGGCACCGACCTGACCGGAACTCAGGTACATAGTGATTGTGATTTAACCGGAAACCTGGCTATCGTTATTGGCAGTGAGGGTGAAGGAATGAGTCGCCTTACCCGGGAAGCCTGTGATTTTCTTGTGAAGATACCCATGATCGGGGAGATAGAATCTCTGAACGCATCGGTGGCGGCGGGGATTCTGCTTTATGAGGCGGTGCGACAGAGAAGCAAAGGGGGAAAATAGCCTTGCGAATTCTAACAATCGGGGATATTGTAGCAGAGCCGGGTCGGGAATTTGTCTATCAGAACCTGAATCGGATCAAAGAGAAGTATCGGATTGATTTTTGTATTGCCAATGGTGAGAATGCGGCGGATACCAATGGAATTACCTATGAAATTGCTGAAACTCTGTATGAACGAGGGGTGGATGTGATTACCATGGGAAACCACACCTTTGCCAACAAAAGTGTGGAGCGGGCGTTGGAGGAGCTTTCCTACCTGATTCGTCCATTGAATTTGCCCCCTGAAATGGAGGGGGAAGGCTACTGCGTAGTGGATTTGGGCAATGTAAAGGTTGCGGTAATCAACCTGCTTGGCAGAGTCAATATGAATCCGGCAGATTGCCCATTTCGGGCGGTGGAGCGGCTGATTCCCAAGCTGGATGCGGAAGTTATTTTGGTGGATATCCATGCAGAAGCCACCAGCGAGCGGATTGCCATGGGACATTTTCTGGATGGAAAGGTGAGTGGGGTGTTTGGAACCCATACCCATGTCCAGACTGCAGATGAGAGAATTCTTCCCGGCGGTACGGGGTTTATTGCTGATTTGGGCATGACCGGTGTGGAGGATTCGGTGCTAGGTGTCCGGAAGGATATTATCTTGGACTTTTACCGGAATCCCGGCAAGCGGTACCGATTTGAAAAGGCAGAAGGAGAGGTATTCTTCCACGGCTGTATTTTTGAGGTGGACGAAACCACCGGAAAGACCATAGCGGTGGAGCGGTTACGGTTTTCAAAGTTATAGGAGGAAAAGATGGACTGGCTACAGTGTGAAGATAGAAAGTATCTGCAATCCTCTCTATTTAAGAAACAGGGAGGAATTGTCCATGGCTTTACCGGAAAAAACGGCGGTGTCAGTTCTGGAAAAATTACCGGGCTAAATCTGGGGTTTCGGGTGGAGGATAATCCAACTTCGGTGTTGGAAAATTATCGGCTTGTAGCAGAGGATTTAGGCTTTCCCATGGAATGCGCGGTTCTGTCCCGGCAGACCCATACTGACAATATTCGATTGGTTACCAAAGAGGATATGGGAAAAGGGTTGGTCAAGGAAAGCGATATTTTTGATACGGATGGGTTGATCACTGCAGAAAAGGGAATTCCTTTGGTTGTTTTCACCGCAGATTGTGTTCCTATTCTCCTGTATGACCCAAAGCAACCTGTTGTAGCGGCGGTTCATGCCGGTTGGCGTGGTACGGTGCAGAATATTGGTGGAAAGGCTGTCCGAATGATGCAGGAACAGTTTGGAAGTGATCCCAAGGATATTCTGGCGGCAATCGGTCCCAGTATCGGTCCTTGCCATTTTGCTTTTGGGAAGGAAGCGACAGAGTATTTCCCGGAGGAATTTTGTAAGCCTTGCGAGGATGGTTATCTGGTGGATTTGTGGGCAATGAACCGCAAACGAGTGATGGAGCAGGGGGTTCCGGAAGAAAACATTGAAGTTGCAGAGCTTTGTACCGTTTGTCATGCAGAGGAGTTTTATTCCTATCGCACCCACCGGGAACATACCGGACGGCAGGCGGCAATGATTATGATAAAATAACAGGAGGCGGACAGGATGCGGAAGATTATTCATCTGGACATGGACGCCTTTTATGCTGCCATTGAGGAGCGGGATAATCCGGACCTTCGTGGTAAGCCGGTGGTGGTGGGAGCCATGCCCGGAGAACGCGGTGTGGTTTCTACCTGTAACTATGAGGCGAGAAAATATGGGATTCGCTCTGCCATGAGCAGTAGCGAAGCATATCGGCGTTGTCCCCAAGCGGTTTTTGTCCATGGACATTTTTCCAAATACATAGAGGCATCCAATCAGGTACACAGCATCATGGAAGAATATACCGACCAAATTGAATTTTTATCTTTGGATGAGGGGTATATGGATGTTACCGGAAGTGAACGGTTTTTTGGGAATGCCGAGGAGATTGCACGGACCATCCAGAAACGGGTTTTTGAAAAGGTAGGAACAACCTGTTCGGTTGGGGTTGGGTATAATATGCTTTCGGCAAAGCTTGCTAGTGAGGAGAGGAAACCTCGGGGGTTTTTCTCAATTCCTGACCAGGAGGCGTTTTTCCAGTTGATGAAGTCCCGTCCGGTAGGAATTCTCTACGGGGTAGGTCAGAAGACGGTAGAACGGCTTTCCCGGATGGGAATTCACACCGTAGAAGACCTTGCCCATGCGCCGGAGGCGGTGCTGAACCTGCTTGGAAAAACCGGAGCAGAACTACGAGACTACGCCCGGGGAATCGATTACAGGCAGGTAACACCCAACGCACCGGCAAAATCCATTGGGAGGGAGGTAACCTTTCCTGCTGATGTAGCGGATCGCAAGGTGCTTCAGGAAACCTTGTTGCTTTTGGCACGTCAGGTCAGCGATCGACTTTTGGCTAAAAAACTCTGGTGCAGTACCTTGACGGTAAAAGTCAAGTTCTCGGATATGCAGAGTATTACCCGGGCGCACACCGGACAGATGATGCATTATGCGGAGGATTTATATCGGGTGGCAACGGAGATTTTTTCCAATATTGAATTAAATCGCCCAGTTCGGTTGATTGGTATTTCGACAGGAAAGCTTTCCGATGCCGGATATGAACAGATGAGCTTTGCGGATATCGGGGAGAAGCAGACGGAGAAAGAGAGTTCTCTCAACCAGGTGGTGGATACCCTGCGGCGCACTTATGGAAAAAATACCTTAAAGACAGCCAAAGAGCTTTTGGCAGAGCGGCACTTACAAGAAACATATCAAGAAAAAGACTCCTGCGATTGAGAACTGCAGGAGTCTTTTTGTTATGCTTTTTTCGGTGTAGAAGGTGGAGTTTGCGAGGCTTTCTTTTCCCGACGATCCAGCACGTCCAGAATGATGATTTTGAGAAGTGCGAAGGTGGGAACTGCCAGGAAGATGCCCAGAACCCCGAAAAGGCCGCCGCCAACTACGACTGCAAAAATAACCCAGATGGGAGACAAGTCAAGCGACCCTTCCACCAGTTTCGGCTGAATGAAGTTAGAGTCAATCTGCTGAAGGACAATCATAGCCGCCGCCACAATCAAACCAGATGTAAAGTCTTTGGTAAAGGCGGTAATCAGGGCGGACAGAATGGTTGCGACAATAGCACCAAAGTAGGGAATCAGGTTGAAACTTCCCATGATGAACGCCAAAAGGAGAGCGTATTTCGTACGGAGCAGAGCCAATACCACAAAGGAAAGACCGAACACGATCAGAGCATCCAGAAGCTGACAGGAAATATAGAGGTGAATAAACTCGTTGATTTTCCGGAAGTAAAAACTAATGATGCTACGATTCTTTTTAGGACCAAAGGTTCGATAGATACGGAGGAATCCGTTTTTCAAATCATGACGGTCAAAGAGGATATAAATGGAAATAATAATTCCCATGAAGGCATCAAAGAAAGCGGAACCGATGGTCATGACACTTTTGGCGTATCGGTTTACGTTGTCAAAGGTGAAGTTCTTGAGCAGCTTATCCGGTGAGAAGAGGTTCTGTTCCAGAAACCGGCGAATGCTGTCATTGTTGACCCCGTGAAGTTCCAGAGAATCCATCCAACCTACGATGTTGTTAAACAAGGAAGGAAGTTGAGAAACGAAGTCAGAAATGCTCTTGGTTAGTGCAGGAACCACGGAGAAAAGAATCACCGTAACGACCGCAAAGAAAATCAGATAGATGGAGATAACCGCGATGCCGCGTCGATGCTTCTGCAAGAAATGAAATTTTGTCTTCTGGCAGAGGATCTCTATTTTTCGACATGGAATATAGAGAACATAAGCGATGCAACCGCCCACAATAAAGGGAGTCAAAAGACTCAGGAGTGTTTTCCCCCATTCCAGGATATATCCAAAATTATCAAAGGTTTTATATACTGCAATCAAGATGGCACCTAAAACAAAGAGCCATAGATAGCGTTTCAGTTCTTTCCACCACATAAAAACACCTCATTTGAATCAAAAATAAGTTCATTTGAATCAGTATATCACATTCTGGCAAAAGAGTAAACGGCTTTTCATATTAAATTTCTTTTACTATAATGCACGAAAAAAAGATTTTTTTCTATAAAAATTCTTGCTTTTTTTTGAAAAAAGTATTTGAAATTCTTACAATAGTATGTTATACTATCAGGTGGTGTGTTATGCACCTGTGTGAATTTCGAAAAAGAATAAACTTTATAATATACCAAGGAGGCAAAAATCATGGCAAAGAAATTTAAGACCATGGACGGTAACTGCGCTGCCGCACATTGCGCCTATGCGTTTACAGAAGTTGCAGCCATTTACCCCATCACTCCCTCTTCCACAATGGCAGAGTACGTTGACGAATGGAGTGCCAAAGGCCTGAAGAACATTTATGGCCAAACCGTAGAAGTCGTAGAAATGCAGTCCGAGGCCGGCGCAGCAGGTGCTGTACACGGTTCCTTGCAGGCTGGTGCAATGACCACCACCTTCACCGCATCTCAGGGACTTCTGCTGATGATTCCTAACATGTACAAAATCGCAGGTGAGCTTCTGCCCACCGTATTCCACGTAAGTGCAAGAGCGATTGCTGCTCACGCGCTGAACATCTTCGGCGACCATCAGGACGTAATGGCTTGCCGTCAGACCGGTTTTGCTATGCTGGCATCCGGCTCTGTTCAGGAAACCATGGATTTAGGTGGCGTTGCTCACTTGGCATCTTTAAAGAGCCGCGTTCCTTTCCTGCACTTCTTTGATGGTTTCCGTACCTCTCACGAGATTCAGAAGATTGAGGTTATGGACTACGAAGACTTAAAGGGTCTGGTTGATCAGGACGCTCTGAAGGAATTCAAAGACCGTGCTCTGAATCCCGAACATCCTGTACTGCGCGGTACCGCACAGAACGGCGACATTTACTTCCAGGGTAGAGAAGCTTGTAACAAGTTCTACGATGCAGTTCCTGATATCGTAGCAGACTACATGAAGGAAATCACCAAGATTACCGGTCGTGAGTACAAGCCCTTCAACTACTATGGTGCTCCCGATGCTAAGAAGGTTATCGTTGCTATGGGTAGCGTTTGCCAGGCACTGGAAGAAACCGTTGATTACTTAAACGCTAAGGGCGAGAAGGTTGGTGTTCTGGAAGTTCACCTGTACAGACCTTTCTCTGCGAAATACTTCTTTGATGTAATGCCCAAGACTGTTGAAAAGATTGCAGTTCTGGACAGAACCAAGGAACCCGGTTCTCTGGGCGAACCTTTGTACTTAGACGTATGCAACCTGTACAAGGATTGCGAGAAGGCTCCCATGATCATCGGCGGACGTTTCGGTTTAGGCTCCAAGGATACTACCCCCACTCAGCTGGTGGCTGTATTTGCTAACCTGGATGCTGCAGAACCCAAGAACGGCTTCACCATTGGTATTTGCGACGATGTTACCGGTCTGTCCCTGCCTTTGGGCGAGAGAGTCAACGCTGCTCCTGCTGGTGCTACCCGTTGTAAGTTCTGGGGCTTTGGTTCCGATGGTACCGTTGGTGCGAACAAGGATGCCATCAAGATTATCGGTGATAACACCGATCTGTATGCTCAGGCATACTTTGATTATGACTCCAAGAAGTCCGGCGGTGTTACCATGTCCCACTTGAGATTTGGTGAAACCCCCATTAAGTCTACCTACTTACTTGACGAGGCAGACTACATTGCATGTCATAAGCCTGCATATGTTTACCAGTATGATATTCTCGAAGGCCTGAAGAAGGGCGGTACCTTCCTGCTCAACTGCGTATGGTCCCCCGAAGAACTGGACGAGAAGCTCCCTGCAAACGTAAAGCGTTACATTGCAGAA
The DNA here is from genome assembly GCA_045540375.1 of Ructibacterium sp. GTDB lineage: Bacteria > Bacillota > Clostridia > Monoglobales > Monoglobaceae > Ructibacterium. Next base: position 3,580 of record JAZQHD010000064.1, on the reverse strand, counting down.
AATGACATTAACTTCTACACCATCAATGCAGTAGACGTTGCAGTTAAGGTTGGTCTTGGTCCTAACAGAATTAACATGGTAACTCAGAGTGCATTCTTCAAGCTGTCCGAGGTTATTCCCTTTGACAAGGCAGTTGAACTGATTAAGGATGCAATTAAGAGAACCTACGGCAAGAAGGGCGACGAAATCGTTAACATGAACTGTGCAGCAGTTGACGGTGCTATCGATGCACTGGTTAAGATTGACGTTCCCGCTTCCTGGAAGGATGCAGTTGACGCACCTGTTGACAACAGCAACCGTCCCGCATTCATCACCGATATCGTTGATCCTGTCAATGGTCAGCGTGGTAACAAGCTCCCCGTTAGTGTATTCAACGGTCGTGAAGACGGTACCTTCGAAACCGGTACTTCTCGGTACGAGAAGCGTGGTGTAGCTGTCCTGGTTCCCGATTGGCAGAAGGATACCTGTATCCAGTGTAACCAGTGTTCTCTGGTATGTCCTCACGCAGCAATCCGTCCCGTTCTGGTGAACGCAGACGAAAAGGCTGCAGCACCTGCAGGTTTTGAAACCCTGAAGGCTGTTGGTAAGGACTTTGACGGTCTGGAATTCAGAATGCAGGTATCTCCTCTTGACTGTCTGGGTTGTGGCGTTTGTGCGAACGTTTGTCCTGCTCCCAAGGGCAAGGCTCTGGTTATGAAGCCTATCGACGAAGTATCTGCCGCACAGGAACCCAACTGGACTTATGGTATCGAAAAGGTTTCCAACAAGGCAAACCTGGTAGATGTTTCTGCTAACATCAAGAACTCTCAGTTTGCAATGCCTTACCTGGAATTCTCCGGCGCATGTGCAGGCTGTGGTGAGACTCCTTACATCAAGCTGATCACCCAGCTCTTCGGTGATAGAATGATGGTTGCAAACGCAACCGGTTGTACCTCCATCTGGGGTGGTTCTGCTCCTTCTATGCCTTACTGCAAGGACGAGAACGGCAGAGGTCCCGCTTGGGCAAACTCCCTGTTCGAGGATAACGCAGAGTTCGGTCTTGGTATGGTTATGGCCAACAAGAAGATTCGCCAGACTCTGGTTGCAAGAATGAACGAAGCTATGGATGCAGTTTCTCCGGAACTGGCTGCTGCATTCAAGGAATGGATCGAAGCAAAGGATTGTGCAAATGGCTCCAAGGCTGCAGCTGACAAGATTGCAGCACTCATCAAGGATGCTGACATGAGCAATGCTGCTATCAAGGAAATCGCAGACAGAACTGACTTCCTGGTTAAGCGTTCTCAGTGGGTATTCGGTGGTGATGGTTGGGCATACGATATCGGTTACGGCGGTCTGGACCACGTTATCGCATCCGGCGAAGACATCAACATCTTCGTAGTAGATACCGAGGTTTACTCCAACACCGGCGGTCAGTCCTCCAAGGCTACTCCTACCGCTGCAGTTGCTAAGTTTGCGGCAAGCGGTAAGAAGATCCGCAAGAAGGATCTGGGCATGATTGCTACCACCTACGGCTATGTATATGTAGCTCAGATTGCTCTGGGCGCAAATATGGCTCAGGCGCTGAAGGCAATCAAGGAAGCAGAAGCTTATCCGGGTCCCTCTCTGGTAATCGCTTACGCTCCTTGTATCAACCATGGTATCAAGGCTAAGGGCGGTATGGGTAACTCCATCGCAGAAGAGAAGAAGGCGGTTGAAACCGGTTACTGGCACCTGTGGAGATTCAACCCCGAGCTTGCTGAAGAGGGCAAGAACCCCTTCGTACTGGATTCCAAGGAACCCACCGGCTCCGTGAAGGACTTCATGATGGGCGAGAACCGTTACCTGATGCTCCAGAAGGGTTATCCCGAAATTGCAGAGAAGCTCTTTGCAAAGGCAGAGGACGACCTGGCTGCGAGATATGCGGTATACAAGAGAATGGCAAAAGAAGACTAATTCTCACAAATAAAAATGGCTCACCCTTTTGGGTGAGTCATTTTTTTGCGAGAATTAGTCTCCAGTCGTGCTTGAAATTTGGCGAACTTTACCGGTAAATTAAAATATTGTAGGGGATGGCCTCCCGGACATCCCGTTGACATTTGTGTAAAAGCCTGCGGGTCGTCGAGGACGCCGACCCCTACAAACGAACACATCTTACTAAAATTTCTGCACACTCGTTTTGCGTAATATTATCCGTCAACCATCGTAGGGGATGGCCTCCCGGACATCCCGTTGCCATTGTGCAAACCCTTGCGGGACGTCGAGGACGCCGTCCCCTACAATTGAATACCTGTCAAACAGGGATTTCAAAAGGGGTGTAACCCCTTTTGTCGAATCCACACCGAAGGGGTGGAGAGAACCGCTCGGGTGGGCGAGCGGAATCGGGCAAGGCAAAAAAACATACTTGTTACAAAGTACCTCCAAAAAATACTTGTAATTCTCAAAATATGTGATATAATAGAACTGCGAAACAAACCGAATATAAATTTATGAATCGTACTTGAGAATAGGTATGCCCTTTTGTTGTAAATATTACTTTCGTAAGATTTGCAAAAAATGCAAATCCCGCCGAAGGTAATATATGCACTGAATTGCAGGGCTATTTATTTCAGGTTTGTTTCGCGACAATCGGGGTTTGCGTTTTTATGCGTCGGCTCCGGCTGGCGCATTTTTTAATTTTGCTTATTTTGAATTTGCGCTTGTAATTTTCCAAATATGTGTTATAATAATTTATGCGACATAAAGTTTCATACTTACTCAATAACACAAGTGTGTATTTTTATACCATTTTGGTAAAAATGCATACTCTATTTTCGCATACTTGTGTTATGAGAAAACTTTGTGTCGCAGCAAGCGGAGTTGTGCATTTTTCGTGCGTCGGCTCCGGCTGGCGCATTTTTTAATTACAAAAGAGGATGTAGTATGGAATTAGAGAAGAACCAAACCTGTTGTTTTATTGGACATAAAGCAATGATAGAAACAGATCGTTTGTTAGAAGCAGTACGTATTGCCGTTGAAAAACTGATTACAGAAAAGGATATCAATACCTTTCTCTTCAGTGGAAAAACCAAATTTGACAATCTCTGTTTCTATATCGTAAGCGACCTGAAAATGAAATATCCCCATATCCGGAGGATTAAAGCAAACGTAGGTTTCCCCATCATTGGTGGGGATTTCAGCAACGTTATCCTGGAAGACAACTATGACGATGTCTATTATCCCGGACGATATCTCAACGAAAAAGATATGATTTATCGGGGACAAACAGAGGAAGAGATAATAGAATTGAGCGGCTTTTGTATCATCTATGATATGGAAACCGATGATATTCGCATTGAGAGATCCATACAATAACAAAAAGGTCGGCAAAGGGCGGTACATCTTAGGGAATATTCGCCCTGACACCCACGATTTCGGCGCACTGCTGTGTTAAAAGCCTCGTGAATACACAAAGTATTCACTGCGTTTTTGCCTTGCATTGCATCCAAAATCAAGAATGTCAGGGTGCCTTGCAGTTTTGAGATAGAAATTTTTCAAGAAAGACAAAGACAAAAATTCCGGAAATACTGACGTATTCCGGAATTTTTTTCTGCAGAATTTATGG
>JAZQHD010000063.1:0-4232 GCA_045540375.1 Ructibacterium sp. | reverse complement strand
GGGGTAATACCCCCTTTGTTTTTGCGTTTTTGCACACGAAAGCCCCAGCCCGCTGTCAAAAAAATTCATTTTCAGGATTTTGACCGCCCCTGGGGGTCTTTATCTGTCGTGCCAGCGGTCGCCCATTTCTGCGGTGATTCGTGAGTGGCACGGCTTGCAAAGAGCCATCAAATTATGTTCATCGTGAGTACCTCCTTTTTCAAGGGGAACGATGTGGTGAACTTCTTTTGAAGGGGTTAGGCGCTCTTGCTTCAAGCACTCCTCGCAGAGAGGGTGGGCTTTGATGTATCTGTTTCGTATCCTTCGCCACGCAGCACCGTAACGTTCAGAGGAATCATAAGGTCGCTCGTACTTGTTGTACCGGGCGTTCATCACCTTGGTGTGTTCCTCACAGTAACGGTCGTGGGTGAGCTTAGGACAGCCGGGGTAACCGCACGGCTTCTTGGGTTTGGTAGGCACGGTGGCTACCTCCTTTCGGGCATACAAAAAGCCCGTATGGTTTCCCACACAGGCTTCGTATTATTTTTTCGCATTATAAGTATATCACATTATGGTTGTTGCATTTTGTTGCATTTGTTGCAAGTTTCAAATGGTGATAGGATTTTCGGGAACAACCACGTGTGTGAGGGCGCGGTTGTACCAACGGCATGCGGTGGCTCTGTCGGCGCACATAAGATCGCCAATCTTCTCAAAGGTGTAGTTAAGAAGGCAACGGTAACGAAGCACCGTCTGTTCGTCCTTGTCGGGAACGGCATCAATGACCATGCGGATTTGCTTCTTAAGGTCGACGAGCTTGTCAACCTCCTCATCAATGTGGCGTTCCAGGTCGATGATTTTATAAATGCACCGTACCCAATGCGGTTCTGTGGGTCTTGTACCACCGGGCTTTTCTTCCCAAGAAGGGGACGAGATACTGTTTGCCATTTCACGGAGCCTGGCAACCTCCTCAAGATCGGCGTTTATTCTTTGGTCGAGTCTGTAGGCTTGGCTCAAATATTCTTTTGCTGTCATGCACATACCTCCTTTTTGATTCTGTCCATCAAGTATTCGCCGTCAACCGCAGTAAGGGTCTTATACCAATCGGAGCGGAAGAAGCGCTCAAGCTCCACAAGCTCGGCATCGGGTTTGTCTGTACTGCGGTATCTACGAAGGTAACGTTTATAGGCTTTTCGGTAGTCTTTACACGCCTGAATAATAATGGCGTTTGCAAGGTCTTCATAGGGGTTCAAATTATGCTCCTTTCAGCATCACCCTTACTGCGTCAATAAGGGCATTTTGCGATTTTTCTTTTTTATGAAGGGCTTTTAGAATAAGCTCGTCAATGGTGTCCTCGGCAATAATGTGGTGGATGACCACAGTAGCCGATGTTTGCCCTTGTCGCCATAGACGTGCGTTGGTTTGTTGATAAAGCTCAAGGCTCCAAGTAAGCCCAAACCATATAAGGGTTGAACCTCCGGCTTGAAGGTTGAGTCCGTGTCCGGCAGAAGCCGGGTGAATGACAGCTACAGGGATTTTGCCGTCGTTCCAATCGGCGATATCTTTGGAGGACTTGATTTCTCGTACTTTGAACCTGGCTTTTATGCGTTCAAGGTCGTGCTTGAACCAATATGCCACAAGTACGGGTTTTCCGTTGGCGGCTTCGATGAGATCTTCGAGGGCATCGAGCTTGTGGTCGTGTATTTCTATAACGCTCTGATCCGCGCTATATACCGCTCCGTTTGCCATCTGCGAGAGCTTGTTGGAAAGAGATGCAGCGTTGGCGGCATCAATCTCGTTTTCGCCAATGGAAAGGATGAGGTCATCACGGAGGGTGTCATATTTCGACCTTTCGGCATCCGTGAGGGTTACCTTGACTTCGTTGAATATGCATTCGGGCATATCCAGGTGATCAACCGCCTTCATCGAAATTGTCATATCGGAGATTTGCTCGTATATGGCATCTTCAGCACCGGGGAGCGGTTTATAGGAATAGATGACCATACCGTTTCTTTTGTCGGGTTGAAAGTAGGTGTTGCGGTAGTGGGTAATGAAGCGACCGAGACGTTTGCCGAGGTCAAGGACACGGAATTCTGCCCATAAGTCCATCAGTCCGTTTGAGGAGGGAGTTCCCGTTAGTCCTACGATGCGTTTTACCGTAGGTCGAACCTTGAGAAGGCTTCTGAACCTCTTTGCCTGGTTAGACTTAAAGGAAGAAAGCTCATCAATGACAACCATATCGAAGTCAAAGGGGTGTCCGCTTTCCTCAATCAGCCACGAAACGTTTTCACGGTTGATAAGGTAAATATGAGCTTGCTTTTGGAGGGCAGATTTGCGTTCGGCTGCTGTGCCTACGACAACGGAGTATGTAAGACCCTTGAGGTGATCCCACTTGTGTATCTCTGTTGACCATGTGTCCCGCGCAACACGCAGGGGAGCTATGACGAGAACCTTGGAGATCTCAAAGCGATTCAGGCACAATTCCAGGATCGCCGTCAGGGTGATTACGCTTTTTCCGAGACCCATATCCAAGAACACCGCAGCTTCGGGGTGATCGAGGATGAAGTTGGTAGCGTAGGTTTGGTAGTTATGAGGTTTGTATTTCATCAAGGATTCCTCCGATCTGCGAAATATCATCAAGGACGTATGCTTTGAAGCCAAGTTTCATCAGTAATTTGAGCCTGGCTCGTTGTAAAGGGCGAGGTTTCTTGCCCGGTGCTTTGACCTCGACAAAGGCGATGTGTCCACCCGGCAAAAGTACGATTCTGTCAGGCATCCCGTCAAAGCTCGGACTTATGAACTTAAGTGCCAAACCGCCTCGCTCCTTTGCATCCGCCGTAAGTTTTTGTTCTATGGTTTTTTCTCTCATTTTTCCTTGCTCCATAAGGGTTTTTAGGGTATATGTTGCGGTCTCCATTAGTCGTTTACTAAACTTTTTCTTATTCTTATTTTTTTCTTCTTAAGAAAAGTTTTATATATGACTATAAGCGACCGCAACATAGAGGCGTTTTTCACCGTAAGAAATCATCAAAATCGCCGTCATCGACCTTAATCCGAAGCCCCTTTATGAACTTGCGTCCACTAAGGTTCAGCTTCGTAAATCCGGCTTTCTCAAGGGCAAAATAGAAATCCGTGGTAGAACGCACATACTCGTTTGTGTCCATACAGTAATTTCGGTAGGCTTGGTAAAGAGAATTGGAGCTTTCACGGTAAGAGGGGTCGACCTCACACTTGTCCTCAAGGAAATGAGTGAACCAGTCGTTTTGGATACGGTACTCGTCGATAGCCCTCTGTACGCATTCAGGCAGTTTGAATTTGTAGTCGGCATCGATGACCTTTTTCGCACCTTCGATAATCCACGAAAGAATGGCATCGCCTGCATTGTGATAAAGGTGATCGGCGAAGTTCTTAATGTCGCTCTTGCCCTCGATCTTTGCGTTAAAGGGAATAACGATGAGTCGTCTCCAAATGCCGTCATCAGAAGCGGATACCCTGGGAAGGTGGTTCGTGTAAAGGACGAGCGTGTGGCAAGGGGTAAAGCTGAAGGGGTCCTTGTATTTCTTTTCGGCGAAGATATCATCGGTCGAGCAGAGTTGCTTTACGGTGGAGTCGTTAAGACGTGCGCCTTCTTGCATTTCCGCTGCGATGAGGAGTCGCTTACCCTTGGTTTCAGCCATTTCGGGTTTGACGTTACGGCGGCAACCTACGGTCAATGTGTCCGCAGAGATGTTTCCGCTGTAAAGCCCCAAGACACGAGCGATGACGTTCCAGAAGGTGGACTTGCCGTTACGACCGCTTCCGTATGCAATGATGAGGGCTTCGAGGAACACCTGACCGATGGCTGCAAGACCGCAGATCATCTGCACATAGTCGATAAGCTCCCGGTCATTACAGAAAATGAGGTTGAGGCAATCGTCCCATATCTTTTCGCCCTTGATGCCGGGAGAAACGGTGGTAATCTTCGTGATGAAATCTTCGGGGTTGTGTTCCTGTGCGCCGTCGAGCCCTTTGCGGAGATCGTAGGTCGCAGCCGGGGTACAGAGGAGGAAGGGGTTGTTGTCAAGGTCACGGGGGCTGATCTCAAGCATTGGACGGGACTCACGGAGAGTGGAGGTGATGTTTTTGGAGTCGCGGCGGTGAAGGACATACTTGTGATAGTTTTGAGCTTCGATGAATTCGTGGTAGGCTTCCATCTGTGCCTGGTTCATAATCGCTTCGGCTTTTGCCTTGGTGGTGTTTTTCAGAACATCCTGACC
>JAZQHD010000062.1:0-13754 GCA_045540375.1 Ructibacterium sp. | reverse complement strand
ATGCTATTGAAAATAAAATGAGATTAAACATTATAAATATTATGATGAAATTTGATGATAAGCACCTTGAAGAAAAATTTTCAGAATTTATGCAAAAATATGGAAATCATAATAATAATACAGACTTATAAGTTTGTATTATTGTAATTATTAATATAAATTTGTCTCATAAAACATTTTTTAATTATTAAATATTGATATTGTACTATGGAAGAGCAGAGAAAGTATATTTTCTCTGCTCTTTAAATTGTTATATTAATGTATCATCCACAAGTTTCGCCACAACTACAATTCTGCCATCGGTCTGGCTGTATTCACAGGTGGAAAGAGTGAGAAGTCTGTCGCCATATTCCGCATCTACACCGGTATCATAAAGCTGAAGGGATTTGCAAGTTTCGATATATTCGTTAAAATCTGCTTCATCTTCTGCATTTACAAACTGGAAGTATTTGAATCCTGCATCGTTATATGCAACGGTTTTGAATACTGCAACGATTTCATATTTTCCATAATCAAGAAGAGTATCGAACTGAATGTATTTGTGTTCTTTGTAGAATTCTTCATCTTCATACTTACAGAGTTCTGCGAACATGGAACCGTTATTCATGTTGTGTCCGTAAACAACGATGTTGTCACAGTTGTCGATAAGGCAGTTCTCCTGAATATACGGAACCCCATAATCGCTATAGGATTTATCGAAAGCATGTTTGAGATAGAAGTTAGGATCATCTGCGGTCTGCATTACAGGGTAATCGATTTTAGTACCAGCGATTTTCACCCATGCGATAAAGTCATCGTTCTGTTCATAAATAGGCAGATACTTCTCATAAGAAGTCGGGCCGTTGTATTCGTGCTCAACATTTCCTTCAAGGTCGATTGTTAAATCTTCTTCATCCTCAACATCACTGGATACAAGAGAAGAAAGATTTTCATAGGTCTGTTCCGCTTTGTTTTCATCTGCCATCTGGCTGAAGAAAACAATTCCGGAAGCGCTTGCGATAACGGAAAGAATAACTGCAATAAGCATCATAACAGTAGATTTTTTCATATTTAATTCCTCCATATTAACATATATTTTTATTCTTTGCCTGTCCGAAAACACCTTCGCCAGGTTTTGTGGTCATAAGCTCATAAAGTTCCGTATCTTTCGGGAAGTGGTTCATAAAAGGGACCAACGTTGAGCCGTACTTTATAAGTCCCGAACCCGGTTCTGCGTCGGTAACATAGGCAAGCTGTGTGCTTGAGATATTGAAAAGCTTTGAAAGCCTTTCTCTGTCCTGCTCCGCCTGACTGAGCATGACTATAAATTCAGAGTTTCCGAGCATACTTCTCGCAAGCGGAAAATTCCATAGGAAATCAACGTTCTGGGTTATACCCGTTGGGTAAGCATCTCTTTTTCTGAACTGACGCCATACGCTGTCAAGGAATTTTGCGGAAGAGTCGTTGCTGAAAGCAGTATGGAATTCATCTATAAATACATGTGTGCGTATTCCGTTTCTGTGGTTTTGTGCAACCCTGTTGAGTATGGTGTCCGTTATTATCAGCATACCCGGAGATTTTAGGGTAGAACCGAGCCTGTGGGTATCAAAAACAATTACTCGTTTTGTAAGGTCAACATTGCTTTCGTGTCCGAAAATATCCTGCGAACCTTCGGTGTGCATTTCAATTGAAAGGGCAATATCTCTAGCCTGCGGTTCCGGCTGGCGGAGAAGTTCTTCTCGCAAAATGGCAAATGTAGGAACTGTTCCTGTCCTTTCGTATTCGTAATATACATTTGCAACACAGCGGTCAACAATGGATCTTTTCTCGGAAGATAAATCTTTCTCGATAATTCTTTCGATAAGTGATATTACAAACTGCGACTTTGAGGCTATGGGGTCATCTTCGCCATAACCGTCAACCATGAACATTGCGTTGAGTCTGTCTTTTCCTCCGGCGTGAAGATCTATTATGCAGCATTCATCTTTTGCAAGAGCTTTCACAAGGGCAACATATTCGCCTTCGGGGTCATAGATGAGTATCGAATCTTTTGTAGTAAGAATCAAGATAGATATTATCATCTTGACCAGAAAAGATTTTCCTGCTCCGGGGACACCTAGAACAAAAGAACTTTGGTTCAGAAGCTGTGATTTGTCGCAAAGTATAAGGTTATGGGAAATCGCATTTTCTCCATAGTACAAACCATGTTCGTCCTGAATTTCCTGCACTTTGAATGGTACAAAAGCCACAACTGAATTTGTCATAAGAGTATTGAATATTTTAAGTTTCCATGCGCCAATCGGAAGAGTTGTATTCAGTCCGTCCATTTGCTGGAAAGTCAGAGTTGCAAGCTGGCAGCTTCTTGAAGAAACATAGGATTTTATGCTTTCCGTTTCACCTTCAAGTTCATCTTTGCTGTCAGCAGAAATCAATACTGTTATGAGTGTTTGCGTCATTCTCTGGTCTTCCCTTTGGACTAAAATAAGAAGTTCTTCATAATATTCCTTTCTCTTTTCAAGTTCATAAGGAACAGTCGCGGAAAAGTTGTTGTTTTCGTTCTGCCTTCTTTGCCAGTTGGTTATCTCCGTATTTACACCGAGAAGAGCATTTTTTATCACCTTTTCCGATTCCGCTTTTGTTATCGGAATAATGTTTATGGAGAACATTGCGTCAACGTTTCTTGAAACGACTTCATCAACAAAGGTATCCGTAAGGAACGAAGATAAATCTTTAAGGAAGAAAACTCTTGAATATTTGTTTCCGATTTTAAGATAATCACTGTGCTTTTCAATGCTGTCCGGGCAAATGCTGTCCCTGAAATCAAAACCTCTCATAATATTGCTCTTTGCGTCAAAGAAGAAACTTTCTTTTTCATCGGAACGATAGAAATTATGGAGCACACGTAGCCTCTCCTCTATGGTTGCATCTTCAAGTTTCGAATCCAAAGCAAAGAAGCGTTTTTCAAGTTCCGGTTTTAATCTTTCGAAAAAACCTCTTGCTTCCTTTATATTCTTTTTTACAACCGTTATGGTGATATATCTGTCCTGGATATAGTTTGTTCCCCGTATGGAGTTACCGGATATCATTTGGTTATATTCTTCTCTGTATTTATCTCTATCTTCGTCCTTATGTTTCATAAAAGCAGAATCCATAACGTCCGCTTTGCTCGTTTTTCTGTTGTTGACAAGTATTTGTGCGGAAGCATTGCTGTCAAGACTTTTTATAACGTCGCAGTACTTATCAAGCATTGTTTTTTTATCTTCATCAGCGGCAACAGAGTAGTTTATATCCTTGAACTTATACATCTTTGAATAACCCGTTCCGCTTCGGAAAATTCCGTCCGTCCAGATACAGTTTATTGGTATCAAATCCTGCACTCTTTTCGGAATTTTGTATTTTTCTTTTCTTGATTTGAGATATGCTTTTACAGATTTAAGCACTTATTTAACCTCCTTTCTGCTTTCGTTTTTTATCATTTTTCCAAAGCCGATAAAACAGACTTTCGGATTCAAATTTATAACATTTCGGTTCTATGATTACTGTTCTTATCCAGTTGAGAACAAACTGCTCTGCAGTCATCTGGTGGTATGTGAAGAACCCCATGGCTGCAAAAGGTGCCGCACCGAGAATGCAAACCCATGAAACTGCTTCAACTCCAATAATCGGTTTAAGCAGAAAATACAGAAGAACCGCAATACCAACAGCCACCAGAGAAAAGACAAACTGCCTTATTGTAAGTCCAAAGAAAATCTTTTCCTTGTAGTCGGTTATTTCTTTGTTTATCTTTATTTCCATAAATTCCTCCAAACAAAAAAGCCACCTTTCAAAAGGTGGCTTAAATAGTTTTTATTTAGTTTAATTATGATATATCTCCGAAAAGAATCTGCATGTAATTTCTTCTGCCGTAAAGAACTCTCACAATCAATACATTCTTATTATCAATACGATAAAATGCAATGTAGTTATCACAAACGAGATATCTGTAATCTGTATCAAAACCGATTATGGCAGAAAGGCTTGAACCGCTTTCCGGAAAATCCGAAAGCAATTTGATCTTTTTAAGGATTTTAGCAACAGTGTTCTTAGCTGCTTGTTCGTTGTAAAGTTCATCTTTAATATATTGCTTTATCTCTTTAAGGTCATCAACTGCTTCAGGAGAAAAAGATATTTTATACATTTTATACTCCTAATATTTCCTCAACGGCAGAAATATCCTGCCATCCGTTTTCTTTTGCGGATTTTTCACCTTTGCTGAGTTCACTCATAAGTTTTCTTACGGCAGTAAGCTTTTCGTATTCATCGATATCAATAATCGCATAGCGTCCTCTTCCGTTTTTGGTAAGGAAAACAGGATCATTTTCGGAGATATCACGAAGTACTTCATTGTAGTTTCTTAAATCGGAAACAGGTCTTATATTAGGCATTGACAATGCTCCTTTCAAAAATCATTTGCTGATTATATTATATCAAATTCTTCGTAAAATTCAACAGCAAATTTTAAAGTCCCATCATTTCTCTTACAACTCTGTCAGCCATCTTTATTGCACCAACGAGAACCAGCATGTTGAAAACAAGTTCTCCAACATAGCTCCATACCATTGTTACCGCAGCAGCTTCGGATTGAACCACCGGAGGAGTTGCCGCAAAGAGAGAGAAGATTATGCAGCCTAGTACAATAATTGCACCTTCAAGACAGACAGCTGCATAGGATTTGATGAAAGCAATACCAACGCTCTGGGTTGGTTCTCCCGCAAATGTTGAGAGTGGAACCGGCGCAATAGCGGTATAAAGATAGAGCTTGAAGAATCTTCCGTAAACGGTAAGAATCATAACGAAAGAGAGTACAGTTATGAAAAGACTTCCTATGAGCGTTACCGCCCAAAGCGGAATGCTCTCGAAGAAAGTACATTCTTCAATTACAGTTACGATTTCCCCCGGCAAAAGCATCTGCTGTATAGCTTCGAGTCCCGCAGAGTTCATAATGGTTGAAACAACGCCTTGAACAATGCTGAAAAGTGCAAGCATCAAATCAAGACCATATGTTACAACACCTTTTGCAAGTGCAAAGCGAATAAAGAGTTTAAGAGCCGTTTCCGGTCTTTTAGTTTCCGCAAAAGAACCGCAAGTTCTCATAACACCAACCACAAAGAACAGAACCAGGAGCGCAAGTCCTATGGCCTGTATCGCTCCGTGGATATTGAGGACCACACTCCATATCGTTCCGCCTTTGAAGTTTTCCTGTGACATTGTGATGAGTGTCCAAATCTCTGCAAGCTTCTCGTTCCATGTATCAAGTGCATTCTGCAGATTCTGAACTACCCAGTTATCTGACATAAATCAGTCCTCCTTTCCTATATTTAGGCAAAGAGGATTTAACCAACGATAAGGTCAAGAATCTCTTTTGCAAAAGTGATTACAATACCGCCGGCAAGAGTGAGAAATCCATTGGATCTCTGGGAAGGGTCATGGCTCTGGAGGGAAAGACCGACCTGAACAATACCCCAACCAAGAAGGATAAGACCAACTGCACGGATAAGTCCGAAGATAAATGTTGAAAGATTGTTGACTACCGTAAGCGGATCACCACCGGTTGCATAAGCAACTATGCCCATGCTCAACACCATGCTCAAACAAATAATCATCGCTATCGTTTTTTTAATCCTGCTTTTGTTATTCATTTTTTATTACCTCCATTCGTTTTTGAAAAAATATCATCGTAGAGTTTTTTATCTGTTGGCAAAACGACTTTTTCGAAATACTTACACATAACAGAAGAGTCTGCTATAATCTGCACGCATTTATGGCTATCGCCATCATCCAGGAGAAGGCAATTTTCTTTTATGTAATTGCAACATGTTTTACGCACAAGATCCTTGATTTTCTTCGACTGCTCTTTGCTGATATTTGTCATGATTATTCCTCCGCCATCAGAAGCTCTATTTCCTTATCGGTAATAAGTTCACATATAACTTCAGTTTCCATTTCAGGTAAACCATCAACAGATTCACCAAATGCTATAAGTGTCCCAATCGAGCGGTCAGTTTTTCCGTGCTCAAATGGTTTTCCCTGCCCATCCGGTGTGTAAATCACATTGGGATGGTCAAGAATATCATATTTATAATCTTTTATCGGCAATTCTCCTCGAATAAAAAGCAACGCATATTTGTTATCCAACATTCTAACCTCTGAGGCATCAAGAAGTTCTCGTCCTGCAAGCTGATAGTTTGTGCTGTAACTTCCACCATGTCCCGAAGATTTTCCATATGTATTTGTGTCAATTGTTTCCTTTCCCAAATACGATTCAGCAATCAATTTATGAGTACTCGATTCATTTCCGCCAAGATAAAGGAATTCATCGCAGTTACCTACTATCGATTCCCATTCTTTTTCGAACAGTTTTTTAAGCTGTGCTATGTTCTGAATAATAATTGATACGGAAATATTTCTTGAACGCATGGTCGCTAAAAGTTTATCAAAATCATCCGGCAAAGAAACATTCGCAAATTCGTCCATAAGGAAATGGACAGGTTGCGGTAATGCTCCGCCATACTTGTGGTCTGCCAATCTGAACAATTGTTCAAAAGTAGCGCTGTATAACAAACTAACAAGAAAGTTAAAGCTAACATCATTATCCGGGATAAGAGCAAACAGGGCCACTTTTTTCTCACCCAAAGATTGCAAATCAAGTTCATCTGTCACAGTGAGTGATGAAACACTTTCAAGGTTAAATTTTTCCAATCTTGAAGCAAGTGTAATCTGAATTGATTTTAATGTCTTTGCGGAACCCGAACGATAGTTGTTGTAATATTTCACAGCTATATGGTTTGGATCTCTTTTTTCCAGTTTTTCAAAGAGAACATCAAGTGGTGATTTATATGAATCATCGTCTTCCCTAACCTCTCCAAATCTGAGCATCTCCATTACCATCGGGAAAGTTTGCTCATCTTCGGGTGCTTCATAGTGGAGATAGAAAATCAGTGCTAATAGAAGCATCGATGCTGCTGTGTCCCAGAATGGGTCATTACTCTGACTTCCTTTTGGGGTCGTTGCCTTAAAAAGACTTGTTACCAATTTTTGCACATCATTGTCAGTTTCCAAATACGCAAACGGGTTAAAGCAATGGCTTTTTTCCATATTCAGAAGATCCACAACTTTAATCTCATAACCTTCCTGAAGCAGGAACGCTCCGGTATCTCTTAACAGTTCACCTTTGCAGTCCAAAACAAAAAATGATGTGTTTGCTTGTAGAAGATTAACTTTGGCATAAAAACGGCTCTTACCGGAACCGCTTCCGCCAACGACTAAAGTGTTAAGATTTCTTCTATGTTTTCTTCCATCAAGACCTATCCTTACATTCTTTGTAAGAACACGATTTTCCGAAAAATTCTTATCTTCGTATTTCTTACTTATAGATCTTGCATTACCCCATTTTGCAGAACCGTATTCTTCCCCTTTTCGGTAATTACGTTTTGAAGAAATAGCAATTCCTATTGATAACCCATAAGCACATAAAAAAATAAGGACAGTTTTTAAGCTGTCCTTACACAATTCTATATTGAATGGATTCTCCATACTTTTTGAAAACTGAGCCATTATTTCCACTAACCCGTGCTGTAAAGCCGGTGCAATTAGTAAAGCCACCCATGAAACAGGTATTACACCCAGAATAATCAGAATTAGCCTTGTATTTTTATCATCGTTCTTCACGATTAAAAAGTCCTGTTCTCTTCTTTGGAGCATCAACAAGCTTGAGCAATACGTTGCTTATCTCTTCTGCTGATTCTCCTTTTGAAACAAGTTCCAGGCGTTTATCGTTCAAGGCATTTACAATGATATTATAGTCATAGTTATCTACCGTAATAACACGTAAACTCTCTGACATAAATCATCGCTCCTGATCAACTGATTTCGTTGGCTTTGCTTTCTCATAAAGTTCCCTTGCCATTCTACTATAAATATTTGCAACAGCATCGTGCATCTCAGTAAGTTTCGACTTTATATATTTTTCGTCTTTGCCAATGAAACTCTCGTGTGCTTTATCGAATCTGAAGCTGCTCACATCGATCCCTACTTTTTTGGAAAGCATAAAAGAAACACAGTATGCAGACAATGCGGCATCATTTCTGTTGTATTCTTTGTTTTGTGAAGCAATTTCAGCATGAGCAAGTTCTGCCGCCAGTGCTCTGAAAATTTCCTGCGGTGACATTCCTCTTCTGACATATATGGTTTTTTCTTCGTGATCATAGAAAGCTGCCAGATTATTCTCTAAATTATCAACTCCTTTGATTTCCACCGGCGAATCATTCATCAATGCTCTAACCAATATTTTCGCATCAAAAGTAGTTTTCTTCTGCTCCTGATTTTCCGCGGAAGTTTGGGAAATATCAAATACTTTTTTAATATCAAAATTGGGTCGGGTTTTCCCGCTTTTTGTTTTGTATTCGCCATTAGGCTCAAAAATTTTTATAGCCTTTTCTCCCTTTTTAATTGATACTCCTTCTTTAGACCATCCATCGAAATCCTTAAGCTGTACTGCATCTTTATTTTGCCGCTGAATAAGCAAGGTATTAGTAACCGAATACCTGTCAAAATGACTTTGAGTTTCAAGATATCTCATAAATACAGAGCTATCACTTCCTATTCCTGCGATCATATAATCAACCATCGCATTGAGTTCTTTCCTCTCGGAAGTTTTTTTGTCTTTCCAGTTTTCGGTTTCGTTTGGTTTTTCATTAAGGATATCATCTACTACATCCAATCAAATTACCTCCCTTTGAATTTATTCTTTCGTTTCTTTTTCTTTTGCGGTTCTTTGTGCTCATTGAAAATCATCTTTTGTTTGAGATGTTCTTTGATCTCAATAAGTTCTTTTTTTACCGAAGACTTTTCTTCCTTTTTAGTACCGAAATTTACTTCCGAGGTCCTCTCTATACCCTTTGAGTTTTGCTCGGACGGAGGGTTTTTTTCCATCTTCGCTTCCGGAGGGTTTTCTTCTTTTCCCTCCTTATGTTCTGGCTGACTCATCAGGTCATCAATCAGTGCATCTCTTGGATCAACTTTCTTTACTTTATCATCAGGAACTTTTGCAAATTGCTTTTCAGTTGATAGCTCTTGCTTAATCGAAGCCGAATTAACCGTAGAAAAATTAAAACGCTCTGCTATTCTATTGATTTTTGCGGCATCTTCCGCTCTTACAAGAATATCGACTATACCGTCTTTGTTTTCCGTCTTGCCGCGAATAGCACAATAAACCACGCCATAACGGTTTGCCTCTTTTGCAAAAACTTTCAAGTCTTCTTCTTTTATTGTGAACACCTTAATTTCTTTTCCGCTTCTGAGCATTGAGGTCAGCTTTTGTTTGCCTTTGATTTTCGTTTTATCTCGGTTTATATAAACCGTATAAATTGCAGCGGCAATATTTTTTGCTGCTGCCCCGCTCAACCGTAAAGCAACCTCCGTACCTTCAAGGCTCAATCTCACTACCTGTTCAGCGGAATCGCCCGTATTCATGTTGCTTCATCTCCTTTTTCTGGTTCTCCTCCTTCTTAATCGTTTTGATTTTTTCTTTCATCACCTCTGACCTTATTTCGATCTGTTCACATAGTTTTACCTCCTTCTTTGTTTTTGAAAGTTCCTTTGAAATCTCTGTTATTTCATCATTAATACCCTTTAATTTCTCCGGAACATTTTTAACTGAACGGGATCTTTTTCTGTTGTATAGCTCCTTTCTTTTTGTGCTCAGTTCGTCTATTTTTGAATTGAGACTTTGTTTATATGAAGAAAGCTGCTCATCAGTATCGATCTTGTTACTAGCGAGCAGCCTTGCTTCTTTTGATATTTCGTCCATTTTAATTAAATCTTCGCGCAGAAGAAAATGGAGTCTTTTATTCGATTTTGGTTTTGATTTAGGAAGATAGCCTAACAGATAACAATAATGTAAATACAAAGCACGAAAACCTGTTGCTTTTTTTCTTGGTTTTTCATTACCTCTATATCTTGCATATTTGTTTTTTCTTTGGATATCAGGAACTAAAACTTTTCGCCTTTCGTTAAGTAAAATTCTATCTCTTATTCCTTCCCTACTATATTCTTCTCCGAAATTTCTACAAAGCCTTACAAAGGATTGCTTACCCGGAGGCTTTACGGATATATCTTTACGGTCGTTTCTTATTTCATAACCTAAAGAAACCAGATTATAGAAAAACTGTTTTTCAGTTATAGCAGCATCTATGGCATCATCCACATCTTTTCTAATAAGTCCTCTCCAGGTAGGACGTTGTTCTTTTTCGGCACGCCACTCTGCATAATGTTTTGTTCTCCCATAATGTGGATCCTCAATGATAGATAATCCATATTGCAAACAGAGGTCATCCGACTCAGCTCTCATATCGTGGTAGTCTTTTGCAGTACTATGAAATCGAATCCCATCAACAAATGAAACCGTATTAATTACAAAATGCGAATGCAAATGATTAGTCTTATCCAAATGGGTTGCTACAACAACTTGATATCTGCTGCCCCAAAGTCTTCTTGCCAATTTCACACTTATTTCATGTGCTATTTCCGGAGTAGCTTCTCCAGGTGCAAAAGATTGATATCCGTGATATGCCACCGGATCGCTTTCTTTTGAAAAACGTTTTTTTACTGCCATCATTTCATGTGTTGCTAGTTCCGGCGAGCAGTTAATTCCTGAAACAAAACTTTTTATAACTTCGTTTTCACCATCCACAAACTCCGTTTTGTTACTGTCAACTGCATAATCAATTACAGCTTCAAGTTCATTAGTTTCGGTTTCACATGATACAGTTTTTTCTGGATTCTTTATGTATGTTAAAACCTGGCGAAGTCTTCCTTTTATCGGCCAAAGTTTTGTAACCGCCATTCTCATCCTTCTTCCGGAGCAATTACTGCATCTGTAATTTCATTCAATATTCTATGAAGTTCTTTGACCTCATGGTCATATTTTTGATGGTCGATTATATTCATAGAATTAGCTTTACTTGCAATTTGATTCAAGCTATTACCACATTTGTAAATCTGAGCCATAAGAGAGTAATATTCGATTGGGGGAGATTCTTTAGGAACTTTTCCGTTTATAAGCTGCCGGATATATGTTTCTCGATTAAGCCCGCTCTTTTTAACTTTTTTGGTAAGCTCCTCCATTTCCTTTCGGTTAAGTCTGACCTTGATTTCAATGTTTCTTTTAACCATTTTTCTCCTCCTCTCCGAAATCATTTATTTGAAAACAATAGGCAACAAGCGCTCCAATACTTCCTCCCAGCATTGCGCCTACCATAAACACAACAAGTTCAAACATTTCTAGTCCTTCCTTTCACAGGGGATTGGGGGATTCCCCAAAAATACTGCGTTTTGTCCCCAAAACGCGATGCTTGCAAAGATGAAACGGATATTCTCATCTCATCCGTCTTAACTCAAACCCTGCCGAAAAATAAACTCATCAATGTCACAGTTGTTTTCAAAGAATCCGGCCATCATATTTCTCATCTGCTCTGCAGATTCTTCCACACTGATCTCATCTGCATCAACGCTGATTTCATCTACGTCCTCATCTTTGAAATCAAGAAGATTGGTTTTGCAATAAATTTCATTTGCGAGATTAATCGCGGCTTCTTCAGTTTCTGCAAACACTTTTGCTTTCTTAAATGCGGTAGCTTTAATTGTTACTTCAAATTCTTTCATTTTATAATCCTCCTTAAATAAAAAAAAGCGGAGCATAATTTTCCGCTTTGCTTTGAGCCACTTTTGGCTCACAGAACTATTTAGTGGCATCACTTTAATGCCACCCCAAATAATTATTTCTAAAAGCGGCATCACTTTGATGCCATTCTTTATATCTCGAATTTAACGCTCATCCCTTTCAAGCCTTTTGTTTATTGATGGAAAACCAAGCTCCATGCATAACCAATCGTTATAATCTTTTCCTCGTTTTGGATACTTTACTGTTACCCCATATTCTTTTACTAGAAGTTCCTTCAGAGCTACCGTCGCCTCCTTTCCTGCTATATCGTTATCCAACCTGAGCACCACATGTTCTATATTTTGATGATCTTCAAAGAATTGTTTTAATGCCAGAGGATAAGAACTTTCTTTCAATGCATTACTCGGATTATATACTCCGGCAAGTGAAATCATATTTTCTCCATCCCACTCCCTTCCCGTCAGCTTTCTCATCGTCGCATAGGATAAAAGATCTATTGCACTCTCAAAAACATTAACCGTATTACTTCTATCTGCTGAAATGCAAAAAGAAAATCTTTTGTCACTGCCATTTGCTTCTCCCTTAAAACTGGATGAAATACCTCGAAGGTTGGCATACCTTGGTTTTTCATATTTATCCTTTCCGACAAATACTACATTGTGATATGTTTCGCTTTCATATATTATTCCATTCGCAATACAATGCCTTATTATCTCTTCATCGATTCCACGTTTTTTCAAATAGTTGATTGCATTGTTATTGTTTGAATTTGCTTTTGGAAGCAACAGCTTTTTATTATGAACTATTGGTTTTTCTGCAACAGACCTTTCTTCAAAACCTTTTGTTCCTGCAATCCTCTCTATCGCTTCCATAAAAGAAAAGCCCTGAACTTTAATAAGATAGTCCAGGGCAGATCTTCCTCCTATTCCTTTTGAAAACCAACACCACTTGCCGTTTGAAATTTTCAGACTGTCGTGTTCTTTTGTGCAGTATGTGCTGTTCGAACATTTTACAAGTTCATCCGGCTCATAGATCTTGAGATATGTCAGTAAATCCATTTCCCTGGCTTTTTCTATAACGTCTTTTGAAACAAAAGTCATCTTTATCTCTCCTTTTCTTTCTGTTGTTCCCTCCTCACGAGTTCATTTGCTCTGCTTTCAACAGCCTTCCATACATCTTCCAAATAACCGGTATCCCAGCCATTCCACTTCAGATAAACATCATTAAGCGGAGCATTTGTTCTAAGCATCGCTGCCGCCTGTTTATCATTCAAGTTATTGTATTCCATCGAATAAACAATATCTTCTTTTACGATGTATTCACATGCGTGATTTAGCACTTCTTCCGAAGGCAAAGTTATAATCCAGTCATGATAATTTTGGAATTCCTCCTTCATTTTTTCGTAAAGTTTTTTGTTCAGTTCTATGTTTGTCATAATGCCACCTCCATTTTTATATAGAAAAAACCGAGAGTATATACTCTCGGTTTTAATCACTCATTGTTTTCATCAGCACGTTTCTGTGCTTCTTCTAGCAGTCGTTTCTTTTCCAATTCTATTCCAAGTCTTTTCGCTTCAAGAAAATATGGGCTTGGTTCCGTTTTATAAACAACCATAGTCCATTTACCACATCGTGCACAAGGTGGTATGAATCTAAGCCAAACATCCTCTGGCTTATAGTCTGTTTTATGAAGCTCGTTATAACATTCCAAACAAAGATTAGCCATTTTCTTCTTTCTCCATTCTTTCTTTAGCTGATTTTAATTTTTCCATAAATTCATCAAAACCCATATGAGGTGAAGAAAGTTCGGAATTGTTTACAGCGCTCTCATAAAGAATCCTCTCACGTTCATATAAGACTTCCGTCAACGCTTCATCAAATGTCATATATTCTTTCAAAAAGATCTCCCCGTTCTCTATAAAACCTTAAATAGTTCACCGAAAATTTTAATAAAAACTAAACTATATCCGTATTATACGTATATAGTTTATTATAATACTTCGCCTCCGTAGATACAATAATAATATCAAAATAAAGGAGGAGAAAAATGGAGCTTG
>JAZQHD010000061.1:0-3691 GCA_045540375.1 Ructibacterium sp. | reverse complement strand
ACCTCCGGTGCATCCCATGTAGGTATCTATGTGGGCGATGGAATGATGATCCATTGTGGAAACCCGATTTCCTATGCTTCCATCGAATCGAGCTACTGGCAGTCGCATTTTTACTGCTTCGGCAGAATCAGAAATTAAGGAGGAATATCTATTGGGTGCCAAGTTGGACAAGATTGGTGCAGACCTTGAAAAAGCCCGCAGAAAAAGGGCTGAATGGGATGCCAAAGTAAAAGACCTGGAACGCAGATACCGTGAGGAAGAAAACTCTGAGATCCACGAGTTGGTTCACGCTGCGAACCTTACCCCCGATCAGCTTTCCGAACTGCTCCGTATGTTTGCAGGAGATATGGTTCCGAAGCCTGAGACGATCAATTCTATGAATGAACAGGAGGAAATGCAGGATGAAATTTAAGAGATTCGGTGCCATGTTGCTGGCACTTGTGATGTGTACGGGAGTGTTCTCGACTACGGCGTTTGCCTACTCCGATGAGAGCGCAACGACCGCTACCACGGAAAAGGTAGAAACCGTGGAGACTGCCCCTGAGAAAACTGAAGATCAGACTTCCGAGGAAGTTCCCTACACCGTGACCGTCAATGAGGATGGCACGGTGGTTTTCTCTTTCAACGGTGAGGAATGGACTTACGATGCCGAGGAAACCGAAGATGATAGCATGGGAACCGGCAAGGTCGTAACAAACGGCTCCCGTCTGAATGTGCGTACCGGTGCAGGCATGAATTATGAGATCATCGACCAGCTCCGTCCCGGCGAGGAAGTTGTGGTAGTCGGTGTTGAGGGCGACTGGTATCAGATCACCGTTCCCGAAAAGAATGGCTATGTTCACAGCGACTATCTGGAACTGATTGAGAAAGCCGAACAGAACAGCGAAATGGACATGGCTCTGCTTATGATGTTTATGAGTATGTTCATGCAGGGCATGGATATGGATGCAGATGCAAATGAGCCTGCCCTTACTCCCGATGGCAACCTGACTTTGGTGGACGACATCGGCGCTCCTGCCAAAGATGGAAAGCAGTTCATTACTGCGGTCACAAAGAACGGCAACTACTTTTATATCATCATCGACCGTGACGATGATGGTAACGAGACTGTCCACTTCTTGAATCAGGTGGATGAAGCTGACCTGCTTATGCTGATGAGCGAGGAAGAAGCAGCCAAGTACACCGAGCCTGAGGTAGAGACTCCGCCTACGGAACCCGATGTGACAGAGCCTGAGCCTGATGTGGTCGAGCCTGAACCTGAGAAGCCTAAGACCAATATGCTTCCTGTCGTTCTGGTAGTTGTGGCTCTGATCGGCGGCGGTGGCTTCTTCGTGTTCAAGAAGTTCAAGGACAAGAAGAAAGAAAAAGAAGCTGCGAAGCCTGACCCTGATGCGGACTATGTAGACGATGATGAGGACTACGGCTACAGCGAGGAATACGAGGACGATGACGTGGACTTCATTGCTGATGATGAGGACAACGAACCCGTATAACAATGAACAGGCATGATGCCTGGGGCAATCTTCGGATTGCCTTTACATAGCACCTATCTATCTTTTTGTGTGCAGTTATGGTATACTTCTATTAGATAAATTACAAATTTGACAGTGTTTATACCAATGTTAACTTGCGTTGCTTGAAGCAACTGTACCTTTGTGGCAAAATTAAAGTAGCCAAGAACGAGGAGGTGCAATTATGCTTAACGAAAATATTAAAGCCTTGCGTAAAACAAAAGGACTCACACAAGATGAGTTGGCAATCAGATTAAATGTGGTGCGACAAACTGTTTCGAAGTGGGAAAAAGGACTCTCCGTTCCCGATGCGGAAATGCTTCAAAAAATTGCTGAAGTACTTGAGTCTGATGTTAGCCAATTGTTAGGTGCATCAATTGAGCAAAATGAGAATGTAGATGTTATCGCAGAACAGTTATCAAGAATCAACGAGCAGTTAGTTGTAAAAAACAACCGTAGTCGCAAAATATGGAAAATAATTGGTATCATAGTTGCCATTTTCATTATAGGGCAGTTGATTTTGGTTACTTTGGGTGTCACAATATTTAAGAGTTACCAAGTAGGTACAGATACCTACGAAGTGTATAATGAAGAATTTGTTGGCGACTAAGCAGTTAGACATATTCCAATTTTGCGAACTGAATAGAAGTGATACATAGCAGTCATGCACTACGGTGTGTGGCTGCTTATTTTTTTGGAAAGGAGCAGATGCGAATGAAATTAGTATTGGCTGAGAAACCCTCAGTCGCCCAGAGTATTGCCAAGGTCTTAGGTGCTACCAAGCGTGAAGATGGCTACCTTGAAGGTAACGGCTACATTGTCAGTTGGTGTGTCGGTCATTTGGTGGAACTGGCTGAACCCGAAGCCTACGATGCCAAGTACGGTAAATGGACATACTCTGACCTTCCCATCTTCCCGATGGACTGGAAGTATGAAGTGTCCAATGGTACAAAGAAGCAGTTCGGTATCCTAAAAAAGCTCATGGCCAGAGAAGATGTTGCAAGCCTTGTGTGTGCAACAGATGCCGGTCGTGAGGGCGAACTGATCTTCCGACTGGTGTACCACAAAGCCGGGTGCAGAAAGCCTTTTGAGCGACTTTGGATTTCGTCCATGGAAGATGTGGCAATCAAGGAGGGCTTTGAAAATCTCAGGTCTGGAACTGAATACGATGCTTTGTATGAAGCAGCCCTGTGTCGAGAGCGAGCCGACTGGATTGTTGGCATTAACGCTACTCGACTTTTTTCGACCCTTTACGGGCAAACCCTGAATGTCGGTCGTGTTATGACCCCTACCCTTGCCATGGCAGTAATGCGTGAAGCTGCCATTGCCGCATTTAAGCCCGAACCTTTCTACACGGTTCAGATTGGACTGGACGGGTTCACGGCATCAAGTGAACGCTACAAGAAAAAGCCCGAAGCAGAAGCTGTCTGCAAAGGCTGTTCTGTGGCGACCGTCACAAAGGCAGAGCGCAAAGAGAAATCCGAAAAGCCGCCTGCGCTCTATGACCTGACCAGTTTACAGAGGGACGCCAACCGTGTGCTGGGCTACACGGCGCAGCAGACTTTGGACTACACCCAGAACCTCTACGAAAAGAAACTGGTCACTTATCCCCGTACTGACAGCAGGTTCCTGACGGAAGATATGGCGCATAATCTGCCTGATCTTGTGAAGATGGCGTTCAACACATTCCCCGTGGATGGCGTAGATAATGTACCCGTCCATGCAGAGCAGGTTGTGAATAACAAAAAGGTCACAGACCACCATGCCATCATCCCTACCAGAGAATTACAGAAATGCAATCTGAGCGAACTTCCTAAGGGTGAGCTTGCAATCTTGCAACTCATTTCCACCCGTCTGTGTGTGGCTGTGGGAGATCCACACCGATACGCAGAGACAGTCATTGAACTGGACTGCGGTGGCACATCGTTCTCCGCAAAGGGTAAAACCGTTCTGCATGAGGGTTGGAAAGCTCTTGTAAAGAAAAACAGTTCGACAAAAATCGACGAAAAAGAACAGGAACTCCCTTCCGTTTCCGTTGGTGATGAAATGACCGTCAACGGCACAGAAATTAAGGAAGGTAAAACTTCACCTCCGAAGCACTACACCGAAGATACGCTCCTGCAGAGCATGGAAACTGCCGGTGCGGACGAAATGCCCGATGAGGTGGAGCGCAAAGGGCT
>JAZQHD010000060.1:0-5275 GCA_045540375.1 Ructibacterium sp. | reverse complement strand
ACGAGTCCCAGCTATATGAATACATATCAATCTGTCCCTTTCATATTGCGCTGTGCGTTGGCCTGTATCAGTATCTTCTCAATATTAGAGTAGTTTCTTCGAGCAAGATATCCCTGATCAACAAGGAAATTAAGCGCATTTTCTTTTTTTAGTATACAATTTCCTTCAGCTAACGCTATAGCGAGAAAATCATCGAAGGATTCAATGCCTGAATTCCTGCTTACAATTGCACCTACCGAGGTGTTGCGGTTGAATCCTGCCGTTAGCAATTTGTACCTTTTGCTGTACGAATAAACATAGTGTGCCAACAGATAAGGATTCCATGGAAATCCCGCATCGGGGAACGAACCGAATTCGTTTACTGCCTTAATCGGAATATATTTACCATTGCAGAAGCGATCTATTGCCATATCTGTTTCGTATACATGGAATTGAGCTTGCTCCTTGGATACAAATTGAGACTGGCTTATTCTAAGAGAGTTTTCATAGACCGCTTCAAAGTAAACAGATGAATTCATTTCTTCAGCCAATGTAACAAGTTCAGCGATGTCAAATGCAGATCGTCCCTTGGCATAATTTGCAAAGACATCAGCCATAGACATCCATTTTCCCTTACCACTAATCACATTGCCGGAGAAGGAGAAGCGCTCTTGCAGATTATACTTGATTGCATCGCGCATACCCAATGCAGAGAAGTTCTGATTATTATCAATAATGTACGGGTATTTTGCCTTAATCGCAGAAACAAGTTCATTGCCGCTTATGAATTCTTTTTCCTCAATCATGCTGGAAATCAAGGCTGCAATGTTGTCTAATTCCTCTTGTGACAGATTAATAACGCTAACATGGAAATAATAACTCTTTCCGTTGTTAACGAACTCTGCATTCATACCAAGAATCTGCATGATTTTTTTGCTTGGTATATGGGACAGAACATCACAAACAACTTGTGCATCTACAGGAACACCTGCACCAATAAGATAATCTTTTACTTCATCATAAGGCTTGGCAGATACTCCACCTTCTTTAGCAATGTAATTGGAGGTGATGTGGTATTTGCCGTTGTTATAATGTGCCAAATAAGCCTTTAGCATTTCGGCATCATAAATGTAATAATCAAGGAATTGTTCGGAGAAGGCACGGAATAAAGCTTCATAATAAATTGCTTTTTTCCCTTGTGCGAATTCATCACTAATATAGGCAAACAGTTTATCTTTAAGTTCATCAGAAAGCATGGCCTCCGGGATAAACAGCTTTTCTTCGTGAACAATGCCACAATTGCGAATCTTTATTCCGATGGTGTTGTCGTCTTCATGCAACTCCACGCCATGCAACTCATGATAATATCTCTTGAATTTTTTGAGATCAAGCCCTGATCCGAGACGATATCCCTTCTTAAAACGATCTTGCAATACAACCTTATATTTCTCATCAGCAGCAACCATCTGAACCGGAGCCACTACCACCTTGGGCTTTTCTGCTGTTCTTCTTGATGAACCCACTGCGGTCTTCTTAACATAATTGATTTCTACATTTTCAAAATCTACATTGCATATTTCAAGCCAAAACCGAACTTTGCTAATCATGTTAGAAGCACTTATATTGGTTTCGAGAACAAGGTTGGTGTTTGCCACTTTCTTAGGGGCAAACATTATCATTTGCTGATCCTCTGTGGTCAGTTCTATTCTGCCGCCTGCCGTTCTTGAGAAACTCATCCCGGGTTTTAGAATATGAGGGTAATCCTCATACAAACAAGTAAACAGTTTTACATACAGATCTGTCCAAGAGCGTAGATCATGGTACTTCTGATCGAAATATGTAAAAGAAACTGGCGTGGAATACGAGTAATCAGCGGCAGATGTGAAATCAACGGAACGCAAATCTTGGGATTCCTGTCCTACAGGACGATCTATCGACATTGCTTCAGTCGTACTCTCAAATTCCTTTTCATCGGCACACAGAAACGCCAATGTCTGACTAAAGCTACTATGCCTTAAAATCCTTCTGATGGTGGATTTCATCTGTGAACTTCCACCACTCGCCATCAGTTGATGATATAGAAAAGTCTTCTTGAAGGTTAGCGTTGTGGCATTGACATTAACATCCGCTTCCGCAACCACACCCTTAATAACACGGAGAATAGAGTTTGCCGCAAGCGCATATTCTGTTCTATGGTTGCCCTCACTTTTAAACACGAAATCATTCAGATCGTTTATACCAACAAACTTACTATATTGCATAACCGCATCTCGGATTTCTGCGCTTGTTTCAATATAGAATTCACATTCGCCTTCTTCAAAGTTGCCAAAGAGAGGAAGCTCGTCCTTGACACTTCCATCATCGTCAATGATATGCTTGAAACGGAGTTTCATTAAATCACGGCCAGACATACCGAGACCGAGTCCAATAGCGAAAAGAAGCCGATCTCTATATCTCCCACTCTTATCAAGGAGAGACTTAATCTTCATAATATCTGACAACAACTTTATGGGTTCAGACTTGCTGTCATCATCAGAGGACGAGACCTCCGATGATGCAAAGTGGTAATCATAGGTTTTCTTTAATGTTCGTGCGGACACATTGTACTTGCCATCTATCTCTTGCGTAATCCCCGCAAAAATTCTTACGGTAGTCTGCCGAGAGAAGGGAGCAAAGCTGCTGTTATTATTGCTCTCACCTACGAAAATATAATCATTGAGATTGTAAGATACCTTTGCCTGGATGTACAAAAATAATGCAGCGAAAATATCTTTGTTAATAGGGTATTCTCCACTTTCATCACGGCTGTTTGCAGCAGATTTAATCTTGCTGATTGTAAAGTATTCCTTGAAACTTTTGTCGGGATTGAGAAAGTCAGAAAACCTCAAATTCAACACCGTATCTACGGTCAGACCAGTATTAACCAGAATTACAAAAAGAAGGTTGTCCTTGAGCTTGTTTTTTGCTACAAGTTTTTCCGAGATTAGGACAACATCATCCCAGTTTCTAATTGCTTCTCCGGCTTTATCATTACCATTACCTGATTTAATCTTTATGGGCGAAAAATAAGGGTTCACACTAATAGTTGTTGTTTCCGGTGCGGAGTCGATAGTTTCCTCCGCCTGAACATCATAGCCGTATCCCCAGGTTGCGTTAGATATGATGTATTCTATATCTGACAACCGTGCAATAGCTCCCATTTGGCTTTTAATGTCAGCTGGAGTCAATTTTTCGCTCGTTGCGCAAACAATCGCCTTGACTTTTTTATAGATTATCGGGTACTTTTGTGCCAGAGCTTCATCTTGCTTATTTTGCAGACTCTTAGCTGTATGGTCTTCTTCATTAGTTTTATCTTTCTCCGCAGATGCTGTATCTAACAGAGCCTTACAGTAATGCACAAAATGGGTGGCCGAAGCAATATATTTTCCCATGTGCTTCCTATGAGAGAATCTAAACACCTTGTTGGTTTCAATTGTGTTTTTTATCTTTTTAGCGCGGTCAAAATTATCACTTGAAAACAAAGGTGAATTAATTGTTTTTACTCGCAGGCAAAATTCTTCTATTTCCTTATATGTGCCATAAAGTTCTGAAAGCTGCATTGGACTCACTTGCTTAGATAGCCAGGTCATAAAGTTTTCTTCATGATCAGCATGTCTATTTTCCAACATATCCAACGCTCCTTTCAGCACTTTATCAAACTCTATCCTGTTGTTTCGATAGAGATCTACAACCTGCACAAAAAGGTTTGTTGCAGGCTTCATTATTGTTTTGCCGTAATATGCCGATTCCATACTCGCAAGCTGAAATGCAATTCCGTTTTCATTGCGATATATATCGTCAATTACCTGTCCTCTTAATGTGGCAATCTTCCTCAAATCTGCTGATACTTGTTTGATTACTGCAGAACGAGGAACTTCGCTTTTAATCATTTGTAAAAGCCCGTGCAAGAGCACGGCCGCTTCTTCTATAGTCCATTGTTGAGGTCTACTCATTTCACATCAGCTCGTTTAAAACATCTTTTAATGCGGTAAGTTCTTCCTTCGAAAAAGTGATTCCTTTACCCATTTTTGTATGGTCAGAAGACCAAGATCTGATATCATATTTGGGTTCATTGCCGTTCCAAGAGACCAAGTTTAATTCTTTTGTCCATCCGCCTTTTTCTTCAGATAAACATGCAATTGTCTGCT
Organism: Ructibacterium sp.; assembly: GCA_045540375.1. Taxonomy (GTDB): domain Bacteria; phylum Bacillota; class Clostridia; order Monoglobales; family Monoglobaceae; genus Ructibacterium. The sequence goes on along the minus strand of JAZQHD010000060.1, from coordinate 1,109 downwards.
TTATTTCAAACTGTAAACTCGCCATATTATCACCGTCCTCATCAATCGTCCAATATTACTTCCATAATGTCGCCTATGTCACAATGGAACACTTGACAAACTCTTATAAGGTAATCCAGAGAAACAGGTTCATTTCTCCCAAGTTTAGATATTGTGTATTGACTTGTTTCAGTTGCTACTCGCAAATCTTTCTTTGACATTTTATTGTCGATAAGCAGTTTCCAAAGTTTATTATAACTGATTGCCATATTACACACTCCTTCGTCAGACATCTCACATCGGGGGAAGTTATAAAAATACAGCATAAATTATAGCACAAAACAGAAAGAATTACAATAGATTTCGAATTATTTTCGGACTTTTGAGAAGATGTTGTCGAAAATTTGCAACAACAAAGGGAGCGTAAACCTCGTTACGCTCCCTTTGTCAGCACAAATTTACTTGTATCTTGGGGCAATGTAGTGTATCAGCAGATCAATATCACCGTCTTCTTCATACTCGCAGTCAACTCCGAATTCGCCAACCGAGAACCACGGGCAGGTATCTACCATTCCATGAATTTTTCTATCTTTGAGGCTCACGACCGCAAGCTCTGCTGGGGGATTATCGCCGAACCATAGATCATTGATGCTATCAAGGCAGGTCTGACAGAGTTTGCTCTGCACTACATCTCTGTTGATTTCATAATCAAGCTTTGTGATATCAACCTGCGCATATCCTTCATCGGGGAAAGTAAAAGAGTTTACATAGGTATCATCGTCATGCATCCCACCGCTTACCATGACTCCGGCAGGTTCTGTAATGAGCTGCCCCTGGTCATCGTATCGATTGATTTCTATCCGATGCATTCCAAAGGTGTTCAGATTTAGAATTGCAACATTGTCCTCGCCCCAATAGGCGAAGTCGCTTCCTGATCCGCAGATAAAGCATTCATCTTGGCTGATATTTGACACCAAATCCTTATGCTCATATTCACTCGGCTCATCGGCCTGGCTACAAGAGCGTATGTTGGCAATGCAGAATAGCAGTAGAAACATTGCGACTGCTCCAACGATTCCCGAGATAATACATCGTTTCATTGGGTGACCTCCACCTATTGATATTTAGAT
>JAZQHD010000059.1:0-14208 GCA_045540375.1 Ructibacterium sp. | reverse complement strand
TCCGAAGACGGACTCGTTGAAGGCGTTAAATTCAAACTCTCCGGTACTTCCACCACCGGTATTGTTGTAGAAGAATACGCAATCACCAATGCTGAAGGCGTTGCACTCTTTGAAGATATCCCCGTAGGCGATAACTATGTTCTTGAAGAAGTTGACACCGCAGAAAAATATGTTGTTCCCGCAAAACAGAATGTAAAAGTTGAATGGGAATACGTAACCGAAGCAGCTTTTAATAACGTGCTCAAGAAATTCAACCTCGTGCTCACCAAATCCGACGCTGAAAAAGGCGGTGCTCAGGGTGATGCAACCCTTGAAGGTGCAGTCTATGGCATCTACAAAGATGGTAAACTCCTCAAATCCTACACCACCGATGCAAACGGCAAATTCACTACCGATTACTTCGTATGCGGTGAAGGTTATACCGTAAAAGAAATCACTCCTTCCAAAGGTTATCTCCTTGACGAAACTGTTTACACCATCGATGTAGCAGCTGACAATTACTCTATTGAGAAAAACACCGAAACCCTTGCAGTAACCGAACAGGTAATCAAAGGTACCGTTCAGCTTACCAAAGTTGATAAAGACTTCCCCGAAAACAAACTCACCGGCGCTGAATTTGAAGTTTATGTTGATACCAACAACGACAAGAAACTCGATGCAAATGATACTCTTCTCGGTAAACTTACCGAAGCTGAAAGAGGTATCTATAACATGTCCGGTCTTGTTTACGGCGGATATTTTGTAAAAGAAACTGTTGCACCTAAAGGCTTCATTCTCGATTCCAGCGCATACTACTTCGAAATTGCTGAAAACGGCAAAACCGTAGTAGTTGAAAACGAAGCCGGCAAAGGTTTTGTAAACGTATCTCAGTCCGGTTCTCTCAAGATCGTCAAAACTTCTTCCGATGGCAAAGTTGAAGGTTTTTCCTTCAGAGTAACCTCTGAAAACGGTTATGATGAAACCTTTACCACTGACAAAAACGGCGAAATCTTCATCGAAGATATCCGTCTTGGAACCTACACCATCAGCGAAATTGCAAACGGCGCTTCTTCCAACTACATTATGCCCGCAGCCAAAACCGCAAATGTAACTGCTGACGCTACCACCATAGTAGAGATGCACAACGTACTTCGTGAAACTCCGAAAACTGGTGATACCAGAATGCCTGGACTTTGGCTTGCTTCCATGATTGTATTCGGTGCAGGCGCAGTAGCAAGCGGATATATCGCATACAAAAAGAAAAAGTTTAATCAGTAATGGATGACAGATTTACGCTTTTTCTTTCGCTTTTTGCGGTAATGATGGCAGTAATTGTTTTCCACTATTCGGAAAACGATAGATAAACAAAAGGCGGCACCATTAAAGGTGCCGCCTTTTGCGTTGAGAGTATCTGAATTAGTCGTAATCAATAACAACTTTAATGGAACCATTTGCGGGATTAGAAGCAAATTCGAAAGCTTCTTTAAGCTGTGCATGTTTAAAATGATGAGTAACAATTTCACCAATTTTTGTAGAATGACGGTTAAGGCTGTCGATGACTTCTTCGATATCCTTAATTTCATATCCGCAGGAACCCTTCAGTTCTGCTTCACCGGCCATAATCATAGCCATGGGAATTTGTGCAACATCTTTTGCAACAGCAACTACGGAAAAACGGGAACCAGCTTTGCAATTTGCAAGATAGTCGGTAACTATATTGGATGCACCGGCACAGTCAATAACTACGTCAACATCTGCAACGGGATATCCGACATGATGGAATCCAACTCCAAAATGATTTTTAAGGAATTCCTGAGTATCACCGCTTTGAGGATTAAAAGGTACACCGCCAAGTTTTTTGACATATTCAAGTCTTTGATCATTAAGATCTATAACAACAGCGTTGGTGATTCCCATATTTATTAGAGAAGAAAGGGCACAGAGACCGATTGTTCCGGCACCGTAGATAACAACATTATCTTCTTTAGTAACATTAACAATATTTTTTCCATGAGTTCCTACGGAATAGGGTTCAGTTACAACAGCTTCATCAAAAGATACATCATCATTAAGTTTGAATAAGTTGTATCCCCATTTTGCTTCTTCAATGTTTATATATTCAGAAAAAGCTCCGGCATTATCGCAACGAATCATTCCTTCCTTTTTACATTTAGTTGGGTTAACAAATACTCTGTCGCCAACTTTCATGTCGGTAACATTTTTACCTATTTCGCATATAACGCCAACCATTTCGTGACCAAACTCATTGCCAGGGAAAATACTAACTAACTTACCGTCATAAAGATATGCGGTTAAGTCAGTACCACAGATACCTGCTCTTATGTTTTTTACCAAAACATCGTTATCTCCAGGAATAGGTTTTTCAAATTCCTCTACGGCGATGTTTTTCGGTCCGTAATAAATACCAGCTTTCATTATGCAAACCTCTTTTCATAAGTGATATATTAATTATAACAAAAAAGAACGAAAAGGTATCGTTCACTTTTCGTTCTCTATTTCTTTCATTTTCAAGAATAATTCATCTAAAAAATAATTTATAAGATATTTGTCAGATAAATAATTGCCTTTAATAGGAATATTTATCTTTTCATAGCACGGAGTTTTATCACCTTCAAAACTACTGAGTAATATTATCTTACAAGTTGTTTTTTCTACATATGATAAAGCGGATTGCGTATATTTTTTGTCGGTGTCAAAGATAATTACCAGAGAATCCCCAAGACAATCTCTTATATTAGGAAAAATATTATCTATATTGGGAACAAGACATACTGATTTGTTATTCATTACGCATAGTTGCTGAAATGAATACAGTGGTGAATAAAAAGGGTATGGAAATAATATAAACACAAGTTTGTATTTCATGATAGTTTCTGCAAGGTAACATATTTTATTTTCATCTAAAGAACAGTCATTAATTCCTTTGAGAATGTTGTCCTTCAAACTGCCATTTTCTATAACCGCAGGAAATTCGTATTGTTCCTTACATTCTTTTAACTCGGAGAAGTTTTCATATCCCAATGATTGGCAGAAACGTCTTAGCGTTGATTTTGAGATAAAATTATCATCACAAACGTTTTCGATTGTCAGCTTTTCGAGCACAAAATAATTGTTAATCAGATACTGTGCCAGATTGGTATAAGCAGGTTCAACCTTTTCATTATTAAGGCGGTTTATTAGCCTGATAAGGAGGTGTATTGATTTAATGTTATTTTCCAAATAAATTACTCCCAACAGAAGTGTTAAAAATTTATCTTATGCTATATAATATATCATCATACCAAAAAAGAGTCAATTAAAATAAAAACCATATAAAAAGGCGGCAGTTAATTCTGCCGCCTTTATTCATATAGAAAGGAGCGCAAGGTTAATGGATATTTCGATTAGACCTATGAAACCGGAAGAGATAAAATACACATACTCTCAAAGTCACCAGCTTAATGCACAGACGGGTTGCGTTGGACATCTTCGAGGAGACATGGATTCTGATGGAGAAGCATTTTATACATCATGGGACAATGCTAATAAAGAGCTGAAAACTAAAGCATTCAAAGACGAACTTGATGAGGTAATAAAAGCTCTTCGGACAGATGAAAAATTTGATTATATGTTCAGGAGCAGAACCAGTCTTGCAAAGTTTTGCTATAAGAACACAAAAGCAGAATTTGATGGAAGTTATACTAAAGAATACGGATTCAGAGTAGATACAGAAAAATATTCGTATCTTATGAGGCTTAATCCAAACAAAGGAGATTACAATTTTTATATCTATGCTTACATAAAAGAATCTCTTGATAACCATATAGAGAATGCTTCTAAAGGAATTAGATTCATTACTTCTGATTATAAAGAAAAGTTTAGAATCGAAGACGGAGAAAGGATTCTTGTTACGGATAAAAACGGATATATGAAAAGTTTTTCCTGTAGATATATCGATGATACTCATTTTGAAACCCATAATTCTTATGGAGACAATGTCTATCACATTTGTGAGTTTGCTGATAGAATGGCATATTCAGAATGCAAAGTAGTTCCGCTTCGTTCCTCGCTTCCGGACAGATGTTATACGGTAGTGCCAAAAACGAGTGAACTTGCAATAATCAGAAAGGGGATGCTCGGATATGTAACTTGCGAAATATCTAATGAGGATGGCAAATCCACATCAGAAGTTGCAAAGGAAATGAATAAAAAACTTGGTATCACTCAAAAACAAGAAGCAGCTATGCTGGCAGGTTCACATTTCGGTTTCGAAACGCCTTCTGCAGATCCAAAGAACTATGACGAGGAAGGAATCCCTCTTATAGTCCGTAGGTTCAGCCAAAAAAGAGGTGAAGCAAGATGACGGAACTTAAACACGTAATCTGGAGTAACCGAGACCTTGACTATGAAGATTGGAGAAAGGAATTGGAAGAAGAATTTCCGGATAGAACGGAGACGGAGAGAATATCATTGATGTATGCAATAAACGATGACTATCTGGAAGATGATAGAATAAATCTTGATATTAAACTTGATAATCCGATAATCGTTATTGCAGACATAGGCAGATGGAACGGAAGATTTTCGGGTTGTAGAGAAATTGCAAGTGGAAACATTGCAGATTGCCTATATACCGATATGGATTATGCCACTTGGTACGTAGATAAGAACGGAGACCTGAGATGTGACGCAGTTCATCATGATGGGATAAACCATTATCTATATAGAGAGTACAAACCCGATATAAGCGAAATTCAAAAAGAAAATTTCAGAGAGAAAGTTTTCAGTGGAACAATTACAAGAGATGATATTACAAAGAAAACCCGTAGGCTTGGCGATGAAATCGCTAAAGTTTACGGGTTTCATATTCCAAAACAAATGTCTGAAAAAGAGAGGTGAAAAACATGAAAATGGATGCAAGACAGGAAATTTTTGAGAATGTTACGGTTCTTGGTAAGCCTATGATATTCACTAACTTGAGGATAGATAGAAACACTGTCCCAAAAGGTATGTATGCCTATGATGTAAGACATGATGACAATATGCAGGGAGAACCATGCGAAATAGCACCATTTATTCTTGTTAATCATTGGGGAACAATTATTTCGAATACTCCTTTGGACTTCAATAAAGAGCACGATGAACTTAAACCAGTAAACGCAGGACAAGTAAAAGACGGAATAACCGTTTTGAAAGTGGAAGCGTATAAGAAACCATACGTGAAAACGATAAGTGGAAGCCTGGAATCTTTACAAAGGGAAGTAGAGGGATATATCGAAGTTACTTATCCTTTTTTTGATGAGGTAGCAATTATTTGTAACGAAGAAGGGAAAATAAATGATATGCCACTCAACCGTTCATTGAAGGATGAGAATGGTGAAATCTACGATATTCTTGCTGGATCGTTTTTAGTTGTTGGGCTTACGGAAGACGATTTTGATTCGCTCAATAAAGAACAACTGAAAAAATATTTTAATTTTTTTAAGGAGCCCGAAGACTTCATCAATTTGAATGGAAAGATTATAGCGATTCCGATTGAAGCTGAAAAAGATACAAATAACAAATATATTCTTATAGATTCAGAAAAAGATTGGAATTATGAAGGCACGAACACCACATTGAAAGAATATATGGAAAAACACCCGCCGCAAAAAGGAAAGGATAGAACAATGGAAAGATGATGTGCGGCATCATCTAAAACTTTGTACGCATGCGTACAAAGTTTTAGATGAGATTGCATATTTCAAAATAATTAGGAAAGGAATGAATCTGTCATGTCAACAAAGTTCGAACATATAACAACGCTATATCATGAAATGATGCACGATTTACCAAAACCGGCGATGTGGCAAGATTTTCTTGATACTGCTTGCAGAAACTTCAGGTTGGATTTCGATGAGCAGATTTTGTTGTTTGCACAGAAACCGGAAGCAACGGCAGTTCTTGAAATTGAAAGATGGAATAGAGGGTTTGGAAGATGGGTAAATAAAGGATCAACGGGTATTGCTTTGTTTGATAAAGACTATCCTGGAAGGACAAGGCTTAAATACGTTTTTGATATTTCAGATACTCATGAATCGAGATACGCAAAAACCGTACCTCTTTGGGAGATGCATCGCAATTACGAAACTGAAGTAACGGAAACGCTTGAAAACAATTTTGGAGAATTGGAAGATAAAAGCAGCTTCGCTTATGTCTTATTATCTGCTGCCAGTAATGCAGTGGAAGATAATATGGCAGATTACTTGGAAGAACTTAATTATTACAAAGAAAATAGTTTTTTTGAAGACTTGGACGATGATAATCGAAAAGTAATATTCAGAGAACTTCTGAAAAACAGTGTTGGATATATGCTCCTTGCAAGATGTGACCAGGATCCTCGAATATTTTTCAATGAAGATGATTTCAGGAATATTATAAATTTTAATACAGCAGATACCTTTAATGCACTTGGAACTGCTACGAGTGATATATCTCAAATGTGCCTTGATGCAATTTCTAAAACAGTTCTTGATATTCAACGACATCCGGAACGTGAAAATCATACATTTGAATCAACCTTTAACATAGAGTATTCTGTAAACGTAAAAGATAATAATGAAAGGGGAAAAGAAAATGGAAATCACATACAGAACGGTAGGGGATTACAGAATCCCGAATCTTCTTCCGCCGCAGGAACCGGATTATCACCTTGGGAAATACGGATTGCTCAGGAAGAAATATTTGAGGGAACACAAGAAGGTAATGTACACGAATCTTCTGACCACCGGGAAACTGAACAGCCATCTGGCGGAGATTCAGAAAACGGCAGAAAAGAGAGTAGCGGAGATTACGAAACAGATGAAGGAAGATCTGGGAGCGACCGAGGAACTGAAAGAGAAAGACCAGATGAAATGGGTGGGTCTTATGAACAACATCAAAGCCTCGGCGGAAGAAATAGTGATGACGGAACTGATTCAGAGCTGACCGAAGAATCATCTTCCGAACTTCCTCCATTTCTGAATGAAGAACAGATTATGGCCATTATCAAAAACAAAGATGATGACCTCAAATACAAGAAATCGCAGATTGAACTGTTCTTCACTGCAAACCATGATTTCAATGAACGATGCGAATATATCAAATCTGCATATCCGATTAGATACACCGAAATCATACATGAAGGTCAGAGAATCGGATATGTGGCACAGGAAAACGGACTTCTTATGTGGGAGGGTTCATACCTTTCCCGCACAAAGGAGTCCGTTTTTTCATGGGGAGTTGTAGCCGAATGGCTTGCAAATCTCATTGATAAAAAAGAATATTTCATCAATACCAATATTACTCCGCCGAAAGACATAACCGTTCAGCAGATGTCCCTCTTCGATCTCTCCGGAGAGCAGAAACCTCTTCGTGCGGAAACATTTGAGAACAGACTTTTTGAAAGAGAAGAACTTCCCCAGCAGATAATCGATGAAGCTCTCTGCATCGGTGCAAATGACCGTGATAGCAAACTAATCATCTGCGGATATTTTAAGAAAGATAAACCTCTGGAAGAAAACGCAGAGTTTCTTAAAAAGCATTACGGAAGAAACGGTGCAGGATTCTTTGTGGGCAGTAACCGCTATTCCCTTTGGTACGATGAAAACGGAATGAGAGTTGCCGGCGGCGAATCCGCAAAGAAAAGCTATACTACGGAAATCACATGGGAGCAGGCTGCAAAGCGAATCCGTGAACTTCTTGATCTCGGAAGATATATGCCACAGGAAGAACTGGATAAAGTCGATGCTTTTGAATACAAAACTTTGGCAGATACTCTCTGCTTTGCCGTAAGAGATTTCAGTGAAGAAGCCGATGAAAAAGGATATTGCAAATTCATTAAGCTTGCTCTCTCCGGAAGAACCAGTTTTCCAAACGCTTCCGAGATGATAGAGGTTGCACTTAAAAATCCGGATATGCTTCAAAATCTCATAAACGAATGGGAAGAATTTGTTTCTGCCTATGAAAAAGAACCGGGGCTTTTGCGATACCGTCACTACAAGCCGAAAGATATACTTTCAAAGCTGAAAGACCTGCAAAGAGAACCACTCATGTTTACCGCCGCAGAAGGTTATGACCCGAAGCGGCGTTTTTTCATATCCGAAGATGAAATAGAAAAGCTTCTTCGTGGCGGCGAGTATTCCTCCGATTACCGCATACGGGTTTACAAATTCTTCGCCGAGCACAAGGATTCAAAAGAACGGGAAAACATGTTCAAACAGATCCATGGCGAATACAGCGGATACCATGGTGGAAACGATAACATCACCTACCAGATGGGCAAAGGCGTTTCTTTCAGCCACGGCAGTATCCTTGTTCCATACGCAAAAGACGATATGAAATGGAGCGAAGACGTAAAGAGAGTATCAAAACTCATATCCGATGATAAATGGCTGACCGAAGCTGACCGTGAAACCATGGAGAGCCGTGATGAAGTGATACCGGAACCGGTGGAACTTATCTTTGAAGAACCTACTGAAAAAGAAAGTCTTGCTTCAAGGCTTGTTGGGTATATGAAAGAGTTTGACCCATTTGGATATGCGGATACTCTTGAAATCGGCGAAACGGACGAAGATGCTATAAAGAACATTGATGAGCAGCTTACTGATAACGCAAGAAGAAAGTTCTTTGCGGAAGATTTAAGACTGTTCCTCGATGATATGGACCCGGAATCCGAAAAAGCAACCGAACTCGAACTTTTCATTGAGGAGCTTGAAGAAAGCATCGAAGAACCGGCACCGGAAGAACCGCAGACGAAGCAATTTGAGCACGGTGCTCAAATCGAAAATGAACCTGCTGAAAAAGAAGAAACACCCGTGCTCATTCCACCTAAACCGAAAGTTAAGGCAGAAAGAATCGAGTTTTATCCTCTGCATCCGGAAATTCCAAAAGAAGAAAGACATAATTACCGCATAACCGATAACGAACTCGGCTACGGAACAATGATGGAGAAATATTTTGCCAACGTTAAAGCCATAATCATTCTCCATAAGGTGGAAGATGAAAACCGATTTGCCACACCGGAAGAACAGCAGATACTTTCAAGATATGTTGGCTGGGGCGGCCTTGCGGAATGTTTTGAGGAAAGTTTTCCGAGATATGAGGAACTGAAAAGCCTTCTCACTCCCGAAGAATATGAAGCCGCAAGAGCAAGTTCCCTCACAGCTTTCTATACACATCCTGAAATAACAAGTGCCATGTATTCAGCACTCTATCAGATGGGATTCAGAAACGGAAACATTCTTGAACCTTCCTGCGGTGTGGGTAACTTCATAGGAAGCATTCCGGAATCTATGAGTGGCAGCAAGGTTTACGGCGTTGAACTTGATTCCATAAGCGGAAAGATCGCACAGCAGCTTTATCAAAACAGCAATATAGCAGTTACCGGTTTTGAAAAAGTGAATATCCCGGACAGCTTCTTTGATGTGGCAATAGGAAACGTTCCTTTCGGTGATTTCAAGGTTCTCGATAAAAGATACGATAAACACCATTTCCTTATCCATGACTATTTCTTCGCAAAAGCTCTTGATAAAGTCCGTCCGGGAGGCGTTGTAGCATTCATCACTTCAAAAGGAACTATGGATAAAGAAAATCCCGCAGTAAGAAAATACCTCGCACAGAGAGCAGACCTCATCGGCGCAATAAGACTTCCGAACAATGCTTTCAAGAAGAACGCCGGAACGGAAGTTACAGCGGATATCCTCTTCCTCCAAAAGCGTGACCGCATGATAGATATCGAACCGGATTGGGTTCATCTTGATACGGACGAAAACGGAATCAAAATGAACAGCTATTTCGTAAAGAACCCGGATATGATTCTCGGTGAAATGCAGATGGTCTCTTCACGCTTTGGTATGGAGAGCACCTGCAAACCATATGAAAACGCAGAACTTTCCGAGCTTCTTCGTGGTGCTGTCAGCAACCTTCATGCGGAGATTACGGAATACGAGGTTGACGAAATCGAGGAAGAGGACAAGTCAATCCCTGCAAATCCAAATATACGAAACTTCAGCTACGCTATTATCGACGGAAAGATATATTTCAGAGAAAACTCCCGTATGCACCCTGTTGAAGTTTCCGTAACTGCAGAAAACAGAATCCGAGGAATGATAGCTTTAAGAGAATCTGTAAGAAAGCTCATAGAATACCAGACAGAGGATTATCCCGATGAAGATATCAAAGCCGAACAGGAAAATCTAAATAGGCTCTATGATGATTACACAAAGAAATACGGACTTATTTCAAGTCGAGGAAACAGCATGGCTTTCGGCGAGGATTCAAGCTATTACCTTCTCTGTTCTCTCGAAGTTCTTGATGAGGAAGGCAACTTTAAACGTAAAGCCGATATGTTCAGCAAAAGAACTATCCGTCCTCATGTGGCAGTAACTTCCGTTGATACCGCAAGCGAAGCACTTGCAGTTTCCATTTCCGAAAAAGCAAGAGTTGACATGGAATACATGTCAGGCCTTTCGGATAAGACCAATGATGAGCTGGAATCAGAACTCAAAGGAGTAATCTTCCGGGATATTCATTGTCCTGAAAGAGCGGAAGATATTTCCGAAGCTATGACTGATTTGAGTAGGTATCCATTCGTCACCGCAGACGAATATCTATCCGGCAATGTCCGAAGAAAACTTCGCATGGCAAAGGCTATGTATGAAGCATTACCTGCTGAAAAGAAAGATAGCTTTCAGCATTATGTTTCTGCTCTTGAAGCTGTTCAGCCGGTGGATCTGACTGCAGGAGAAATCGGTGTACGAATCGGAGTAAACTGGATCCCGACAGAAATATATGAGAAATTCATGTATGAGCTTCTTGGAACCGGATATTATGCAAGAACGAGAATGAAGATACTCCGTTCAAAAGCGACAGGCGAATGGAACATTACCAACAAAAGCGCAGATGCCGGAAATATCCGAGCTATCACCACTTACGGAACAAAACGTATCAATGCCTATCATATTCTTGAGCAGACACTTAATCAAAAAGATGTTCGCATTTACGATAAAATCATTGATGAGAACGGAAATGAAAAGCAGGTGCTCAACAAAAGAGAAACAGCTATCGCCCAGGATCGACAGGAACTCATAAAGGCTAAATTCGTTGAATGGCTTTGGAAAGATATTGACCGCAGAGAAAGGCTTTGCGGTATATATAACGAAACATTCAACGCATTAAGACCGAGAGAATATGACGGTGAGCACATAAGGTTTTCAGGTATGAATCCGGAAATTACATTACGTTCCCATCAGATAAATGCCATTGCTCACATCATGTACGGAGGCAACACTCTTCTTGCTCACGAAGTAGGTGCGGGCAAAACCTTTGAAATGGTGGCGGCTGCTATGGAATCAAAAAGGCTCGGCCTTTGCAGTAAATCCCTTGTAGTGGTTCCAAACCATATTACAGAACAATGGGCTTCCGAATGGCTGCAGCTTTATCCTTCCGCAAATATCCTTGTGGCAACAAAGAAGGATTTTGAAACAAGAAACAGGAAGAAGTTCTGCGCAAGGATTGCCACCGGAGATTATGATGCAGTAATCATCGGGCACAGTCAGTTTGAAAAGATACCAATGTCCAAAGAACGGCAGGAAATTATCATAAGACACCAGATTGAAGATATTGTTGATGGTGTCAGAGAAGCAAAAGCGGCAAGAGCCGAAAGATATACGGTAAAACAACTTGAGAAAACAAAAAAGAGCCTTGAAACAAGGCTCGCAAAACTCAACGACCAGAGCAGAAAAGATGATGTAGTCACCTTTGAAGAACTGGGTGTCGACCGTATCTTTGTGGACGAAAGCCACTATTTCAAAAACCTTTTCCTCGCAACGAAGATGAGAAACGTAGGCGGCATTGCTCAGACAGAAGCGCAGAAATCCTCAGACCTTTTTATGAAGTGCCAGTATCTCGATGAGATAACCGGAGGAAGAGGTGTAGTATTCGCAACGGGTACTCCCATATCGAACAGCATGGTGGAACTATATACCATACAGAGATATCTGCAGTATGATACTCTGCAGGAAATGGATATGCTGAACTTTGATGACTGGGCGGCAAACTATGGTGAAACCATTACAGCCATTGAACTTTCTCCCGAAGGAACAGGATACCGCTCCAAAACAAGATTTGCGAAGTTCTATAATCTTCCGGAGCTTATGTCTACATTCAAAGCTGTTGCGGATATACAAACTGCTGATATGCTTAAACTTCCGGTTCCTAAAGCAAACTTTCATACAGAGGTTATTAAACCCTCGGAACTGCAAAAGGAAATGATTGCAGGACTTGCTGAAAGAGCAGAAATTATCCGAAACGGAGGAATCGACCCAAGCGTTGATAATATGCTGAAAATCACCAACGACGGAAGAAAACTTGCTCTTGATATGCGCCTTATCAATCCTCTTGCGGCAGATGATGAAAACGGAAAGGTTTCAATTTGTGCAAAAAACATCTTTGATATATGGGAAAAGACAAAAGAGAAACGAAGTGCTCAGATGGTTTTCTGTGACCTATCCACTCCTAAGGGTGACGGAAGTTTCAATGTCTATGATGACCTTAAAAAGAAACTCATGGAGAAAGGTATTCCGGAAGAAGAGATAGCTTTTATACATGATGCTAATACTGAAACAAGGAAGAAGGAGCTTTTCGCAAAAGTCAGAAGCGGACAGGTCAGAGTAATTATGGGAAGCACGCAGAAGATGGGTGCAGGCACAAACTGCCAGGACAGGCTCATCGCATTGCATGACCTGGACTGTCCATGGCGACCTTCGGATCTTGCACAAAGGCTCGGAAGAATCGTAAGACAAGGAAATCAGAACCCTGAAGTAGAGATATTCAGATATGTTACCGAGAATACCTTTGATGCTTATCTTTATCAGCTGGTGGAAAACAAACAGAAGTTCATAGCTCAAATCATGACGAGCAAGGCTCCTGCAAGGGTTGCAGATGATGTTGATGAAACAGCTTTAAGTTATTCTGAGATAAAGGCTCTTGCAACGGGTAATCCACTCATTATCGAGAAATGCAATCTTGATATGGAAGTAGGAAAGCTCAATATGCTGAAAGCAAACCATTTGAGCCAGAAATATGCTCTTGAAGAAATGGTTTACAGAAAATATGCCGCAGCCATTCAGAAACTTACCGAAAGGATTGCAGGATATGAGAAAGATATTGAACTTGCAAAATCCCATCCGAAACCGGAGGAAGGATTCATTGGAATGACTATCTTTGAAAAACTCTATACCGACAAGGAATCCGCCGGCAAAGCTATAATAGAAGCTTGCACCACCATGACCGGTTCCGATGCTGTTCATCTTGGAAAGTATCGAGGATTTGATATGACTCTTTCCTACGATGTTACGAACAACGAATACCGTATGACTTTGAAAGGAACTCTTTCGCACACCACTATACTCGGTGCAGATGTTTTTGGTAACATCACCAGAACAGACAACCTCATTGATGGCATGGCACAAAAACTTGAAGTTGAAAAACTTGCACTTTCTGAAACACAAACTCAGCTTGAAAATGCCAGAACCGAAATGGAAACGCCTTTTGCAAAAGAAACTGAGCTGAAAGAGAAATCGGAAAGGCTGAAAGAACTAAACATTCTGCTCAACATGGATCAAAAGGATAGGGCGCTATTGGATGAGGCTGAGGAAGAGTTACCAATTAAAGAAAAAGACAAAGGCTATGAAAGATAAAAAGGCAGGTTTGAAAACCTGCCTTTTCGTTGCTAAAATTTATTCATGCAGCTTTTTATCTTTTCTCAACGATTCTTTGAGAGCTGCAGCCATATCTTTGATCATGCGGATTTCGTATTCATCACAGTCATCAAGAATTTCAGCAATATCTTCTTCAAACTGAACTCTTGCTTTTACAACATTATCGCAAAGGATATCATCAACAGTTATATCAAGACCGTTTGCAATGGAAACAATAGTGGCAAGACTCACACGAGTTGTACCGGTTTCAATATTACTCAGATGAGTCGGAGAAAGCTCAATCTTTTCCGCCAACATCTCTTGTGTCATGTCTGCTTTGATTCGTGCAATTTTAATTCTTTTGCCGATTGCTTTATAATCAAGCTCCATTTTTCTCCTCCTTTATTTTGATATTATTATTGTATCTACGGAGGCGAAGTATTATAATAAACTATATACGTATAATACGGATATAGTTTAGTTTTTATTAAAATTTTCGGTGAACTATTTA
>JAZQHD010000058.1:0-3744 GCA_045540375.1 Ructibacterium sp. | reverse complement strand
TGTCCTGTAATCGTAGCAGTAGAGTAGATATGATGAATACCAATCTCTTTGCACTAAAGTTCCGTCTGTGAGTTTATACATCCTGTCAGACAATTTCTTTTTGATGTAATTATCGGCTGTATGGTCATACTGTGAAGCCCTATAATTGTTGGGAACTTCTATATATGTACCGCCTGTAACCTTGAATTTCTTTTCTATCGTAGTCTGGAACCCAGAAGGACAACGGTTCTTTATGGATTTTCCAAAACGCTTTTTCCTGTTAAATCTACCCTTGTCGTTCTTAGTGGTTTCTCTGGCTCGCTTCATGAGCTTACTTGCATTTTTAGGCTCAGTAACAAATACATCCCCAAGACTCCGCAGGTGATTTACATCCTCGTTTATAGCAAGCTGTCTGTTTACAGCATTGATGCGACACAATTCGGCATGTTTAGTTTTCAGTTTCTTGTAGTGATTTGAATATTTCCATGTCTTATGACCTTTCTTAACCGTACCGTCATCGTTATAGTTTTGAGGATTTGCAGCCCGTCTTGACCTGTCCATAGCACGATAAAGCAAACGCTCTTTTCTTTCAGAAGTCTGTATACTATTTCCACGCTCTGAAAGATTTTTTAATCCTACTTCGGTATCGGATGTATAAGCAACCGTCTGAGTTCCAATATCAGCGCCTATCATACCTTTGCCATATTTATGACGGAGATTCCCATATTTATCGTACTTAGGCTTTGCTTTGCTTTCGATAGTCAGATGCAGATATATACGATATTTCCCTCTTATAATTTTCGGAACAAGAGTAGCATAGCAAGGTCTATATGTATCTATGCAATATGCATCTTCTACAAGTATATTGATTGCTTCATTATCTATAATTTCAGGATTGGCAAGATAATCCATAATGGCATTTACTTCATCCGTTTGAAATCTATCATCTATTTGTATTCCAAATGCAACTTTTCCAAGTTTGAATTGCAATTTACCATTCTTAACAGATATAGGAATGCCACGGTTCATCTGCTTTGCTCTGATACATGGCAGTTCTCCGTATTTTGAAAAATGGATGGTCTTACCATTACCATAAAGGCATTTTTCCATTCCACGCCAGATGTCTTGCGCTTTGGTAAGAGCAAAAACAGCATCTATGCCATATTTCTTACCAATCGGAATCATAGAAGTCCTGCAAAAATCCCATGTGACATTGTATTCAGCCTGCATCTTGTTAAGCTGCTTTGCCAGAGTTTTGCGCTTGTCTTTGTTTTCAGTATCACCATATAGTTTAAGCAGTTTTCTATATCTTTTCGTACGCAGCAGCTGGTCGTAATTCTTTCTCATGAGATGCACAAGCTCATTACCTGCCTTGCGTATTTTATTAGAAAGAGCAACAACCTTTAAGACATCAGAATACGGCATATCGGCTTCAACAACCAATATATGCCTATCGGAAAGTTTATGAAATTGCTTCAAAATTTTCTTATATTCTTCATCAGTCATGATTTTTCTGTTCCGCAATATACTTTTTTACTGTAGCATCGCTTATATGTCCTACTGTTGATACGAAATATCCTCTTGACCACAATACTCCACAACGGGAGTAAAATTGTTTTAACTGCGGATACGCTTTAAACATTTCAATAGCACTGATACTTTTAAGGGTTCTTACGATATCACATGGGGCAACCGTTTGAGGACAATCAACAAATATATGTATATGGTCTGGCATTACTTCCAATGCTTTGATTTCATACCTGTATTGTTTACAGATATCAGCAAGAATGCTTTTTAATGTATCATCAGCACCATTCTGTAATACAGAAAATCTGAATTTCGGACACCAAATAATATGATACTGTGTCAGATATTTACAATGCGAAGTACTATGATATTGTTCATCGCTCATCCGTGGTTTCTCCTAATTGATATTTTTCTTGAATACCCCTACGCATCAAATCGAGAAAGGTAATAGTAGTACCTTCTTCGACAGAATAAATACGGGCAAGGTTTTCCAACTGTTCTTTCCATTCAGCAGGAACAGAAATGTTGATTTGTACATTATTGCTTTTAGGTCGTGCCATAAATTTTTACTCCTTATCAATTATATAATTCACAACAATCTGTATCTTTTACAATTTTTCCATTCTTTTCTACACAATGCAGAATATCGGGTTCGTTCTCATTTTTAGCAGGCTCTGAAAAAGAATTAGCACAACTCAAACAATCTTTAGGGCATTCGTACATGTTTAACACCTCCACATCTATTTGTTATACATAGATTATATATGCATTCTATGCATTTGTCGAGTTAAAGAAAAGCGGCTTTCATCCCACACGCAAGCGTGTGGGTTTTACGCCGCAATTTATAACGATTTCGCAAAAATGTTATTTAAAAAGCCTGATCGCTTTGCGATCAGGCTTTCAGCTTTCTTTATTTATTTCTTTCAGCAGTCCGTGAAATCCGGCTTCTGAAAATACCGTCAATTGTGTGATCAGCTTTTTTACTTCGTTCATGGTGTATCTTCCGTAAATAAGCTCCATATACTCCTCAAATTTCATGTGAAGAATGATCCGGACAAGGGCAGGATCAACATGCCTTCCTGCATAGCGGTCAAAGACCTCCTGATAACTTGGATAAAAAACCTCTTGAATCAGATGCTCCTTGAAGCCCTCATATTTGGTTCCCTTTGAACATTCAAACAGGAGGCGAAACTCGTCCTTGTGCGTGATAGCATAAGTGATAGATGTCAGTTCATTCTCCACACCTGTGGTCAGATCAGCCAGCTCCTGCGAAATCACATCCTGATACATCTTCCGAAACCCATGGATCATCGGTTCAACAAGAGAAGAGAACAAATCCTCTTTCCCGGAAAAATGATTATAAAATGCTCCTGTAGTAAGCCCGGCTTTTTTGCAGATGGTTCTAAGGGAAGCCTTTTCAAAACCATATGCAAGAAACTGATCTTTCCCACTGCTTAACAATGCTGCTCGAATATTCTGTGGAAGGCGTGACATTGCATCTCCTCCGGTTAGCATTCACTAACCCATAATAACACATGTTACCGAGAAAGTCAATGGTAAGCGATGGATAATCACCATTCCCTTCACCTCCGCCTTATGCAGTTCGAGAAATGGTTTGATTACAAAACCGTCCCCTCTCGGACATTTTTTATCTTCTATTTAGCTGTATCATCTGTTTTTATAGTACTGTTTATTTATTAAATCGGCGATGCGGCGACGCACATGGGAATCGAGCGCAACAGCTTTCAGTTTTTGGTAAGCATCAGATTTCCTGTTCACGCCGGCGTACTCATATTCTGCCAGCATCTGGGGGACAACTGCTTCATATTCTACCATGGTATTCGAGAAATCCGATACGGTGCCATTCTTGTTCGCAGCACTGAAAACTTTGCCGATGCGGTCGAATCTGGATCTCTCTGATTGCAGGAATTGCAGAAATTCCGGATTGTTTTGATTTTCCTGCTGAAGATTTGTATTCTGATTAAGAAACGCTTGGAGATAATAGTTATTACCGCCATTATTCATTCCATACGATGCCCGACCCATAGCATAATCGGCAATATTAGTCCAATTCTTAGGTGCCTTTTTTCCCCCGAAATCTTTGTAAGTCTCGACAGATAATTTGCCGAGGAGCTTTCTGCGCCTGTTCATTTCCTTAACTATGTTTTCAGTCGATTCAAAATTGGTGAAAGCAACGGGCAAATCCGAGTTTCTATATGCGTCTTGTACAGCCATATG
>JAZQHD010000057.1:0-5402 GCA_045540375.1 Ructibacterium sp. | reverse complement strand
GCTATGGGCGATGCGGACGAGATGGAAAAAGCCATCGAGATGCTCGGAAGCGTAAAGGAATCTATCCTCAATGCTTACGAAATCAAGACCGGTCTTTCTCGTGCCAAGCTCGCACACCTTATGGATGCGGAAACCTGGATGGATGCCAACAAGGCTCTCGAACTCGGTTTCATTGACGGCATTCTTGCCCGTGAAAACCCGGTTCATACAGAACCCACCGAAGCTGTATCCGTAACTCCCGAAGAAACCACACCCGCCGAGAACACAGACGTTGCTCCCAAGGCATCTATGATGTTCTCTCGCAAGGCTGTCGAGGTCGCTCTTATGAACAAGATGCGCCACAAAATGATCGCCGAGGCTGCAAAAATTCAGCCTAAAGAAACCACCCCCACGGGTCGCAAGGTTGATGACCTTTACGACCGACTCAATCTTTTGAAATATTAAACAGGAGGAAAACACAATGACTATTTCTGAACTTCGCACCAAGCGTGCAACTGCGTGGGATGCAGCCAAGGCATTCCTTGACTCCCACAGAAACGACAAGGGCACCCTCTCTGCCGAGGATGATGCCACTTACTCTCGCATGGAAAGCGAGATTACCGATCTCGGCAAGGAAATCTCTCGTCTTGAGAGACTTGAGGCTATGGACAAGGAAATGTCCCGTCCCACTACTACTCCCCTAACCGCAAAGCCCGAAGCCCCCAAGGCTGACACTAAGGTTGGCAGAGCTTCCGATGCTTACAAGGATGCTTTCTGGAACCACGCAAGAAAGCGTGATTCGTATGAAATCCGCAATGCTCTCCAGGTAGGCACCGACTCCGAGGGTGGCTATCTCGTTCCCGATACCTTTGAGAAGAAGCTCATTACTTCTCTTGAGGAGGAGAACGTCATCCGTAAGCACGCTCACGTTTTCGCTACTTCGAGCGGCTCTCACAAAATCCCCATCGTATCCACCCGCGGAACTGCTGCCTGGGTCGACGAGGAGGGGCAGATTCCCGAAAGCGACGATGCATTCGGTCAGCAGCTCATCGGCGCACACAAGATCGCCACTCTTATCAAGGTTTCCGAGGAGCTTCTCAATGACTCCGCCTTTGACCTTGAGGGATACTTTGCAACCGAGTTTGCCCGTCGCATCGGTAATCTTGAGGAAGCAGCTTTCTTGAACGGCAACGGTACTGCAAAGCCTACGGGTATTCTCGCAGACGTTGGCGGTGCTGAAATCGGCGTAACCGCTGCCTCCGAAACCGCAATCACCGCTGACGAGCTTATCGACCTCTTCTACTCCCTCAAGTCCCCCTACCGCAAGAAGGCAATTTGGGTACTTAACGACAGTACCGTAAGAGCAATCCGTAAGCTCAAGGATTCCAACGGTCAGTACCTGTGGCATCCGGCACTCAATGACGGCGAATACGATACCATCCTCGGTAAGCGTATCTTTACCACCCCCTATGCTCCCGAACTCGGTGCGGGTGCCAAGTCCATCGCTTTCGGCGACTTCTCCTACTACTGGATTGGTGACCGTGCGGGTATCACTTTCAGACGCCTTAACGAGCGCTATGCAGAGACCGGGCAGGTCGGCTTCCTCGCATCCAAGCGTGTCGACGGCAAGCTCATCCTCCCCGAAGCCATCAAGGTGCTTCAGCAGAAGGGTTCTGCAACCTAAGCTAACGGGAGGTGACGGTGATGTCGGAATTGCTCACGAAGGTCAAGCAAAACCTTATTCTCGAACACTCGGCTGATGACACTTTACTGCAAAGCTACATCACCGCTGCCGTAGCGTATGCAGAAAGCTATCAGCACATCCCCGAAGGTACTTATAAAGAAACCGCTATGCCCGCCACGACCGAGCAAGCCGTGATTATGCTTGCTTCTCATTTCTATGAGTCACGTGACGGAAGTACAGGCGGTTTCTTCGCTGATAACCCCCAGGCAGCCACGCAAGTATGGAACACGGTCAATCTGCTCCTTCGCCTTGACCGAGATTGGAAGGTGTGATTATGTCTTTCGGCAAAATGAATACCTTTATCGACCTCGGCATTTTCAAAAAGGTAAAAGATGCGGAGGGCTTCGCCACGTCCGTGTATGAGGGTGTGGCTTCTGTCCGTGCTTACCGTGAAGGACGGCACGGCTCACAGCGTTGGGCAAACCTCGCTGCCTTTTCAGAAGCCACAGACCTCTTCCGTTTTCGTATGATTCCCGGTACTACAATAACCACCGACCACATCCTCTACTGCAATGGCGAGAAGTTCGACATCACGTCGGTCGAGGATGTCAAAGGTCGAGGAATGTATATCGAGGTCCTGGCAAAGAAGGTGGTGTCCACCAATGGCTAAAGTCGATATCAAAATGCCTGATGAGTTTCTTGAGAAGCTCTCAAAACTCGGCGCACAAACCGATGAGATCTCCGAGCGTGTCCTTGAAGCCGGGGGCGAGGTTGTACTTGCGAAAATTCGCTCCAACCTCTCCTCCGTAGTCGGCAAGGACACCAAAGTGGATTCACGCTCCACGGGTGAGCTTGAACGGTCCCTCGGTATGTCGAAGGCACGTGTTGACCGAAACGGCAACCATAACATCAAGATCGGCTTCGCTGAACCTCGTTCTGACGGTGGAAGCAATGCTAAAATTGCCAACATTCTCGAATACGGACGGCACGGTCAGCCCGCAAAGCCCTTTTTGAAGCCTGCGAAATCAAGCTCAAAATCGGCGTGTGAAGCGGCTATGAAACAGAAACTCGAGGAGGAAATCAGCAAATTATGAGTGTTCTTTCGGATATTAACGTTAGCTTGGGGAAACTCGGCATTCCTCTTGAAACGGGTGTCTTTACCGAGAACGCCCCCGACAAATACATCGTGGTCGTTCCGCTGACGGACACCTTCGGTGTGAACGCCGACAACACCCCAACTTATGATGTACAGGAAGCCCGCATCTCGCTGTACAGCAAAGGAAACTACGGTGCGGACAAAAACAGAATTGTTCGGCTTCTGATTTCCGAGGACTTCACCATTACCGGGCGACAGTACATCGGATATGAAACCGAGACAGGATATCACCACTATGTGGTCGATGTCGCAAAACACTATGATATGGAGGAATAAAATCTATGGCTACTATCGGTCTTGATAAACTTTTCTATGCAAAGATCACCGAAGACCAGGACGGCAATGAAACCTATGCCACTCCCACTCCCCTGGCAAAGGCTATGACGGCTGACCTTTCGGTGGAACTTGCAGAAGCAACGCTGTATGCGGACGATGGTGCTGCCGAGATCGTCAAGGAGTTTAAGAGTGGTACTCTTTCCCTTGGCATTGATGACCTCGGTGCCGCCATTGCATCCGACCTCACTGGCTCGACAATCGATGCCGGAGGCGTTGTTATTTCCGCTGCCGAAGACGGTGGCGCTCCCGTAGCAGTTGGCTTCCGTGCCAAAAAGGCAAACGGCAAGTACAAATACTACTGGCTTTACAGGGTCAAGTTTGGTATTCCCGCTACCAACCTGGCTACCAAGGGTGACAGCATCACCTTCTCCACTCCCACTATCGAAGGCACGATCCTTCGCCGTAACAAAGCGGACGCAAGCGGTAAGCATCCTTGGAAGGCTGAAGCCACCGAGGGCGATGCAACCGTAAGCGCAACTACCATCACCAATTGGTACAAGGAGGTCTACGAGCCTACCTATACACAACAGCCTGCAAGCGGAGGTGCTGAATAATGACTACTGACAGAACCGCAAAGATCGTCATTGGCGGTGACGAATATACGCTCGTCCTTACGACCAAAGCTACCAAGGAAATCGCAGGTCGCTACGGTGGTCTTGAGAACCTCGGTGACAAGCTGATGAAATCCGAGAACTTTGAAATGGCTATCGGCGAGATCGTATGGCTTATCACCCTTCTTGCAAATCAGGCACTTCTCATCCACAACCTCAAGCACAAGGATGACCCCAAGGAACTCCTCACCGAGGATGTGGTTGAACTTCTCACAGTTCCGGCTGATCTCGCATCGTATAAATCCGCTATCACGGAAGCTCTCTACGCAGGAACAAAGCGTAACGTGGAGAGCGAGGCTGACCCAAAAAACGCGGCGGTCGAGTAAGTGACGAAGAGTTATTTACTCGACTTCTGTATTACGGCATCGCCCATTTGCATCTAACAATTGATGAGGTGGGTCTGATGCCTTTTGGTTTGCTTCTCGATCTTTGGGAATGCCACAAGCAGTTCTCCGGCATCTCGAAACCCAAGCGGGAGTATTTTATCGACGATATCATCCCGGACGGAATCTAACGAAAGGTGGTGGTATAAATGGCAGATAACTTCGGTCTCAAGATTGGACTTGAAGGCGAGAAGGAATTTAAGAACTCGCTTGCCGAAATCAACCAGGCTTTCAAAGTTTTAGGTTCTGAAATGAAGCTTGTGGAGTCGGAATTCGACAAGAACGATAAATCTGTCGAAGCTCTCACCGCCCGCAACGAAGTTCTCGGCAAGCAAATCACAGCACAAAAGGAGAAAATCGAAGTTCTCCGTGCCGCCCTGAAAAACGCATCCGATTCCTTCGGTGAAAATGATAAGCGTACCCAGGCGTGGCAGATACAATTAAATAATGCTGAAGCTGCCCTCAACGGTATGGAACGTGAGCTTAAGAGCAATAACGATGCCATCGAAAACTCCGGCGAGGGTATGGAGGATGCAGGCAAAGCAACCGATAAGTTTGGTGAGGAAATCGACGATGCAGCCAAGGAAGCCGATGAAGCCGGTCCCTCCTTCGAGGGGCTTGGTACGGCTTGTAAGGCAACCGCAGCCGTTATAACCGCTGCCTTCGCTGCCGTTTCCGCTGCCGCCGTGGCTGCCGGAAAAGCCCTTGTGGATATGGCAACCGAGGGTGCTGCTTACGCTGACGGTGTTCTCACCACCGCAACGCAGACAGGCATCGCAACCGATAAGCTCCAAGAGTATATGTATGCCGCCGAGCTTGTGGACGTCTCTACCGAAACGCTCACAAAGTCCATGGCGAAAAACATCAAATCGATGGCTACGGTTACCGATGTTGTCGGTGAAGCTACGGTGGATATGGATAAACTCGCCAAGGCTGAAGCCAAAGCACAGACGGCACAGCTTAACCTTGAGAAAGCCCAAATCGCCTATGACGAAGCTCTCAAGAAAAGCGGAGATGCCGCCAAGAAGGCATACGGTGCTGTGGAAGATGCAATGCTCGGCGTTGAATCGGCACAGCTATCTTACAACGCAGCCGTAGAAAAGAACGGTGCTGATTCCGAGCAAGCTCAAAAGGCTGCCCTTGCCCTTGAAAAGGCGCAAAACAAACTCGCCTCTGCACAAGAGACCTACAACACGGCTCTTGCGGAAAGCGGTGAGGCTTCCGCTTCGGTTCAGAAGGCGGCTATCGCCCTT
>JAZQHD010000056.1:0-11012 GCA_045540375.1 Ructibacterium sp. | reverse complement strand
CTGCAAGGGCATCTGCAACCATTTCATTGAATCCGTCACGGCGCTTGGTGTTACAGCCGGAAATACCCTCATCCGTGTAGACCTTTACGAACTCCCAATCATCGCGCTTTTTGATGTAATTGGTGTAATAATCAATCTGTGCCTCATAGCTGCTGAACTGCTCATCGCTGTCAGTAGAAACACGAGCGTAGGCAGCAACGCGCCGTCTCTGTATAGAGGCAGTCGGCAATGCTGTAAATTTATCCCTTGTGGCAGGGATGACCGTTATCTGTCTTGCCATTATGCTTGGCTCCTTTCCCGGGCTTTTTGTCTTGCTTTTTCTCTCATTTCGGGTGTCCAGGACTCTGCCCTGGAGCGATCTTTCCAAATACGTGTCAGCGTTGTGCCGTCCGTCAAATAGAAGTGGAGAGAGTTATTGTCGGCAGCAGTTATGGTTTCGACAGCACCCATGCCGCCGGGGATTTCAGCAACTAAGGCATCCAGGGTGGATTCTGGAATCTGCTTTGCAGAGCAGAATGCTTTTCCCCTGGTGTTGAATGTTGCGCATATCCAAACGATCTGCGTTTTGGTGGTCTTTCTGCGGTAGCACTTACCGCATTTGGCGCAGACGATTTTTCCGCTGTAGGGGTAACGATTGATGGTAGAAGTCTTGGGCGCGTACTGCTTGACACGGCGCTCAATCTCCATTTGAACTGCCATGAAGGTGTCCATATCAATGATGGCTTCGTGGGTCCCCTCTGCGTGGTATTTGGGTAGCTGCCCCTCATTGATGATGGTCTTTTTGGTGATGTGGTTCTCACGGAAGGTTTTCTGCAGGATGAGGTTTCCTGTGTAATTGTAGTTCCGCAGCATCTTCTGTAGCGTGTTCGGATGCCATCGTTCGCCTCGGCGGGTCTTTATGCCATCAGCGTCCAGATGCTTGGCAATCAAGGAAACTCCGGCGCCACCAAGGTATTCTGCAAAAATCCGCTGTACGATTGCCGCCTCCTCCGGCACGATTTCATATCTGCCTTTGATTAGGCGGTATCCAAGGATGACCCCGTTCCAAGGCAGCCCTTCCTCGAAGTTCTTTTTGATGCGCCACTTCTGATTTTCACTTGCAGATCGGCTTTCCTCCTGTGCGTAGGATGCAAGGATGGTCAGCATCAATTCGCCGTCGGCGCTCATTGTGTGAATGTTCTGCTCCTCAAAATAAATGTCCACCCCTAACGCTTTCAGCATACGGACGGTTTCAAGGAGCGTCACCGTATTGCGGGCAAAGCGGGAGATGGACTTAGTAATTATCAAATCAACTTTTCCGGCTCGGCAGTCAGCAATCAGCCTTTGGAAGTCAGCACGGTCTTCTTTAGTGCCTGTGATAGCTTCGTCAGCATATACACCGACAAACTGCCATCCGTCCTCGCGTTGGATCAGAGCGTTATAGTAGCTGACCTGTGCCGACAAGGAATGGAGCATTGCATCCTTGCCGGACGACACACGAGCGTAGGCTGCGACCTTTTTCTTGCTTTCCAACTTGGGCAGAAAATTGATTTTTGTTACAGTCTTTGGCATCATACCACCTCCTTTTCAGTGTCCATATTACCGTCAAAGGGGGTATTTATCCAGTCAATATCTCGATATAAACTGCCGAAATTGATACCATAATTCTCGCACATTTTTGTTTCTATTTTGGTGTATTCTTCAGCAGAAATAAGCCCTTTTGACCGCATAAGCCGAGCCTGGGCCATTGCCGACTTATAACCCAACAGGGACTCAAAAACCTTTCTGTCCATCACGCACACCCCTTTCTCTGTAGCACTCCTGAGAGCAGTATTTTCGTTTTGCTCCACCGTAGTCCGCAAAAGTTTTTCCGCACGTAAGGCAGATGTGCGGAAGAATTTTTGTGCTGACACGCTCTCTGCGATGCTTGTTCCACCAGGTCTGTTTGCAGTGGTCGGAGCAGAAGAGCCGGGGTCTTGCTCCTGGGGTGTTGGTCAGTTCACCGCCGCAGTTTTTGCAGACAGGCTTTCTCGGAGTGCGATCACCCATCAAGCCGATCTTCCGGCAATAGGTCTTTATCGTGCTTTGCGGGATGCCCAAGGCATCGGATATGGTCGCATAGGTGGCGTTCTGCTGACGCATGGCCATAATTTGCTTTTTCTGTAAATCCGTCATAGCGGGTCCTCCTTCTGAGGTGGTATCTCCTCAGTGCCAAATGGAAACGAGCAGCCCGTTTTGGCGGAAACAGCAGAAACTTTTCTGCCCAAAACACAAAAAGCCCACCGAACCGGAATGGCTCGATGGGCTTCGTGCTTAGTTTGGGATCTTCAGCTTCCAGCCGCTGTAGATGACGTTGGAAGTCAGATTATTGAGGGTCTTGATTTCTGGGTAACGGGACCCATTGCCCAGGTATGCCTTTGCGATATCCCAGAGGGTATCACCCTTGACCACGGTGTGGATGCGGTATGTCTCCGCAGCCTTTTCTGGGTAGATGGCAACACCGTCATTGGTGAAAACGAAAGTGCCAGGATGCTTGTCAGCTGCAGCCTTTGCATTCTTCAGAACACGATATGCACCAACCTGAGACTTGCTGTCCTTCCAGGTCTTACGCACCCGATAATAACCCGAGGTCAGTTTTTCGGGGTATTCGATGGTAGCGTAACGGTCATAGTAGGTCTGACCGTAAGCCGCGCGTTTTGCCTGGACAGCCTCTCCCTGGTCAGCAGGACGCTCGTACTTTGTCAGCACAGCGGCGGATGCTTCCGTAACGGAAGTGGCCGACTTCAGGGCGTCGAGAACACCCTTGTAGTTTTCGGTCAGTTCCTTCCAAATGAAGTCAAGCTGCATAGAAAGGTCACCAATGGATTTGCCCTGGCACTTGGAAAACTCCAAGAGAGCCTGTTTGCGAGACCAGTATGTCCATTGTGCCAGACCGTACCCAGCAGAGTCCTTCACGAAGTTGTCATAGGAGCCGTTGTCCACAGCCTCTGTATAGGCTGCATCGGTGTAGCCCAGTTTCTTTTCGTAGGTGTTCTGCAAATTGGTAGGTTTGAGACTGGACTCAGCGTAAAGATTGCCCATCAAACCTGCGGTGCCATAGGCGTTTCCGATCTTGCCGTAAAGATAATCCCAGATGGTCTTTTCCACGGAAGTGGTATCCTGCGGTTTTTCTGCCGGAGCAGAGTCCGTTTCGCCAGCAAGCAGCACCTTTACATCAGCACGGAAGGTATCCATGCTTTTGCCGTGTTTGGGGAACCAGTGCATGACATCGCCGTGATTGGATGCGATGCCACGCTTATAGCCCTCGGAATGGCAGATGATATCCTTTTCACTCAGTCCGTACTCTTTACAGAGATACGCACAAAGTTCAACGGCCTCCTGATACACCTTCTTAAAATAGGTGCCATCAGCGAGACCGTCCTCACAGATTTCAAAACCGATATGGGTGTTGTTTGCAGAACCACCGGCGTGCCAACCACGGTGATCCCAAGGAAGGGTTTGGTATGTTGCGATAGTGCCGTCCTTCAGCTTTCCGATGAAGCCGTGAACGCAAACCTCTCTGCCGCCGGGATGGTAGGTGTTCCAGTGATTTCCGTACTGGTTCTCACCGAGCAGACCGTCATCGGGGCCTACATAACGCTTGAGGTTCGGGTTATTGGCACCGGTGGAGTGGACCATGATACCTTTGACGGTAATTTTGCGGCCTGCCTTATAGCAGGCATTTTCGGTCAGAATCAACTTACGCAGATTCATTATCAGTTACCTCCTTCTTGGTCGTAGTACCTGCGGAGAGCTGCTTGACCACCTGGTTGGTACCAGTGGCAGACAGACCGCTTGCAGCACCGAGAACGATAGCAACGAGGATATTCTCCGTCCCCATAGTGCCGGGAACAAAGTAGAATGCGACCACACCGCAGATTGCACCCAGAACGCAGGCAATCAGCGGAATAAAACGCTTGAACTTGTCGTCACCGCCCATAGCGGTCTTTGCGATGTCGATGATGGTGTACACGATGGCTGCCAGTGCGGGAATGGCGGTTACTTCAAAAAAGTCGTACATAATAAAATCCTCCTTTATTTGTGAGCCTGCTTGTTGAGATGGGTTTCGATCCGCTCAATCGCGGCGGTGACGGGGCCATTGCAGCCCTGCTCGTGCAGACCCTGAAGGCAAGCAAGAATGCCCTGGGTCAGAACTGTCTGCTCTTCCTTAATGGCCTTGATGTCCTTGTCCTGCTTTTCCTGTTTCAAGAACCATTTGTGGACGGCAAAGATTGCGCCGAAAACGACGCCAAGAGCAGTGATCGTTGCCGCCAGGGTGGTGAGATCCATTGTTCTGTCCTCCTGAAATTCATATTTTTTATATGAAAATAGGCACCCTTGCGGATGCCCAAATTCCTTATTCCAGCCATGTCGGTTTCTCCGGCACGACCATTGTTTCCGTGACATTGAGCCACGCTTTGTACCATTGGCGCAGTTCCAGCAGTTGGGTGATGGAGACCCCCTCATACCAAAGCTGCCCTCGGTTGATAACAGAAAAGCATTCCGTTTCACGGCGCAGTCGAAACTCAGCCTTCTTTGCCTCGGTTTGGAGTGCTTCGTTCTGTTCGTTGTCAAAGGCCGCAGCACCATCACGCACCTTGTATGCGGCGAAATGCTCCTCAAAGTGGACAATATCCTCTGGGTCAGGCAGTTCGATGCCATCTACCAAATCACCCACAAGAGCATAACTGGTAATGAAGCCCTGTTCATCCAATAAAGCTTTCATAAGCCCTCCTTAGTTCACACCCCAAACCCGGATAATCTGCCCGGAACTACTCCTGCCCTTATAGGCAAGTGTAACCGTGGTGCTGGAATACGAGAGGTTGAAGGTGTAATAATTGGTTTCGTCTGCCACCTGGTAGGTCACAGCCGATGTTGTGATTTGTCCCTTCGGGATGAAAAGGCTGACGCGGGCAGAAGTCGAAGAAGGCTGACCTACAATGACATAGCCCTTGTAGGAGCCATAATTGAAGGTGGTACTACCTGTAGTCAGCGTTCCGCTGTAAAGCGAGGTGCAGGTAATACCCAGGTTCGTCCGAGCCGCTGCCGCCGTAGTCGCACCCGTGCCACCGTAAGCAATGGCCAGAGCATTGGTTAGAGAGATGCTGTCCCAGGAGCAGCGGTCATACGCCAATTTAACAGCATAAGGTGTTGCTGCAAGTGAAGCACTGGTGGAGGTGACGCTGTTGGATAGCTTTGTTATGCCATAATTGGACGTGCTTGCAGGAAGGCAGTCCAGAACAATCCACCATGTGCCGTTGTATACGAACTGAACGACCTGGTTTGCTCTCCACATATAAGTGGACATATAATAACCGTTCACACCGCATATTGCGATGCTGCCTGAACCATTCACGTTTAAGGATGGCGTTGTATTTGAGTTTTCATATGTGAACTGAACAGCAACCAGGGTGCCTTTTTTAAGAACAAACTCATCACAGGTGACCACCTTGACGGCGGTATCGGCGGCAGTTTCGCAGAGGCCGAAATATGGTTTATCAAAGGTATAATCGATGTTATCTGGGGTCAGCGTTCCTTCGATGCGAACATCACCTTCAATATTGACATCACCCTCGAAATGACCGTCGCCCACTACATGGAGTGCCGAGTCCGGGGTCGGTGTGTTGATGCCCACCATTTTCTTTCGGAGCGCTACCAAAGGTGTACCCTGGGGAACGGTGAAGTACAAACTAAGCGCCGACAGTGTGTTCAGCTGGTCTCGAATATAGACATGGAAGTCATAGGACGAGTTGGCATCCAGACTGCAAAGTTCCAGATTGGAATAGGAAAAGCTGGTGCCGCTTTGGGTCACATCCGAGGTGATATAGGTGTAGGACCCATAACTGGTTTCACTGGTCAGTTTGTAGCGATATGCCACATAAAGCAGGCTGTTTTTCTCCGTATCATCCACGGTAATAGAAGAAATGCTGCCGTTAAAAATCAGCTGCATTTCTGCTTCGATATCGTTGGTTCGGCGCAGGGAAATTTCGGATACCTTTGGCTTTGCATACGGAATGACCGTTACCTGCTGTGTTTCGCTGACGGTATAACCACGGGAGTCCGTAGCGGTGACCACCACATCCACCGTTCCAGATTTTGCAATACCATAAAGGTTTAGAGCTGCGCCGGTGGTATTGGAATAGGTCTTGCCATTGCAGGTGGCGGCATATTTAACGATGGACGCTCCGTTTTTCGCTGTAGCCACACCGGGCGTGACATACAAATACGAGTAGGTCTGGATGAACAACTGGTCATTGCCCGTCAGCGCAGAAGTAGCGGAACGACTGTCCTTATAGGAAAAGGAGGTCATAGTCGGTGCTGAGTTGGCACTGGTAGTCTGCACCGTGCAGGTGCAGGAAGAGGTGCTACCGATCTGCGTTGAACCGCTCATGGTGACCACCTTGATGGTGGCTGTGAAGGACTTGATGCTCGCCATCGCATCAAGCAGATCCGCCCGTTCCGTCTGAGAGAGTGTAATGGTACGGTCAGCCGTGCCAGCAGACCAGGTTCTTGCCGAGAGTGCCACATACTCCGTTGAGCCGTTGCAAATAGACAGATAATATGAGTAGGACGCATCATATACCGTTACATTGGGCTTGAAGGTCAAGGTGGTGGCATCCGCTGTAATGGTCGGACAGCTGTTGATAATCGCACCGCCCAGGGTTTTGACCGTAACGGAACTTGTCTCACCATAGACCTGGTTGCTCTTTTTTCGAGCCGCAACACGCACGTAATATGTGGTGTTCGCAGAAAGTCCAGTGACTGTAGTGCTTGCGGTCGTGTTGGCGGTGGTCGAGAATTCATTACCCGTTATGCCACCGTCCAGACTGTAACTCCATTCATCAACAGTGGCAGAAGAAGTGGCGGAAATCTTGAAGCTGTTCGCCGTGATATCAGAAACAGAACAAGTGACCGTAGGCGCGGTTCTGTCAATGGCATCCAGGTCAATAGTGGTAGATGCGGTGATGGAGGTAATGGACGTGCCGGAATACGTGCCGGAGAACCGCCAGTACGCAGACAGCGCCACACCCGTTTTTGTACCGTTGGAGTTGTGGTACACACGCACGGTATAGGTTTTCAGCAAGGTCAGATCGTAGTCTGCCGAGGTATCACTGATTGCCGGGGCCGTGTAGGTTTCGGACACGCCATTGATGGAAACGGTGGAGTCGGAACGGGAGCCAACGGACAGCGTGTAGTATTTCAGATATACATTGAGCGTAACATCGGAGTAGTTGCCCGTTACGCTCTGGGTCGCAGACCAGGTACAGTAAAGACCGAAGTTGTCGACCGGGTATTTATAAAAAGAGCCGGAAAGAGCCATAGCCTTACCTCCTTAGTCCAGAATTACGATGTTCAGTCCCTCGGATGCTGTGGGCATCGGGACGAACTTGGTTTTGCCCACCGTCAGTTCGCCGTCCACGGTGGTTTTCTTGGTGATGGTTTCATCCTTGTTCAGGGTGAAGATTTTCTCTTCGTTGTAGTAGCCGGAGAACTCCTGGTTCGTGATGACCGTCCGCTGCCCGGAATCCTCATTGGAAACCTCGATGCCACGGCGGTCGATTTTTACCTCGGTGGTGTAAATCTCATTGGGCGCGGGGGTCCACTTGTGAACCGCTGCACCTTCTGCCAGGATGATATCCGACACATACAGAGATGCCAGACGATTGTAGGCATAGATGGTAATCGTGCCGTCCACTACATCGGGAATGACCGCAGAAAACTCAGTCCAGCCAAAGGTATCGGTGGTGTTGAACAGGTACGCATATTTATTGCCGTTGTATTGCGCGTAAAAATACGAGGTGTAGCTTGCACCCGTTTTCTTGGCTCGGACGGAAATGGTGTATGCACCGGGAACAACGCCAGTAATGACCTGGGTCAGCGTGGAAGTGTCCCCAAGGACAAAACAGGAGTCAGAGGTGGTATTGCTCTGCACATCCGTGGAGGAGTCCGTGGAGACAGTTCCCGTAACTGTCCAGTCATCGGTAATGCCGTTCAGACCGGCAGAATTTTTGATGTAGTTGATACCGCCTGCGAACTGCTCCTGCATCGTGACCGATAAGCCGTCCACCGAGTGTTGCAGTTCGGATACCTGGGACTGCATTTCCAACACCGTTTCCTGTGTCCCGGAATGTTCTCCCTCCAAAGTCTGCACCGTTTCCGTCAGACTGGAAACATAGCTGTTCATGCCATCAATGGAACTTTGGAACTCACCGAACCGGGTGGTATGGGTGGAGACGGTCTCACGGAGTTCTTCCAGATTGTTCTGGACAACCCAGCCAAGACCGTCCCACACCATTGTTTCCGGCGGGACCGTTGCGGTGTTCACCCACAGCTGACCCACATAAGGGTTCTCCGGGGCGGTATCAGAAGTGACCACATCGCAGATATTGGTAATGGTAAATTGTGCGACCGCCCGCATGAGAACACCTCCTTAGAGAGTGACTACGCACATAAAGGTAGCCTTGGTATCAACATCGGTATTGGACACGGAAAGGGTCTTGCCGGTCTTGCTGCCGGAAGTACCCCAAGAAGTGTCGATAGCACCGTCCTTGTCATACTTCGTCCAGGTATAAGTACCGTTGCCCTCGGAATCGATCTCCGCACCTGCCTGGTATACCACAGCGGTCAACACCGTGGAACCTTCCCCGTTCTTAAAGACATCGCCACCCGTGGAAGTAATGACCACCTGGATGGGGTCAGAGTTGTCGATGAAGGTGGCAACATCGGAGAAGGTGGAGTTGTAAGTGCTGGAAGTTGTATCGGAGTCAGTAGCCACGCACTTGAATACTGCGTAGCTGTCAACGGCAGCGGCATAGACCGTAATGGTTGCCGTGGTGGTTCCGGTGTACATACCTGTGGTATCGGTCAGCTTGCGCCAACCGGTGCCGAAGGCGGCATCATAACCACTGGAACTGGTGGAAGTTACAGAGCTGTCCATGATGGCCCAGGCGTAAGTCACATTGGTGGTATCCACGGTACTGCCACGCCACAGTTCGGCAGTTGCCGTCAGCGTGGCCACTTCGCTGTTCTTGAACACATTACCGCTGGGGGTCGCCACCAGCAGATCCGTAATGCCAGAGCCATTGACCACTCTGCTGAAAGAAATGGTCAGCGGATGGGTAATGGACAAACCGGTGGAATCGTCCTTGTAGGTGATCACGCAGCGGTAGTCGATGCCGGGAAGGCCAGACATAACATTACCCTTGATGGTGAGGATGTGGCTCTTGGTGCCGGAGAGTGCGTAGTTGCCGGAAGTGGTGATGGCGGTCGTGGAACTGCCGATATACCACTTGACCGAAGTTACATTGGATGAAGTGATCTGATCGGTGGTGGTGCCGATAACGTACAGGCTGGGAGTCAGAACCAGGTTGGTGTCAGACCAGTCTGGCGTGTAGGTATCGTTGTCGGGGTTATACATCTGGGTCTTTGCCAGATTGGAGCCGATATACCCTGTGAGGGTTAGGGCGTCATTGTAGTCAATAATCGTAAACTGACCTTGTGCTTTACTCATGAGAAATCCTCCTTAAATTCAGCCCAGAAGACTGTTTCTTGTAGTGGTGTCGATGAGGTCGCAGAAGAAGGTTGCCCTAACCACGACATCATCGGATGTGATTCCGATGGATTTACTGCCACCGAAGTGGGCTGCGTTCCACGCGGAGCCTGCCTTCGTATCATCCGATACTCTCGTCCAAATGAACTGGTTGTCATCCAGGGTGTCGGTGATGTTCTCATCCCAGGAGAATACCGTGGCATACAGCGTGGTTTGGATATTGCCGTTTTTGAAGATGTTACCGTTGGAGGATGAGATGACCAGTCGGTACATCTTCTGCTCCTCAATGGTGGTGATGCGGTCGGAAACCTGCTCCACCGTCTCTGTGGTCGCATAAGCACGGAGTACAACCTCGCCGGTCTCCAAATCCCAATAGGACGAACCGTCCTGGGACTGGATAACACCCGCCTTGATGATGTTTGCCACCAAAGAGCCAGAGGTGATGAAGTCCGCCACAATCTGTCCGTCTGCGGTGATAGCCGTTTCATAGGGACCGTTGTAACCGTTGCTGCTGAAGCCCAAACCGCCCACATTCCACCGCCATACATTGACCGCCTCTTCAATGGACGGAGCGTCCAGGATCAGCAGTTCATAGGGCTGCCCGGAATCAGAGTCGGTGTGGATGACCACATAGCCGCCAGTCTGCCCGGTGATAAGCCCGGTAGCATTTTTGATTGCCGAGTTCATCAGCACCGGGAAACGGTCGACCTTGGCAGCGGCATCCTCAGCTGCGGCTTCAGCTGCGGACACATTGTTCAGAAGGTTCGCCTTTGCAGAACCAAGGGAGATGGAAATATACTTCTCTGCCAGGGTGTCATACACCGTTGTTATGACTTTTGCTTTCGCAGTAATCCCTAACACGCTGTGCCGGATGGTGACGGTGTCGCAAAGGGACACACGCTCCAACACGGCGGCATAGTCCGGCTGTTTCCACAGCGGTTCAAAAGCAACGGTCAGCGTAGGGGTCGGAATGCCGAGCGGGTTGTTTTTCAGATAGTTATTGGCATAGGCGCGGAGACCATCCACAGAGACTGGGTTTTCCTCATCGAAATACTCGGTAAAATCACGGATGAGGGTCTTTCTCTGTGCCAGAGTGGTATCGCTAATCGGCAGAAGCACCTCCGGCAGCGTGACCGCCGTTTCTGTGCCGTCCTCTGCCGTCACGATGGCATACGGCAGAAGGTCGGTATACACATCGGTGTTCTCATTGTCATGCTCCAAATCCGTGAGATTTTTGCCATATTCAATGACAACCCCTGTGTGCTGACCTCGCCCCTGGTGATGAATGACATGGAAGTTATCCCATTCGTACTCGCCGCCCCACAAGTCCAGAAAAGAACCTGCCACACCGCCCAGGCAGGCTCGGACACTCTGAGGCTTTGCCACCGAGAATGCCTTTGCTGCCGAATAGTCGGTCTGGCAGGTGAAGTTGTGGGCTGTGGCT
>JAZQHD010000055.1:0-214148 GCA_045540375.1 Ructibacterium sp. | reverse complement strand
TACTGATTTATAACTTTTTCATGATTTTCAAGATATGCAACATAGGGAAATGAACCCTATCTTAGATAGCTATCAAAGATTTCTCGTTTGCTTTTGCCGCTTTCCTTCGTTGCTTCATAGTATTCTTTGAAAGAAAAGGGTAACATATCAATTTGAATATATCTCCCTGAAAGCAATGTTGCAAGTTCGCCGGACAGCAAATAAGCATTTGAACCGGTAATATAAACATCACAGTTTTTCTTTATAAAAAGACTATCAACCGCTTTTTCAAATTCACTACATTTCTGAACCTCATCAATAAAAATGTAATTATTTTTATCGGGAACAAGTTTTGAAGTTATATAGTTGTATAACGCCTCATAATTAAGTAAATCGGCATTTTCAAGTTCTTCAAGATTAACTGATATAATTTGACTATCCTCCACACCTATCTGCCTCAAATGGTCAATATACAACTCAAACAAGGTGGATTTACCGCATCTTCTGACACCGGTAATAACCTTGATAACCTGTTTATCTTTTAGTGCTATTAAATTATCTAAATATTCTTTTCGCTGAATCATTTTTGGCACCTCATTTCTTTGATTCTATATTAACACAAAAAAGTATATTCGTCAACAGTTTTTTCTCGTTTGAGAAAAAACTTATAAAATTCGACATTTTATTCCCGTGCGTAAATTACACAAAGATTCATTAATATGCATCAAAACCTACAACACAAAATGGACATGGTCTGAATAGACCATGTCCATTTTAAAGTAAAAATCTAAAATGTTTATAGATGCTACCTTTTAACTATATTAACTAATATGTATACTATTAAAAATTGGCATATATCTTTATTTCTTCTGCATTGTTTATTATATCTTGATATGGTGCTTCTGGTTGCTTTGTCCAAAAAATAGTTAAGTCAAAATCATGTTCAATTAACTTCTTCTCTAAATTTGACACACGTATAAATTCATTCTTAAAATCTTTTCTGGAACGGCTATTTAATAATTCTGTTACATCATTTATATTGCAACTACGCACCAATTCTCCCTCTAAGTTTGGTACTTGGGGAATTGTAATTACTTTTGATACAGCACGACACCCGTTTAATTTTTTTATATTCTTCTTCAATATCTCTACTTGTTCTGTATCAGTGTCAAAAACCAAAACAACAATGGTCCCGCTTTTTAATGTTCTAAGGTTTGCATCTGTAATTTGATCTTGTACAACATTTAATTTCTGAACTCTTCCAGGTTTGATAACTTCCATATTGCTCTTTAGAACACTGATAAGCTTTTTTTCATCTTCGCCTTCAACATAATATTGAATACTAGTATTTTTCATATTTATTACCTCTTATCACTAAAGTCAGCAATATCATATATAAGCTCTAAAGCTGGGGCAGTAGAAAACAAGTCATTTTCCACCGCATTTCTCAAAGAATCTGTACTTCGTTTAAGAAATGAAGCCGCATTCACACATGTAATTGGAAAATCTTCATTTAAGATATCTTTGCGCAAAAAAGTAAATGAATGCTTGGGTAAATCCATCTCCAAAACATCTGTATTATGAGTAGTGAAAAAGAGCTGATCATTTGGCCCAACATAGTCAATCATCAGAGATAAAATAGCTTTTTCTACATCACTATGGATATATGAAAATTTCTCATCGCAATAATAAAAGTTATTACCTCTACGCATAAGAGATGTTAATACATTTGCAATCTCAATCCCTGCCTTAGTTCCACTTGAAAGCACATCCGTTTCTAACGTTTCTCCATTTTGAATCACGATAGCCTTATCTTGAAGATGAATTACATAAGCATTATCAACATCATTTGATATTTTGATTTCTCTAATAGATGGGTCTAATGCCCTTAAGATATTTTCAAGAATTTGCCTAAATAATTCATCCTTATTATTAAGTCTGAGAATACGTTTCCCATCATCAGGATACTCAAACAGCCATGCTAATCCCTCTATTTTTTCTAGCTCTTCAATATAATTTTCCGCAGGACAAAATTCATCTATATTCACTTTTTTGATGCATGACTCATAACTGTCTCTAATACCAATATTTGTTTTTTGAATTTGTATCTTTATATTTTCCGAAGTATACTTTTCGCCATCACAAGGTAAAATAACGCACTTAATGTGATAAAAAATATTATTTTCAGATGCGAGATCCAACGAAAAGGAAGCGGCGTTACTAGGATCGCAAATAGCATCTGTAATATAATCATAATTCTTTCTTTCAATGAAATTAAAAATCTTCATTAAAACTTTTCCAAACGTTGTTTTTCCCGACGCATTTGCACCAAAAAAAACATTAACTTTCTTATATCGGAAATTGCTTCGCTCCGCTAAATGTTCGCTCATTATGCTAGAACCAACAATTTTTTTAGGATACGTTAAATTAATGTGAAAATTTTTAAATGCATAGAAATTGTCTATACAAACATCTAAAACAACCATTTTTCTTCTCCTTTTGATTATTTCTTCGCGTTTCACGAAATAATTCCCTCCTTCACATTTTACATCATATCTCTAAAAAAATCAAGAGTTTCTATTAAAAATATGTACAAAATATTTCAACCTATACATATTTCTTATATTACAATAATCTAAAAATCATAAACAAATTTGATCTTCTCTAAAACACTATATACCTTTTTAGGTGTCATGGCGTGCCATAATGTCCCTTTTTTCATTATAGAATGTTTAATTTTTGAGATCTATTTTGACATCTACGACGCCGAAATACATAACAAAAGGTATTAAAAGTCACCAAACAAGTTTGTAATAAAATCTGAAGAGAGAACTTTTTCACTATTTTTACACTATTTTTACACTATTTTTCACTATCTATATCGATAGCAAACATCTTTTAAAATCTTAGTTAAATTTAAGCTTACAAGTTAAATCATAAGCCTTTCCGTCAACAATTCCGTTCCCGGCAAAGACATATTCGAATATATCCAAATTCCTGAGTATAACTTGCCACTTTCGCCTGTTTTCAACATCAATACTTCTTGCAATTGACATTAGATTACTTTCAGGCGGTCTGAAAAATATTCTCTGTGCCGCCTGTTCCAGAACGAGCTTTGCTTCGCGGTCTTTTAAATTCCCGATAAACTGTGTGGAAAGAAGCATTGCAACACCATATTTTCTTGATTCCCGAAGCATTTGATACACTGCAGAGCCACAACTTAGGTTCAGATGCTGAATTTCATCCAGGCAGATAATATACTCACCAAGATGACCTTTCATTGTTTCTCCCCACAAATCCGAGAGTATCATTTCTGTAAACATATATCGCCTTGCAATATCTATATCCGACAGCTGTATGACAAGTATTTTTCCGTTTTGCAAAAGCTCTTTCCAATTAAGTTTATTCGAATACCATCTGCATTTCGAAATACATCTCAGGGTTTCTCCCAAGTCTGTTCCTGCAAGGGATTCATATAAATACGGAATCGAAGCAGCCTCGCCCTCTTCCTGGATTTGCTTATATAGACTACGCTGGAGCTTAAGCTTTTGAGACTTTGCAGTTATTTTCAGTCCCCGTGTAAGAGTTTCCAAAATTCTATATACCATAGAGTCTGTATCCTCATCTTGTGGGGCATTATCGATATAGCAAATCTGCCTTTTAAACGGGTTTATCCCCAATCCTTCTTTCGCAACATTATA
Source organism: Ructibacterium sp. (assembly GCA_045540375.1). GTDB lineage: Bacteria > Bacillota > Clostridia > Monoglobales > Monoglobaceae > Ructibacterium. Next base: position 210,468 of record JAZQHD010000055.1, on the reverse strand, counting down.
ATACATGAGCTTATCCTCAGGGAAAACCTCTTTCGCCTTAACATAACTATCTGTATAATCAAATATAACACAGGGAATTCCCTCTTCTGATGCACCATTTATGCAAAAACAGTTAAGCGTAGTCTTTCCCATACCCGTTTTACCTTGTGATAGCAATATGTTGTTTGCACTATGCCGTAATGTTATATCCCATTCTACTTTTTTGTAGCCGTCTGTACCTAGTATCATATTTGCAAGCCTCCCTCTACCGAACCGCAAGGAAACAGAAACTCCTTATAAACTGCAACCATTTTTTGAGGCTTTTTTTGAAATCTAACTGTTTTTTCATACCTTTTCTCATGATCAGTTGAAAGCCACCCATATTTCTTCAATGCCTTCAAAACATCAATTTCATGCATGCCCGCAGGACAATCCTTCAAAAACAGCGAAAAATCTTTTCTCCGGAAACAAACACATTGTGCCGTAATATACACAAAAGGTTCGTTTCCATAAAAATCCGCATCATTGTCTTTGTCTCGCACTCTTTTAAAATCTAGCTCAAAAAAAATCTCCTTAAAATGATCGCATATCCAGCTGCCATGATAATTCACAAAACCTTTATTCACAAACCGTTGTATTTGTTGTTTTACTTGCAATTCCGTCTTTAAACCTAATTCATTCTTAAGCGTTTCGCCCCCTGCATATCCAAAGAACTCTTCCATAATTAAATAAACTTTGTAAAACAAATTGCAAAAGGACTGCTTTTTTCCCTTCGTATGGTTGCTATGGAATTGTTTAAACCTATCTTTTAAGCTCTCCATATTCCTTTCCATCCATTCGACGAAAAACTTAATATGGGTACCCACTGCCTCTTTCATATTTTCTACCTCTTCAATATCTTTCTGACATACTGTTAAATGAAAAATTTCCTCATCGTCTGTCACAATTCCACAATCAGAAACAAAGAGGCAAACTCCCTCACACATACCTTTGCATACAATATCTTTCATATCACTGAAGTTATTTTCAGCACACTCACGCTTATATTTGGTTTCGGGGAAATTATCTGTTACAACAAAGATCTCATCTTTGCAGTTTTCCATTTTTTCAATGACTTCTTTATCGTACAAAAAATTAATTTCCTCGCTGTCTCTGTTGAAAAACTGAAAAAATAATTTCCCAATTTGATTACCGGTTCTGATGTTTCCATATAGTCCAAACATAGTTTTTTTCATTTCCTCTATTTCCATTACCTCACCGAGTAGTACACTGTGCATGAGCAAAAAAATAAATAACCTTAAGTATGGGTCATATATCTTTCTCAACTGCCTAAGAATAACATCAAAACTTTTTTTAATACTTAAATTGCTATCTGTCACCAACTTTTTTGTCAGGAATGGGGTTTCTTTCAGTATAGATAGCTTTCCGTTTTCGTTATACATAAACGTTCCGCCGTTCCACCCTTGCTTATACGGATACTCAATTTCCGATACTGTAATTCCATTTACATAAGTTTCAAACAACTGACCTGCATCACGTCCTGTATATGTAACCATGATGCCGTTCATTGCGAGCACTCGATTCATTTTTGACCATTTTTCCATATCGGTTAGATAGATAACAAAGCTTTCATCCTCTGCTGTAACATAAAAATTTTTCTTAAAAAGCCGATATGCAACTTCAACTCCACCTTTCATATGGATTTTTATTCTCTCGGCTTTTACAAGATTAGGACTTAAAAATTCTGTCCTTGTCTGCAGTTTGTTGTTACCCTCATATAAACACAACCCATTCGCACCGGATATATCACCTGCTAATCTCTTACCAAAATTATGTACCGTTTTTACATTTTCTTCAACAACATTAAGTTCTGGAACAAAAGGCATAACCGACATTGGTTTTGGCATATATCCGTCTGACACTGTTATATTTTCAGTTCCAGGAAGCTTACACTCTGCAAGTGCATTCAAATCAAAGTATGGTTCATTTACTACTAATTTTTCATTCATCAATTTTTCTCCTTTCAAAATTTGCAAGGAAGATATCTGCTGACATCTTCCTTGATCCTTACTAAAAAATTTTATTAAGCTTTTCAACTTCTTTTCGTTTCTGTTCCTCCAGAAGATGCGTATAGATATTACCTGTAACAGTAATGGAACTATGTCCCAGCAGTTCCTGCATAGCTTTTAGTGATACCTCAGCCTCTAAACCTCTTGTAGCAAAAGAATGTCTTAAAACGTGTGGGCTCAAACTTTCCATTCCAAGTTCTTTTGTCACTTTATTTAGTTTTCGGTTAAAGTTTCCCGGATCCATATAGCCGCCGTTACTACTTGAGAAAATCAAGCCCTGGTCATCGTAAAAGTTACCTACAAATTCTCTGTATTCATTTTGACAGATTCGATGTTTTTCAAGCAACTCCACAGCCTTATCCACCAAAGGAATGATACGTTTACTTTTTTCTGTCTTTGGCGTACCGACAACAAGCTCTGTTTTGTTACCGCTTTCACTATATGTTCTGACCCGTCCCAATGATTTATTGACCGATATATACCCTTTTTCCTTGTCATAATCATCCCACTTAAGCGCCAGAACCTCACCACGCCGCATTCCGGTATAAAGAGCAAGCAATAACCCCCTTCCTATGTAGTTCTCTTCAAGAGCATCTATAAGCCTTGCCTGTTCATCAATATCAAGTACCCTGATTGCAGAAGTCTCCTTTCGAGGAAGAACCACATTGTCACACACATTTTCAAAAACAAGTTTGTTTCTTTGTGCCTGTTTCAAAGCTGCGTGCAAAACGACCTTTGTCAATTCAATTGTTCTTCGTGACAGTCCTGCTTTATGCATACGATTTATTAACCTCTGCACATGGTCGGTTGTTAAATCGACTAGCTTTATTTCTCCAATTTGGGGCTGAAGATGTATTCTTGCCAGCGTTTCATACTGGTCAAAGGTTTTCGGCTTAACCGAGCTCCTTTTGTATGACCATAGCCATTCGAAAAGCCAGGCGCCAACAGACGGGTTATCTTTTCTGTCAATAAAGCTATTTTGATGTATTTTTTTGATTGCTTCGTTAATTTTATCTGCAACCTCTTTGCGGGTTTTACCGTAAAAATACTGTCTTCTGAGTTTGCCATCATCGTTTCTGCCAAGAGAAACACAAGCTTGCCAACGCCCATCCGAACGGCGAGAGATGGAACCCTCGCCGTTTCCTCGTTTGCCCATTGCCTTCCTCCTTTCAGCATATCACTTTTTGTTCCGCCGCTGAATTTTCAAGCCATTCCTCAAATGCCTTTTTAGGAACCAGTATTCTTCTGCCCACAGTTATTTTCGGAAAACCTTTACTATGCACAATTTCGTATAGCTTATTTCTCCCAACGGGCAACATTTGATACAAGGCCTGCATGTCATAACAAACATTTTTGCTGAATAAATCTTCTTTCATTTATTCGTCCTCCAATCCATATTTTTTTGTTTTATTTGTTCCTCCTTTGCCTTAGATGCTACTACATTTTAGAGCATAAAAAAACGAGACTGTGCCGAAGAATTTTCGGCACAACCTCGTTGACATTTTTATTCTTTATGCCCTCACAAGACCATCGGTATTTTTTACCTTGCTCACATAATTGATATGATAAATAAACTTTTTTTGAATATAAGAATTTAAATATCCCGAAAGCGTGTTAACCTTCCTGATATTTGCAAACTGGTGCAATAAGCCATCGTCTTTTATCAATAGTTTGGGGACATCATACTTTTTCTCAAACTCCCTTTTATTTTTTTCTTTTATCCTTGCGATCATAGCAGGTGTTATATCATCCGTATTTTCAAGGTATTTGTAAAATCTGTTATATGCTATAACCCTTACTGATTCTTCAAAGATATCTTTTGCTTTTAAAAACTGCATTCCAACATATCTCAGGGTTCTGTTGAATTCTCCCTGCAAATCCATATGCTTCTCAGCCTCTTTAAACAGCTTTGCTATGATGAAACTTTTGGAATATGTCAGTGATGAGTCTGCAATTACTCTAATCAGATTGTCAATTTCACTTTTATATTTTAAGTCCGCATCAATACTGCAAAGAGTCCTGGCGCTGTCAGTATTCAAAACCTTGCTGAAGATTTCCGTTAAAGCAATTACAGTGTTTATATTTGTAATTTTTTCAAGAATATAATAATCAGAATTGGTGAAAAAACATTTTTCTGCTTTCAAAAATCTATTCAACAAAAACTTATCACTGCTTTTTTGCATATTGTTTTCATACCAAAACATATCCTTAAAATTTTTATATACATATAACCCAAAATTGGGGCAAAGCTTTGAAACCTTCAGCCGCATCGTTTCCTCATCATAAACAAGATGTTCTGAAAAGAGAGATTTCAGCTTATCCCGGTGCTTGATAAAAGCATCGAATAATTTTTGTTCATTGTCATTTTCTATTTCCTCATCAACCTTTGCCCATTCGCATAACGCATCAGGAAAATAACTGTATCTATATTCACCATTACTATCTTTTTCTAGGTAATTAAGAAGATAATCACATGTAAAATTAATATAATGATAAACATCCGTCTCAATAAACCCAGACATCTCCGTTATAAACTTATCAAGATTAACTATAGCAAATCCATTCAACTCCTGCAGATTTGAAAAATCATCACGATATTGAAGTGCGTTGTATTTTTCAAACGGAGATACTATGTCATATTTTACACTAGTTTCACTGATATCCATCTCATATTCTTTCCTTCTCGATGCTATATCCTCTATACATTCAAACATAGAATATGTATACATGATCTCAACCCCAAATATATATGATATGATCACCATATCACAGTTATTGTTTATTTGCAAGATTTTTGATTTAGGAATTATGTAAAAGCACTTGATAAAAGGGAATGTATGTGATAAAATATAATTGAATAAGAACTATATTTCCAGGGGTGATTAATATGACCGATAACAATTATGGATATGATAACACCAATATTACGGATGCTGATGTTGTAAAGCGAGTTCAAACCGCTGTAAGGATTGATATAGAAAGAAAAAAGGCTTTGAACGCTCCTGTTGCCGTTTTCGATCCGGAAACCGGAAATGTATATGCAGAATATAGTGATGGAACAAGGATACTTATGGGTAGTAAAATTAAGAGGGGTAGTTACAGTGAACAATCAGATAATTAAACCCGAAATAGTTGTATTTGCAGGACCCAATGGTTCTGGCAAAAGCACCATAACCGATCTTTTAAAGCCATCTTACGCATATATAAATGCAGACGAGATAAAAAAGCATGTAAAATGCGATGATCTAGAAGCCGCACAATTAGCAGAAAAGCAAAGGGAAGATTTGCTTTTAGACAAAAATAACTTTTCATTTGAAACAGTTCTGTCAACAGAACGAAATTTAAACCTACTTAAAAGAGCGAAAGAATCCGGTTATTTTATAAAATGTTTTTATATATTAACCTCGGATCCCATTATTAATGTTGCCAGAGTAAAACTCCGTGCTATTACGGGTGGTCATGATGTTCCCGAAGATAAAATTATTGCACGCTATGACAAGGCATTAAAACTTATACCGGAACTTATCTCTGTATGTGACATTTGCAGCATATATGATAACACCTCATCACAGCCATATCGAATATTTAAAAAACGAAAAGATAAGTTTTTCTATGATGATGGTTCGATGTTCTGGAAAAAATATGATATTGAAGTATTAACAAAAGTAAGAACTGCAGAATTCAGAGATTTAAATGTTTAATAATTTGACAGCAATTTTGACAGCAACGGAGATAAAAACTATTCAAAACAGTTGATTTTGAAAAGAAGTTCATTTTTTCAGAAAATGCGTTTTTACGCTGTTTTTAAACTGTTTTGTGTTTATGTAAAAGGTAATTGCGATATCTTTTAATCAAGGTGTCCGGAGTTCGAATCTCCGATGGGTCACCAAGAATCCCTTGCAGTTGCATGGGATTTTTATTTTTACAATTGGAGGTTTTGGTATGGATATTAGAGAACAATCTCTAAAAAAACATCAGGAATGGCAAGGAAAAATTGAGGTGGTTTCCAGAACTCCGGTGAAGACCAGCGAAGACTTGTCTCTTGCTTACACACCAGGCGTTGCTGAGCCTTGTCTTGCCATCCAGAAAAACCCGGAGGAGTCCTTTGCTCTCACTCGCCGCAAAAATCTGGTAGCAGTCATTACCGACGGCTCGGCAGTCCTGGGGCTTGGAGATATTGGTCCCGAAGCCGGTATGCCTGTCATGGAGGGTAAATGTGTTCTCTTTAAAGAGTTTGCTGACGTAGACGCTTTTCCCCTTTGTATCAAGACCCAAGACGTAGACGAACTAGTCAACATTATCTATAATCTTTCCGGAAGCTTTGGCGGAATCAACTTAGAGGACATTGCCGCACCCCGTTGTTTTGAAATCGAACGAAGACTCAAGGAACTCTGCGACATCCCTGTCTTCCATGATGATCAGCACGGCACTGCCATCGTTCTGGCAGCGGCACTTTTAAACGCTCTTAAGGTTGTAAAAAAAGAGCTTTCCCTTGTGAAGGTTGTCATCAACGGTGCCGGTTCTGCAGGAATTGCCATTGCAAAACATCTGCTTCAGCTAGGTGTTACCAACTTGATTCTCTGCGATAAATTTGGTATTCTCCATAAAGAGCTGACTGATCTGAATCCTGCTCATCAGGAAATGGTTAGCCTTACTAATCCAGAAAATATCAGTGGCTCCTTGCAGGATGCTCTCGTGGGTGCCGATGTATTTATTGGCGTTTCTGTGCCAAACGTGGTAAAACCGGAAGACATCCGCTCCATGGCAGAAAATCCAATTGTCTTCCCCATGGCGAATCCTGTTCCCGAAATCATGCCAGACCTAGCTCTGGATGCCGGTGCAGCAGTTGTTGGAACCGGCCGATCTGATTTTCCCAACCAGATTAATAACGTTCTTGCTTTTCCAGGAATTTTCCGCGGAGCATTGGATGTAAGAGCAAAGGATATTAATGAAGACATGAAGATGGCAGCTTCTTATGCCATTGCAAGTTTGGTTTCCGACCAAGAATTGCGATCGGACTACATTCTCCCCAAAGCCTTTGACGAACGGGTAGGCAAAACGGTTGCAAGTGCGGTTTCCGATGCCGCCAGAAAATCTGGAATTGCCCGGACATAAATAACATATAAAAAAGAACTTGTATCTGTAAAGATACAAGTTCTTTTTTTATCTTTTACTCCTCAGCAGGCGCCTTCATGCCAAAAAAGGCAAAGGCTTCGGTGATCTGATCGTCATGTTCCATTTCGGAAATTCCCAACTGATTTCTCAACTGAATTTGAGTTGTCAAATCAAGTACCCCGTAAGGATATAATCCCATCTGGGTCTGGAATGCATAAACTGCATAATAGAGATTCCGGTCAAACTCCTCGTTGAGTTCCCCCTGATATAATCCAAAGAAGTCCAGAATCTGCTTTGCCATCAGGACTTCCTTTCCGGAATCTCCCTCCTGATACACCTTGTCATAATTGAATTTCCCAAAATGCTCCGGATTCATCATTTCTTTGCTGTTCTCCATAACGATGTCAGGTACCAAGCCAATTTTATTAATGTTATTTCCCTTTGGGGTCAGGTAAAATCCAATGGTAACTTTTACAGCGCCGCCAGTTTGTAAACTGGTAACCGATTGAATGGTCCCCTTACCATAAGACTTGGTCCCGATAATGGTTGCAAGTTCATTTTCCTGCAGTGCTGCCGCAAACACTTCAGAGGCACTGGCAGAGTATTCATTCAACAAAAGAACAATATTGAACTTGTCTTTCTTTCCCTTACTCCCCTTATACACCTGATTAAAAAGCTGGATTTTCTGGTCCTTGGTTGTGATAATCTCGCCCTCTGGCACAAAATAGTCCGCCATTGCAATCGCTTGATCCAGAAGACCGCCGCCGTTGTCTCGGAGATCAATAATCAGATTTTCAATTTTTTCTTTCTTTGCCGCCTGCAGGGATGCCTGAAACTTCTCCGCGGTATTAGAAAGGAATCCGTAAACACGGATTACCATGACCTTCTTCCCCTCTTCCTCGAATACTTCATGCTCCACAGACGTTCCAATCAGCGGTTCTCGTATCATGGTAAAGGTGAGGGGGGCACCATTACGCTCTACACCTACCACAACAGTGGTTCCGGCTTCCCCGCGGATCATACTTAAAATAGTTTCCGACTTCAACCCGATCAAAGAAACTCCATCCGCACTGACCAGCACATCTCCTACCTTGATTCCAGCCCGTTCTGCCGGCGTATCAGGAATGACAGATGCAACTACCGCACCATACTGTTCGGTAAACTCAATGGTAACACCGATGCCAGTGGTAATCTCACCACTTAAGTTCTGAAAAAAAGTCTCTGCTTCCTCGGCGGTGTAATACTCCGAATACTCGTCCACCGATTCCAGCATTGCCTTTAAAACCACATGGTACAACTCTGGATTTTCCTCCACCAATCGGTTGAGTGCCGCCTGATAAAGCCCAGCCGAATTGATCTCCTCATAACGGCCGTAGAGATTCAAATGCTTGACCACAGCGGAAATCAGGGAATTTGCCTGTTCCGCTGTCAATTGTTCCGGATTAAGCGGAAGCTCCTCTTCAAGAACGGATTCTTCTCCGTAAACCAAGCCAGATACCGGAACTAATATCAATACTAAGGAAAGCAGCAAAGCCACTTTCTTTTTCCATGGTGTCATCTTCTTTCCCTTCTTTCTTCCTTACCGAAATCTCATTTGAATAACCCGCAAGGTATCATCATCGCTCCGGGTAATCAAAACACGAACTTCACTATCCGGATAATAATTGCACTCTTCGTACGAAATAACCCTACCATCCTTTAAGGTTACTGTGCCCGAGATAGGAAGTTCGGCATATTCCGCCTCCGCAGCAGTTCTGGTATTTTTCTCGTTAATATTCCCCATGGCATTAACGTTTTTAAGTACCACTTTTGATTCGACCGGATCACAATAATAAAGAGTTCCGGTATAAAAATAGGCCTCGGTAATAATCGGTTGTGGTTCCTGTGCGAACACCGCTATTCCGCTCATTAGGAAACATATCGCAAGCAGAACTGCCATTCCTTTTTTTATCATGTTTTTGTCTCCCTTACATTTTTTCAGGTGCTGAAATCTTCAGCATAGTAAGTACGCTCTTTAATACGATTCTGGTACTGTCAACCAGTTTGAGTCTCGCATTCATCAAATCTACATCCTCCACCCGTACTCGACAAGCGGTATAGAAAGTATGAAATTCTGCTGCAAGCTCCATGATATACCGAGTAAGCCGTGCAGGCTCTAATGCCTTGGCTGCACCGGCAATCTCACCGGGGAGGTCGCTCAGTTTCTTCAGGAGAGAAATAGCTTCCGGTTCGGTCAGGAGGTCTGCTTTGATCTCGCTATAGGGAAGAACCTTAACGCCTTCCTCTTCCAGAATCCGAAGAATACTGCAGATTCTTGCATGAGCATACTGTACATAAAACACTGGATTCTCGTTGCTCTGTTCTGCCGCCAAGCCTAAATCGAAATCCAAATGACTTCCGGCACTTCGCATATTAAAGAAGAACCGAGCTGCATCGACACTGATATCCTCCAATAGATCCGACAGAGTAATCGCCTTACCGGTACGCTTGGACATTCTAACAATTTCGCCGTCCCGCATCAGACGAACCAACTGCATCAACACAACGTCCAGTCGACTACCATCTGAGCCAACTGCGTCCAGAGCATTCTTCATCCGGGCAACATGACCATGATGGTCTGCACCCCAGATATTGATTGCCCAATCGTAACCACGGTCTTCCAGCTTGTTCATGTGATAAGCAATATCTGCCGCAAAATAGGTGGGAATGCCGTTTTGCCGAACCAAAACCTCATTCTTCTCCATCCCCATCTTCTCACAGTTAAGCCAAAGGGCGCCCTCTTCTTCGTAAGTATAACCATTGTCTGTCAACTTCTGGATCGCACTTTTTACCGCACCGGAATCGTGGAGAGTACTCTCCCGGAACCATACATCATAATAAATACGGTACCGTTCCAAATCCTCCCGAAGAGCGGTAATATTCTTCTCTAATGCATAATCAACCAAAGCGGCTTTCCGCTCCGCTTCCTCTGCCTCTAGATACTTGTCCCCATGGATGGCAATGAACGCCTTGGCATGCTCCCGGATATCATCTCCATGATATCCATCCTCAGGGAATTCTATAGCATCCTCACCCTTTAATTCCTGGATATAACGGGCATTTAAGGAATTCCCAAATTTCTCAATCTGGTTTCCGGCATCATTAATATAAAACTCTCTGGTAACCTCATAACCGGCATATTCCAGTACCGATGCTAAACAATCACCCAAAGCACCGCCACGAGCATTTCCCATATGCATAGGACCTGTTGGGTTGGCAGATACAAATTCCACCATCACCTTTTTTCCTTTTCCTAAGTCAATCTTACCATAGTTTTCGCCCTGAGTCTCAATCTGACTCAAGGTTTCATAAAGCCAGTTAGAAGAAAGGTAAAAATTAATAAATCCCGCTCCGGCCACCTCAACCTTTTCGATATCAGCACCCTGTTCAATCTCTGCTACCAGACTATCCGCTATAGCACGAGGGGCCATGTGAAGAGATTTTGCCAGCACCATAGCAAGGTTACAGGCGAAATCACCATTTTTCTTATCTTTGGGAACCTCCAACCGAATCAGATCGTCTAGGGATAGACTCTCCGCTTTAGGCAGTGTTCCTTTCTGTTGCGCCTGTTCAAACGCCACCTTAAGGACGGCCGCAATTTTTTCTTTCATTTGTTCCTGAATATTCATTGGTTTCTTTCCTTTCTATCCGTCATATAGGTTGTACCGAAACACGCAAAGAGTTCCGGATAAAGTTCTCATTATCAGCATCCAAGGTGTAATCCACCCGAAGCTCACCCTGCTTTTCCCCAAAATCAAATTCAATATGAGAAGTGGCAATGGATGCGCCAATCTCTCCGTAGGGTGTGGGATATAAGCAGAGGTTTCTCTCCCCTGTCTTATACTGAATTTGCATATTAAATCGGCCTTTTCGAGTTACTACCACATTGTCCGGCCAGATTTTCAGGGTGGTTATGGTATCAGGGAAGCCTGTCATTTCGCTTTCCTGATACTTGATAAAATACTTCTTGTTGATGACACCAAAAATTCCCGGTGTTTCCAACTCAATAGGATCCTGATATTCTCCGTCGGCCTCCTGCAGAGTCTTAATCCGAATCATAACATTGTTCTCCATGGCTGTCTCCTAATAATTCTCAATGGCGATCATATTTACATCGCCTTCCATTTCCTTTTCCAAAAACATCCTCGCCAAAGCAGTAAATCCCTCTACGCCATCGCTGACGTAATAACGGACCTTACCTTGCTTCTGTCCGCTAAGCAGATTATTCTGGTTCAAATACTCTTTGGCAAATACTGCAGTTTCTGCACCGGCATCAATTAAGGTAACTTTCTCACCCATAATTCGGGAAATTACCGGTTTGAGTAAAGGATAGTGGGTACAACCTAAAACCAAGGTATCGACTCCCTCTTCTTTTAAGGGAAGAAGATATTCTCTGGCAATCAAATCGGTAGCTTCGCTATCTAAATATCCGTTCTCTACCAAAGGAACAAACATCGGACAGGCTTTGTTCAATACCTGAATATCCGGATTGAGGTTACATATGGTTTCCTGATATTTTCCGCTCCGGATGGTCCCCTGAGTTCCTAAGACACCAACTTTTCCATTCTTCGTCGCTTCAACTGCCGCTTTGCAAGTGGGCTCTAATACGCCGGAAATGGGAATGTCCCATTCCTCCTGAATCAACGGAAGTGCCGCACTGCTGGCAGTACCGCAAGCAATGATAATGTATTTAATGTCAAAAGTTTTCAAAAAACGGATATTCTGCCGAACATACTTCATCACTGTTTCAGCACTTCTGGTTCCATAAGGAACTCTTCCTGTGTCCCCAAAGTAAATAATATCCTCTCCGGGCAGAAGTTCCATTACCTTTTTGGTGCAGGTAAGACCGCCTAAACCAGAATCAAAAATTCCAATAGGTCTTTGATCCATCTTTCTTCCCCCTAACTTTTACCGGTCCATCGCATAGGCAATCAACCGGTCTACCAACTGGGAATACCCCGTCCCGCTCGCTTCCCACAGTTTGGCATACATACTAATGGAGGTAAATCCCGGAATGGTATTAATTTCATTTAAGCGAATATCATCGGTTTCCTTGTTTACAAAGAAATCAACCCGGGAAAGACCACGACACTCACAAGCGCGATAAGCCTTAACTGCATATTCCCGAACTCTGGCGACCAAAGCCGGATCCAACTTTGCCGGAATGGTCAGGATAGATGCAGCATTATTGTATTTTGCATCATAATCGTAAAACTCGGCTGCCGGAGCAATTTCTCCAACTACTGAAGCACATTCCGGATCGAGATTTCCAATCACGCTACTCTCTACCTCGGTGCCATACATCATTTCTTCTACTAGAACCTTATCATCATGTAAAAAAGCTGTTTCCAAACCGGATACTAATTCTGCTCTGTCATGAGCTTTGGTAATTCCCATGGAAGAACCGGCATTGGCAGGCTTAACAAAACAGGGATAGCCAAGTTTTTCTTCAATCTCGCTGATTTTGTCCTCGTTCTTCTTTACCTCTACCCAATCCGCCTGAGGAATTCCGGCGGAGGCAAAGACAATCTTCGCCATACACTTATCCATGCAGACCGCACTACCAATCACACCAGGACCTACATAAGGAATTCCGGCCAGTTCAAAAAGACCCTGAATGGTCCCATCCTCGCCATTTTTTCCGTGAAGAACTGGGAATACTACATCGACAGGATACTTTTCTACCCCACCATCGGTAAAGCGGAGAATCGCTTTCTCGTCCCGGTCGGGAGAGATGATTGCACGGTCGAAGTTCCACGCATCCGGATTTTTTAACTGACTCATCTCCTCAGCATTGCCGGTATAATAGTACCAGCCTCCCTCTTTGGAGATACCAATTTTATGCACGGTATATTTGGTCATATCCAGATTCCGCAAAACCGACGCTGCAGACAACAAAGACACCTCATGTTCACTGGAAACTCCACCGAAAATTACACAGAGATTGATCTTGCTCATAGTTTACTCCAATCTGCTAACCTATGTCAGCACATAATAATCCATATTAATCTATTTTCTATTGTACCGCAAACAGATAAAAAAATCAATATGTATAAAGCAGAAATTTAGGGCAAAACTTGAAACTGTAACCAAAAAGAGGGCGTTTTGTAAAGGAGTGTTTCATTTTGGTATGCTTTTCTAATAGAAAAAAATGGCTTCGGTATTTCTCTTTGCTTCTTCCGATTCTTCTCCTCCTATCGATTTTTTGTTTGGGCAGCGTTGCCAAAAGAGATCAAAAAGCTATCTCCAAACAGGTGCTTCGCCTACATATTGTAGGCAACACAAACAGTGAGGTTGATCAGAATCTAAAGCTTTTGGTTCGGGACAGTATTCTTACTAAGCACAAAACTGTTTTTGCAGAGGCAGACAATCGTAGCGATGCCATTCTTTGTGCCAAACAAAGCATTCCACAAATTAAGAATACTGCCGAACAAACCTTACAAAAGCACGGCTGTTTTGCTCCTGTTACTGTGCAGGTAGAAGAAACCACTTTTCCAACCAAGCACTATGGTTCTGTGTCTCTTCCTGCCGGAAGATATACTGCTGTTAATGTACGGATTGGCAACGCCGATGGAGAAAACTGGTGGTGTGTTCTCTACCCACCCCTCTGTCTGACTGAGGGAACCTTAAACGCAGATGAGCAAACACTCCAACTTCTCCAAAGCTCGTTATCTCCAGCAGAATATTCTCTAATTACCCAACCCAAAAAAATAACATTCCGGATGAAGTTTCGCATTCTGGAACTCCTGGAGAAATTCTTTTCCTGATCGTGATAATATTTCCCCTTATGGGGAATACTGTGAAAAAAGATTTTGCCACTTTTGGCAGAAAGGATTGTGAATGTATGAAAGATAAAATTTTCGGCGTTTTGCAACGGGTTGGTCGCTCCTTTATGCTCCCCATTGCAATTCTTCCGGTTGCCGGTCTGTTTCTTGGTATCGGCGGTGCCTTCACCAACGAAACCATGCTCCGTGCCTATAACCTGATGGGGATTATGGGTCCCGGCACCTTTATCAATGGTTTTTTACAGGTATTAAACGCCTGTGGAAACATTGTCTTTGCCAACCTGCCTTTAATTTTTGCCATCGGCATCTCCATTGGTATGGCAAAGCGGGAAAAAGAGGTTGCGGCTCTCGCCGGTGCCATTGCCTTTTTGGTCATGAATGCCGCCATTGGCGCTATGGCACTGAACACCTACGGTGCAGAGGGCGTTACCGAACATCTTGCCAACGGCTCTATGACTTCCGTGGTGGGAATCAACTCCCTCCAGACCGGTGTGTTCGGAGGTATTATCGTAGGGCTTGGTACTGCCGCACTTCATAACCGATTCTATAAGATTCAGTTACCGACAGTGCTTTCCTTCTTTGGTGGAACTCGTTTTGTTCCCATTATCTCGGCAGCGGTTTATCTGCTGGTAGGTATTCTGATGTTCTTTATCTGGCCACCTATCCAGACTGCCATTGTTCACATCGGCGATCTAGTACAGCGTTCCGGCTATTTTGGCACCTGGATCTACGGCGTTACCGAACGCGCCTTGATTCCTTTTGGTCTTCACCATGTCTTCTATCTCCCCTTCTGGCAAACCAATGTAGGCGGAGTCATGGAGGTCGGTGGCCGGGTTTGGGAAGGCGCTCAAAACATCTTCTTTGCTCAGTTGTCCGATCCCACGGTAGAACATTTCGCAGTGTCTGCCACCCGATTCATGTCAGGTAAATTCCCCTTGATGATTTTCGGTCTGCCCGGGGCTGCCCTCGCCATGTATCACTGCGCCCGGACCGAAAAGAAAAAGGTAGCAGGCGGTCTGCTTCTTTCGGCGGCGCTTACCTCGATGCTCACCGGTATTACAGAACCAATTGAATTTACCTTCCTTTTTGTGGCTCCTCTTTTATATGTAGTACACTGTATTTTTGCCGGACTTGCCTATATGCTGATGCATATCTTCAATGTCGGTGTAGGCATGACCTTCTCCGGTGGCCTGATTGACTTATTCCTCTTTGGTATTCTCCAGGGAAATGCCAAGACAGACTGGTTGAATATTATCCTGGTTGGTATCGGCTACTTTATCGTTTACTACTTCCTCTTCCGGTTCCTGATCAAAAAGTTTAACTTTAAGACACCGGGACGGGAAGCGGATAATGAGGAAACCAAACTCTATACCCGCGCCGACGTCAATGCAAAGAACGCATCTGAAAGTCGCAGTGCCCTCATCGTTCGAGGCTTAGGTGGTAAAGAAAACATCAGCGACGTAGACTGCTGCGCTACAAGACTTCGGATCACTGTCCGGGATAGCGGGAAAGTCCATGACGCTATGTTAAAAGAAAGTGGTGCAGCTGGAGTCATCCGAAAAGGGAATGGGGTCCAGGTAATTTACGGCCCGGTGGTTACCGTCATTAAATCAGAATTAGAGGACTATCTGGCATCTGCATCTACATCTGTAGGTCATACCAGAAACAGCCGGGCGGTATCCCTTGCAGCTCCTCTGACAGGCAGGATTGTCCCCTTATCTCAAGTAGAAGACGAGGCGTTCTCCCAGGAAATTCTAGGTAGAGGCATTGCCATCGAACCGCAAGAAGGTAACCTCTATGCCCCATGCGATGGCATCATTGAAAATATTCCGGACAGCCACCACGCCATCGGACTTCGCTCTCAGGACGGATTGGAAATTCTCCTACATGTTGGTCTTGACACAGTAAAACTGGGTGGCAAGTTCTTTAAGCTTCATGTGAAAACAGGAGATCAAATCAAACAAGGGGACTTGCTTTGCGAGTTTGATTTAGAGGGAATCAAAAAAAGCGGAATAAAAGCCACAACACCAATGGTTCTCTGTGATAACAGGCAATACAAGGATATCACTCCCGCATACGAGCACGACTCTGTCAAGCATGGAGAACTTCTGCTCCGGATTGAATTATCTGAAAACTAATTTCTATCATCGCTCCATCTATTTGGATGGAGCGGTTTTTTATCATTCTATGCTTGCAGAAACCGTTTATGTATTCCCACTTTACAAAGATGTCCATTTTGTTTATTGACTTTTTCTTTATTCTCGGGTATAACCTTAAGAAAAGAACGTATTTTTTAATTTGAAAGGAAAAACAACTATGAAGCTGTTAACCTTAGAAGAACGGCGCAGAAGAATTGACAATCTCTGCTCTGCTGAAAAGGAAAACCACAAATACTTCCGTCGCCACCGAATTCACGACTACTTACCCGGGCAGGTTATCTATCACTTGGGGGATTACCCTTCCTACTACACCACCGAACCTACCGAGTATGATATTGCTATGTTAAAGGAATTGGAAGGCTATGGTGCAGAGCTGATTCAGCTCCACGAGGATTGGAATGATGCTACCCGACATTTTGGTGCCGACAAGTTTTCTTCTGTTGATCCGGAGGGTCTGCAACATTTTGTCGACCTCTGCCACGATAACAAATTGAAGGTTATCCCCTATATCTCTACCGGATATTTCCCGGGAAAAGATCCGGATTTTAACGAGAACTTTACCCGCAGTGATTGCAACCTGACTGCTGGCACCGTTCACCTTCGTCAATGCTATGCCGGAAGCGAGTATTGGGTAAACTACCTGCTTCCCCGAACCCTGGCGGTAGTAGAGAAATATGGTTTTGACGGCATCTACAACGATATGGGAAATGACGCCTGGTCCCTCGCTTGGAGAAAGGCTCGTGCTGAGGGTAAAGACCAGCCAGAGTTTCCTTACGAGCCGGAACTGGAAGATCTTCTCTCCTGTATCTATGGCGAATTAAAGAGCCGTGGCGGTATCTACAAGGTACACGCCAACAAAAACGATTTTCCAGTTTGCAAAGATAAGGTTTATGACTATCTTTGGATTGGAGAGGGAACCGATGACACCACCCCCGGTGTGGGCAAGGATTTCCCGGACTATGTAGTTCCCTGTCCGGACTTTAACAAGGTTACAGGTCAGGATGCTTCCTACCACTTTGCAAGAACCATTCCCTTTATGCAGTTTCCTCTGCTAACCCGAGGTCGCCCCTATCGCGGAAACATCCAGACCGAGGGGATGACCATGTTCACAGAGCCCAGCCCCAATGATCGCAATGCGCAGATTCGGGAATACATGAAAGCTCATCCCAACGGTCCCTACGTTTATAGCGAATGGTCTCCCATTCCGGACGATCCCATGTACTACACCTTATGGTGTAAGTATCTTCCTCTTTACAAATCTATGGTGGAGGAAAACAGCGTGGTTTATATGGAACTCCGGGAGTCGGAGGAGATTCTTTCTCCTTTGCCTCAGCAGGTGATTGCATCCATGTTTGTCAACGAAGAAAAATATCTGGTTCTCTCCAATTTGAGTGAAGAACCCTATACCCTGTCCCTCCGGGACGAATGGGTCAATCGGGAAACCGATGAAAAGGCTTCCACCTTTTCTATTCCGGCGGGCGGACTTGTATTCCTGAAAAAAGTACAGTAATGTTGTAAAAAAGACTCCCTATGGGAGTCTTTTTTAACTCAAAAAACTTGATCGGCTTTGGTTGTTAGATTCTTTCCCACCTTTGATGTTTCAAGAAAAGAAAAACTGTTCTTGATGAATGTAATATCCTGCAGCATATCTTGATAGGTTTCAGCAAAACCAATATCCTCTTCGTCCCGGTCTATCCATGTTGGATACTGAACATCGGTGGCAATATTCCAGTAATATGCCTCATCCTTGCTCCAATATAAACAATCTCCCGGCTCTGCCAATTCTTCTACTTTATCAACCTGTTCCCGCTCATACTTGGTGATGGAAAATAACATCCCCGAACCTTTTCCATACTTTTCAAAAATCTCCTTATGGTAAAACACTACCTGATTGTGAAACTGTATGGTTTCATAGGCACTCTTCCAGTATTCCGGAAGTTTTAACGAAAAACCCATCACTTCATTTTCGTAAGAAATCACCGATATCAGTTTTTCTGCTGAAGCATTTGAATGAAAAACCTGTAACAAAGGTGTTGATGCTACATGATTGATGCGGAAAACAAATCTCCCGTCTGCCACCAGATTTCGACCCTGTACTGTACCAAAAACCAGATTGTTCGGGGTGCTGTTTTGCAGTTTTCCCAAATCTTTGATGAAGTCCTCCACCGGGTAATTGGTTACCATATACTCTCTTGCCACCTGATAAAGTGTGGAAACATCAGGAAGTCGATTCCCGAACACTGCCTGGCTGAGAATCTCTTTCATCACCGACTCCCACATCATTCTCCGAAGCTCTATATCATTTTCTGCCCCTCTGTCCCTGAACCGAAGCAGATGCATCACCCCTTCTCCGTTTAGATGATGTCTTCCAGCTTTCAGGTTGATGTGCAAGTCCTGATACGGGTCCTCATAAACCATATTATACGGAACATCAAATTCAATACCACCGATGGCATCCACAATTCTTTCCACTGCTTTCATCTCAAGTCGAGCATAGTAGTGAATGGGAAAATTAAACAATTCCTGTACCGCATCAATGGTAGCTTGTGGTTGTTTCCGTTTTGCAACATAATCCGCGATGGTATAAACGCTGCTATCCTCTGCCCAAATATACTCAGTATTCCGAGGGATATTCATACAAGTCAAGGTTTTCCCATCAAAATGAAACGCCAGAATAGCATCCGGTCTACCACCATTGTCAATACCCTCCACCAGAATGGTAAACTCTTCTCCCTGACGATCAGCAGTATTTACCGCTAAAAGCCCATCCTGAGAAAATTCTGTTTTTCCATTTAAAACCCCGCTGACAAACCACGCCCCAAATGCGATAACAAGAGCGAGTACTATAGAAACAATGGTTGCTTTTTTGCTGGTTCTTTTATTCCTTTTGAGTAATAAAAATCTTTGTTTTAATGTCTTTTTCTTTCCTGTCATTCCTGTTGTCATAGGAATCTGTCGAGCATTATTTCCGGAGAGCAAACTCAGTATTGTTTCAGCATACGCCCTAGTTTCATCACCATCTAAGTTTCTCGTAACAGCACTATCACAGGAGGTTTCACAATCAAGATCGCATTGCTTTCCAATGTAGTATATAAAAGGATTGAACCAATGAACGGATTTCACCAAGGTCAAAAACCATTTATAGAGTACATCCTGACGTTTCAAGTGTACGCACTCGTGTTCTAAAACATAATGCAGTTGCTCTTTCGACAAATTCACCGCAGGAAGTAATAGCGTTGGGCGAATAATACCGATTAAAAGCGGAGAGCAAATGAAATCAGATTCACGAACACGAACCTTACGCTTCGTAAAATCTTTCAGTTCCGGGCAATCAATCACCGATGAATGCTTTCTTATTTTTGCAAGTAAAAAAAGATATCCCGCCATACGAATCAGGAAGAGAAAAGCAGCGATCATACTCCAGCAACCAAAAAGGATTGGGGTAATAGTACCTTTTTGTTTTGCACTCTCTTTCTCCATGGTATCAATAAAATTCTGTACTATGGGTGGCTCATTCTCATCTAGAATCACCATTTCCTTGGCATCACTGCTAACCTGCGGAAGTATCGTTATTTCCTCTTTGGCAGGTTCCGGCAAAATAGGTTCCGGTAATGTAATACGAACTGGAATCATCATAACCAAAAGAACCACAAGCCACATGTAATAATGCCAATTCATAGAAAAGAGTTTTTTAGTCCAAGGACGAAGTAATACAAGAAGCAAGGCAAGAAGACTACCCATACAGGATGTCAAAAACATGGTCTGTAGAAACTCTCTCATGAATCACTCCCCCTTTTCTTCAAAAATGGCTCTGAGTTCCTTGATCTCCTCACTTGAAAGTTTCTCCTCTTCAAACAAAGCTACCGCAAACTCCCGCACCGAACCATGGTAAAGACTTTGAATCAGATTTCTTGTCTGTGATTTCCGATAATCTTTTTCAGTTATCTGAGGACGATAATAATATAGCTTACCATTCTTTTCAGCTTGTAACGCACCCTTTTCCACCAACCGAGTCAAAAAGGTAGCAATGGTGGTTTTCTTCCATCCCTTCTCCTCCACCGCTTTACCAATTTCCAATGATGTAATCGGCTCCTTTGCCTGCCAGATCACCTTCATAATCTCTAATTCTGCATCACCAATGGATATATTCTTCATATTGATCCCTCCTTTTTTATTCTACAATCGTAGTTTATTGTATTCTACCATTGTAGAATGTAATTGTCAAGAGTTTTTTGTTTTTTTGATTTCGTCAGAAATCGGGCGACTCAAACCCCTCCCTTACGATTTCGTTATTTAAGTGCGAAGAAAATTAGGTGAGATTGGTTCAAGGCAAAACAAAAAATGGTGGGAATGTATGTAGTACATGACCACCATTTTTCGTTGCAGACTCGGGCAAGGATTGCCTGATTTTCAAGCACGACTGTAGAGTAATAAGAAAAGACTCCTGCATAAAGGAGTCTTTTCTTATACTCTTCGTTTAAACATCTTTTCGATTTCTGCTTTGGTAAAGGAAATCTTGATGGGTCTTCCGTGAGGACAGGTAGAAACACCTTTTTCCTCCAATTCCTCTAACCGCTTTATCAAATCTTCCATTTCCACCAAGGACAGCTTATGGTTTGCCTTGATGGCATACTTGCAGGAAATCATATCCAAGGCTCGTTCCTCGAAGTCGGCAACAGGATGCCGGAGCTGTTCTGCCATGGCTTCTGCCAGTTCCAGAATCAAGTCCCGGACTCCCTGCTCGTCGGCGGCAATGGGAGTACCATGAACAATAATGGAATTTCCGCCAAAGTCCTCTAGTTCGAATCCAAAATCACAGAAATCCTTTTTACAATCCAACACCGTTTGCTTTTCCTTGAAATCAAGGCTAATCACCATGGGCGTCAGCAACATCTGTGCCAGTTTTTCCTTTTTCATATAGGATTCCTTCAAGGCTTCAAAACGCAACCGTTCGTGGGCGGCGTGCTGGTCCACCAAAAACATGGTTTCCCCCTTTTGACAGACAATGTAGGTATCAAAAACCTGACCTGCAATCCGGGTAGGTTCGGTATCCTTGTTCGGTTCTGGAACTACCTCTGTCATCACTTCCTGAACAGGAACTTGGGGAGATTCTACCATCTGCTCCAAAACTTTTTCCGGCTCAGAATCTCGTAAAACAGTGGGGGTTGGCTCACTTTCGTCCCGCCGAGGAATGGTGTATTCCATAAACTGTCGCACCAAGGATGGGGTAACCGTCGGTTCCTTCTTGATTGATTGACCGCCAAAGAATCCACCACTTGACGGCTTTTGCGGTGCAGATTCCTGTTTTTTAGGAATAGGATCTGCTCTTCTTTCCATGGGAACCATGGGAAGTTCTTCCGTTTTTGGTTTTTGACTACCTACCACTGCACTATGCAGAGCATGGTATGCCACCTCGTAAATCTGCTTTTCGTTGGCGAACTTGATCTCGGTCTTTGCCGGATGGACGTTCACATCCACCTGCTCGGGAGGGAGGTTGACGAACAACACAAAGAAGGGGAATTTACCCACCATAATCGTATTACGATAAGCCTCCTCTGCCACCTTGGCTAATACATGATTCTTCACATACCTGCCATTGACAAAGAGAGTTTGTCTTGTTCTGTTTCCCCTGGATAGCTCCGGTTTTCCAATGAGTCCGGTGATGTGGATACGATCCTCGGTGTAATCCACCGGAATCACCGCTTTAGCGTGGTCTAATCCATAGAGTTTTAACACCACGTTGGTAAGCTTTCCATCTCCGGATGTAGCAAACACTTCCTTGTCATCGCAGGTATAGGTAAAGGCAATTTCCGGTCTGGAAAGGGCAATTCTTCCCAGCAAGTCTGCCACATAGCCCGCCTCGGTTGCGTCTTTTTTCAAAAACTTCATCCGCGCCGGAATATTGGCAAAAAGTTTCTTTACTACCATGGTGGTTCCGTCGGCACAGGCAATGGGTTCTTTTTCCCCGGGGATACCATGGAGAAGTTCTAGGTAGGTTCCCTCTTCGCTATCTGCGGTTTTGGAGATAACCTCTATCTCAGCAACCGCACAGATGCTGGCGAGTGCCTCACCACGAAAGCCCATGGTTGCAATGGTGTCCAAATCTTCAATCACGGAAAGTTTACTGGTTGCATGACGCAAAAAAGCTGTTTCCAGTTGGTCAGCCGGAATACCGGATCCGTTATCGGTTACGCGGATATACCCAACACCGCCCTGCCTAATTTCCACATCAATTTTTGTGGCACCGGCATCGATAGCATTTTCCACCAATTCTTTCACTACCGCCGAGGGACGTTCCGCCACCTCGCCGGCTGCTATCTGATCCGCCACTGCCTGGGAAAGCACCTGAATTTTTCCCTTTCCTTGATTATCACTCATGAGGGTTACCCCCTTTCTGTCTTAAGAATTCTTGACCCTTGCCTGCAGGTCATAGAGTTTGGTCAACGCCTCCATGGGAGCCATCATATTCAAGTCCAGATTCCGCAGTTCCTCCAGCACTGGATCTTCTGCAGCCCCGAAAAAGTTCATTTGACTTTCATCCATTCGCTCTGCTTTGAAACTGTTGATTTTCGCATCGGAAACCTGATGAGCCTCTTGGGATTCCAAGGTTTCCACAATCTCCCGGGCACGACTTACCACCGGCTTTTTCACTCCGGCAAGTGCCGCAACATCCACACCGTAGCTCCGGTCGGCGCCGCCACGAATAATCTTTCTAAGGAAGCTGATGGTATCGCCACGCTTCTTGACTGCTACACAGTAGTTCTTTACATTGGGAATCTTGTCTTCTAACTGTGTCAATTCGTGGTAATGGGTGGCAAACATGGTCTTTGCACCACACTTCTTCACATCGGCGATGTATTCCACCACTGCCCAGGCAATGCCCAGGCCGTCAAAGGTACTGGTACCGCGACCGATTTCGTCCAATATAACCAAACTTTTCTCTGTGGCATTGTCCAGGATATAAGCGACCTCATTCATCTCCACCATAAAGGTACTCTGTCCCGAGGACAGGTCATCGGATGCACCAACCCGGGTGAAAATTTTATCCACAATCCCGATTTCTGCTGAATCTGCCGGAACAAAACTACCAATCTGTGCCATCAGAACAATCAATGCCGTCTGCCGCATATAAGTTGACTTACCCGCCATATTGGGGCCGGTGATGATGGAGATCTGATTGCCCCGATTATCTAAGGTTGTATCATTGGGGATAAACCGGATATCTTTGGAGAGCGCCTCCACCACCGGATGTCTTCCGTTTTTGATAATAATTTTCTCATTCTCCCGGACAATGGGCATCACATACTTGTTCTTCTCCGCAACCGTTGCAAAGGAACAAAGAACGTCTATCACAGAAACTGCCGCAGCAGTTCGCTGCACTCTGGAGAGCACCTGTGCAACCCGATCCCGCACCTGACAGAAGAGTTCATATTCCATATCCACCATTTTTGCACTGGCATCCAACACTTCCTCTTCTACCTCTTTGAGTTCCGGGGTGATATACCGCTCTCCGTTTGCCAGCGTTTGTTTCCGGATAAAGTAGTCCGGTACTTGGTCGGTGTACTGCTTGGTGGTCTCCACATAGTAGCCGAATACCTTGTTATAACCTAGTTTCAATAATTTGATTCCGGTTTTTTCTTTCTCCTTTTCCACCAGTTCACTCAGGATTCTCTGGCCGTTTTCTGCCAGATCCCTCACCCGATCCAATTCCTCGTTGGCTCCCTTTAGAATCAGGCCGCCGCCACGAAGACTTGCAGGAGCATCTTCGTCTATGGTGGAATCAATCAATTCATAAATATCCTGCAGAGGATCGATTTCATCTCTGCAATGACGCAACAGTTTTCCCTGAACATCTTCCAAGCAACGGAGAATCTCCGGAAGCTGTTTTAAAGAAAGTTTCAAGGATGTCAACTCACCACAACCAGCATTTTTGTAGACAATTCGGTTAATCAACCGCTCCATATCCGAAATCTGCTTGAGTGCCTCAATCACCTCGGCACGAAGGAGCGGATCTTTCAAAAGTTCCTCCACTGCATTATGGCGATTGGTAATAGCACCACAATTCAAAAGCGGTGCAGTCATCCATTTCCGAAGCCGTCTTGCACCCATGGCAGTATGGGTTTTATCCAGGATATGTAACAGACTGCCACGATAGTTTCTATCTCGCAAAGTTTCTAGGATTTCCAGATTCCGGAGAGTATACAAATCGAGTTGCATCGTTTCAGAATCCTTGTCGGTTTCTACACTTTTTAAATTCTTCAATTCCGTCTTTTGGGTTTCTTCCAGATAAAGTAACAATGCCCCAATAGCCGAAATACAATTGGGCCGATCGGACAACCCACAATCCTCCAATACCCCAAACTGAGAAACTACCTTTTTCCCCGCCTCCTGAGGTTCAAAGGACCAATCATAAAAATTACGCACCATACCATGGGTACGACCTTTGATTTCATTCCGGAGATTCTCGTTTTCAAACCCACGAAGATTGATAATAACCTCTGCCGGAGTGAATTTTGCAAGCTCATTAAAGAGGGGCAATGAAAAGTCCTCCTGGGGAATTTCTCTTGCAGTACACTCGCCGGTTGTAATATCTACCAGAGCGACACCAGCTCCTTGCTCTGCCACATAAATAGAGCAAAGATAGTTGTTCCGGCTGGCATCTAGTGCAGTACTGTCCATGATGGTGCCCGGAGTAACAACCCGAATCACCTCACGTTTTACGATATCCTTAGCGGTTGCAGGGTCCTCGGCCTGCTCGCAGATAGCAGCAGAATAGCCATTTGCCACCAATCTTGCCACATAGCCGTCCACTGCATGAAAGGGTACACCGCACATGGGAGCTCGCTCAGGCAGACCACAGTTTCGTCCCGTCAAGGTAATATCCAACACCTTGGAGGCAATGAGTGCATCGTCAAAAAACATCTCGTAAAAATCTCCCAGCCGATACAGCAGGATACTATCCGGATATTGCTTCTTAACATCATAATACTGCTGCATCATCGGTGTTAAGTCCTTATAGTCAATCTTCTCCAACATGGTTTTTCCTCGTTTCTATTGCTATCTAAAAATAGGAAGAAAACCGTAGACCAACCAGGTCAACGGTTTCTTCTTATGAGTTTTTCTTGTTTTTAGTGGCAACCGCTACAACTGGAACAGGAACCACTACAACCGCCCTCTCCACCAGAGATAGCCGTCTTGATAATCTGATCCATAATGTTGAGAGTTCTCTCGAATGCCTGGTTGGCTTCGATGTACTCCCGAACAGTTGGGTTCTCCGCCATCTTGTTGAATTCAGCCTGAAGAACTTCGTTAATCTCCTTCGCTTCCTCTGCAGTAGGCTGTCTGTCCTTGAACGCCTCCATCTTCTCGGTGCGAACATCATTGTAGGCATTGATCAAATCAATCGCCTCACTATCTGCAGATAATGCCTTGTTTGCCTCATCGGCACGTTTTTTGATATCACTGTGAGCGATCAGATCTCCCAGTTCCTTTGCTTTTTCAAAAATTTGTTCACTCATGATTTTTCCTCCTAGATGATTTCGCCAAACAAAGACCATGTCTGGCTTTTTGTTATGGTTACCTTTTGCAGGGTACCAACCATTTGGGCACCCCCCTCAAAGTTTACAACCTTTCCGCCCTCAGTTCGACCGGTCAGGGTGTTTTCGTTATTCTTGCTGATGCCCTCTACCAAAACCATTTCGGTTCTGCCAAGATAGGCATCATTTTTTCTCTTAGAAATCTCGTTTTGAACTTCCAGCATCTTATCGAAATTTCTGTGTTTTTGTTCTTCGTCCATCACATCCGGCATGGTTGCTGCAGGGGTTCCCTGCCGTTTGGAGTAAATAAAGGAAAAGATGGTATCGTATTCTACCTGTTTGAGCAAGGACAAGGTTTCCTCAAAATCCTCATTCGTTTCACCGGGGAATCCTACGATAATATCGGTAGTCAGAACGATATCCGGCATCTTCGCCCGAACCTTTTCCACCAGAGAAAGATAGTGTTCCCGAGTATACTTCCGATTCATCGCTTCCAGAATTTTCGTGGAGCCTGATTGCACCGGCAGATGAAGCTGCTTACAGATTTTCTTTTCTTCTGCCATGACGGTAATCAACTCATCCGAAATATCTTTGGGATGGGAGGTCATAAACCGTACCCGCTCAATGCCATCAATCCGGCAAACCTTTCTCAAAAGTTCAGGGAAACTATCCCCTTCCTCCAGGTCATTGCCGTAGGAGTTTACATTCTGTCCTAAGAGCATAATCTCCTTGTAGCCTTTCTGTGCAACCTCTCTTACCTCATTTAAAATCTGCTCTACATTCCGGCTTCGCTCTCTCCCCCTGACATAAGGTACAATACAATAGGTACAGAAGTTGTTACATCCGTACATAATAGGAATTTTTGCAAGAGGAGGCGGATCCCGATGGTAGGAAATCTCCTCGAAGATATGTCCATCCTCGTTCTCGGTATCAAAGGTTCTCTCTCCCTGCCACACACTGTCTAAAAGGGATGGAAACCGATAAAGCGCATGCGTTCCAAAGACCAAATCCACATGTTTGTACTTTCTCCGGATGGTTTCCGCAATATGCGCCTGTTGCATCATACAACCACAGACACCGATCACCATCCCGGGATTCCGGCGTTTTACATGCTTTAAAGCACCCAGATTCCCGAACACCCGAAGCTCCGCATTCTCACGAACCGCACAGGTATTATACAAAACCAAATCTGCATTCTCTGCTTTTTCGCAGAAATCAAATCCCATATCGCAAAGCATGCCTTTGAGCTTTTCAGAATCACTGGAATTCTGCTGACACCCATAGGTTTCCACAAAGGCAAGGGGCTTACGCCCCCGCCCCTGATTCACTGTTTTGATTCTGTCAATATATTCCCTCTGTACCGCCATTTCCTCGGCACAGATTAACCGTGTATCTTTCATTATTTATTTCTGTATTTATCTAAAATCTTCTCAATTCTGCCAATAGGAGTTAACAATTCGCTGATAGACTTGTCCTCGTTCAAGGTTTTAATAATCAAAGCAATGTACTTGGACATATCAACCTCATGATACCACGCACAATCCTTCAATTCTTCTCTCCGGTATACCAGGTTGGTAGTAAAGATTGCATCAATGATACCTTCTTCGTGTGCTTTGTTAAATTTCTCCACACCCTCGGTGAAAAGGCCAAAGGTAGAGAATACCAGCACTCTCTTTGCCTTTCTCTTCTTCATCTGTTTCGCAACATCAATCATGGAGTCGCCAGACGCAATCATGTCATCCACAATAATAACATTCTTACCCTCGATATCACGGCCCAGGAATTCATGTGCTACGATGGGGTTTTTACCATCGATGATAGTAGAGTAATCCCGACGCTTGTAGCAGGTACCCATATCCATACCAAGTACAGAGGAATAGTAGATACAACGTCCCATTGCACCTTCGTCAGGAGATACGATCACGGTGTTATCCTTATCCAGCATGATAGAATCATCGTATCTAAGGCATGCCTTAATCATCTGATAGGTGGGATGAATATTCTCAAAACCGGTCAACGGGATTGCGTTCTGGACTCTGGGGTCATGGGCATCAAAGGTGATGATGTTATTAACACCCATAGACTGCAGTTCCTGAAGTGCCCAGGCACAGTCCAAAGACTCTCTTGCAACTCTCTTATGCTGACGTCCCTCGTAGAGCATAGGCATAATCACGGTAATCCGCTTTGCCTTACCTCCCATCGCGGAAATTATCCGCTTTAAATCCTGAAAGTGGTCATCAGGACTCATCCGATGGTCTGTTCCGTACATTTTATATGTAACGCCATAGTTAAAGGCATCCATCACAATATAAATATCGTAGGTTCTGATGGAGTGAAGAATCATAGCTTTTGCCTCACCGGTACCAAACCGGGGATTGCTTACCGGAATCAGGAAACTTTCAATTTCCTCTCCGTTGTTCTCCTCGTTGAATCTCTTCAAATAGAAGTTGATTCTTTGGGCCATCTCCTCACAGCCCCGCATGCCAATGACACCTAATTTCCCTAAGTTATAGGATTCTACAGTGTTTTCGGTCATTCCAATCATCCTTTCCATGTTGCTTTTTTATATGGTTTATCATCCTTATCACTGGTAACTGTGGTCAGAGAGTAATTGGTAGCGGATATCCCATAGCTTCTGGGACAAATCCACATAGTATTCATGAGGATTCTCAAACCGCTTTACCTCGTCCCAAATGGCATCCAGTCTCTCCTGACGATAATTCCGGATTTCCGGAAGGGTTGGGGACTCATACACACATTCCCCGTTTTCGAAAATAGGCACCTGGAGTTCTACCGCCTTGAAGTTTTTTACCTTTTTCCGTTTCCAGGTGTTTCTTGGATCGAAGATTTCATAATCTTTCGTATCATCAATAACTTCATCAAAGGCGGTCAGTACATCTGCAATCGCCTTCCCTGTATCTTTGGAATACAAGCGGTAGACCTTCTTGAAATAAGGGTTGGTGATCTTCGCCACATTCTCACTGACCTTAATCCGAGGACAAATTTCTCCATCTTCCTCAACTGCAACCAGTTTGTATACACCGCCAAAGACCGGTTCAGATTTGGAGGTAATCAACCGCTCGCCAACGCCAAAGGAATCCACCTTGGCTCCTTGTTGTAGAATATCCCGTATGATATACTCATCCAAAGAATTGGAAATCACAATCTTAGCCGATTCCCAACCGGCATTGTCCAGATATTCCCGACACTTCTTGGTTAGGTAGGTAATATCGCCACTATCAATCCGGATTCCGCAGTTGGTAATTCCAAGAGGCTTTAACACCTCGTCAAAGACTCGGACAGCATTAGGGAGTCCGCTCCTTAAGACATGATAGGTATCAATCAAAAGGGTACAGTTGTTGGGATAAGCTTTGGCATAGGCCAAAAACGCCTCATATTCACTTTCAAAGGACTGAACCCAACTGTGCGCCATGGTTCCCAGCGCCGGCACCCCGAACATCTGCTCTGAAATGGTACAGGCGGTTCCGCAGACACCGCCGATGTAGGCAGCTCTTGCACCATAGATGGCTCCATCATAGCCTTGGGCACGGCGGGAACCAAATTCCATAACCGGAATATCTCCGGCTGCACGGACAATCCGGTTACTCTTGGTGGCAATCAAACTTTGGTGATTAATCGTAAGCAAAATCATCGTTTCTACAAACTGCGCCTGAATCAAGGGACCCCGAACCGTTACAATCGGCTCATTGGGAAAGATGGGCGTTCCTTCCGGAATTGCCCATACATCACAGGAAAACTTAAAGTTCTCCAGATAGGAAAGAAACTCTTCGTTAAACATTTTCTTTTCCCGGAGGTATTCAATATCCTCCTTCTCGAACTTTAAGTTTTTCATATATTCCATCATCTGTTCCACGCCTGCCATAATGGCAAATCCCGCTCCATCAGGAGCTTGCCGGAAATACATATCGAAATAGGCAATCTTTTCCCCCATTCCTTCCTTGAGGTAGCCGTTTGCCATGGTCAGTTCGTAAAAGTCTGTCAACATGGTGTAATTCATAACAATGCCCTCTTTCTGCATTTCCGTAAGAATTTTTCGACTAAAAAACAGTCCGCAACTATAGTATACCATAACTACAATCGAAAAAACAAGTCTTTCAAATAAAATATTGACAAAAAAGTCGAAAATCGTTATCATTTTTGGTAAAGCACGAAAAACAAACCTCGAAAGGCGGTGGCCACCATCAAAACCAAGCACTGGATTTTTCTCTTATGCGGTATCCTTCTTCTCTCATTCCTTGCCCTGTTTTTGCCGCGGTGGCTCTCTCCTGCTGCAGCTTATGCAGAAATCTATCAGGATGGGGTTCTACTAAAAACCATCTCCTTGTCTAATTCAGCAGAACCCATCACCATTCCCATAAAAGAGGGTGAAATGGAAAATGTCATAGTTGTAGAAAACGGAAGCGTTCGAATGAAATCCGCCAACTGTCCCGACAAACTTTGCGTTCACCAAGGAGCAATCCAAGATAGTTCCGCATCCATTGTCTGTCTTCCCCATCGCCTTGTGATTAAACTACAAGGCAGTGTCCCTCTGGTGGATGCCGTATCACAATAGAAAGCAGGTATCCTATGTCTGTCAAACGTCTTACCATTAATGCCCTTTTGACCGCTATGGCTTTGGGAATCTTTGTTCTGGAAGCAACCCTTCCTCCTTTGACACCCATTCCCGGCATCAAGCTTGGTCTTGCCAATTTGATTACCCTATTTGCACTGGTCTTCCTGTCCGGAAAGGACGCCTTGATCATTCTCCTTGCCCGGATTCTTTTGGGGGCACTCTTTGCAGGAAACCCCTCCGTTCTTCTCTATAGTCTGCCCGGAGGACTCATGAGCTTGCTCATGGAATTTTTGCTTTTACGAAAAAATCCGGTGCAGTTCCTTTGGGGAGTCAGTGCCATCGGTGCCTTGGTCCATAATACAATGCAGGTTCTAATTGCTATCCTGATAACCAGAACTCCCATCATTTTATCCTATCTTCCGGTTCTTTGGATTTCCGGCATCATCACCGGAGTCTTTACCGGACTTTGTATTCGGTATCTCCATGACCGACTTGGAAATCGACTGCGAAAACTATTCCAGAATAAGTGAAAAGAAGTGCTTCTGGCACTTCTTTTTTTACGAAAAGTATGTGAAAAAATAGACAACCTTTTTTGTTGACAAAGCTCATCAAAATCTGTATAATAGAACAAGTGTGTATACCGCATGAATACTGGAATTTTCGTGAATTTTTTAACACACTTTTTTGTGAAATTTTTCACCATTTTAAACTGGATTTTTATTAAGGAGGAGTTGCATATGAAGACATTTCACGGCGGCGTTCATCCCGCCGGACAAAAAAACGCAACCTGCCATAAACCTATTGTGAATCTTGACCCACCGGATGAGCTTATCTTTCCCATCTCTCAGCACATTGGGGCTCCGGCGATTCCCTGTGTCAAGACAGGCGACACTGTCCTGATGGGACAGAAAATTGCAGAAGCCTCCGGCTTCGTTTCCGCCAATATTCACGCTTCGGTTTCCGGCAAGGTAAAATCTATTGAAAAGCGATTACACCCAAATGGTACTATGGTGGAATCCATTATTATTGAAAACGACCATCTGGATACCCCAGCCAATCCGTTCTCGGATACGGAACAACCCTATACCGATTTGTCTCGGGAAGAGATTATCAATCTTGTCCGGGAAGCTGGCATTGTCGGCATGGGAGGTGCCACTTTCCCCACCCATGTAAAGCTTTCTCCTCCTGAGGAGGCAAAGATTGACTACGTTATTATCAATGGTGCCGAATGTGAGCCTTACCTTACCTCCGACCACCGAGCTATGCTGGAAAACACTAAGTCGATTCTTCGGGGACTTTCCATCATTTTGACTTTATTTGGATTAGATGAGGGATATATCGGTATTGAGAACAACAAGCCCGATGCCATTGCTCACATGACCGAGGCTGCAGCGGCATTCCCTGTCAAGAAGATTCACATTGTCCCCCTGAAGACCAAGTACCCTCAGGGTTCTGAAAAGCAGCTAATCAACGCTATCACCGGACGGAAGGTAAAACCGGGGCAGCTTCCCTGGCAGGCTGGCTGTATTGTTACCAACATCGATACCGCAGCAGCCATCGCCCGGGCGGTCATCAAAAAAATCCCTTTAACCACTCGAATCGTAACCTTAGGCGGCGATGCCTTAAAGAATCCCATGAACTACCGGGTTCGCCTTGGCACCCCCTTCCGGCACGCCATCGAGCAGTCCGGCGGAACGGTTGCAGAACCTAAAAAGGTTCTGATGGGCGGTCCTATGATGGGTACTGCCATTCCCAACCTAGATGTTCCTATTATCAAGGGTACCTCCGGCATCCTCTGTCTGGGAGAAAAGGCTGCGCGCTTAGAACAGGAAACCGCTTGTCTGCGCTGTTCCAAGTGTCTTTACGTCTGTCCCATGAATCTTCAGCCCAATCTTTTGGACACCCTTTCCAGACGGGATGAGTTTGATGCATTGCAAAAGTTAAATATTGCGGACTGTATTGAATGCGGAAGCTGTGCCTTTGTCTGTCCGGCACGGCGGCGTCAGGTTCAGCAGATCCGGATTGCCAAAATCAAGATGCGCAATGCGCAAACAAAAGCAAAGTAAGGAGGTTGCCGATATGCAAGAACAACTTTATGTTTCTCATTCGCCCCATATTGCTGGCGGCGATACCACCCAGAGAGTGATGCTCCACGTTGTCATTGCTCTGCTTCCCGCTTTGATTGCAGGTTGCTTTGTCTTTGGCGCTCGTGCTTTGCTCGTGGTACTTCTCTGTGTGGTTTCCTGCGTAGTCTTTGAGGGACTATGGCAAAAACTGATGAATAAACCAATTACCGTGTCCGACCTGAGTGCGGTAATAACCGGTCTGATTCTGGGCATGAATATGCCCCCGACCATTCCCCTTTGGATTCCTGTTATTGGCTCCTTCTTCGCCATTATTATTGTAAAGCAATTCTTTGGCGGCTTAGGCCACAACTTTATGAACCCAGCTTTAGCTGCTCGTGCCTTTTTGTTGGCATCCTGGGCACTTCCTATGACATCCTTTGTTGCACCTCAGAGTGCTGTGGATGCGGTCAGCTCTGCAACACCCCTTGCAGCTTATGCCGAGAATGCAGCAAACCTCCCATCCTACATAGACTTATTCTTAGGAAACGTTGGTGGTTGTATCGGCGAAACCTCGAAACTGGCTCTCTTAATCGGTGCTGCCTATCTTTTGATTACTCGGGTAATCCGGCTCCGTGTTCCCTTGATTTTCATCGGAACTGTAGCGCTTGGAACTTGGGTTTTTGGCGGAAATGACGGCTTCTTCACCGGTGATGCCCTCTATCAGGTTCTCTCCGGAGGTCTTATCTTCGGTGCCTTCTTTATGGCAACCGACTATACTACCACCCCATTTACCCCCAAAGGACAGATTCTTTTCGCGTTGGGGTGTGGTATCATTACAGTACTGATTCGTCTTTGGGGAGGATACCCCGAAGGAACTTCCTACGCTATCTTACTGATGAATGCCGCAACACCCCTGATTGATAAGGCATGTAAGCCTCGTCGGTACGGAACTTCCCTCTTCCAGAAAAAGGAGGTGGCATAGCATGAAGGAAACGTTAACACTAACAATAAAGCTTCTGCTGATTTGTGCTATTGTAACTGGTCTGCTCGCCTTTGTAAACACCGTTACCGATCCTATTATTGCTGCAAACAATCAAAAGAACTTTGAAAAGACCATGGCGGAAGTTCTTCCGGATGCCGGAGACTTTACTAAAGTTACTCTAAAAAACTTTACTCCCTCTGAATCCGGAGTGGTTCTGGATTCTATTTACCAGAGTGAATCCGGTGGCTTTGTGGCCAGTACAGTGTGCTCCGAGGGTTATGGCGGTGATATCAGCATTATGGTTGGGGTTTATCCGGATGGAATTATCAGCCGGGTCAAAATCATGAGTATGTCCGAAACCCCGGGACTTGGTGCTAAATCCACCAATCCTGAATTTATTGACCAATACCAAGGTTTACAAGGCGGAATTTCTGTTGTCAAGAATGCAAAACCGGAAGGCAATCAGATTGCCGCAATCTCCGGTGCCACCATTACTTCCAAGGCAGTTACCAAAGCTGTAAACGCTGCCCTGGAAGCCGCAAATACTGTTCAGAAAGGAGGAGATGCATCGTGAAATCTTCCTCGATGAAAACTTTTTTAAACGGCTTATTAAAGGAAAACCCCACCTTCGTTCTCTTCCTCGGTATGTGTCCAACTCTCGCAGTTACCACTGGTGTTACCAACGCCATTGGTATGGGTCTTTCCACTACCGCAGTACTGATTTGCTCCAATCTGGTGATTTCCCTGCTACGGAATTTTATTCCGGATAAAATCCGTATTGCATCCTATGTTGTGATTATTGCAGGTTTTGTTACCATTGTAGAAATGTTAATGAAAGCCTATCTCCCGGTTTTATCAGAAAGCCTTGGCATTTACATCCCCTTGATTGTAGTAAACTGTATCATCTTAGGTCGTGCAGAGGCTTTTGCCTCCAAAAACTCTCCTCTTTCTTCCATCTTCGATGGATTGGGAATGGGACTTGGTTTCACCTGTTCCTTGACCTTGATTTCTGCAGTTCGTGAAATCCTAGGTGCGGGAACCTTTGCCGGAATCCCCTTGTTTGGCGAGGGCTTCCAACCGGTTTCGATGATGATTCTTCCTCCCGGTGCATTCTTGACTCTGGGAATTCTCCTTGCAGTGATTAATGTGATTTCTGCAAAACGCAAAGCAAGAAAGGAGGCAAAAGCCCATGAGTGAGTTATTGGTAATCAGTATCGGTGCGATTCTCATTAACAACTTCGTTCTGGTGCAATTCCTCGGCATCTGCCCCTTTCTGGGCGTTTCCAAAAAGGTAGAAACCGCTGCCGGTATGGGTTTTGCCGTCATCTTCGTTATGCTTTGCGCCTCGGCAATTACCTGGGTTGTTCAGGAATACCTACTAGTTCCCTTTGGTATCGAATATCTCCAAACCATCGCCTTTATTTTAGTCATTGCAGTTCTGGTTCAATTGGTCGAGATGTTCCTGCAAAAGTCAGCTCCTGCTCTGTATAACTCGTTGGGGGTATATCTTCCCTTGATTACCACTAACTGTGCAGTATTAGGTGTTGCTATTCAAAACATCACCAAGTTCAGCGGTACAGCCATGAGCTTCCTGAAATCCCTGACTTACGGAACCTCTGCCGCAATTGGTTTCCTGGTTGCTATCGTATTATTTGCAGGTGTTCGGGAGCGACTGGAAGATGCTGATATTCCCTCCTTCTTAAAGGGAATGCCTATTGTTCTTGTTACAGCAGCACTGCTTTCCATTGCATTTTTAGGATTCTCAGGCTTGAGCTTCGGCGGTTAAAGATTAGGAGGAATTGATATGAATGAGATTTTAGTTCCCATTTTGATTATTGGTGGAATGGGTCTTCTCTTCGGCGTGTTACTCGGTGTTGCATCCAAAATTTTTGCAGTGGAAACCGATGAACGTGTTCCGAAGATTCTTGAGGCACTCCCCGGTGCAAATTGCGGCGGGTGCGGTTTTGCCGGTTGTGCAGCCTATGCCAATGCACTGGTTTCCGGTGGAGTTCGTCCCAATATGTGTCCGGTAGGCGGCAGTGCTGTTGCACAACAGATTGCAGTGATTCTCGGTGTTAAAGCCGAGGAGAAAGAACCTATGGTTGCACGGGTTCTTTGTAACGGCTCTCCGGACAGAGCAAAACAGAAATATATCTTCGACGGTCTACCCGATTGTCATAGTGCGGCCCGCCTAGGCGGTGGCGAAAAAATGTGTCCCCATGGTTGTTTGGGACTGGGTTCCTGTGTGAAGGTATGTAAGTTTGATGCGATTTCAGTGGTCAATGGCGTTGCAGTCGTAGATACCGAAAAATGTGTGGCCTGCGGTGCTTGTGCAGCAGAATGTCCAAAGAACATCATTAAGATTCTTCCTGCTAAGAGCAAGTACACCATTACCTGTAAGTCGGTGGAAAAGGGTAAGATGACTCGTCAGGATTGCATGGTTGGTTGTATTGGTTGCGGCATCTGTGCCAAGAGCTGTCCCAAGGAAGCCATTACCGTAAAGGATAATCTGGCAGCCATTGATCCATCCAAGTGTGTCAATTGTGGTATCTGTGCTAAGAAGTGTCCCCAACATGCCATCAACCATGTTGATAACCTAGGATTGAATTTTACATTGCCCACAGCATAAAAAATACCTCCCAATCGGGAGGTATTTTTTATTTCTTTTTTCCTTTGAACAGAGTCCCAACAGATTCGCCCTTAACAATGTCATAAAGCTTTTCCGGATATTTCCCATTAGAGATTACCAAATCAATTCCGGCATCATTTGCCATTTCAGCAGCATTAATTTTAGTCTGCATACCGCCAGTACCACGGCGCGTTCCGGCACCCCCGGCACAGGCACGGATTTCGTCGTTAATTTCCTCTACCACCGAAATCAGACGGGTACCCGGTATGGAAGGATCCCCATTGTAGAAACCGTCAATATCCGAAAGGATCACCAGAAGATCTGCTTCTACCACCTTTGCCACATAGGCAGAGAGGGTATCATTATCGCCAAATTCAATTTCGTAAGTGGAGATTACGTCATTCTCGTTAACAATAGGAACAACCCGATAACCAATCATAGTTTCAAAGGCATTCCTTGCGTTGGTATATCGCTCCTCATCTTCTAGAATAAACTTAGTCAGCAGAACCTGCCCCACACCATAGCCGTATTCTAAGAAAAACTTTTCATAAAGAGCCATCAGGCTAACCTGACCAATTGCCGCCAATGCCTGCTTTTCCTGAATTCCAGAAGGACGCTCTTCCATGTTAAGCTTTCCCATACCAACACTGATTGCCCCACTGGATACCAGCACAACCTCGTATCCCATATTCATCAGTTCGGACAGAACACGAACCAGGTGTTCCATCTTCCGAAGATCTACTTTTCCATTCTCGTGGGTTAAGGTGGATGTTCCTACCTTTACCACCACACGCTTGGTACTTTCCATTTGTTTTCGCCTCTTATTTATGATAAAATTTCGCTTTTTAGTATATCAAGTTCGAGAGCGTTTGTCAAGGTAATGGTAGGTTGTTGACGCGAAAAAGGATGGCTTTCGCCATCCTTTTTTCTTTACAAACTAAGTTCGATTGCATTATTTAGATTCTTAAGGGTATTGGTATCTTCCCAAAGGAATACCTTCACAGCAGTTCCTCCGCTTACATCAAACAGTCCTTCACCGTTTTCTAAATCTTTCGTGTCTATCATCTGCACCTTAACCAAAATATCATCACTGTAGGTTGCCAGGAAAAGTTTCGCATCTCCTTCTCCTACAATAACACGAAGACTAGTAGGAATCTTTAAAGCATCACCGTTTGCAACCACCCTACTGCTGTAGCCGTCGGTCAAGGTAACTGCTTCGGTAGGTGTAGCACCAAATACTCTGATATAGTCAATCTGTCCACTGCTGGGACTTACCCCATCAGCACAAGGCGACAAATCAATCCGCAGCAGCGGTGCAGTAGTATCAGATGTTCCTGCAGCCTTCACTGCTGCCTGATACCAGCCGGCATCTCCATCTACCTTGCTATAAGCACTATAACCCTCAGCGGTGCGAACGATTCTCCAGGTTCTCCAAAGATTAGCACTTTCTGCCAGATATCCGGTTCCACCGGTAACGGAACCATAAGGATAAGGCAGATAAATCTGGAATTTCTGCTCTCCATCGAAGAACTGAATATTTCGGCTACCATTGTTTCTCAGCTTAAATTCAGCATAACCACCAACCGGAATCACTACGTTGTTAAAATAGAATTTCGACATGCCGGTTTCAACAGTGGCAGTAGAGTTCAAATATCCGTTCTCGACCTTATAAGAGGAGAAACTCTTGTTGATGTAGGTGGGTTCTGCATCAAATTCTTCTTTGAAGTATGCATAACCAGCGCCTGCCGGAGTCGTATCAGCCTCAGCCACACTGGAAGAGAATGCGTAGGTTCTGATTTTGCGAACATGACCCGTCAGACCTGTAAACTGAATACCAAGCTTTGCATAGCTATTGGAAGCATTCTGATACTCTGTTGCCTGAATTGCCTCAAGCCATTTATCTCCGGTAGCACTCGCACCCTTCACATAAACAGTGTAGCCACCAGCCCAATCCTCGGTATTGGGAACGACCAAATATTCTGTCCATTCCTCTGCAATGGTAACGGGAGCTGTAACAGTTCCACTTCCCGCCTCTGCGGTGAGCGCGCTGCCAGGGGTCATACTCAGAGAAACTCTTCCGCCAGTGGTGTTGGGAGAACGAAGCTGAACATTACCTGCACCCTTCATTTCCATGTAGAATGCCTGCGGAATGTAGGTTGTTCCTTCATTTGCATAACATGCACCGGAATTCAGTGCAGACCATCTATCAAAGGCCAGGAAGTTCAAAGCCCCGTTCCGGTTTGCTTCGGTGGTATCGACGACATTCTTTAAGGTCAGACCATCCGCTTCCAATGCGGTACCCTCCGGCTTTAAGAAACCTGCGGTTGCGGTTCCGGGCAGAATGGTATCTGCATCAAAATCGAAAGCGTAGGTAGAGCTGTAATTACTTCCGATGATATCGGCAATGCTGTTGTACTTCTTCACCTCATGATATACGGAAACAGAACCGAAGAGAAGATTTCCTTCACCGGATGCCTTACCCGCAATACATAACTGACCCGCAGCAGGGGAACCTGCCCGATATCCGTTCAGTTCTAGTAAGGGGAGCCAACGATTCACCGTGGTATCATTCTTCACATAAACTGCATGGCCATCCACCTCGGTCAGTACCAAAAGTTCGAACCAATCGGTTCCAAAATTGAAGGTTTTGGTCTCAGAATAGTTTCCATCAGTTTCGGGGTCATAGCCGGTAGCCTTCACTTGGCTGGCGGAAACATTGACATAAACACGTTTGTCATAAGAAGGATTCCGCAGCTGCAGATCAAACGCATCACTTGCGGTTCCAAGCTTCGCACGAACGACAACCCCATTCTTCTCCTTAAACAAATTGGATGCCGGTGCCAGTCTCCAGATTGCACTCTTGTCGGTGGGGAAGGACATGCCGTCTGCAGTATACGTTACCTCTGCGTAGTCGCCTGCTGCGTTGTTATGACAACCTGCGTCCGGATGGTTGTAAGCTCCGGTGAACACATGATTGCAAGCAGCATTAGAAATTTCCTCTACGCCCATGACTTCCTCAATGGTCTTTGCGCCCGTAACTTCCTTGTAGCAGTACAAGGAGTCAATCAAAATATTATTTTCTGCCGAAGCCATGCCGGCAATACATAAATTACCTGCCGCCGGGCCTCTGGCAGCATAGCCTTCTACATCTGCCAGCTTCTGCCAAAGATTTTCGGTATATTTGTTCTTGAGATAGATGGTATGCCCATCCGCCTTCGCCCAAACCATCAGTTCAAACCATTCCGTTCCGATGGTAGGTCTCATATCTACTCCGTTGGAGGTAATCTGACCGGGTCTTATCACAATATACGCACGATAGTAGTTGGTTGTTGTATCAAAACCGGGACACTTGATTTGCAGTTCCAGCTTTTCGGAAGTAGAACCAAACTTTGCCTTCATCACCGTAACGTTCTCATCCATCCAGGGATTCTCACCGGAAAGATTCCAGATGGCATTCTTGTCCGTGGGAAGTGCCATGCCGTTGTCGGTATAGGTTACCTCTCCATAATCCCCTGCGGCATTGTTATAGCACTTTGCGTTGGCATTGTTATAATCTGCAGTAAATA
Source organism: Ructibacterium sp. (assembly GCA_045540375.1). Taxonomy (GTDB): domain Bacteria; phylum Bacillota; class Clostridia; order Monoglobales; family Monoglobaceae; genus Ructibacterium. Next base: position 170,970 of record JAZQHD010000055.1, on the reverse strand, counting down.
CATGGCTGTTTCCATAGGTTGCCAGTTCTTCGATGCCGGTTGCTTCTTCCATGGTTGCATAACCGGTAGGTTTCTGTGTACCATAGTGAGTAATAGATTTTACTACTGCTCCATCGGTACCTGCAGCCGCAGACAAACTCAAAAATCCGGAGGTGCTGCCACTTCTATATCCAACATTATCAATAAGCAAGAGCCACTTTCCGTCAGTGGATGCGTTCTTCACATAGATCTGGTGTCCATCCTCTTTGAGAACAAACAACAAGTCATTCCATTCTGTGCCGAAAGCATGTTCAACAACTGTAGCCGGATTGTTTGTATACGCAGTTCCTTCATCATTGAGCGTACCACCCATGCTCTTAATCTGAGTTGCCGAAACATCAGCGTAAACCCGGGAACCACCTAAATGAGGATTATTAAACTGAATGTTAATCTTATCGGTATCGTTGGTAAACTTCACGGAAATAGCAGTAGCCGTTCCTGTCCGGAAGGGATTCTCTGCCTTGGTGGTCTTGGTATACCAGATGGTAGAAGTTTCGTTGGTATCAAAAGTCATACCATCTACAGTATATGCAACCGTACCGGTAACCGCAGGAACTGTTTCGGTTGCTTCACGATAATAAAGACTTATCTCCGAACCCGGTACAAACTGAGCATCAAACTCATAACCAAGGGACGGAATCTCGTAGGCGGTAGTGCCCAAAATTTCATCTACTGATGCGTAAGAGTCTCCCTCTGCTGCGGAAACCTGCAAGACAGGAAGGCTGCAAACAAGCATCATGATGCAAAGCAGTGTTGCCAAGATTCTTGTTTTTTTCATAGAACATCTCTCCTTTAAAAAATGAAATATATGATGGTTCATTATTTTTTTTAAATATAATCCTATTTGAGATATTATATCTTATTTTTATTTACTTGGCAATAGATATTTTGGTACAAAATATGCATATTATATTTCTTGTTTCCTCTTCCATAACAGCTGAATGCCTTGGAAAATATAGAAAATCGCCACAAACTTTATTTTTTGCCACAAAAAAAAGAGAACGGCTATGCCGTTCTCTTTTTTGGAGTGAAATTTCGCGAAAAGACAATCGCGGAATTACCTTAAATAATATTTGACCAATTACTGGATTACGCCTAGGCTATATTTACCACTCAAACTGGTCTGTTTCTCGAAGCCATCCCAGAGGAATACCTCTACCTTGTCAACACCCTTTTGGTATGGATTCAGAACCACACTTCCTTGGATGAGTTCGCTACTGTCTACCACCTTTAAATTTACCATACTGTTACCCTTGTAGGACGCTACAATCAGTTTTGCAGTCTCTGGTGTAACAATCGCACGAAGGCTGGTTGGATAGGACAAGGTTTCGCCGCTTTCTACAGCTACAGAACCATACCCATCGGTCAGGGTTAATGCATCCGTCGGTGCGGGACCATAAATCTTGATGTAGTCAAGCTGTCCGTTGCCGTCAGATACACCGTCGGCGTTACCGTAGAAGCGAATATCAAATCGAACTCTTCCGCTGGAGGCAACAGGACTACCTGTATTATTATCAACAGAGACACCATCGGTAGCATGGATTCTCCAACCGGTGTCGCCATCTGCTTTGGAGTATACACTATAACCGTTCTCGCCCCGGACAATTCTCCAGGTACGCCAGGATGCATCACTGTCTGCCATATAGCCGCCATTCTTGGCAACGGTTCCGGGGAAGGAACTGTAGTCATTATTCAATGTGGTGTTCCATTTGGATACCCCGTCATCAATTTCAATAGCCTTTAAGCCGTTGGACTTCATCTTGAACTCTGCATAGCCATCTACCGGAATCTCTGTGTTATAGAGATTAATTGCACCACTGGTAGCCTCAATTCCCATTTCAGCATTTGCATACTTGGTTGTAGCATGGGCAACCCCGTCTGAAACAGCAATTGCATCGCCTAAGGATTTATTTGCATAAGACGGTGCCGCATCAAATTCCTCATCAAACCACAAGTAGTTAGCATTTACCGGCTTAGTTTCTTCATCACTTGCAACAAGGGTATAGGTGTCGTTATTGAAGTCTATGGTTTTCCACTCAGCAACCACACCGCTGCCGGAGAACTGAATACCGGTTTGACGTCTTTCGGCATACGCAGCCGCATCATAAACCACGCTGGTTCCATAGTTGGAATTGTAGCTTGTAGCCTTCGATTCATTGCTTGGTACATAGGAGTATGCATCAATGCCAATTGCCTTTACCCAGGCACCGCCGGTTCCGGTTTCGCTCTTGGCATAAACCACAGATGCATTGGTATTTCTGGGTATAATGAGATATTCCACCCATTCGTCTGCATAAACTGTAGGGTCATTGGTGAACGCCTCTCTGGAGAGGGTATATCCTTGTGCACCTGACATCATGCTCTCACTATCCACCGATGCATTAGAAACTGACAGCTTCTTGCCGGGAACAGAACGGAGCTTATTCATGTACTGGCTATCACTCATCAGATAAGAGATGGTAACATCACCTTTTACCTTAGCATAAAAAGCACGAAAACCGCCATAGGTATTTTCCAAAGAAACCGGATTCCAGCCTGCAAAAGCAGAGAATTTCCAGCTATCGGTACCATTGGTTCCGCTCAAATCCAGACCCTCATCGGTATAAGAGGACCCACTGGGTGTAACAATGGCAACGTTACCGCTACGAGTATAGGTGGTCATGGTGGAGTTTGCAAAATTCCACGCATTCCGGGATGCGGTCATGGTAATCGAGTCGGTAACAACGTTGGCATTAAAGGAAGCCGGATAGGTGCTCAGTGCTTCTTCGATGGTATAAATTCTGGTATCCTCTTTATACACAGTAAAAGAACTCAAATAGGTCTTATTGAGGTCTGCACCAACCTTATTGGAGGCATAGAAATGGTGGTTAGCATTTGTTCCGGCATGACCATGTTCATATACGGGGTCGCCATCATAGGAAAGCTTCTGCCATTCCCCATTGGTGGAATGATATTCCTCATTGGAATGATTATTCTTTACATAAATTTCAAAGGTTGTTTCTCCGTGAACCACCATCAGTTCAAACCATTCGTCGCCAACCATAAAAACTTCATCATTCACGGTACCGGCTGCCTGACCGTTCGTCGTCTTTGCATACACACGATTGTCTGCAATCAGAATGTTGGTTCTGGAAATAGTAGTAGGTCCTGACGCTCTGTTATTCAATCTTCCTTCTGCTTCGGTGTAAAGGGTGAGCCGGTTACCAACACCAACTTTTGCTTTGATGACTACTGCATTTGCGTCGGTGTAGAAATCGGTAGAGGGTTGGAGAATCCAGGATGTGGCGCTGCCACTTTCCGCCTCAAACTCAACACCATCGGCGGTATAAGTATCTTCCGCTGCTGTCGCCGAAGTATCCACATCGGTACCGTCATAGTCTGCACCAACCTGCACATCATAAGCCTTCATGATTCTCTCTACCCCAAGAAGGCTCTTGGCAAATGCCATATCATCGGTAGACGCCGAAGCCTGAAGAACAGGCAAAGCGCACACCATCATCATGACACAGAGCAAGGATGCTAACAATCTTGTTTTTTTCATAAAACATCTCTCCTTTTTGAAATAATAGTTATGATCGTTTCTTATTGACACAAGTAGATAAAGCATCTTGTATGTAATTTTATTGTAACATCTTTTTCAAACAAAATCAATGGATTCGCCTACAGTTTTTCCTTGAATTTTTGTCCAGTTTTGCAAAAACACGAAAATTTTGACATAAAAAGAGAACGGCAATGCCGTTCTCTTTTACGTGCAATTCATAAATTGCCCCTACATTCGTCTCATTACAGATTCAAGGTTACCACCGGAGTCTTGCGATTCAATCCGGAGAAGCTATCCCAAAGGAATACCTTTACGGTGTCTGCATCGGTTCCTCTTGCATCAAGGATAGCGGACTTGTTTGCCATATCCTCTACATTGACAATCTGAGCCTTGAGCATATCATTACCCTTATAGGTAACAACCAGAAGTTTACCAGTTTCTTCGCCTACAATTGCACGGAGAGAATTAGGATATGCCAGGGTTCCACCGTCTGCTACTGTTGCGGTACCATAACCATCGGTCAGGGTTAACATACCGGTGGGTGCGGGACCATAAATCTTGATGTAGTCAACCATACCATTACCAGCACTGACGCCGTCTGCATTGGCAGCAAGTGTTAGGGTGATTCTTGGCTGGGTGCTGCTGGATGCCACATTAACGCCAGTTGTGTGGATACGCCAACCGGTATCGTCGTCCGCCTTGGAGTAAATATCGTATCCGGATTCCGTACGGACAAATCTCCAGGTACGCCAGGACATATCACTGTCTACCGTAACCCAAGCGTCTTTTGCACTGGTTCCGTCTCCAATGGTAAGACCGGAATAGTCGCAATTCAAAGTACCCTGGAACTTGTAGGTTCCATCATCAATATTAAAGCTCTTTGTTCCGTTGGACTTCATTCTAATTTCTGCATAACCACCCACCGGGATTCCGGTATTATAGAAGTTCAGCCCGCCGTTAGTGGCTGCGGTACCCGCTTCTGCATCGGCGTACTTCGCCGGAGCATACAGTACCCCATCGTTATTGAAAACTACTGCATCACCATAAGAGGTATTGCTATAGGAAGGCTTAACATCGAACTCTTCCTCAAACCACAGGGTAGTTGCCGTTGCCGGCGTTACTGTTGTGTCGTCCGCAACTGTGGTACGGATGTTATTATTAAAATCAATAATCTTCCACTCTGCAACCACACCGGAACCAGAGAAGGAAACGCCGGTATCCTGAATAGCAGCTGAGGTAGTTCCGTTAGTGTCATTCCTCCAGCAATACCGTTCAATATCAATTGCCTGAACCCATACACCGCCGGTTTGGGTAGCACTCTTTGCCCAAACCCACTCTGCATTACCGTTTCTGGGGACAATCAAATATTCCACCCAGTTATTGTCAACATTCAGGTCAGAGGTAAATCCGTCACGGAACTGATAAGCAGCAGTCGTTCCATCCAGCGCCAACGCATTGGACTCGGATAGTTTTTTGCCGGGAACAGAACGAAGCTTATCCACAGCCGTGCCTTGCATATAGGTACTGATGGTTACATTGCCCTTTACCCTAGCATAAATCGCTCTGTAATAGCCGTTTGCATTGGTTTTTTCATAATATCCCGGACACCAGCCGCTAAATGCAGAATATCTCCACGCATCGGTGCCATTGGTCTTGCTCAAATCCAGACCCTCGTTGGTAAAATCCGCACCACTGGGAGTGCTGATTGAATTATAACTACCCCGGGTATAGGTTGTCATGGTAGAATTAGCGAAATCCCACGCATGAGAGGACGCGGTCATGGTAACCGTTGCTTTGTTGTCGTTGGTCAAACTTCCCAACTTAGCGGTCAATGCTGCTTCGATGGTACGAATAGCAGTATCCTCCTGATACACAGAAACAGACTTTAAGTAAATGGGACTATCTGCCGATGCAACCTTCGCACTAGCATAAAAATGGTCGTTTGCATCTTTACCGGCATGACTCTGCTGATATGTCATGGCACAATTCGTAAACTCCAACTTTCTCCAAACGTCATTGGTTCCGCTATTCTTTACATAAACCTCGTAGGTAGCAGTACCATGAACAACCATCAATTCCAGCCAATCGGTTCCGGTTCTAAAGGTTGCATCATCCAATTGTGCAACAAACCAATTTTTAGCGCCATCGCTGCTTTGTGTTGACTGAATGTATATCACATTTTGCGTCAGGCGAATCGTAGTTGCAGATGCAGTTCCGCTGCCCGGATTTGTTCTGGTTCCTGCCTCTGTATACAGGTTTAGCTGATCATCACCGGAAGTACCACCCATTTTTACCTTAACAACCACAGCATTGGCAGCAGTATAGAAATCTTGGGTAGGTGCAAGCATCCAACCGGTTGTCGACCCAACAGTATCAAACATCACGCCATTTTCCGTATAGGTATCTTCGGTACTATTACTACTCACATCTGTGCTGCTAAAACCTTCTGTAATCACCTGCTCATAGACATTAATAGCAGAATTCACACCCATCGCTGCTGCAATGGAATCATCAAGGTCTCCCACTGCTGCAGACGCCTGCATGACAGGCAGCGCACAAACAATCATCATGATGCAGAGCAAAGATGCAATGATTCTTGTCTTCTTCATAAAACACACTCCTTAAAATAATAATATATAAAAAATAATTATTTTTCTAAAAAAAAGATACAAATAGTTAGATTGTAATTTCATTGTAATTTAATTTTTCACAAAATGCAATAGGTTTCCTCTTGATTTTTTAGCAATTTTTTGCCCACTTTTCTAAAAACAAGAAATTTTTGTCATAAATTTCAGTAAAATTGATGGAATTGGTTCGACGCAAAACGAAGAATGGCAGGCGCATACTTTTTGTATGTAACTGTCATTCTTTGTTTTGTGAAGCGACGGACAAAGGCCACAATTTTTCAAGCACGACTGTAGAAACAAAAAAAGAGATGGCATTATGCCATCTCTTTTTAGGAGTGAATTTCGCGAAAAGACAAACGCGGAATTACCTTAAATAATGTTTGTAGCTTACAGATTCAGGGTTACTGCAGGAGTCTTTCTGTTAAGACCGCTGAAGCTATCCCAGAGGAATACTTTCACTTTGGTCGCACCATCTGCGGTTGCGTTCAAAAGTGCGCTGTCATCAACCATGTCCGCTACATTGACAATCTGAGCTTTCAGCATGTCATCACCTTTATAGGAAACCACTAAGAGCTTGCCGGTTTCCTCGGTTACGATGGCACGGAAAGAACTGGGATAAGTCAGGGTTGCATTATCTGCCAAGGTTTGAGTGTTGTAACCATCGGTCAGGGTCAGCTTTTCGGTGGGAGCAGGACCATAAACCTTCAGGTAAGCCAATTGGCTATCACCGGTTTCGCCATCGTTCCGTTTCCGGAAGGTGAGGTTGATCTGTGCTTCTGTGTTGCTGGCTTCGCTGGCATTCTGGGTATGGATATACCAACCGGAATCCCCATCTGCCTTACCATAGATGGTATAACCCTCTGCGGTACGCTTTACTCTCCAGGTCTTCCAGGTTTCGGTACTGTTTGCACTGTAACCTGAACCGCCGGTAACGGTACCATAGTCGCTCTGCTGTACAATTCTGCAAAGGTTTTCACCATCATAGAAGTAGTATTGCACTGCACCGCCGGCTCTTGCCTTGAATTCTGCATAGCCGCCAACAGGAATTTCCAGACCCTTGACGATAACCTTACTGTAACCGGTTGTATCAGTACATGGCATCACCGCATTGCCTTCTTCGTATTTCACCGTCTGGAAACTGGTGTTTTTGTAGGCAGGTGCGCCATCAAACTCCTCACTGAAATAGAGGTAATCGGCACCAGTTGGAATCGTTTCTGCATCTGCCGCACTGCGATTCATCGCAAAGGTTCTGACCTTCTTCACATGGCCGGTCAATCCAAAGAACTGAATTCCCGTCTTGGCATAGTATGCATACGCTGCTTTGTTGTATGCACTGGTCTTAACCACCTTCAGCCATTTACCGCTTGTAGCAGTCGCACCCTTAGCATAGAGGGTATAGCCGTTTGCGGCATCAGCCGTGCTGGTTCCGTTGGGAACAATCAGATATTCCATCCATTCATCAACAACAGTTACGGTGTTATACTCCGTTTTGGTTCCAGTGTCTGCCCACGGACTCAGTGTCTTGTCTAACTTAATATCAAGATAAACACGACCATGACCGGTTCCAGTAGGTGCTGCCAATTGAAGATTCATGGCACCCTTTGCCATCATGTAAAACGCCTGAGGTTCAAAACCAGATGTATAATTATCCGATGCATTCAAAGGACTCCAATTAGCAAAGGGATAGAAATTAAAGTTTGCAGAAGCAAGATCCGCTTCAGCGCCAAAGGTAAGTCCATCCTGGTCCACTTCTGCACCGGTGGGAACTACATAACCAATTCTGTCCGGGGTGTTGGCAAGGCTGGATTTCTCGTTAAAGTCAAATGCATAGGAAGCACCGGTTGCACCGCCGAGAATTTCATCCATATTGTCAAAGGAAGTTTTCTCGGTATAGGTGGTCAAGGATTTAATCACTACACCATCGGTAGCGGCAGCAGTACTAATGCTCACAAATCCGTAAGTGGTACTGTTTCTGTATCCTGTAATCTCCTGAAGCAAGGTCCAGGGGCCATTTCCGGCTGTCTTTCTAACATAAACCTGATATCCGGTTTCCGAGAAAACATACATCAGGTCATTCCAGTCTGTCCCGAAGGCATACTCTTTCTCATACTTAATATTTCCTGCTAAAATATAAGTTCCATCTTCCTGCAAGGTCCCGCCATAAGTTGTAATCTTGCTGGCTGTAACATCCGAAAAGGCACGGGAACTTACATAAGGATTATTGATCTGGATGTTCATCTTATCGGAATTTGTCTCAAATTTAAAAGTAAATACCGTTGCAGTACCTGCTTTGTAGGGGTTTGTGGATTGTGGTTTTGCATACCAAAGAGTGCTGTCTTCGGAAACGAAATACATACCCTCTTCGTTGTAATCCACTGTACCGGTAATGCCAGTTGTATTCAGCGTGGTAGTTGCACCTGAGGAACCGCTCAGCCCTCCTTCAAAGTTGTAGCTCAAGCTACTGTCTGCACCTGCCGGGAATCCCAGGATAGCCGAAACAGAGGCATAGGTATCTCCCTCTGCTGCAGATACCAGCATAACAGGCAGTGAGCAAACAATCATCATGATGCAAAGCAAAGATGCCAAAATTCTTGTTTTTCTCATAATAAACACACTCCTTAACTGTATTTTTATTTTTTCTCATTATATCGCAACCAATCTTTCCATGACAATGGAGGTTCTGTTTAAAAATATGGACTTTTTGTTAGCCGAAAGTCCCTGGTTTTTCCGCACCAGAACTCAAATAAGCGCAAAAATCCTTATTATCCTTCCTTTTTACTTCCTTTAAAATATTTATATTCTTCTTGCAACCCTTTTCTCCGGAATGGTTACAAACCAGGAAAAAGTAATCTTTTTCAAAAAAAGAAAAAAAGTGCTTGCAAAATCAAATAAGTTGTGATATACTAATCACCGTTGTATATGCGCCCGTAGCTCAGCTGGATAGAGTGTCAGACTCCGACTCTGAAGGTCGTGCGTTCGAATCGCGTCGGGCGTACCAAAAAGAAAAATCCTGTCGAAAGATGGGATTTTTCTTTTTGTATTATTCAATATTCATCATTCATTCAATGCGACAGGATTTTTTAATGAATGATGAAATCGCATTCGGCTAATGAATAATTAATCATTGAAACTTGTTAATTTTTATGATATAATATTATTGATGATAATTTCGGTTTTTGATACTGCGGGACGTTCGTGAACGTCCCCTACATAATTTATAGCATCATTGAGAAAGGAGCGAGGCAGTATGGCAAATGCCATCAACTATCAAAAGCAATTGGACAACCTGATTGAGTCCTTGCAGGCAGAAAACCGGGTGCCGACACTTCTGCTACACAGTTGTTGTGCCCCCTGCAGCAGTTATGTCCTGACCTATCTTTCAAAATTCTTTGCCATTACCGTCCTTTACTACAATCCCAACATCTCTCCCAAAGAGGAATACGAGCTGCGGAAAGCCGAGCAGATTCGTTTTATTCAGGAGGGCTCCTTCCTTCATCCGGTATCTTTTCTGGATTGTGATTGGGAGCCGGAAAAGTTTACTGAGATTGCCAGAGGCTTGGAAACTGTTCCCGAAGGCGGTGAGCGGTGTTTTAGATGCTATGAATTACGGCTCCGGAAAACGGCAGAGCTTGCCCGGAAACATGGCTTTGATTACTTTACCACCACCCTGAGTATTAGTCCTCTCAAGAATGCGCAAAAGTTGAATGAGATTGGTAAAACTTTAGAAGCTGAACTGGGCGTTGCTCATTTACCGGCTGACTTTAAAAAGAAAGAGGGCTACAAGCAATCGATTCTGTTATCGAAAGAGTATCACCTTTATCGGCAGGATTATTGTGGATGTGTTTATTCTAAGGTAAATAGGGGAGAATAACATTGACAAAAACCGGCATCTGGATTATGATAGAATATGTCAATTTGAAGAAAAATCAGAGGTATTTGCATGGAACGATTTATTGAAGCAGAAAGAATGGAATTGGTTATCAACCTCTTTGGCAGTTTTGATGAGAATGTGAAACTGATTGAGAAAGAACTGGATGTTGCCATCATCAATCGTGGTTCAGAAATCAAGCTTGGTGGTGAACCGGAGCAGGTGGATAAGGCCATGGGGGTCATCCGGAATCTCCTTGCCATGGCAAACCGGGGAGAAACCATTGGCGAACAGGAAGTCCGCTATGTCCTCTCCCAGATTGAGGCCGGCAACGAGGAGCAGTTGGAGGAGCTGGGGAAGGATGTGATCTGCATCAGCACCCGAGGGGTTCCCATCAAGGCAAAGACCTTGGGACAGAAGCAGTATCTCCAATCCATCAAGGAAAATAACATTGTTTTTGGCATTGGCCCTGCCGGCACCGGGAAAACCTATCTTGCGGTTGCGGCTGCAGTTGCGGCCTTCAAAGCAAGAGAAATCGACCGCATTATCCTGACCCGTCCTGCCATCGAAGCAGGCGAAAGCCTTGGTTTTCTTCCCGGAGATATGCAGGAAAAGGTTGATCCCTACCTCCGTCCCCTCTACGATGCTTTGGGCGAAATGATGGGGTATGAAGTTTTTCACAAAAACTTAGAACGAGGTGCCATTGAGGTTGCACCCTTGGCATATATGCGCGGCAGAACCTTAGATAACGCCTTTATCATCCTAGACGAAGCACAAAACACCACTCCGGAACAGATGAAGATGTTCTTAACCCGTATGGGATTCTCCTCCCGAATTGTGGTAACCGGTGATATCACCCAGATTGATTTGCCTCGGGATAAGAAATCAGGCCTTCGAGATGTGGAAATTGTCCTGAAAAACGTGGAGGGCATTGACTTTGTTTATCTGGATGAACGGGACGTTGTAAGACATCCTTTGGTTCAACGCATCGTCAAAGCTTATGAAAGAAAAGAACTGGAGCGGGAACGGGTCCAAAAGGCAAAGCAGAAAAAAGAACGCACACAAAACTAACGAGGAATTGTTATGAAAATCAGTTTTTTGAACAACCAAGATAACTATCCGGTCGGATTCGCCTTAAAGCGGCTGATCAAGAAAGCGGCGAGGGCAGCCATTACTTATATGGAATTTCCGTCCAATGTGGAAATCAGTGTCATGCTCACTGACAACGAGGGAATTCGTGCCTTAAACGCCGAGCACCGGGAGATTGATCGTGCTACAGACGTCCTCTCCTTTCCCATGTTTGACTATGACGAGGATGGGAACATGATTGAAGATGGGGACGGCGGGAAACGACTCTGCCTGGGGGATATTGTGATCTCCCTGGAGCGGGCAGCAGAGCAAGCCGAGGAGTACGGTCATTCATTCCAGCGAGAGGTTGGTTTTTTGACCGTTCATTCCATGCTCCACTTGTTTGGTTATGATCATATAACTCCCGAAGAAGAAACCGAGATGTTCGGCTATCAACGAGAGATTTTAGATAGCATCCACTTGAACCGAAGCTAATCAACAGAGAGAGGAACAATCATGAAATCAGGATTTATTGCCATTACCGGACGTCCCAATGCAGGGAAGTCCACCTTACTGAATCACTTGGTTGGAGAAAAGGTTGCCATTGTTTCCAACAAGCCCCAAACCACCAGAACCAAAATTCTAGGCGTCTATACCCAACCGGATTTACAGATGGTATTGATTGACACGCCGGGGATTCACAAACCCCACAACAAGTTAGGGCAGCGGATGGAGAAATACATCTATACTGCAACCCAGGACATTGATGTTTTGATTTATGTGGTGGATTGTAACATCAAGCCCCAAGAATTAGAACTGGAAAAGGCGGCACTGACCGGGCTTAAAACTTCGGATGTTCCGGTTATCTTAGCCGTCAACAAAATTGATACTGTGGAACGGCTTCAGCTTCTTCCTGTATTGGATAGCCTGAAAGACTTATATCCCTTTACTGCCATTGTTCCCATTTCGGCACAAAAGGGCAATAACTTAGAAGCCCTGGTGGATGCCATCAGTGAGCACCTATCTGAGGGACCCAAGTTCTTCCCGGACGACGTCATTACCGATCAACCGGAGCGGCAGATTGTGTCCGAATTTATCCGGGAGAAGACGCTGCGTCTTCTCAACAAGGAAGTTCCCCACGGCATTGCGGTGGAGATCGAACGAATGAAGTTAAAGGAATCCGGCACCTACGAAATTCTTGCCGCCATCTACTGCGAACGCCAGAGTCATAAGGGCATTATCATCGGCAAAGGCGGAGAGAAGCTCAAGCAGATTGGGAAACAGGCAAGAGCCGACATTGAACGGTTCTTGGGAACCAAGGTATACTTAGAGCTTTGGGTTCGGGTCAAGGAGGACTGGCGGAACCGAGAGAACTTTATCACCGATATTGGTTTTGAATAATTTAGAATAACTGGAAAAGATTGACCGTCCCCGGCACCGTATAAAGCCGACTGCATATCATAATACTAACGTTACAAGTATTGGATATGGAGGGGACGGTCATGACATATACACCGGAGGATTCCTGGCTGGAATTTGAAAACACCGGCTCGGTTACGGCATATCTTGCCTACCGGGAAAAAAGCAACAAAACCCCTGACGCTGCAGAAGAAACCTGCAAATCCCAAGGGGATGAATCAGAACAAGAATAACAAAAAGGAGGGAACGTCTTTGGGTATCATGGAAGCAACGGGGATTGTAACCCGGGAAATCAAGTACGGAGATAGTTCCCGCATTTTGACTGTGATTACCAAAGAACTGGGGAAGATTTCGGTTTTGGCAGGCGGGGCTCGTTCCAACAAATCGGGGCTCCTTGCCCTGACCCAGCTTTTTACCTATGGAGAATTCACCCTGTTTCAAGGCAGAGGAAAAGGACTTTACAAAATCAACAATGGTGATGTGGTTCATTCCTTCTCGAATCTTCGAAACTCCTTGGAAGCTATGGCTTATGCCTCCTACTTTTGCGAAATCGCAAATCGCGTGATTCCTGAGGACTCTCCTGATCCGGAGCAAATGCAACTTCTTCTTAATACCCTCTATCTTTTGAGTGAGGGAAAGACTCCTGCAGAACAAATCAAGGGTGTCTATGAATTTCGCACCTTGGCAGTGCAAGGGTTACTCCCGGACTTCTCCCTCTGTTCCCGGTGCGGAAAACCTGAAACTATCACCGCTTTTGACCCTCGGGAAAACACTGTCTACTGTAGCGAATGTGCCGGAAACTCTCCCCATTTGATTTCTCCCGGCAGGGCTGTTATGGGTGCTATTTCCTACATAGCAGGTTCCGATGCTAAGAAAATTTTTTCTTTTCATCTGCCGGAGCAGTCCCTCTCCTACCTGAGCAGGCTTGGAGAATACTGCCTGGAGTTGCAACTGGAAAAACATTTGAAAACCTTAGACTACTTAAAGAGTGTTCGCGCACTGGAGGAATAATTATGGAATTACAAGACACCATCAAGGACTTTCTGCTCTGTCATGGTGCCGGGCAGGTTGGCTTTTGTCATCTGAAAGAGGAGAACTCCTTCTCCCTCCCCTATGCCATCTCCTACACCATTCCCCTTTCCGATGTGATTGTGAATCAAATTGATACTGCTCCTACCCATACATACTTTCATCATTACCGCAGTATCAATGCGCTAATCGACCATCTTTCCCTTCGGGTAGGGCGGATGCTGGCAGATGCCGGGTATGGCTATGTTCCTGTTCCTGCATCCCAGTCGGTCAATGGTCTTCAGGGAATCTTCTCCCACAAGTACGCTGCATCTCTTGCCGGTTTGGGTTCGGTAGGAAAAAGCGGACTTTTCCTTTCTAGTTTACATGGGCCACGGGTTCGGCTTGGAACCATCCTGACCGATTGTCCCTTCCCGGACAAGCCGGAGATTCTTCCCTCCCCCTGTGGCGATTGTACTCTCTGTGTACAAAAATGTCCGGCGATGGCAATTACCGGGAAATCATGGGAACCAGGCTCAAATCGAGATACCATTTTAGACGCTCGTGCCTGCAGCGACTATATGAAGTCAGCATTCCAGAAAATCGGCCGAGGTGTTGTCTGCGGAATTTGTATGAAGGTTTGCCCACAAGGAGGACATACTCATGCAAAACCTGACCAAAACACCCAGTGAATCCTATACTGAACAGATTCAGATTCTGAACCAATCCAGCATCAACGGATTTAATCGTCTTTTTGGCGGGCGGCTTCTTGCCTGGATTGACGTAGTTGCTGCCACAGCAGCACGGCGACATTCCGGAAAAAACGTTACCACCGCTGCCATTGATAATCTTCAATTTCTAGGCCCTGCCTATCCCAATGACACTTTGGTTCTTGCCGGAAAGCTGACCCATGTGGGGACTTCTTCCATGGAGGTCTGTGTCAAGACTTACGTGGAACAACTCACAGGGAAACGACGATTGATTAACACGGCGTTTCTGGTCTTGGTGGCATTGGACGAAAATGACCGTCCCACACCGGTGCCTGGTCTTTCTCCTATCACCCACGAGGAGCGGCTTGCCTGGGAAGCCGGAAAACGACGACGGGCACTACGAAAACAACGACGTAAAGAGGAATTTTAAATAAAAAAACAGGTTCGTATGAACCTGTTTTTTTATTCTTCTTCTAGCCAGGAACTCACCAGTTCCATGAACATTTTTCCATCTAAGTGATCGACCTCGTGGCAGAAAGCTCTTGCAAGAAGTCCCTCACCACTGACCTCAAAGGTTTCACCCTTTCGGTTCATGGCACGGACAGTTACCTTATTAGGACGGGTTACCAAACCGTATCTTCCAGGATAGCTAAGGCAACCCTCTCCATCGGTCTGTTCCCCGGAGGTCTTGACAATTTCCGGATTAATCAGTTCAATCAACCCATCACCGATATCAATCACAACCACCCGCCGAAGTACACCAACCTGAGGTGCCGCAAGGCCTACGCCGCCAGAATCGTAGAGCGTATCCACCATATCATCTAACAACGTCAAAATCCGATCATCTATTTGTTCCACGGTCCGGCACTTTTTGTGAAGAACCGGATCCTCTGATTTTAAAATTTGTCTGATTGCCATACTTCCACTTCCTTTTTTGCATCTGCTTGTTCTATTCTATCACAAAAAAACATTTTCGGCAAGGGGAAACCCAATTTCTTTTTAATCCAACCGCCCATCTTCATCGTCATAGCATTCACTAAAACGAGCCGCAAACGCCGGCTCCTCACCCTTTACATAAAGGTGAGAAATATCCCCAAACCCTAAAGTCCGGAAGCTTGCAATGCCTTGCCGCCTCTCTTCGGTTACTACCGTAGTTACCGAAGTGGGGAGAGCACAAAAGCCATGCCAAAGAGGCATTGGCGAAATCCCCAAAAGATGAGAGAGCAATACACATTCTATGCCAAAATGGCAGAAAAATACAATCGTATCATGGTTTGGGTTTACTGCTTTGTAAATTCTTCCTTCCCGCTCATATCCATGTTTTTTCAAGACTTTATCCAGTTCTTGTATTACATACTGATAACGCTGTGGAACCTCACTTTCTGCAAAAGCCGGTACCTTCAGCCATTCTGAATCAGAATAAAATTCCGGTACAGTTGTCCAACTTTGCGGCAACCAATCCCAAGCGCCGGTTTTGTGGGGGTAATCCGGTTTTTGTATGGATGCCGGAAATTCTTTCAACCACTCGCATTCTATTGCAGTGCGCCCTAGCTTCTGCAAGGTGAAGGAGGCTGTATCTTTGGCACGTCCCAACGGAGAAACATAGAATTCTTTCACATCAAGTTTGGTTAATCTCTCGGAAAGAAACTCTGCCTCACGCCACCCTTTCTCAGTCAAAGAGTCAATAGAATAATCCGGATCTCCATGTCGTACAATTAATAATTTCATATCATATCTCCTCTACTGTCCCATCTGCTTCATATACCAAAAATATACCCAGGAGGAAATCACCTGAAAAATGCTGGCAAGTACCATAACTTCAACACCACCAATTCGGTCAATCAAGGGAATCGCAATCATACCGGCAATGGCATTTCCCAGAGCAAAACAAGCCATTCGCCATGCAGAAAATTGTCCGATCACCTCATAATCAATGACTTTGGTCAAGCCTACCGGGACTGCATTGTTAATCAAATGAAACGCCACATAAGTAATGGTGTACATCACCAAAAATGTTCTGCTTTTTCCACCTACCATCCAGGGCATCGTAATAACCATAACAATAGCAGAGACTAAAATTAACCATTTCTCCACTTTTTTCTTTCTTGCAACCAAAGAATAGAATAAGCTGCTCAAGATGGTAGCCACATTGGTAATAACCAAAAGTAATGTAGCTGTGGTGCTGTCCAAAAGCTTCAGATGATAGCCAATTGCCACGCTGATTCCATAAACACCTCCGTGAATTCCCCGGAACAGATTGGGAATGAGCAAAACCCAAAAAGGTTTGTAGGAAAAAAGTTTGATTCGCTTTCTCTCTTTTTTCTCCACAGAAAATCCGGTATCTCTGCAGGATGCCGTAACCCAGAAACAAGAAATTGAGCTAAAGATTCCCAGTATCATTACGACTTTCATAACTGAAAAATACGGATATCTGGCAACAAAATAGGTCATTAATGCAGAAAACAGAATTCCCACAATACCACCTGCCGCACCAGAAATCCCGGTAATGGTCCCGTACTTGCGCATATCAATAACCCGATAAGGAAATTTGTAACTAACGATTCCGTAGATTCCAATGGCCACATTTACCGGGATACCTACACCATAAACGAGCATAATCTTATACCAATCCGACCCTTGGGGAAAGAAACTAAAAAACAAAAGAAGAAGAATCATCAGAACCTGAGCCCCCATCACCGCAGCACAGAGGAGAATAACATTCTTTACTCGTTCAATCCATCCGCCAAGGGAGAGCATGATTCCCATTTGAACAATCTGTGTAACCGAAATATAGACAGAAACTGTTTCAGCAGAGAGACCCAGTTCCAAAAGAAAGGCTTGTAACACCGAGGATGCCGCAAAGGTAACCAAGGTATAAAGCACTGTCATCCAATAATATTTTGTCTCATTCTTCATGTTCGGCACCTGCCTTTGGGAAGAAATGTAATGTCTTTTTTGAGGTCATTATATCACGGATTTTGCATTGTGAAATTACAATACCATTACAGATTCAACAAGACCAAGAATATAGAAAAATCCCCGTAATGAATACGGGGAATCTTTTCCTATCCTCTAATTTCCTTTACAATATTTCCAAAATACTGACCAAGAGCAATCACATCTGCACCTAGATTAATGAAGTTAAACCCTTCCGCCTCTAAGTCCTTAAAATTACCAACACCGCCAACGGTACCTGCCATCTTACCATACTTTCTGGCAGTTTCTGCAACCAGACGGCGAGCCTTTAGCGTTTCCTCATTGAAGATTTCGGTGGGATTGCCGATACCCTGACTGAAGTCTGCAGGACCGAAGAAAATCATATCAAGGCCGGGAAGCTTGCAAATTTCTTCCAGTTCTGCCATGGGTTCCGGATCTTCAATCTGTACCACCACGAAACGTTCTTCATTAGCCTCCTTGATATAGTCAGCAACATCTACCAGACAATAGCTTCCGTCTGCGTTACCGCCATCAATAGGACGACGTCCTACCGGATGGAACTTGGTGAAATAAACAATCTGCTTGGCTTCTTCTAAACTCATCAGGTGAGGAACCATAATGCCGGCACTGTCTGCTTCCAGGGGACGGATGAAATCATTGTAGCTCCCCTTTGCTACACGAGTCATCACATCCGTGTCATAAATTTTGGCAGCTCTAATGATATTTTCCAACTGGCTATAGTCAGTTGGAACATGTTCCATATCCACCCAGATACAATCAATGCCGCTCATAGCAGCGATTTCCGCTACTCTGGCATCTGCCAGATTCAACTTCACCGAAAAGGCTGTTTCTCCTTTTCTGATTTTTTCTACTACTTTACTTCTTCTCAAATGCATGTTTATCGCTCCTATTACTTCTTTATTATTGATTAATTTTTAGGCCAATCCCAGGGACTGATTACAATCGGTTCGATTTCCTCGGAGATTGCCAGAATTTCTTCTCTTACAGATGGCTTCATGGGTGCAGTATCAAACTTGGATACGCTATCCAGTAATTGTTCGGGGGTTTCACAACCTAATACCAGAGAGGTAATACCATCGGCATCCTTTAAGAAGGACAGCGCCAACTGAGCCATGGTCATATTTTCCCGCTCCGCAATGGCATTCAGCTTGTCAATGGGTGCCTTTGCACACTGGAGTTCCTTGGGAAGGGTATTGGTATCCCGGAAGAATAACCCCTGCAGATAGACACTTCTAATGAAAACGGAGATGCCCATATCACCAATTTTTTTAATCAATCCTGACTTCAGTTCAGGACAGTCAAACATATTCTGAGGAATCTGGATATGGTCAAAGATGCCGCAGTCAAGAACCTCTTCCATCTTACTTCTGTCAGAAAAAGAAATGCCGATATTATCAACCATTCCCTCCTTCTTCAGTTCAACCAAAGCGTCCAGAATGGTCTTTCCGTAGATTTCAACCATTTCTTCATTGTGAAGCATCAGGAAGGGAAGTTTTTCAAGACCCATCTTTTCCATAGAATCCTTGGCGTGTTCCACAAGAAGCCTGGGAATTTCGCTTTCCGGTTCAGTCTGGTACCTGATCTTGGTAATCAAGGTCTTTTCCGCCGGACTTGCCTTAAAGAACCGTCCCAAAACCGCCTCGCTCTCACCATAACCCTTGGCAGTATCAAAGGAGGTAATCCCTGCATCCAATGCGGTCTGCAAAATGGTGGAAGCCTCCTCAAAGGTGGGCATACCCTTGGCATTGTTGATGCCGTAGGGAAGTCCCAGCTGAACGGTTCCCAAGGTAAACTCGGAAATCTTGTAGCCGTTTTTCTCGATAATGTTCATATCCATCCTCCTAAAAAAACAATGCGTTTGTTCTAAACAAACGCATTATATCACAGTTTTTTCTATTTTGCAACCAATATTACCAAATTTTAACGATGGAATAATCTCATTGCATTATTATAGAAGTAGTCCTCCACATCTCCCGTTGTCAAATCAGCAAGAATGGCTAGCTGGTGTGCTGCCGCCAATCCCTCGATTCCAATGAGCCAGTTCCGAACCGGAGTTTTGGAAGAGAAGTTGTTGATATCATTCTCATAAATCCAGTAGAAAGAATCTGCAATGGAAATTGCTTTTCCTCTACCGCGACAAACAGGGTAGTCACTGCCCCACATACAACGCTTGATGCCCACCTTCTTTACAATCTGGAACATAGCCGGCGTCTCACAGATTGCTGAAAAGTCAAACCATACATTTTCCAGGTGTGCAACCTTGTCCACATTCTCGATACCGGTCCACGCCGCAAAAGAACGAGCCGCATGGGCAAGAATCAGTACTGCATCCGGATACTTCTTCGCCATCTCACAAATATACTTCTGGTTTTCCTCATTGGCAAGTGCTTCCTCCTTTACCATGTGGAGGGTAATCACCATCTTATGCTTGTTGGCAACCTCCCATGCACTCTCGGGAAGATATTCTCCAATGTTGCAGTCAAAGGTATACTCCTTGTCTGCCAGAAGATGATAACATTTAAGACCTTTGATGTTTGGATGAATTAACCGTTTTTCGATATCCTCAGCGGTCTCTTTGGGATGTACCACAATTTCACCCACCCAATCAGGTTCTTGGTTCAACTGCTCTGCTAAAATGCGATCCGACAACTGTAGCATTCCGGAATTCAAATCACCCATTGCCTTATCCGGAAAGACAATAAAATTCGTCCGAAGCTCTTTGGGATTTCCCAGCATGGGGGTCATCTCGTTCCTGTATGTCTTGGCATCAAGATGCAAACTACCATCTGGGAAATTGGTACAAGGCATAAATACCGAGTCCGTCAAATGAGCATGGGCATCAAAAATTTTGTCGGGGAGAAAGTCCCCCAATCTCTTGATGCCATCCAAGTCATTCTTCGTGTATAACAATTCTTGTTTCAACATAATGTATTTCCCCTTTATTTGATAGTTTTTACGCTCTCCTGCCGATAAATGGCAGGAGAGATACCATAATGCTCTTTAAACGCCTTGAAAAAAGATGGTTCTGACTGATACCCCACCACTTCACAAATCCTGGCAATGGGAAGTTCTGTCGTCCGAAGAAGCCATCCTGCATGGTCCAGCCGTGCCAGACGCCGTTTTTCCCGGAACCCCATGCCGTAGTGCTTCATCAATACTCGCTGTAACTGCCGCCGGGACAGGTTCAGCATTCCGGCAAGATGTTCCTCCGTACAATCCTCCGTAAGATTTTCCTCGAAAAAGTTATCAATAATTCCAAACCTGGGTTTCTCGTAGGATTGTTCCTCCTGTTCCCGATGGCTAATATAATCCGAAATTCGCCGGAACAGACCGGAGAGCAACAGAAAACAAATGGAATGCACATTCTTTCGCCAAAAGATTTCCCGGGTCCTGTACTCGGTGATCACAGCATGGCAGAGATTTTCCTCAAGTTCAGTTAGATGAAGAATCCGACTTTCCTTTCCGTAGGAACTAATCTCTTCTACAATACTTCCACCCTTGATCGTAAAGGGAATCACAAAATGCTCATGATCTGCCCCTTCCTCTTTCAGGCAATGATACTTTCCCGGAGCAATCAGCACCGCATCCCCCTCCCCCAAGGGGTAGGAGGTTTCCTCAATACTCATGACACAACTACCCTTAAGGCAGATATGTAATTCGTAACAAGCGTTGCAATGTCGGTTGCTATCACAGACGGTAATTCGTTCCATATTCTGCATATCCGTTGTGAGAGAACATCGACAATCTCCAAACTTCATTTCCGTTCCATTCACGAAACCACTTCCGTTTTTTTACTTTAACAATCTAGCAAATCCACTCTGGCAAACATCGCCGTTCAGGACTTCCAGAACTGCTTCCTTGCCACCCTTCTTCAGGATATCCGCAATCTTGCCAAATACCACATCCATGGCATTCTTGTACTTATCACAAATATCATCATCATGTGCCAGGGTGGGATAAATTGCAACATTTCCTAAGAAGCCTTCCTCTAACATCAATACCGTATAGAGAGTCTTCAGTTCTAATTTGTGTTCTGCAAAGTCAAAGTGTGCCAGACAGTTCTCACCGCTGCAATGAATATCCACACCATTCTTTGCTGCCATCTCTGCCCAGTCCTTTTTCACTCGTGCACCGATTCTGTCAACATGCTCCCAAACTCGGGTCTTTTCCATCTTATCAATGGTAGCCAAAGCTGCAACAGGGCCAACCGCCTCGGTCCAGTAGGTACTAGAGATAAAGGACTCCTGTGCCATATCCATTGCTTCCAAAGTACCAATCACTGCACCGATGGGATGACCATTACCCAACGCCTTTGCAAATACTGCAATATCGGGATTAATTCCTAACTTCAAGTGGCTACCGCCGAAGCAGTATCTCCAACCGATGGTGATTTCATCGAAAATCAGAAGAGCGCCGTGCTTGTGGAGGGTTTCCTTGACGTAGGGAAGGAAATCGCCGTCAGGGCTTTCCCCGCGGAGAGGCTCCATGATCACGCAGGCAAGCTCATCGCCGTGCTCTGCAATCAGCTTATCAAAGGATTCTCTGTCGTTACCAAAGAAAGTATGTGTGGTACCGGTCAACTGCTGAGGAACACCGGTGGACTTTAAGCCGGGAAGCAGGTTTCCGTCCAGGGTATGGTCATCGGCAAGGTTGGCTGCCAAATACCAGTCGCTCCAACCGTGGTAACCACAGATAGCAACCAGATTTCTGCCGGTGGTAGCTCTTGCAATACGAACCGCTACTGCACAGGTTTCGCCGCCGGTTCTTGCAAACCGAGCCTGGCTTGCCCAAGGATGAATTTCAAAGAGTCTGTCTGCCAGATAAACCTCTTCGGGTGCATTTAGGGTAGACATAGAACCATCTTCAATTCTCTTGATAACTGCAGCAGAAACATCTGGATCTGCAAAACCGAGCAAGCAAGCGCCAATACCATTAGAAGTCATATCAATATAGGTATTGCCGTCTAAGTCAGTTACCTGACATCCTTTTGCTTTTGTTGCGTAAGCAGGCCATACATTGGGTGCAAACTGCTCCGGTCTTTTGGACAGCAGCTGCACGCCGCCGGGAATGTGCGCTTTTGCGTGGGTATACAGGGCTTGAGTTTTTGGTGTTTTCATGTGTTATACGCTCCTTTAAAATCATATTTTTCGTATTTTACAAAGAATATAACACATGTTTCTCCGAAATACCATGTGTAGTTCTGCCCACTTTTTTAAGATAATGTCGCAACAGGATAGTCTTTCTTATCCAAAAAGCGGTTTCTGGGAAAACCGCTTTAGGAGTTTTTCTGTTTAAAGGGTAGTGTCGATCTTATCCCTCTTGATTTTGTTGGTGGTTGTCTTTTCGAATTCACAATCACGAACCACAACATGGGTAACCCGCTTATAAACAACCAGTTCGTTACAGAGTTCTGCAACGTCCTTTTTGATTTGCTCCTGAGGATTTTCAATCCCCAATTCCTGCACCTTTTCCTCAGATAGGAATACCTGACATGCAAGCTTAGATTCGATTCCCTCTTCGTTCTTCATACCGTAGACAATCACTTCCGCTATGTAAGGAATCTTCATCAAATATTCTTCAATTTCCTCAGGGAAGATATTCTTACCGTTATCTAAGATAATGATGTTCTTCTTCCGTCCAGTGATGGCAAGCTGACCGAGCTCAGTAATCTTACCGTAGTCTCCGGTTTTGAACCAGCCATCCTCACCCAGGACTTCCTTGGTCAATTCCGGTTGCTTGTAGTAACCCATCATAACCACATCGCCCTTAACACAGATTTCACCGGTGCCGTCTTCGGCAGGATCTTCAATCTTCAGTTCGCAACAAGGGAGAGGCAGACCAACTGTAGTACAATCGTTAAAGGTATCATGATTTACACTAACCAGAGGGGAACACTCGGTAATACCATAGCCATTGGTCAAACTGATGCCGATGGAATCAAAGAATACGCCCAGTTCCCGTCTCAAGGGGGCACCACCGCAGACAATCTTTTTGAGCTTGCCGCCAAACGCCTCATGAACCGATGCAAATAATTTCCGTCTTAGGTCAATGCCAACCTTTCTCAATCCGTTGCTGACAGCAATCATCACTTTCAGAATTTTATCCTTTCCGGTACTCTTGGCATTTGCCCAAATCTTCTTATAGAATACTTCCACAAAAGCAGGAACCAAATAGATATGCTCCGGCTGATATACCGTCATGTTCTTGAGAACCGTTTTCAAGTTCTCATTGATGCAAAGGGTTGCATGGAAGTGAATGGAAACCAGAATACCCGGAACTGCTTCGTAGGTATGATGATACGGCAGTACCGACAATCCTCTGTCATAGATGGTGGAAACCATCAAACCATAATACACACTGCTTGCCAAGTTATGTTCGCTGAGCATAACACCCTTGGCAACGCCGGTGGTACCAGAGGTATAAACCAGCATCCGCATGTCCATGGGATCCTTTTCAATGGTCTCAAAACGGCGGTCTCCTGCCTCGTAGAGAGCCTTACCTTTTTCGATCAGCTTCTTGTAAGAATAAGAAGTTTCGGTATCTTCTTCCCCATCTACTGCAATGAAGGTTGTGATTTTGGGGAAGTTCTGTTTGTTTTCACGAATATAGTTTTCGTATTTCTTGGTGTAAAAGAGAACCTCTGCATCACTTTCGTTCAGCACAAAGTTCATCTGCTCGGGTGGAAGTTCCTTATCCACCGGAACGTAAACACCATCACTCTGGAGTACAGTTAGATAAATACAAATCCAGTTGTAGCTATTCTCACCCACATTGGCAATATGCTTTTTATTTAAACCCATATCGCAGAGAGCGGTACCAATGTACAGGGTAGTATCACGGAATTCCTGGAATGTAACATCCCGGATTTCTCCATTTTCCCGAAATTTAAATCCGACTTTATCTCCGGCATCCTCTGCCGCCATCCTTACCATCTCTGCAATGGTTTCAAACTTCTTGTGTGTTGGCTTGTAATCATATTTTGCCTTTTTCATAACATCCTCCATTTGATTTTCTATTGTTTCCGTCAAGTGCAGATAATGTCATAATATTTATAGAATTATCTTAACATAAGTAATTCCTGTGTGCAAGGAAAAACATCCCTTTCTTTTACAACATTTCTGTTACAAAAAAGCCGGGCTTCCATCTGCGGAAGACCCGGCCCTTTTAACATCTCCTATTCCCCATCAAACACCATAAGAACCTTTCCCTCTTTTCGTGCCTTTTCGGCACGGAAGACAGCCAAATGGCCTACCACCGATTGTCTCAGTTCGGTACAGGAGATGGAGGGCTCACCACCCTGAACATAGGCTACAAAATCCTCAACCAATCTGGAATCGCCGCCACCGTGGCCGCCGGTTGCTCCGGTCATATCTCCGGTAATCTTCAAATCTACATCTTCCAGAATATGACCACGATAGCTTTCCGGCATGGGCTTTTTGATTTGGTAGGTCTGGTGGTCAAAGACACCACGAACCTCACCCTTGGTGCCAATTACATGGATATATCTCTGGGCACCGGGCGTTCCCCCAATCAGGTTGAAGGTCCCGGTGGCGCCATTTTCAAAATTAAAGACTACCGTCTGGTTCTCAATATTAGAACCCCGGTCAATATCCCAGACACATCTTCCA
The DNA here is from genome assembly GCA_045540375.1 of Ructibacterium sp. GTDB lineage: Bacteria > Bacillota > Clostridia > Monoglobales > Monoglobaceae > Ructibacterium. The sequence goes on along the minus strand of JAZQHD010000055.1, from coordinate 146,104 downwards.
AAAGAACTGGTCTTCAGGTTTTCAATCTTCTCTGCATCGGTGAAGTTCATACCGTCTACGATATTGGCACCTTCCTTTTCGTTCTCTGCCCAAACATAGAACGCCCAGCGATTGTGCTCCGGGCTTACATAGTTCCGCTTTGCAGAGTAGGGACAATCCTTCTCAATGGGACAGTCCACCACGCAACGGGTTCCCGCATTTGCCGGTTTCTTCTCTTTCCCAAACTTGAAGCAGGTACCGGTACTGTAAACACTTTTCGGCTTCACATCGCCCATCAGCCACATCATCATATCCACATCGTGACAGGACTTGGCAAGGAGCAGAGAGGAACCACATTCTTCTTCCGATGGCCAGGGGCCACGGACAAAACTGGAAATCATGTGATGAAATGCGATGTGCTCTGTCATATGAATATGATAGATGTCACCCAATTCCCCGCTTTCAATGAGCTCCTTAATTTTCCGGTAAAAAGGTGCATACCGAAGCACATGGCAGATCATCACCTTAACACCAGCCTCCTCGGCTACATTGGCAAGCTCTTTCATTTCCTCTTCGTTCACCGCAAAGGGCTTCTCCAAAAGCATATCATAACCTTTTTTCAAAAGAGGAATGGCGGTTGGCACATGGTCGGTATCCTGGGTGCCGTTGATAATGGCATCGGCAAGCTTTTCCTGTTTTGCCAATTCCTCTGCACTTGCAAAGCACATTTCATCAGGAATACCAAACTTATCCTGTGCTGCCTTTCTTCGTATCTCACTGACCTCAGCTACGCCAACAATTTTCATTTTGTCAGGATGTGTCAACGCATATTCACTGTATCGCATGGCACGAAATCCGGCACCGACAATGATCACTTTCAATGGTTCCCTCATATCAAAACCTCCATCTATTGACTTTTACTGTTTTTAGTTTATAATGAATTTACTGGATATTCTATATTATTTTTGACATAAACCAGCACATTTTTGACTCAAGGAGAAAATACTATGCCATCTCTATCCACCTACGAAACCATGCCGGAGCTCCCCAATCATTTTTCTGTGAAGCTTCATAGCCAGCACACCGATCGCTTCATTACTCCCCGGTGGCATGAGCATATTGAACTTTTGTTATTTTTAGAGGGTTTTGCTGATGTTACCTGTGATGACATTACCTACTCGGTGGAGCCGGGAGATGTTATTTATGTCAATTCTACCCTCATTCACGCCATTCGTCCCAAAGTCATGACCCGTTACTACTGTATTATCCTATATCCCGATTTCTTTACCGACATTTCCTTTGACCCAAAGCTCCTGATTCAAACCCATATCAAAGGTGATTCTTATGTCCGGGAAACCATCCTCCGGATGTTTCAAGAAGGGGAAGAAATCAGGCCAGGCCTTGACTGGATTATCAAGAACACGCCCGGAAGCGATATGACACTCAAAGGACTTGCCTACACCTTAATGGGATACCTTACCAAAAACTATGTTGATCATCGGATGAATGAAGTTGACAGCACCAACCACGCCTTAAAACTCCATCGAGCACAGATGATTTTTGACTACATTGCCAAGCACTACAGCGAGCCCATTACCTCCAAGCATCTTGCTGACCTTTGCCACGTGAATGAGAGTTACTTCTGCCGGTTTTTCAAGAAAAGCTTTGGCAAAACTCCTCTTTCCTACCTGAACGAATACCGAGCAGAAAAGGCAGCACTTCTCCTTAGGGAAAGTCAGAAAAGTATCACCGAAATTGCTCTGGAAACCGGGTTCGAGAACAGCAACTATTTCACAAGGATTTTCCGAAAGATAAAAGGGGTCTCTCCCTCCGTCTTTCGGAAAACTACCACAAGAGGATAATCAAAAACTTCTTGTTTTTGATAAAAATGTCCGTTTTCGAAATTTTTGCGAAAAATTACTGTACAAAAAACTTTTCTTATGATATAATTTGGGGTGGAATTCAGTTCGTTATGAAATTCCGGTAGGAGCGAATAATATGGAAAAAAGAATCTCTGATTCGGTCATCAATCGGTTACCTCGGTACTACCGGCATCTGACCGACCTGTTAGAGAGTGGAACCGAGCGGATTTCCTCTCGGGAACTCAGTGAAAAAATGAATATTACTGCTTCTCAGATTCGCCAAGACCTAAACTGTTTTGGCGGATTTGGGCAGCAAGGTTACGGCTATAACGTGAAGCTTTTGCGCAGTGAAATTGCTAAAATTCTAGGTTTGGATCAAGGCTATACCGCAATTCTAATCGGCGCAGGACATATGGGACGAACCTTTGCCACCAACACCAAGTTTGAATCCAGAGGCTTCCGCTTAATTGGTATTTTCGACACCGACCAAAAAAAAATCGGACAGGAGGTTGCCCACCACACCATCCGGGATTATAGCACGGTGGAGGAATTCATCCGGGAGAATCAACCCAAAATGGCAATTCTTACCGTACCAAAAGAAGCTATGCATGCCGTTGCTGAGGAAATGATCCAATATGGCATTCGCGCATTTTTGAACTTCTCCTACACCGAACTTTCAGACGTAAATGTAGATGAAGATATCGTAGTAGAGAATGTTCACCTAAGCGATAGCCTGATGCGACTTTCCTACAAGCTTTTGGAGAAGGATACCGAAGAACAGAAATGAGGGAAACCATGAAAGTATATGCTCTTGTCGGAAAATCCGGCACCGGGAAAAGCCATCACAGTTTAGCAGTTGCTCGGGAACATGGGATTGACCACATTATTGATGACGGTCTTTTAATTGCAGATAATCGAATTATCGCAGGTCGCAGTGCCAAGCGTGCGGCAACCAAGGTTGCCTCGGTGCGGACAGCTATTTTCAGCGAGACTTCCCATATCTTAGAGGTACGGAATGCACTTCGGGAAAATGCGGTGGAATCCCTCCTGATTATCGGCACCAGCATCAAAATGGTAAACAAAATTGCCGAAGCCCTTCAGGTAACACCCATTGAAAAAATCATCCGAATTGAAGATGTTGCATCTCCGGAAGAAATCGCTACCGCTTTTGAAATGCGAAACAAACAGGGAAAGCACGTTATTCCGGTTCCTACCTTTGAACTGAAAAAACAGTTCTCCGGATACTTTATTGATTCTTTGAATTTATTATTTAAGAAAACGGGGCAAACTATTGTAGAAGAAAAAACGGTTATGCGCCCCTCCTATAGCTATCTTGGAGAATACAAGATTTCTCCCAAGGCGATTTCGGACATTTGCACCTACGAGGCAATGCAGTTCTCCTGCATCCACAAGGTGCTTCGGGTAAAGAATGACTCAACTGCTGATGGACAGTTACTTTTGGATGTTGATGTTTCCATGTACTTCCCTTGTAAGGTTTCTAAGCAGGCAGCCCTGGTGGCACAGCGGCTCCAAGATGCCATCGAGGAATTCACTTCCATCAATGTCAAGAGGGTAAATATCAATGTAAAAACGTTGCAAATCAAGGACAACGAATAATATATGGAAATTTAATTAAATTATATACAATGGAGGTTTTACAAAATGTTAGTAACAGGTAAAGAAATTCTGGATCACGCCCACAAGAACGGTTATGCCGTTGGTGCGTTCAACTTTGTCAACATGGAGATGCTTCAGGCTATCCTTGCTGCTGCTGAGGAAGAAAAGGCTCCGGTCTTTGTTCAGACTTCCGAGGGCGCTCTCTCCTATGCCGGCGTTGGTATGCTCTCTGCTATGGTGCATCAGTTGGCAAGCGAGGTTAGCGTTCCGGTAGCACTTCACCTGGATCACGGCGGCAGCTTTGAGATTGCAGTAAAGTGTATCCGCAACGGTTGGTCTTCTGTTATGATTGACGGTTCTCACCATCCCTTAGAAGGTAACATTGAAGTTTCCCGCCGGGTTGTTGATGTAGCTCATGCAAGCGGTGTTTCCGTTGAAGCAGAGCTGGGTCGTCTGGGCGGTATTGAAGATAACATCTGCGTGGATGAAAAGGACGCTATGTATACCAACCCTGATGAAGCAAAGCAGTTCGTAACCGAGTCCGGTGTTGACTATCTGGCGATTGCTATTGGTACTGCACATGGTAAGTACAAGGGTATTCCCAAGCTGGACTTTGACCGCCTTAACACCATCAAGCAGGATCTGAATATGCCTCTGGTTCTCCATGGTGCATCCGGTGTTGATGAAGAGAGCATCAAGAAGGCAGTTTCCTTGGGTATCAACAAAATTAACATTGACACCGAGCTTCGTTGTGCTTACACCGACAGACTCCGTGCTTGTCTTGCTGAAGATACCGAAGTATTCGACCTGAGAAAGTATATCAAGCCTGCTCGCGAAGACGTGAAGGCAAAGGTAATTGAGAAGATTCGGTTGTTTGGTTCTAACGGCAAAGCGTAAACAAAAAGAATCCTGTTTCTTACGAAACAGGATTCTTTTTTTCTCTTCTTCGCCTGGCAACAATACTACTGAATGTTGCTCTGCTTCTGTTGACAAATAGGTGCTGCATCGCCGAAATCATACCACAGAAAGAGTCTAACATAATCTCCCGTAACATAGGTATAATCTTCGAACGTAAAATCAATTGTTGCACTATCGTACTTTGCCACATTAGCATCGCTCTTCTTAAGTACTCGCAATCTTCCTTTTTTATCATATACACCCATTTGAGAAACCGCAACCAAATCTGTACCCGTATTATTATCAATATGAGTATTGACCACCATGGAATCCTCCAGGAAATTGCATCTTAGTATTTCATGACTATAATCCGGGACAGATGCTCCATAATTGTTGATAAAATACAAATCGTTATTCCCCAGAGAGATTTCTTTGTTTTCCGTTTCAGCCGTTACATACCATTGAATACTGTCATCCTCCGTGATACTATACTCAAAAGACACCTCTTCGCTTTCTCCAGCGGATAGGTTTTTTATTGTTTGTGTTTCTATCACAGTTCCGTCAGCGGATTGCTTGCGTAAGGAAACCGAAATTTCTCCTGTATCACTATATCCATCATTGCTAATGACACCCACAACCGTTGATTTTGGAAGTCCTTCATAACTCCGCACTTCGGCAACATTTACATCACAACTACCCACAGTAAGCTCTACAGAGTTATTTTCCAAATCATACTCCTCCTCTTCTGTGGAAGCCGTCAAAACAATGGTGCGTTTATCCAGATTTTCAGGCTTGCTATATTCAATTACAATCTCCGTAGACTCGCCCGCCTTTAACGCCTCTGTAATCGTTTTTTGAGCATTAACCTCTCCGTCTGTCAAGGTTACTGTATAGGAATCAATATTGAGTTCGCCTGTATTTTTTACTGTAGCATATACAATCATGGAGTCTTCATCAATATAAGCATCAGTCAATGCAATATCATAGGACGGAATTAAATTAATGGTATATAAATCACTTTGTACAATCGTTCCGTCCTGCCAGATACTATTGTTATAGGCAAGATACATCGAACCGTCTTCTTCCAAAAGACCTGCCGGATATTTCGATTGATTCCCAGTTTCAGAAATTTGGATTTCATCACTCCATTCGCCGTCTTTGTATAGCACGCAATAAATCTCTGTCGCATCTTCTGTGGATTTCGCCCACCAAATCGCCGTTTCGCCGTTCTCATTGCAGCCAACAGTAAATGCATCCGTCAATCCCGACTTGGATTGTTCAAAAACAGTGTTTTTTTCCTCACCATCCACCGATTGATATTCAATATTCCCGTTGGAATAATAGTAAATCATATCATCAACAAACATCGGATTGCTATCCAGCACCTCATTGTCTGTCATCTTATACTCTCCGTTTTCTGACAAAATACAGATATCCCGATCGGTAATGGTTTGTAAGTCATTATCACCATCGGCAACATATGCAATATTCCATCCGGAGTTGGTATACCCCGCCGAAAGATTTACAATTGCGGTAAGGTTATCCTTAACGGTTTCCGGCTTACTCCATCCGTCATTTTGGAGGGTTGATTTCAAAATAGAATTGGTGCCGCTTATACCGATGATGTCATTTTCGCTATTGGTTGTCCAGACAACACTTACTTCTGTTCCTGATGCAGCCACAACCGGTTGGGTATCAATGCTATCATTTTCCGTAAGGACAATAGGATCATCAAATCCGTTTCCATTCCATCTGGAAACACAGATTTCCCCCAATTCTGCAATCTCTGTCAAGGTCATAGAATCATCCAGCAAGGACTTTTCATTCTGCCACACCAGATACCCATCACAGAAGCAGGGATAAAAATCTGCCGTTCCATCATCATGCACGGGGACAGGATAAGACCACAAACCAGTTTCCTCATCATAAACCGAATAGACCGCCATGGTTCGATTGACCGCATCCCGATCCTCATCATCCCATAGCATTACCATCACCTTTTGTCCATCTATATTGCACATCATCGGTGCGGCTTCGGTATACACATTCCCCGCAAGAAGCTGTAGGTTTTGATTGCTATATTCTGTACTCATCAAACTGATGGGCGGAATATCTCCATACCATTCCGCAGGAGATTGGGCATATGCCCGGCTTTCATTTTCGTAAACCTTATCCATGTCAATACCAGAATATATTCCTTCCTCCTCCGGTGCTGCCGCAAACTTTACGGCACTGCTGGAAATCAGTCCGTTTGCATTGCCTGTTTCATAAATAAGAAAGTCCCCTTTTGCAAAATTCTTTTTGGCAACTTCCTTGCCGAAAACCTTCACTTTAAAGCTTGCCTCGCCCTCACCCCAGGATTTTAGGTATTTCTCGTGCACGGCGGTTTTTAGGTTCAAGGAGCCTTCCCCATTCACACCTACCGTTGCAACCTTGGCAACGCCAACACCGGCACCTAAATTTGCCATAATCTTGGCAGTAAAGTATGCTTCAAATTCTGGGGTAAAGCCTTCGGGATCAATATCAATCATCTTTCCCTCGAATCCTGCCCCGGCACCGCCACCGATTTCATAATAAATGGGGACTACCCAAATAAACAACTGTCCCTGATAGGTGTAGGAAACCTCCACCTCAAAGCAAAGTTGACCTTCCACAAATTGGGGATACCCATCAATGATTTTCATCTCGGCATACCCGGCAAGCTCCCCGTCAAAGGCAGACTTGCCTTCTCCGCCGCCAATCACCTTGCCGCCAAAAAGATTCATCTTGTATGCATCGGACATCTTAAAATCATTCCGGAGCTGCTTTAAGCTACGTCCCTGCTTAGACGCCGCCTTTTTCAACTCCTCTTTGTATTTCTTAAAATCAAAGTCCTTGAACCACTTGTCGTCCTCTCCGTCTAAATGCAGAATATTTGTGCCAAATACCACATTGATTTTGTTTTCGTCCTCCCGGTCATATTCCACCGAGATCGGAATGAAATCAAAATCCCATTTGATTTCCGTGCCACCGAAGACGGCGACACTATCCGGAATGGTAAAGCCGGTTTCCTTGCCCAGCTTAAAATTCAACCCCTCAATCTCTCCATCCGGCAACCATTCCCCATTTGCAGTTTTATCCACAATCTTGAGCCGTGTTTTTTTCGAGAAGGATTCCCCCGTATCCCGATCAAGAATTAAAAGATAAATATCCTTTTCATCTGTAAACACCTCTGCCGGTTTGAAGGTCTTTTCTTCTCCATTTACAAGTTCTAACGCCGTTGCCGTATCCTGACTAAGGTAAATTGCTAAATTTTCAGTTTCCCCTTCGCAGGTTACCTTGACCGAAACCTCGGCATCACTCTCCTTATCCACATTAACTGCCTGGGAAAGCAACTCATAGGTGGTTTCATTATAGGTAATAATAGCACTCCCGATAGACGGATTAAATGGAGTTTTCCCCTCAACAATGTAAGGAGCGGCTTCGGTACCGCTACCCGATTTCACAAAAGCAGTTTCCAGATTCAGATAAAAAGCAGGGCGAACACCGACATAACTACCATTAAATCCATCACTATCCGTGGTTACACTACCGACCGAATTGACATAACGGAACATACTGCCCCTATTATCGTCTCCTAATGGAGTGCGAAGCCAAAAATTCCATTTTTCCCCAACTTTCGGTGGGTAAGCTTTATTTACATTTTGTTTTACACATTCTTCCGTCGGCTTGCCAATATAATAATCACTTCCTAATACAGTGCCATTTTGATAGGTCTGATAAATCTGCTTCACATCGGGCAGAAAGATGGTATCCGTTACCTGTTCTGAAAAGGCAGTGTCGTAGTTTTGCAAAACGCTGTCAATGGAAGAGCTCGCTTGATGATAATTGGGGTTCAAGACATTGGGATATCCCGTTGAATGTTCCGTCCCATCAAGAATGGATTTTTGAGTTACCTCCTTGATGGCATTGCGCTCCTTTTGGGTAAAGTTGGACAAAAAGCCCGCCTCATCAGCGTAATTGTTATACCCATTGTATACATGGTCTCTATCGGGTGGATTTCCGCAAAGCCATGTTACATTCCCGGCAGAGGCAGTGGAATTCAGCCAACTGCGCATGTTAGAATCCGCCCAATAATTAGAACCATACCTCTGTCTATAATAGCCTTGGGTACTGCTATAAATGTCATAGTATCCCCTGCCGTGAGAGCCGGAAGTATTGGTACCATTGGCATCCATGGGTTTAATACAGAGAATTTTATCTGACAGCATCAGGGGACCGTTTTCGTCAATATCCACACACCGCCACAGAATGGGTTTTTCATAGTAGGTACCCATTTGCAAATAGTCCCCGATTTGGATATTCATCTCCGCTTTCGCTTCCATGGGCAAGCTAACCGTCATGGTTGCTATGACGCACAGAGTTAATATCAGGCTTAACATTCGCTTCATCAAAATTACCTCCTGGTTGGGGTTAATTGGGACAATTCGTGAATCGCCCTTACCATTTATTGAATATCATCAATATACCACAAAATACTCTCTCTGTCCAGATTTTTACAACAAAAGGATGCGAAGCGTTACGCTTCGCACCCTTTTTAGGTTCATACTATTTTCTATTCTTCCTCTTGAACTGGAGGAATGTATGTTATCTGCACTTTGCCAACTCTTCTTCCATCCAGTTCCTTGACCGTTACATGGAATCCCTGGTCGGTAAAGGAATCACCGATTTCTGGCATTTTTTCTAACTGTTCCATCACCCATCCACTGACGGTATTCTGCTCGATATCGCATTCCAGATCAAAGAACTCAAAAAGCTCTTCCACGTCTGCGCTACCCATAACCGAATACTCATTCTCGCTAATTTTTTCAATATCCTGAACCACATCATCGTGCTCATCCCAGATTTCGCCGACCAGTTCTTCCAGAATATCCTCCATGGTAACGATACCTTTGGTACCGCCGTACTCGTCGGTAACAATCGCCATGTGGGATTTAGACTTCTGCAGATGCTTAATCAATTTGGAAATCTTGATGGATTCTGAAATATAAATTACCGGTTTGATAATATCCTGCAAGGTCTGCCCTTTGGTCCGGATCATCACAAAGAAATCTCTTTGGTGAATCACACCAATAATATTATCAATGGTATCCTTGTACACCGGAATCCGGGAGAATCGGCTTTCCATAAATACATGATAAATCGCTTGAGGATCTTCCTCTACGTCCACCGCCGTCAAATCCACTCTGGAAGTGAGAATATCCCCGGCTTCCAAATCTTTAAACTCAATGGCACTCTTGATCAGGTCGCCCTCTTCCTCGTCAATTTCACCTTCACTCTGAGCTTCTTCTACAATGGTAATTAACTCTTCATCTGTGATGCCGGTGTTTTCCTTTGTTTTGAACACCTTCTGGAGAAGTTTCTTCCACTGACTGAAAATCCAATTAAATGGGGTCATCACCCAAATGAGAACACGCATAATGGGTGCTGAGAACATAGCAAAGGACTCTGGCTGTTCCTTGGCAAGACTTTTGGGTGAAATTTCACCAAAGATTAGAACCACCACCGTCATGACCACCGTAGACATGGTGGCACCGGCGTCGCTTCCAAGCATCTCAATAAACAATACCGTAGCAATGGCAGATGCAGCAATATTTACCACATTGTTCCCGATTAGGATACTTGACAGCAAATCGTCATACCGGTCAATCAAAGACAGTGCCAGATTTGCTTTCTTATTTCCATCGTTTGCCAGATTCTTTAAACGAATCCGGTTCAAAGAGGAAAAAGCCGTCTCCGTTGCCGAAAAATACGCGGAACACATCACAAGTACAATTAACGTAACTATCATACCCGTACTACTACTGTCCATAAGGAAAAAATCACCTCAAAATTCAAAATATTATTTGCAGTATAACACAAACAAGAGAGAACTGCAAGACTTTTTCAGTTTTTTTTATTTTTGCATCACTCCTTAAAACATTTTGATTTCCTGAGGGGTATAGAGGGTTCCTGTTGCCTTATGGTCTTTGCTCCGTATTTTCTAAAAATATCCATAGCAAGGTCCTCATTCTTCTTTTGTTTTATCCTTTTATGCGGATTATAGCATACAAAAAAAGTTTTTCAACTTAAATTTGAATTTTTAACATTTATTTAATAATAAACCATCCTTTTGATAGCATAAAACCCTCAAAAAAACCGAAACTAATCTTGCAAAAAACACAGGAGGTTTCTATCATGAATTTTATTCGCGATATACTTTTCAATCCTGATCTGGTTCTGGAACAAACCTTTCTTCCACTCTTCGTTTTTCGTAACAACTATGATTCTAATTACAAATAAAAAAAATCCTGCCACAAAAATGTGGTAGGAATCTACATAAAGGAGATTTTTTGGTACATACTAACAGATAGGAACTTTTTGGAAAGGAAGAAATGCCATGTCCCAGTATCTTATCACACCAGGAAAACCCCTGGCTGGAACCGTCTCGATCAGTGGTTCCAAAAACGCATCGTTGCCTATTTTAGCAGCAGGTTTGCTATCTGGTACTCCCTCCGTCATTGAGGGAATTCCTGCCCTTTCCGACACTGCGCACATGCTGGAACTAATTACTGCCGCCGGAGGGATTGTGAACCAGACTGATTCCTCCACCGCATCCATATTTTTCCCAGAAGACACCAAACAAAAGCCATTACCACTGGAGTTATTTAGTCGACTTCGGGCATCTTTTTTAATTATGGGTCCACTTCTCTCCCGATGCGGAAAGGCACGGATTCCTCTGCCTGGTGGTTGTCAAATTGGGGCCAGACCCATTGATCTTCATCTAAAGGGTTTTTCCGCTATGGGTGCTAAAATCAAACAGGGGCACGGCTATGTAGAGGCACGATGTCCCGAGCTGTGTGGAGCGAGAATTTATTTAGATTTTCCCAGTGTTGGTGCCACCGAGAACCTGCTTCTGGCCGCCTGTCTTGCCAAGGGAGAAACGGTAATCGAAAATGCGGCGGCAGAACCAGAAATTGCTGATCTTGCCCTCTGTCTTTCTAAAATGGGTGCTGAAATCCAGGGTGCCGGAAGCGACACCATTACCATCGTTGGAAAATCATCTCTGAGGGGCTGTCGCCATCGAGTTATCCCCGACCGCATTGAGGCCGGAACCTTCCTCGCCCTGGCAGCTGCGTCTCGCGGCGAGGTAACATTAACCAATGTTCGCCCTGACCATGTAAAACCGGTGATCGCCAAGCTTGAGGAAATGGGGTTCGACTTAGAAGCCGGAGAAGATTTTCTCCACCTCTCCTCCCGAGAGAAATTTCGTGCCGTAGATATTAAGACGCTTCCATATCCGGGGTTTCCTACCGATATGCAATCCCAATTTATGGCTCTTATGAGCGTCGCAGACGGCACTGGAGTTGTCGTGGAAACCATTTTTGAAAATCGTTTTATGCAAGTCCCTGAGCTTTTACGAATGGGTGCAAAAATCAAATTGGACGGTCGAACTGCTGTCATTGACGGCACCAAGAAACTCAGTGGGACTCATGTAAAGGCTACCGATCTCAGGGCAGGTGCCGCATTAGTCATAGCCGCACTTGCCGCCCAGGGAGAAACCAGAATTGAGGGAATTGAGCACATGGAACGTGGTTACGAACACTTTGTAGAAAAACTCTCCTCCTTGGGTGGAAGCATTCAACGTATTCAAGAGGATTAGTCCATTCTATTCATGAATCATTTTGGTAATATCTCTCCGGAGTCGTAGAATAATTCTTTTCTCCAAACGGGAGATATATGACTGAGAAATTCCCAACATATCCGCCACCTCTTTCTGGGTCTTTTCTTCAGCTCCCTTTTTTAGACCAAACCGAAGTTCCATAATCCGACGTTCACGCTCGGATAGTTTTTCCATAGCCAGTCGCAAAAGCTGTTTATCAACTTCCTCATCCAGACCGCGCCAGATAATATCCTCTTCTGTTCCTAAAATATCCGAAAGAAGAAGTTCATTTCCATCCCAATCTACATTCAAAGGCTCATCAATCGAGACTTCCGCTTTTTGACCATTGTTCTTTCGGAGATACATCAAAATCTCATTTTCGATGCAACGAGATGCATAGGTTGCCAGCTTAATCTTCTTATCTGGCCTAAAGGTATTGATTGCTTTAATCAGTCCAATGGTCCCGATAGAGATCAAATCCTCTATTCCAATCCCAGTGTTCTCAAACTTTCTAGCTATGTAAACGACCAGCCGAAGATTTCGCTCGATGAGAACCTTTTTCACCTGATCCCGCTCGACTGGAATATCCAGTTTGGACAGCAGCGCCTCCTCTTCTTCTCGTTCCAGAGGTGCCGGAAGTGTTTCGCTTCCCCCAATGTAATAAACTTCCTTGGGCGGAATTCGAAACCGCTCCGGTAAGATTTTGAAGAAGCATTGTAGCAACTGTTGTAACTTCTTTTTCATGGTATTTGCCTCCTACATCATACTTATCCTCCAGAATTTTAGGATTGAAAATTCCAGAATACAAATCATCCATCGAAAGTCGACCCGGTATTATTCCTATCAAAGGTTCCTCTACCAAATTGAATTTTCCGGAAAGGCAAGAGATGTTATCCGGATAAAAAGCCGGAATTCTGTCCTCTCCAGTGGCGGTATGAACAGAAAGCCAAAAGCTGTTTTTTGGCGTAATTCCTCTCAAAATCCGTTCCGAAATTAGGAGAACTCCCTCTCCGGTAATGGGTGCCGTCAACTCGCATCCGGTGTCCGCCAAGGCAGTTAATACTATTTTCTCCCCATTTATTACCATCTCCATAGGAACTAAAATTCTATCCCGGGAAAAATTCCGGATACAGACTCTACGGAACAGAAAAAGTACTCCGTAGGCCAAAAGGATTCCCGCTAACAACAAGCGAAGATCCAATAGAAAATATACCGCCCCATTCACCGAGACAGCACAGAATGATTGCCCCAACCTTGTTCCTATCGCCAAAGCATAAACCATGCCACCCAAAGCAATCGAAACAAGAGAGAAGACTACTCGCATCTTTAAAAAGCCTCGCCATCCTCCCCTGGGGCCAAGAATCCAGATCGCCATTATCCCAACCAGAAATTTCCCTACACCAGACAGTATCCAGCCAAGTTCCGGAACAAAACTAACCGTTCCGTAAAATGCAAGTAACGTTGTTGCTAAGCTCAAACGACTAATTTTTAGTTCATTTCTTGATAGCTGTACTGTTAGAAATAGAATTACCAAATCCATGAGATAGTTGGTAGCAAAGAGTACATCTGCATAAATAGTAAGTTCCATATTATGTCCCTCGTTTCTCCTCTATTATATCTCCAGGATAAAGAAAAGACTGTCAAAATATGGAAAAGAAGTTCTAATTTATTTGACAAAAAAAGACTTCTCGTATGAGAAGTCTTTTTCGTTTTATTCTTCCATCGGTTTCATTTCTTTATGTAATCTTCGCATTGCAAACAGGAATACAAAGACGAACATCACTGCTGCACTGAACCATGCCAAGGGTCCTGCAAAAGCAACACCCATATGTCCAAAGGGAACTGCAAGCAGAAATGCACAAGCCAGCCGAACAGCAAGTTCTAGAATACTCCCTACCAAGACGATACCGGTTTGACCGATTCCTTGGAGGGTATTCCGGAAGATAAAGATAGCACCCATCGCTGGGAAGAAGCAGGCTGCAACCGTCATAAACTCCCGGGCATACCGGATCACGGATTCCACATTCTTTTCCTTGGCATCAATGAAAATCAAGGTCAAGTATCTGCCAAAAATAATAATCAACGCCGCACCGACCACCGCAAGAAACGCCATCAAAATACAGGTAACTGACACCCCTTTTTTGATTCGCTTTAGATTCTGTGCCCCGTAGTTCTGTCCCACAAAGGTGGCAAGAGTCATACCTAAGGATAGCATAATTTGGGATACAATCTGTTCAATTCTAATGGATGCAGTAAAACCGGCAACTGCCTCAGTACCAAAACCATTGAGGCTCGCCTGAACAGCGATTGCCCCGGAGGCAATGACCGCCATTTGAGCACCCATTGGTATTCCAAGTTTCAGATGGGCACATGTGAACCCCCAATCAAGCTTCCAATCCTCTTTCTTCAGGTGAAGCGTGGGGAAGAACAGTGCAATATAGAAAAAACAAAGAATACCAGATATCGCCTGAGAGATGACTGTAGCAACCGCAGCACCCATGGCTCCCATTTTGAATACAAGAATACAAACGAAATCCAGAACAATATTCAAAAGAGATGCAATCAGCAAAAAGACCAACGGAATTTTACTATTTCCCAAGGCCCGCATAATGCTGGATAAGTAATTATAAAGCATGGTGGTTGGAATACCCCAGCAGATGACCACCAGATAAAGATAGGCATCTGTTATAATTTCGTCCGGTGTATTCATCAGTTCCAAAATCCACCCAGAACCTAAAACGCAGACCGCCGTCAATAATGCGGCAAAAATGACACTAATTACCGCACCGGTAGCCACACTGCGCCGGACACCACTCATATCACCGGCACCAAACCTTTGGGATGTCATAATAACAAATCCATTGGTCAAGCCAGATGCAAAGCCAATAATCAAGAATACAATCGACCCGCAAGCCCCCACTGCCGCCAAAGCATTCATGCCGAGCGTTCGCCCTACAATGATCGTGTCCGCCATATTATAGAGTTGCTGAAACACATTTCCGATAATCAAGGGAATACTGAATATAATGATATGCCGCCAAATGCTTCCTTTGGTCATATCGATTGTCTTATCATTTTTCATCGCTATCCTCCCATTTTAATCACTGTCTTGTTATGATACTACCCTTTTTGGCATTCGTCAAGAGATATCGAGAAAGCTTAACATAAATTTTACATATAAGAAAGCCGCAGCAACGTTACTGCGGCTTTTCTATCTTACATTGTTCTAGATAACGCTTCCAGATATCTTGCATAGGCGGTCTGATAGATACTAAGCAAGTCCAGAACACCCATCTGCTCCAGATCAATTAGATACTGATCCCAGCTAGCCTCCAGATCCTCGGCACCAATCACCCATGCCGTCATTTTGGCAGAAACCATCTCGAAGATATCACTGCTTAAATCTGTAATCACTGCTGTCTCTTCCACGGTGCAGTAAGGACGAGGCCACACTTCATCATCCAAGTGCTTTTCATAAATGTGATAAATGGACATTTTTTCCTGTTGTTCCAAGCTGAGTTCTATTTTTGTTCCGTAATCTTCCTTGAAAATTGTACCGGGCATATCGGAACTCAACACACATTGATGGACATAAGCATTTATCGTCTCCTCTTCCGGCGGTTGATTCCAAATTATGGTACCTTCTTCGTTTTGAGAAATAGCAAAATCATATTCCCCGAAGGTATTCTGCACCGAGTTTTCAAAGTCATACATCTTGTCTATCCACCGGATTGCAGCTCCAGGATTCTTACAGGACTTGAAAACACAGAAAGCATCTCTGGTTCCCTTGAAATCGGGGTGAATCCACCAGGCCGGCTTTGTTCTCCGATCTGCGCCAAAGGGGGCAATTGCAATATATTCTTCTGCGTTCCACATGGGGTTCTGGGCAGCCCAAACCACGCCCACTGTGGAAACAGGCGAAGCTAGCTTTTCCTGAAACTCTTTACTGTTATGGGTAAAGGCATCCCCATCCAACAAACCTTCTGCATATAAATCGCGGTAAAAGGCAATCATACGCTTCCACTCATTAAGAATAGGAGCAAACTTGACCTCACCGTTTTGAACCGTCAACCAACTATCATAGGTCCCATACTTTGCTGAGATTCCCCAACATGAAAGAAGTGCCTCTGGATAAGACTGGGAATTGGAAACCTGGAATGTCATAGGAATCTCATCAGCCAGACCATTCCCGTTGGGATCCCGCTCTTTAAACGCTTTCAAAACTCTCTTGAGTTCCGCTAAGGTGGTGGGAACTCTAAGGTTTAGTTGATCCAACCATGTTTTATTGATCCAGATAACACTCTCCAAATAGTCGGGTCCAAACTCGTCGACCCCGGGGAGCGTATAAATATGACCATCAGGTGCAACACTTGCCGCTCTGATTTCCGGTCTTTTCTCGTACAGACTCCAGATATTAGGGGTATCTTCTGGGTTAATATACTCGTCTAGAGGAATTAAAACTCCATCTTCGGAATACTTCGATATATCTTCCGCGGTAAAGTAGTTTCCAAGGACAACCTCCGGGTATTTTCCAGAAGCAATTTTATCCTTCAATGCTCCCGCTGTGTCCGAACTAGAAAGATAAGACCACTTAATAGGAGCATCGCTAAGGTTCTCCAATCGGTCTAAGCAACTTTGATAAACACCTTCTGCTCGACCATATCCTTTCCCGGGAACAGAGACCCGAAAAGGCGTTATCGTATCGTATCCGGCTTCGGTTTCCACAACCTCCGGTTGTTGATCGTCGGTAAAGAATTCTATAATATAATCTTTGGCAAGAAGTCCCACCGTTGCCAAAACAATACCTGCTAACACCGAGAAGACAGGTATCATCCATCGTTTCTTATTCTTTTTTGACGGGATTTTTAGCTCTTTGGGTATCTTGCTAGAATCTAAGCCATCTGCAGAGTCCTGCTCTGCTACTGCCTCCGGCAGCTTTTCGCCGCATTTTTGACAAAAGCGTAGCGTAAGTCCATCCGGTTGGTGATTTTCTTGGTTACAAGCCGGACATTTGATATCCACCCGTTTTTCCTCCCTTTTTGTTCTTTTTAGGGGTATTTTATCACAAACTGAAAAATAAGTCAATCTATCTGTTCCTTTGAAAAAAAATACCGCGGTGAGTTTCACCGCGGTATTAAAATCAGCTATGATTTATTTGGACATACCATCCTGGTATCTGTCATAAGCTGCCTGGTAGATGTCGATCATTTCCTGAACGCCCATCTTTTCCATCTCGCCAACATACTTCTTCCAGGAAGCATCGGTGAGTTCTTCCTGACCGCAAACCCACTTTGCTCTCTGGGTTTCGGTCAAGTTAAAGATATCGGTGGTCAGTTCGGAAAGTCTGTCTGCTTCCTCTACTGCATAGTAGGGACGGGGCCAGGTTTCCTTGTCGAGATAAGATTCATACATGTCGTAAATTTCCAGCTTTGCTTTCTGACCTTCTACGTAAGGTACCTTCTCGCTGCCGTAAATCTCCTCGGGGATCCAGCAGGGCATGCCACCGGTCAGTACACACTGATAGAGGTAAGATGAGAAATACTTACCTTCAGGCAGTTCGTTCCAGGTTACATTGCCATCCTTATCCATGGTCAGAGTAGAATTGGGTGCAGATTCACCCCAAGCATTCTGGATGGAGTGATCCAATTCGTAGAAGTGATCTGCCCACTTCAGAACATTCTGAGGATTCTGACAGGATGTAAAGATAGTCAAGAAGTCCTTGGTGCCGATGTATCCGGGATGGATACGCCATACCGGCTTAATCTTACCATCTGCGCTCAGAGGAGGAATTGCAATATACTCATCTGCATTCAGCATGGGATTCGCATTGGACCAGATAACACCAACGGTGGAAACAGGAGTCTGAAGCTTTGCATTGAACTGACCGCCATCGTGGGTAAATGCTTCCATATCCAGAAGACCTTCTGCGTACAGGTCGCGATAGTATTCCAGTAACTGTCTCCATTCCTTCATGATAGGAGTGAACTTTACCTCACCCTTCTGAACAGTGAGCCAGGAATCCCAGGTACCAAACTTGGTAGCAACACCGAAAGAAGAAAGCAATACCTCAGGATAAGCAGAAGAACTTGTCGTATGGAAAGTCAAGGGAATTTCATCTGCCTTACCATTGCCATTGGGATCCTTTTCCTTGAACGCCTTTAAAACCTCTTTCAGTTCAGGAAGCGTGGTAGGAACTTCCATACCAACCTTATCCAGCCACTTCTTATTGATGTACATAACATTCTCGATATAGTCAGGCATAAACTCCTTCAAACCGGGAAGAGTGTACATATGACCGTCAGGAGCATTGAGTGCTGCTCTAATCTGAGGTCTCTCCTGGAACATCTTGTAGATATTGGGGGTATCCTTCTCGTTGATATAATCTTCGATGGGAAGAATGATACCATTTGCTGCAAACTGAGAAATATCAGAAGGCTGGAAGGCATTACCAATAAATACCTGGGGGAATTCACCTGCTGCAATCTGCTGTCTTAATACGTTTGCACCGTCAACCTTTGCCATGTAATCCCAGGTAATAGGAACATCGGTCAAAGATTCCATACGCTTCAAAGCAATCTCACGCACACCCTCAGGGGCTTCATCACCCTCAGAAGGAATCATAACAGAGAAACCGCCGTTTTCCTTCTGTTGCTTCTGGAGTTCACTCAGCTTTCCTCCACCGCCACAACCGGTAAGGCAAAGAGTGAGCATCAGAATTGCCATCGCAAGGCAAATGCCTTTTTTGAACATTTTCATACTTACATCTCCTTTTATATATATTTAATTTTTTTCATAAGAAAATGTTATTATGTATGGATTAACCCTTTACGGAACCAATCATAACACCCTTAACGAAGTACTTTTGTACGAAGGGGTACATTAAGAATACAGGGATAGAGCCAACTACCATAACCGCATACTGTACTGCCTGCTCCGCCTTCATCTTCTCGATCAGTGCCTTGGAGTCCATCATAGATCCATCTGTTGATGCCGTCTTGAAGGATTCGCTCAGACCCTTCAATACAATCTGCAGCGGCATCTTCTCGTTGGAACGCAGGAAGTAAAGTGCACTGGTGTAGTTGTTCCAGTGATACAGCACGTGATAGAGAGTCAAAACTGCTAAGATTGCCTTAGAAAGGGGAAGTACAACCTTGATAAAGAATGTGGTGTAACTACCGCCGTCAATCTTGGTTGCCTCAAAAAGCTCCTCGGAGATACTGCTCATCAGGAAGGAACGACATACAATCATGTTGTATACATTCAGCGCTGAAGGAAGAATCATTACCCAAATGGTATCCAGCATATTCAAATCTCTGTAGAGAATATAACCAGGAACCAGACCACCGCTTACATACATGGTCAGCATAAAGAAACCATTGATGATTCTCCGGAAGGGAAGTTCTCTTCTGGACAGAGCAAACGCACAGGTTACACAGGTGAACATCTGAACACAGACACCAGTTACAGTGTAGAGAACAGAGTTCAAGAAACCATTCACGATACTGGGGTATTCCAGAAGTTTCTTATATCCTAAGAAGTTAATGCCCTTAGGAAACAGAAATGTATGACCTAAGTTTACTTCGGTGGGGTCACTGATGGATGCCGCCAGAATGAAGTAAATCGGGTAGAGCAACAATACTGCAAAAAGTGCCAACAAGGTACCATTCACAATACCGAATACTTTATCACTGCCGGAGTCTTTGATTGTATTTTTCATAACTTTTTCTTTACTCATCATTCCCACCTCCTTAGAATACTGATGTATCACTGAGCTTGTTACAGATGGTATTTACTGTAATAAGACAGATGATATTAACGCAAGTGTTGAACAAACTGATTGCAGTGGAGAAACCATACTGTGCTTTGATCAGACCAGTTTTGTAGCTGTAGGTAGAGATGATTTCGGATGCACCACGGTTCAGCTCAGTCTGGAGCAGCAACATCTTATCGGGACCTACTGCAAACATAGAACCACAACCCAATATCAACTGAATCACTATGGTACTGATGAGGGCAGGAATCTCAATATGCCAGATGATTCTCATTCTATTTGCACCGTCAATCTTTGCAGCCTCCAACTGCTCCTGATCGATACCGGAGAGAGCTGCCAGATAGATGATAGCAGAGAAACCGGTACCGGACCAAATATTCGTAATAATGTAAATCGGACGAACATACTTGTCGTGACCGAAGAACAGAACCGGATCACCGCCCAATTTTTGAATAATGATGTTAATAACACCGGTGCTGGGTGCCAGGAATACGTTCGTAATCGCAATAACAACTACCACAGAGAACAGGTGTGGTATGTAGGAAATGTTCTGCACCAGTTTCTTGGCTCTCTCATTCCGTACCTGATTGAGCATCAAAGCAAAAATAACCGGCAAGGGGAAGGTGAAAATCAAATTATAAATTGCAGTCTTTGCCGTGTTAATAATCAATTCCCAGAAGTTGTTCAATCCGAAGAATCTCTGAAAATGCTTCAGCCCCACCCAGGGTGCCTCCGCAATCGATTGACCAAACTTCATGTCCTTAAACGCAAGCTGGATGCCATAAATCGGAATGTAATGGAAAATAAATACAATTACAACCGCAGGAATCAAAAATGCATACAATTCCCAACAGCCCAGGATGCGTTTCCACATTGGCTTTTTCTTGTTCAATACCAATGGTTTACTTGCTACGCTTTCCATAACTAATACGTCCTCGCTTTCACTTAAAATGATCGTGGGGAAAATCCCCGCAGCAAAAAACGATTTTCCACGACAAAAATAACAGATGAATTATGTACGGAAGATTATGACATCCATTATTTTTGAACAAGCAAAATCCCTTTGCTGCCTCTTCTATTTGTACATTATAACAAATAGTATTTCATTATGCAATACTAAAATAGGACATTTTTTATTATTTTTGTCTGTAATTCATAAATTCGACCGTTTTTTCTTGTTATTTTTCCCAATTTTCTTTCTATTTTTAGTAAAATAGCTTTTTTATCATATTTTGACAGAAACATCCAAAAAATTTGGAGAAGGTGTACAAAATATAAACAAATTTTAAAATTATGTTCTATTTTCTCCATTTACAATGATGAAATGAGCTGTCGAACATCTCAATTCCTACAATATAAAATTACTTCGTTTCAAGTACGACTGGAAGGGAACAAAATTGCCCCAGCTCATAATGCCAGGGCAATGTTTTTGTTTCTTATTATTCCTTAGAGAAGAAATCCAAAGAGAAGCGGAATGTCGCTTTCTGTAAATCACTCCAATTTTCAAAGGGACTGATGATCTTGGTTCCCTTCTCATCTGCCACGAAAAGACTGTAAGCTTTTGCAAAGGCATTGATATCAACATACCACTTGCCGTTATGCTCACTCACTTCATTTCCTTGGAAGATAACCTCATTTCCCGGAGTCTGGAAGACAATTCCTCCATCCTGATTTATAGAAACGGAGGCGCTGACAAAGGCTGCTGCAACATCCACAGAAACATAGTTGTCGTAGGAAGCATCCTCTACTCTCTTGTTCCGGAGCAGTGCAGTGCAACTCTCTGGATGGGTTACCAGTGTTTTCTTCATCTCGTTGGGGAATACGACTCTGGTATTTTCTGCAGCACTTGGATACTTAAACTGAACCTGCTCAAACCGGTTGGAACCAACTTGCATATCCTTGGGGATAGCAACAGTTCTTCCCAACCAAGGCGTACCAAAATTATCCAGAGAAAAGGCGCTAGCAACAACGGCGTTTTCTGTGATATGAATACTTGTATTCATCATAGCACCGAGAACTGCATTGTTTTCAAAAACAGTACCTAGCACCTGCCAGGTCTTCATACTGTCGGTACTTCTTGCCACCATCCAACGGCTTCTGGGGTACTGCCCCTTACCGCTGAGCATATCGTTGTCATATCCGCAGACAACGTAGACATGCTGGGGGTTGTAGAGATCAACCTCGATGCTATAGCACATTTCCGGGCTTAAGAAGGGAGTTGTATAAACCGTGTCAACATCAAAGGTTTCACCACCATCCGGAGATTTGAGATATGCAAGATACCCCAAATTAGTTCTACCGAAGAGGTAAACGCTGCCGTCTGCCAATTCCAGAGGAACCAACTCACAGAAGGTAAATCCAGGTTTGTCATAGCTGTTCTTTCCAAGCTCTCTGTTGTCAATCACCGTCTTGCTATCATTCCAAGTAAGGCCATTGTCATCACTATAGAACACCTGGATATGCTGCCACCACTCGGTCGCAATATCGGTTGAACATACTGCATAAACTCTACCAGATGGTCCCTGCTTGATTCGGTTCTGCATAGAGTTGTAGGTCATACCGATATGATCCTTTTCAGACATCTTATCGTTACCCAGTCTCTGGAAGCTCTTTCCCTTATCCTTGGAAAGGTAGGGAATAAAGTTGTGATAGGATTTTCCATCCTCATCCACATACTGAAGTTCCGACTTCAGAGCCAAAACATCTCCGTTTTGCAGGGTAACCAGGTTATCACTAACTGCTTGAATGCTGGTATCCTGGGTAAATGTTTTACCATTGTCGGTGGTTCTCCATGCGGTCTTGTTGGACAAAATAAACTCATCGCCA
This sequence comes from Ructibacterium sp., assembly GCA_045540375.1. Taxonomy (GTDB): domain Bacteria; phylum Bacillota; class Clostridia; order Monoglobales; family Monoglobaceae; genus Ructibacterium. The sequence continues at coordinate 123,471 of JAZQHD010000055.1, read as the reverse complement.
CCCAAATCAATCAGGTCCACGTTGGTATCCGTAAAGTTATTGCTCAAATCCGTCACAAGCTTGGAATCGCCACGATACTTGAAATTGTCAATATAGGCATTTCCCTTCTTCATGACAAATCCAACCCTGCCACGCCAGAAGGTAGCATCATCGGTACTAATCATCGGCTCGCCATTGACATACAAGATCACTTTTTTGCCATCCCACTCGTGCCGAATCTTCAGGCTCATGTTGACATACTCTCCAATGGGAAGGCTTCCGTCCACAGTCTTGGTGATAAGACCCGTTTTGCCAATCTCTCTGACTTCAAATTGCTTGGTCTTGAAATTATAGCCTATGATGGAATAGAAGTGGGAAACCGGATGGTTAAAGCTGAACCAAAAACCGTCGCTTCCCTCCAAAATCTTCACATCAGCGCTGACATCAACATCTCCGGCAAAGGCAGAAACCTCCGCAAAGGCATAATCATCGCCTGATGCACCCACTGCCATGTGTCCGTAGTCCGGATCGATGGATATAACCATGCTGTTTTGTGTCTGCCATTGGGTGATAGACGGATACTCGGTATCTCCATCAAAGGTATCTTCGTAGAAGTACACATCCTTGTTATCTCCCACGCAAAGGTATTCAAAGCCGTCCCCACCGGTAACATCTACCGCCAGAGTTCCACCGCCCGCCGTTGCAAGGCTACGGCAGGTGAACACCCATCTTCCGTTGGCATAAAATCTTGTCATACCAATGGCAGTTTCTACCCGAAGATAAACCTTGCCATCACTACCTGCCCAATCAGATAGTTTTCCAACTTCCTTCCAAAATGGATCTAATAATTCCACCTTGCTGGTCCATGCGTAGACGGTACCATCTTCAATCTGAATATCGGTACGATAGTACTCGTCATTTAGAACAAGTCGTCCCTCATCGGTAGCATCCAACACTACCTCCATCACATGATAATTGGGAAGATTTCCTAAGTTATAAACTGCATGCTTGTTTGTTACATTGTTCATAGCAAAGTAGGTAGCCCGATCTTCCGAGGGACGGATACTTTCCTCGGTGATGGTCAAACCATTACTCTGGAAAGACTTCTCAATCGCCTTTGTCATGGGCATGACAAAGGTAAATACCATCTGTCCGTTTCGATAAACTTCCGCAAAGGGGCCGTCCGTTACCACGAGGAAGTTACCAAGTCCTTTGTCATAGGTCTTTTCTCCCTCATCCGTCAGATAGGTAACACCGCTTCTGCTATGGGTCATTTTTAGCTGATGTCTTCCATTACTATAGTTCACATCTGCAGCACCAAACTCTCCCGAAACCTTATAACGAACCTCGTTGGCAAAGTTTTCAGAGGGAACTGTTTCCACAGATTTCCCTGCAAACTGTGTGGCATCCTCGTACACAACGATACCTGCTTTGTCATAACAGATTGCTTCTAAGGTATGCTGAATGGGCGAGACTGCCGACAAACACATTTCGTAGTAGGGAGCCTTATCGCTGGTTGCAACTACCTGTCCATCCAGCCGATACTCTACCTTGGCAATCTGGGGACGTCTGTCAAAGAACTCCAGATTGGCAAAGAGGTTGCCGTAACCATCCTGACTGGTCTGGATTTCAGCTAACACTCCTGCCCGAACCGAAAAGGTTCTGTCCGGAGTTTTATGCTCTCCGTATTCTGCGTGAATATCGTAGATACCTGCGGTAAATCCGGGAAGTTCTGCCTTATAATCCGGGGCATAGCCTGTCGCAACCACCTGCCCGTTCACAATGTAATCTACCGAAGGAATTTCATCCATCTTCTCTTCCGAAACAATTGCAGCAAGAGGAATCTTTTCATCCTCTAAATACTCATCTCCTACCATTGGTTCCTTCATCTCGATGACATTATGAACCAGGTCAATTTGGAACCAGTCAAAGCTCAAGTCGGCAAACATACTGCCGTTGGTATAGGTAAGCCCGCTGATGGTACCGTTTTGGGGATGATTGTTGTTGTCATAAGCAGGTTCCACACCGGTAATAGGAACACCATCTAGAAAGGCTTGATTCATGGTCCCATTTTCTGTTACCACAAGCTTGAGCTCATACCATTTACCTTCCTCGATGCTAATTTCTGAACTTCTTTTGTGGGCATGCGGTGTTTGGAATTCTATATAGTTGTTATAAAGATAACACCGGAATGAGCCATCCGGCCAGGAAATTAGAATGGCCTGCTGTTCCCCGAAACTGTCCACTTTGAATCGAGTGGAGCAGGTAAAATCCTGTCCCTTTTCCAAGGGGAACGCTCCAATAAAAGTACGATGGACCAAATTATCTCTATTACGGCTTTGCAATATGCCGTCTTTTACCTCCCATGAATTGGGCAGTACCCAATGGGCGTAATCTTCCGGGTTTTCAAAATCATAAGTAACACTTTCGTTGGGTAGCGTTGCATATTCCCAACTCTTGGAAAGAAGGGTAGACGCTTCCTCTTGTTCCTCTGCTCCGCTAATCTTCCGACCGGTATACTTGTTGAACTTCAAATTACCAAAAGTAAACGATGTGGCTGTCGCCTTCTTTCCGGCATTCAATTGCAATGTGTTTGGCGTATAGGGATTGGTCTCTCCTGTTATTGTTCCGGCATAATACCCGTCAATATAGAGATCTCCCACATTGCCATTGGTAATCAGCTGATAATGGTGCATATCATAGCCGATTTCATAAGGTACTGTGTATGGCTCATAGCCGGATTCCGCATAACCTCTCCCCCAGATATGATCCAGATTGAAGTGAATATAAAACCGACACTGTCCGGTGTAAAAAACAACCAAAATAGCATTGGTGTTAAAATCCTTGATCTGTAAATCAAACTCCACATCCATTTGGGGATTTACCTCAGACCAGCTATTTCTGGTAAAAGACGTCGCCTCCTGTTCCGGGTTGGTTGTCAAGGTTACAAATTCACCATCTTTGGTAACCGTTCCGCCGCCTGCTGCCTTAAAACTGCTATGCCAGGAGGCTTCTGCTGCGGAGGCGGTAATTCCCAAAGACGCAACTGTGGTTGCCAGAATGCAAATCAGTGTAAAAATCGAAATTAGTTTCTTCATGGCTTACCCCTCCTTAATCAGCAAAACGTAGTCCATATATCCATACCTCGTACAAATTACTGCCGTCTGGTTGGTGTTCGGGTCGGTGTTATAAGTGATGATATCTCTGGTAGATCCCTGTTTTACGTTAGGCTTTCCGTTGATTTCTTCATAAACATAGATGATTGTATTGTTATCATGTTTAATGTTATGAAGCTGATTATATGCCTTTACTCCATCATTGTCCGCCTTCACCGAGGTGGTATGAGTATAGATGGATCCGGTGAAGTTTACCAAAGTACCGTAGGATACTCTCGGAGAAACGTAAAGGGGATGATAGGAGCCTTCTTTACCAATCACTCGTTTCTGATCCTTACCCAGACTTTGATCGAACATCATGGTAACTGACTGAAGAACATTCTCGCCATTGACCACTATCTGAATCACGTCGCCAATTGCTAAATCAAACTGCAAATCAGAAGGAAGAATCACCGTTCTGGAAGAAGACGGATGAATCAAATCCACCTTTTGGGCAGGTACTCCATTCTCATCCAGCGCAGCATAGATATCCGACACAATGTAGGCTGTACTTGATTCCTCAGGCTTTTTGGCAACTGCATCGTAGAGTACAAGGTACTTGGCTATTTTGGTAACAGGATCTATATTAAAGGCTTCCACCACAAGATACACTCCATTCGCTAGTGTTCCACGGAACCCCTTCGTATCGTCCCGGTCAACCTGCTGAATTCGTATCATCTGCTCCAAACTCTCTGCGGTATAAACCAGTTCAGAGCCTGAATCATAAAAGCTATTGGGCTGGGGGGCAAATAGAAGTCTTCTAACCTCGGATTTTCCTTCCTCTCCCATCTGCAAAGAATCCGTCAGTTCATAATCCTGTTCGTAAATCATGGTGTCCAAATGGGTGAGCTTCCCCTCATCATTAAGCTTAAATCGAACCGGCTGAGAATAGGGGAATTTACCATCCCCCTGTTCCATTCTGCCAAGGTCATTGAGGCCAGTTGTGGTATCAGCACTTCCTAACCCCACATCTTCATGATAGCTCCGCATGCTAGTCGCCGTCTTTAGACGTGCTAAAATAGCATCCACTTTGGTGTGCTTGATTTCATCAACGAAAATAGTATCTGCCGCATCGTATTCCTGAAGAATATAATTTTTATCTACCACTCTAACTGTAAGCTTTCCATTGAATACACTGCCGAAATTACTTGCACCCACCAGATAGCCAAACTGGTAGTTATCATTGGAGGCGTGAAGAATCACCCCTGCTAAGTTTCCATCCGAATAAACAGTAACCGTTTGACCTAGCGATACGGGTTCATCAACGATGGTGGCACGATTGACGACATACTCCTTATCGCCAACGACAATCCTGTCATCCTGCACTGCGGTTACCGTTCCGGTAACATCCCCCACCATCTGGATTAGCCGAATTTTTTGGGTTCCAATGGTGTTCTTACTACTCTGAATCCGCAGAACAGTGCCTTTGACAACCGAGTTAATATTCACTTTACCATAGGGACCAATTAGACTAATATCATTGGTCTGTTCCCTGCTCCCAACAGAACCCTCCGGATATTTGGTGTAAATCACTCCGGTTTCCTTTTCCTGCATCTCAAAGACCGCATATTCATAGGATTCCACAACAATAACATCATAAATGGTATCATCATTATTATCAATCAAAGTAACGGAGCCGGAAGCCGGTTGTAAATCCGCAATCGTAGCTTTTGGATGTGCCACTCCATTTACAATAATATCCCGGGTGGAAACAATCTTATAACTCCGCTTGTTAGAACCAACCCAATAGTTCAGTTTACCGTCCTCAATTCCAATGACATCCTCGCCACGCAAAGAAACAATGTGATTTCTGGTTTCATCCGCATAGATATACTCAATTTCTTTTGCGGTGGAATCACCCTCTCTTTCGCTGTAAAAGATCACAAACTTGCCAAGTAAAGTTTCATCCTCCCACTTGAAAACCCGGTTATTGATTTTGATGTGTCCCTCCGGAATATCAATGCTGGGCTCGAACAGGGTAGTGTACTGCATTCCCTCTACAATACCGGACTGCATTACCAACCCGTGATATCGCTCGATAGCAAGATATCCCTTTTTCTTTTTGTACTCTTTGGTCTCACCATAGGTGATAGCCTCAAACATATCCCCATGAAGGGTGTTATACGCCATTGCAATTGCTTCCCCATAGGTTACAACCCCGTCCATATTGACGCCCTCGGTGATTTCTGCATCCCGTGCAATCCGCAGATAGGAAACAAATTCTCCTGCCTCTTTATATCCTAAAATAACAGAGAATATCTTGCAGATTTCCAGATCAGAAACGGTGTCCTCCGGACGAAAATATCCATTACCATCTCCGGAGATAACACCCATTGCCCCCAGGGCATAGATATCTGCAAAGTAAGGGTGTTCCCTTGAGACGTCATAAAAATACAATTCTTCTCCAGTGTATGCCGGAGCATTGGCAACCCGAGCTGCAAGATGTGCCAACTCCCCTCTGGTTATTTCCTCAGAATAACCCGGTTCCTCCTCCGGTAGAATTTCCAGATACCGGAGTAATCCCTCCTGATTCTGGGTCAAGATACTGCCGGATTCCTGAGCGGAAACACCAAGGCTTCCCATAATCATGGTTGCCAGAATAGAAATTGCAACGAACAGACTAATTTTTCTTGCATATTTCTTCATTGCACTTATCTCCTTTCTGCCATGTAGTTGTAGATTCTGTAAATTGCCACCGCAGATTCTGCACGGGTTGCAGACTCACCGCCGGCAAACTTGTTGTTCCCCACACCATTCATCAATCCTGCCTGACAGAGTAAATCAATGCTCTCTCTTGCGTAATCAGGAATGGTACTGAAATCATCAAATACAAATCTTGCATGAATCTTGTTAATTTCAACCTTATGATAATCCAGAATCCGCTTGACGATGACTGCCATATCGGCTCTGGTAATCTGTTGACCAATTCCAAAGAACTCTTCGCTGATTCCCTGAATGATACCTGCCTGGTAGGCAGCCACAACGTAGGGATAATACCATGCATTTACATCAACATCACCAAAGGTTACCGAACCCTGGTCCGTTGCAGTGATTTCTGCCGCCTGCATCACCATTTTCAGGAATTCTTCCCGGGTAACTGCACGATTGGGAGCAAAGGTTCCGTCTCCATCTCCGCTGACAATTCCCATAACTTGAAGTTCGGCTACTGCCTCCTTTGCCCAGGAAACAGAGTCTAAATCGGTGAACTCTGCAGGTATTTCGATGGGGGACATACCGGAAAATTCTCCATTTCCGACATCGGTGGTATCGGTTTGTTCAAAGCCGACTGTCCCCTGGAACATACCGGTTCCAACAGAAACACCGCCGCCTCCGCCGCCTCCGGCACCACCACCGCCGCCAGGACGGATATTGCTTGCGGATTCCGCCGCCTTTTGTGCGGTAATCGCCGCGCGGAAAGATGCCAGAACATCCGCCGTGCTGGTGTTATTAGAGCCGATTCTTAAGAACAATTCTTTCGAATTACTAATTCCTACAATATCACTTGAGCTGATTCCCAGATCCTCAGCATAGGTTTCCATGATGAGAGTTTGTACATCCGCCCATAAATCTGCTGCAGCGGCGGTATTGATTTTCTGACACAGTTCCCGCTCCCGGACCTCTCCATTGGTTGCCACATCCATGACACTACGGAAGGCATAGAGACTATCAAAGGTTGTAGTTTCCCCCTTCTCTACCAGATACCGAGCGTATACCTCCGCTGCAAAGGAATCATCTTCGTTCCACTTTTTCACGGATTCACTACCATAATTTCCAAGAAAGCTTCTCATGGATGCAACATCAGAAATGGAGTTGTAGGGAATATCATCGCAGTAAAGTTCAATTTCCAACACCTCCACCGTTTCTCCGTACCGTACAGAAACGGTATAGGTTCCACTCTGGCAAGCAGGGTCTACTGCCAAATCCAATTTCAAAAGTCCGGTACCGGAAGATTTTGTTTGAGCAGCTGCCCGTAGGTTACCAGACTCGTCCACCACGCTGACGGTTACTAGTCCGTTCTTTATTCCGGTATAACCGGAAATACTCACTTCGTTATAGACAGTTGTAGCGGCAACGCCTATTTCTGTACCAGAAGCCGGAGCGCCGGTTGCCTTATTGGGGGTGCCATTTCCCACAGCATCTCCCAACGGAATTCCTGTTTCCACAGTATCCCAGAGCATAACAGATACCGCATCCTCTGCTCCAACGCCAGTTGCTGTAAAGGTATTGCTTAAATCCGCACCATTACCACCGCGCGCCTGATACTCTTTGGTTTCCACAAACTTGGCATAGCCATAAGTTTTATCATTCACCACAGTAATCAAGGTTGCACGGCGGTCATAAGGGGTGTCCCAAGTTCCGGAGAAAAACTCTCCATAGGTTTTTACCAAACCGCTTTCCAGCTCCGGCTCATCCATGGACAGATAGTCTCCGGAATAAACCTTCACATCATCCACTTCGCCATCCAGTTTCGCATGGAGTCTGATATCATCATAACCACTGGTTCCGGGTTCAAAATCAGTAGTGAGTTTGATCCACTCGTCGTCCCCTACTTTATGCCAATAGACACTAACCTTGCTGTTGTCCGTCCAAGCAAAGAGAAGCTCTGCCCAGTTGCCAATCCCCGCTGCAGCCAACTTATTGGTAATATTGTTACCGGATGTACGATTGATAATATAAACGTGGGTTGCGTGGCAATCAATGGCAATCTTGGCTCCATTATTCTGCATATCAGCAGTAACCATAGAACCACTGGTAGGTATTCTGTACTTATACCGGACATACCATTGACCTTTCGGGTTGACTGTACCTAGATCAATATCGATTCGGCTGGTATCCGGATAAGTCGGGTCGGAAGGTACCGACGGATCTCTCTTGAATACACCATCCTCAATCTTTCCGGTAATCATGTTGTAAAGACCTTTGTCTTCGGAAAAGTCCTCGTCAATATACACCTTGTTTTCAATCGCTGCAATAGCTTCTGTATCAGTTAATACGACACGGTCCACCTTATACTGTTTCACGGTGGAAATATAAGCTTTTGATGTGGTAGTGTTATAGAGCAATACCCCATAATATCCACCACTCCGGAATCCGTTAGAAGTAACTCGAACGGTCCACTTTTCCTCCGCATCCGTTTTGGAATAGATGCGGAAGTTGGTTCCGTCGGAGGTAATCAGATAGTTCACCCAGCCGGTTCCCGGTGCAAAGCCGGGAGCCTCCTTTTGGTCGGTTCCCCATGCAATCAGTTTATCCGGGGAAATCGAAATGCTGGCTCTGGGATAGCCGTTTAATTGAATTCCCAAAGAACCTTCGCTCTCTACTTTAGCACGAATCATGATGGGGTTGGTCTTCTTCAAAGGTTTCCAACTGTTTTCTGAACCGGAGTTCCAAGCAAAATAGAGACCACCTGTATTCTCCAGTTCCAAGCCATTTGCTCCCACAGTAGGCTGCGTTTCGGCAACCGCTCCGGTGGTTACATTTTTCAGTTGTGCATTTTCGGTTACTCCATCAAAACTGGTGTCAAAAACCAGTTCCTCCTGAACTACTGCTACACCACCAATAATATCTTCCATGGTAAACTGTTCACCGGGTGCCGGCCCTTCTTCCTCGGGAATCTCGTCCCGGCTTCCATAGATGGAAAGATACTTCAGATAAGCACCGCCATTAGCAAAATAGAAGCTTGCACCGGTGGTAGCACCGCCACCGGGACGGAAACTTGTGGTTGATACCAGCTTTGTCCAGGTTTCTGCATCGGGACGTTTTGCATACACATCATATCCGCCCAGTTCGTTTCCCTTGATCAAATAATCATTCCATCCGGTGCCGGGTGTGTATGCATTATCCAGGGTTGCAGCAATAAAGCCACCTTCGCCATTGCTTTGATAAATCTTCACCTGAGTTGGGAATAGTTCAACGTAGACTCTCTCCGTGTTGCTCCCAACCTTTTGCATCTGATAAGTAATCGCACCATCTGCCGGAAGCTTCACGCCAAAGGTTACACCTTTGCTGGACAGAGGGGTGTATTCGTTTTGGGGAAGGTATCTCCAGGTATCCGTCCCCTTGCCAACCATATTAATTCCCATACCATCAGTATAGACGCCGGTAGACGGAGAAGTAATTCCTGCCTGGGTTGTATCAAATTCGGCACCCAGTTGGAAATCTTTGATGATAACTGCATCATCACCGAAGAGTTCGCTTGCATTACCTTGTACACCCTCGTAGAAGTCCTCTTCCCCTTCTGCCGGAGGAGTCGGTGTATCTCCACCCTCATCCTCGCTTTCACCAGTATCCTTTTTGTATACTGTCGCATACTGAATATAGCCACCGGCGTTGGTAGCACTGTTTTCTGAATTGTTGCCGCCAAAGGCAATACCGGTAGATGCTGAACCAGATAACCAATCTGCATTAGCTACCGTTGCCAGCAGTTCCCATTTGCCCTTGGTCTTAGTTTCGCTATTTGCATAAATAGAAAAGCCATTATCATCATTAATTTTAATCAAATAGTCTACCCAATCGGTACCTGGTGCAAATGCCATCTCTTTTTCTACCAGCGCCCAACCTACCTTGCTGATTCGAACATCATCTTCTTTGATGTTCATGTAGATACGATTGTTCGATGTGGTAGTAGCAAAGAACACCTGAGCATTGACAGTACCACCGGTCTTTACCTTTGCCCGGAACACCAGAACATTCTTGGGATCTCCAGTAAAGGGCGACCATCCATCTTCCGGCTTGAAACGCCAGGATGCATTGGCTGCATCTGCCGTAATGGCGGTCATATCAAGTCCGTTTGTATTGTCGTAAACTGCACCTGTCGGGGTAACCACTTTTGCCGCAGCTGCATCAAAGCTGTCAGCAAACTGAAAATCCTGTCCGCTTACCGGTTTCACATCATAACCCAAGAGACCTGCAACTGTTGTAATACCATCTTCAGACTCCTCGTTATCTCCGCCCCCAACTTCACCGGTATCCTTTTGGTATACTGTTGCATACTGAACATAACCGCCAGCATTGGTTCCGCTATTCCCGGAGTCATTGCCATAAAAAGCCATACCTGTAGCTGCGTCACCATTTAACCAATCGGCTACGGCAACCGTTGCTAAGAGCTTCCACTTTCCCTCGGTCTTGGTTTCGCCCTTGACGTAGATAGAATATCCCTGATCCTCATTAATCTTGATCATGTAATCGATCCATTCGGTGCCCGGAGCAAAGTCCATTTCCTTTTCTACCAGCGCCCAGCCTACCTTGCTGATTCGAACATCATCTTCTTTGATGTTCATATAGATCCGCTTGTATGCACTACCAACAGGAAAGGCCACCTGCACATTGAGAGTACCACCTGTATTGGGTTTTCCACGAAACACCAAAACATTCTTAGGCTCTCCGGCAAAGGGAGTCCATCCATCTTCCGGTTTATATCTCCATGCCGCCTTTGCAGTTTCTGCAGTCACCGCAGTTAAACTCAACCCATTTGTATTGTCATAGGTTGCACCTACCGGAGTGACAACATTAGCTGCTTCAGAATCAAAGTTATTAGCGAACTGAAAATCCTGTCCGGCTACCGGTTTGATGTCGTAACCCAGAACTTCCTCAATGGTAGCATAACCACCATCCGTTCCGGTTGCAGAAACCAACCCTGCAGGGAAAATGGTAATTACCATCATCATGCAAAGGATTCCTGCTAACACTCGTGTCATTTTCATGAAAGACCACTCCTTTTGTTGATATTTATCCTTGTATTTTCATACCAATACTTCGATTTTATCTTATCATAATACTACACAAAACTCCATGGATATTTCGTTAAAAAACATGTAAAAATGCACCACCGGAACCACAATCATGAATTGCTAAACCCTCTAATAAATTTCTTTTTCCGGGACGTTTATGAACATCCTCTACCGTAAAAATTACCCTGTCAAACTAACACAAACAAGCAATGATTTTCGGTTTTCAAGCACCACAAGAAACAAAAAAATGCCCCGGCGATAGCCGGGGCAATATTGTTATTCCTTACACTTCTTAAAAGAAGTAATCCAGGGAGAACCGCAAGGTGGAGCGCTGGAGAGAACTCCAACTCTCAAAGGGGCTGATAATCTTGGTGCCCTGCTCGTCTACGACATACATATTGTATGCCTTTGCAAAAGCATCAATATCAATGTACTGTACGCCATCCTTTACGGTTACAACATCGCTGGGGAAGGTTACCTCTGCGCCCAAGGTATTCAATACCAGGCCGCCATTCTCGCCTTCTGCAATGTTTGCGCTGACAAATGCTGCTGCAACACTAGCGGTTACATAGTTATTAAAGACAACATTCTCCACTCTCTTGTTGTTGAGAAGTGCCGCACCGCTTGCCGGATGAACCAGGAGAACACGGTTGCTCTGGAAGGGATATACTGTCCTGGTATTCTCCGCATGCGATGCCTGACGGAGATGAAGCTGCTCAAACCGGTTGGAACCAACTTGAGCATCCTTCTGGAGGGCAATGGTTCTTCCGTACCAGGTTCCACCAAAGCCGTCATCATAGGAGAAAGCATTGGCAAGCACCTGATTCTCGGTGATATGAATATTAGTATTCATCATGGCACCAATGGTACCAGTATTCTCGTGAACAGTACCCAAAATCTGCCAAGTCTTCATACTGTCGGTACTTCTTGCGAAGGTCCAACGGGTTCTGGGGTACTGGCCCTTACCATTGACGTTATCGTTATCATAGCCAAAGACTGCATAAACATGCTCAGGATTGTAGGGATCAACCTCGATACTGTAGCACATCTCGGTACTCAGGAAAGGAGTACTGTAGGTGTAGCTGGTATCGAAGGTCTTACCGCCATCTTCCGACTTCAGGTAACCAATGTAACCTAAGTTGGTTCTACCAAAGACATAGACATCTCCATTTGCCAGTTCTATAGGAACCAACTCAACAAAGGTATGACCCGCCGTATTGTGGCTGTCCTTTGCAAGAAGGGTATTGTCAATCAGGGTTTCGCTATCGTTCCAGGTGAGACCATTGTCATCACTGTAGAACACCCTAATCTGCGACCACCACTCGCAGGCAACATCGGTGGTACATACAGCGTATACTCTTCCGGAGGGACCCTGCTTGATACGGTTCTGCATGGCATTGTACATCAAACCAACTGCATCCTTTTCGGACATCTTGTCGTTACCATGACGCTTCCAAGTCTTACCTTTATCATGGGAGATGTAGGGGATGAAGTTGTAGTAAGACTTTCCATCCTCGCCAATGGATTGAAGCTCGGACTTCAGACCCAAAACATCCCCATTCTGCAGGGTAACGGTGTTGTCGCCCATGGTGGTAACCGTAGAATCCTTTTCAAAGTTCTTACCACCATCCGTGGTGTGCCATGTATTTGATCCATTAGACAGAATGTACTCATCGCCACCCATGTCAATCAAGTCAACGTTCACCGAGGTAAAGGTTTCGCGGACATCCGCCATAACTTTAATATCGCCACGGTATTTAAAGTTATCTACATAGGCGGAACCGTCCTTCATGACGAAACCAAACTTGCCTCTCCAGTAAGAAGAATCCTTCTTGGAGAGAACCTCTTCCCCGTTCATGGAGAGGGTTACCTTCTTGGAACCGTCATCAAGGTACCGAACCTTTAAGCCAAGATTTACATACTCACCGATGGGGAAATATCCTTCCTTGGTAACCGAAGTAGTTTGGGATGCATTAGCCTGAACATCCACAATCTCAAACTGACCGGTCTCGAAATTATAACCCGCTCTGGAATAGGGATGGTTGGTGGCACGGTTGAAGTCGAACCAGAAACCGTCGGTCCCGTCTACTACCTTCACATCGGCGCTCAAATCAATATCACCGCCAAATGCCGCAACATCAGCATAGGAGTAGGTATCACCGGCAGCGCCTAAGATCATATAGCCTTCCGACTTATCTACCGATACGGACATGGCATTGTTCTTGGCTCTGTTCACATATCGCCACTGGGTCAGGGATTCCCACTCGGTATCCCCGGAGAAGTCATCCTCGTAGTAGTAAAGGTCTTTATTATCACCAACACAGACAAACTCAAACCCATCCCCGCTTGCTACCTCTACCGCCAGGGTTCCTTCCCCAACAGTAGGAACGCTCCGGAAGGAGAATACCCATCTGCCGTTAGCATAGATTCTGGTCATGCCCACTGCAGTTTCTGCACGAAGATAGACCTTTCCGCTAGAATCTACCCAGTCAGCCAGTTTTCCTGCGGATTTCCGGAAGGGATCCATCATTTCTGTTTTGGTAGTCCAGACAAAAACTTCTCCATTTTCAATCTGGAGATCGGTGCGGTAATACTCGTCATTGAGCACCAATCTTCCCTCGTCCGTCAAATCAAGAATCGCATCCATCACATGATAGTTAGGAAGATTACCCAGATTGTAGACAGACTGCTTTGCGGTAAGGTTATTCATGGCAAAGTAGGTTGCTCTTTCTTCGGGCTGGATAATCTTCTCGTTCGAGATTGTCAAACCATTGTTTGCGAAGTTCTTGGCAATCTCTCTGGTCCGAGGCATGATAAAGGTAAATACCATCTGGCCATTCCGATAAACTTCCGCAAAGGGACCATCAGTTACGACAATGAAGTTGCCCAGACCCTTGCCATAGGTCTTTTCGCCCTCATCGGTCAGGTAGGTTACACCCTCTCTGGTGTGAGTCATCTTGAGTCGATGTCTTCCGTTGCTGAAATCTACTTCTGCATTACCAAATTCTCCCGCGACGTTGTAGCGAACCTCGTTCGCATAGTTCTCGGAGGTAGGGGTAGCGTAAGCCTTGGTGGTAAACTGCTTGGAATTTTCATATACCACAATTCCTGCCTGATTATAGCAAATCGCCTCTAAGGTATGCTGCATGGAGGGCAGAGCAGACAGGGTCAACTCATAGTAGGGGGCTTGGGTGGAAGTTGCAACAGGAACACCATTGAGCCGATATTCTACTCTGTCTACCTGCGGCAGTTTATCAAAGAATTCCAGATTGGCAAAAAGATTTCCATACGCATCCTGGCTGGTCTGGATTTCTGCCTTGATTGCCTTTCGAACCGTAAAGGTTCTAGCATTAGAAATATGATTTTCTCCACAACCAGCTAGAATTTCATACGAACCTGCCTTCATCCCAGGAAGCTCCGCCTTATAGTCAGGAGCGCTTCCGGTTGCCACGGTTAGTCCGTTGATTTTGTAATCAATCGTGGGAATCTCTGCCTGTTTATCTGCTACAACCTTGGCAGAAAGTTCAATTTTCTCTCCCTCTAAATACTCGGCACTCAACATGGGATCCTGAAGTTCAATATCATTGTGAACAAGCTCTACTTTTGTCCAGTCGATGCTTAACCCGGAGTACATAGAGCCATTGGGGTAAGTAAAGTAATAAATAGTACCGTTGTAGGCATTGTTATTGTTATCCAAAGCCGGCTCTATGGCAGTAATAGGAGTTCCGTCAATAAAAAGCTGCATTTTGGTGCCGCCGTCGGTTACCTTAACAGCATACTCATACCATCTGTTTTCTTCCAGATGAATCTCATTGCTTCGTTTCTGTCCATAGGGGGTTTCAAACTCTACATATTCCCGATAGATAAATCCCCGGAAGGAGCCATTGGGCCAGCTAGGAATAATACCCTGTTGTTCACCAAATTTATCAACCCGGAACCGAGTTGTAATGGTAAAGTCCTGACCTCCCTCCACGGCAAAGGGACCATAGAAGGAGAGCATCTTCAAATCCTGAGTATTCCAGCTTTGCGCCATGCCATCCTTGACTTCCCAGGTTGCACGCTTCACCCAGTTTTTGTAATCATCCGGATTTTCAAAATCAAAGAAGGTATCTTCATTAGGAAGACGCATATATTCCCAGTTCTTTGTCAAAAATGTAGATTCGGTATATTCTCCATCCTCTCCACCGGTGGAAATCTTTCTGCCGGTGTATTTATTGAACTTTAAGTTACCAAAGGAGTAGGACGCCGGACCGGATTTTGCCGTCCGGGCAAGGATTTGCATTCTTCCTGGCTGGTTGGCATTGGTTTCGCCAGTGATGGTTCCGGCATAGTAACCATCGATGTACATATCGCCCACATTTCCGTCGGTAATCAGTTGATAATGGTGCATCTCATAGCCGATGTCGTAGTTCAGATTATACGCCTCATACTGGGCAGTTGCAGAGTAACCTCTGCCCCAGATTCCAGTGATGTTAAAGTGCATATAAAATCGGCATTGCCCATTATAGAAAATCACCAGCTGATTTCCGTTGTGCTTTAAAATCTGTAAATCAAACTCTACATCCATCTGAGGTTTGACACTGTCGGTCATACCATTTCTATAGATATGTGCCAAATCCGCATCTGTATCCGTAGCACCGGAGGTCAGCGTAACAAATCCATCCTTTTTGGACACAGTACCGGAACCCTCCTGGGTGAAGCTTTCATACCACTCCACTTCTGCCGCAGAGACGGTAGCACCGAAGGATGCGAACAATGTTGCCAATATGCAAACAAGGGTGATGATCGAAATCAATTTCTTCATGGTTTACGCCTCCTCCTTAATCAGTAATACATACTGGATATGACCTTGACGTTTGATACAAACAACCGCTTTCTGGTTGGTATCCGGATCCATGCGGTAGGTAACGATATCCTTGGTGGAACCCTGTTTAATAGTGGGAGTTCCGGTGCTGTCATCATAGACATAGACAATGGTACCATTATGCCGGAAGTTATGAAGTTCATTATACGCCTCTACGCCGTCTAGGTCTTCCTTGACAGAGGTGGTATGGGTATAAATCGTACCATCAAAATCCACCAGAGTTCCATAGGATAAGCAATAATACGCATATAATTTGGTATAATTGGTTTGCACATTGCCTGTTGCAACAAAGCGTTCCTGATCCTTGCCAAGGCTTTGATCAAACAACATGGTAATGTTCTGTGCAACTCCGTCCACATCGGTTTCCACCTGAACGATATCACCAATTCCTAAGTCTAATTGCAACTCAGCAGAAAGTATGACAGTTTTCGACTCAGAGGGATGCAGCAAATCAATCTTCCGTTGAATCTCCCCATTCTCATTCAATGCATCGTAAATATCGGAAATAATAAATGGAGATGAATTCTGGTTCGCCGCAGTAGACATCTTATCATACACCACAGCATATTTTGCAATTTTGGTAATCGGATCAACATTAAAAGCTTCTACCACATAACCATTGCCATCACCAAGAGCCGGGCGGGAGCTGTTGGTTTTGTCTCTCTCAATCCGCTGAACCCGGAGAATCCGATCAATGTTTTTTGCCGTAAAAACAAGCTCGCTACCTGCCTGATTGTAAAAACTGTACGGATATGCCGCATAGCTCAATTTTCTGACCTCAGAATTTCCCTCCTTGACAGGTTGCAGAGAATCTTCCAATTCATACTCACTTTCATAAATCATAGTATCCAAGTGAGTTAGCTTGCCGTCATCATTTAACCGAAAGCGTATCGGCTGAGAATAGGGAAATTTCTGATCCCCCTCTTCCATTTGATCCAAAGATGTCGTAACATCAGTACCTTCATTAGCATAAAGGACGGTCATCTCAGTCTCATTATAGCTCCGCATCTTATGAGCATTTTCCAAACGCTTCATCGCCTTATCGGCATCAGTAAATTTGCTTTCATCAATGTAAACGGAATCCCCTGCCTCAAATTCCCGTAGGGTATAAGTTCCGTCAACAATCCGTACCGAAAAATTACCGCTGAAGACGCCGCCAGTTTTTGCCGCACCCACCAGATAGCCAAACTGATAAGTATCGTTCCCGGCATGGAGAACCACTGCTGCAAGTCCGGCATCGGGATAAACCGATACCGTTTTTCCAAGACGGATTTCCTCATCGGTTACAGTAGCATCATTGATGGTATAGTTCTTGCCACCCACAGTAATTTGAGTGTCGGTAAGAGCCGTTACCTGACCGGTTACAACCTCTTCTAACTGGGTTATCCGAATGATTTTGTTACCCTCGGTATTTTTGCTGCTTTTCACCCGCAACACCGTACCCTCACTCAGGGTACCAATATTAATTTTCCCGTAGGGACCCATCATGACAATGTCATTTTCCTGGTTCTTTCCACCAAGGCTAACCTCCGGATATTTTCCGTAAATAACATTGGTATCTCGATCCCGGCTTCCAAATACCACATACTCAATATCCTCAACAACAATAACATCATAATAGGTATCATCGTTGTTATCAATTAAGGTTACCGAACCAACTGCCGGTTGTAAATCCGCATCGGTAAAATCAGGATACGCCACGCCGTTGATAATCACATCAGGAGATTTTACCAAGCGATAGGACTTTTCCTTTGCTTCCTTCCAATAAACTAGTTTACTGTCTTTGATTCCGGAAACATCTTTCCCTTGTAGGGTTACGATATTGTTTCTGGTTTCATCAGCATAGATATAGTCAATCACCGGACTTGTCTGGATCTCTTCACGCTTGCTATAAAATATAACATACTTACCCAGCAGGCTTTCATCCTCATACTGGAACAACCGCTTGTTAATCAGCAGATGTCCTTCGGGAATCGAAGAATCATGCTGATACAACCTGGTGTTGTACATTCCATCTACAGTACCGGTCTGCTTCACCAGATTGTGATACCGCTCGATGGCAAGATAACCCTTTTGAAGCTTATAGTTTCTCTCGTCTCCATAGACAATGGCTTCCATCATCTCCGCATGAAGCGCACGATGTGCCATATAAAGACCCTCAGCATAAGTTACAGAACCGTCCATGACTACTGCATCAATCAGACCTGCCTCTTTGGCGGTACGAAGGTAGCTCTCGTACTGACCAATCTCAGCATAGCCAAGAATCACGGAGAATACCTTACATGCTTCTAAATCGGTAACGGTATCATTGGGACGGAAATATCCGTTTCCATCTCCCGAAAGAACCCCGTTTACTACAAGGGCGGAAATCTCCTTGTAGTAAGGGTTATCTTCATTAACATCACTAAAGTAGTAGTCGCCAGCCGTATATTCACTAACATTGGAAACTCTGGCTGCCATATGTGCCAGCTCTCCTCTGGTTAAAGGTTTTCCATAATTCGGTAAATCTTCGTCCAGAATTCCTAGGTAACGCAGAATTCCTTCCTGCCCAGGGGTCAGGAGACTTCCGTTTTCTGCCGCAGCTACACCAAAGCTTACGGTAAACATGGTTGCCAAAATACAAATAGCAACAATGGTACTAATGGAACGCAATAATCTCTTCATTGCTCCTATCTCCTTTCTGTCATGTAGTTATAGATTCTGTAAATCGCAACGGCAGATTCTGCTCTGGTTGCCGAAGCATCTCCTGCAAACTCATTTTCGCCCATACCATTCATCAGCTTTGCTTGAGAAAGCGCATCAACACTTTCTCTTGCATAGTCAGGAATGGTTTCAAAATCATTATAAACAAAAGGTGCGGTTTTCTTATCCAAAGCAATCTTTTGATAGTCCAGAATCCGCTTCAGCATCACAGCCATATCAGCTCTTGTAATCTTTTGACCGATACCGAAGTATTCCTCACTCATACCCTGAATGATTCCTACCTGATATGCAGTAGCAACAAAGTCATAGTACCATGCATCCTGCTCCACATCCAGGAAGGTCAGTTTGCCAGAGCCTTCGCTCTTGATACCGGCTGCCTGCATTGCCATCTTTAAGAACTCTTCACGAGTTACCTCTCTATCCGGAGCAAAGCCGCCGTTTCCATCACCGCTGATAATTCCCATACTCCGCAGGGCACGGATACTATCAACCGCCCAAGGAACCGTTGCAACATCATCAAAGTCTGCCGGTTTTTCTACGGTATCAGGAACCGATTCTCCGGTCAGGAAATCACCTTCGTTCTCGTCTTCCACATCTGCAACAGCGTCGCCATACTTGTTCTGGTTAGGTTCGGCAATGATAAGACCGCCTCCGCCACCGGCACCGCCACCGCCGCCGGCACCACCACCGCCGCCAGCGTTACCGTTTCCGGCTTCTGCCTTTTTCTGGGCTTCAATGGCTTTATCTAAGTCTTTAGTAATATCCTCGACACTGGTGTAACCTCCATCCATCCGGTTGAAGAGCTGCTTCACATTATCAATGCCATAAAGTGCATTGGCTGTAACACCAAGGTCTTTCGCATAGGTTTCGGTTACCAACTTTTGAACCTGAGACCACTTGCCCGCTGCTGCCGCAGTGTTAATCTCCAGACACATCTGTCTTTCCCGAACTTCTCCATTGGTTGCAACATCCATGACAGCACGGAAATCGTACAAATCAGCGAAGGTTGTCTTATCGCCCTTTTCCTCAACAAAGCGTGCATACACATCCTTTGCAAAGGACTCTTCTTTGTTCCATGACTTAGCCGTTTCGCTTCCGTAACTATTAATGAAGCTTCTCATACTTGCAACATCGGAAATCTCATTATAAGGAATATCATCACAATAGAGCTTGATATCCTCAAAGGTCTGTGTAGTGGTACCATACTGTACTCTAACAGTATAGCTTCCGCTGGGGCAATCGGGAGCCACTGCCACCTTAACATCCAGCAATCCAGTACCAGAAGAGGTAGTTTGTCCCACACCCCGGAGGTTTCCTTCCTCATCCACTACGCTAATGGTTACTCTGCCCCTCTTGACTCCGGTATAGCCGGTTACCTTAACATCGTTGTAGATCGCTTCTGCCTTCACAGAAACCGTTGCATCCTTGCTAGGTGCACCAGATGCAGTATTCGTAAGAGCCGTTCCTGCCAGATCTCCAAGAGGAATACCGGTTTCGATGGTATCCCAGAGCATCACTGCCGCTACATCATTTTCTGCATCCACATCCGTTGTGGTGAAGGTGTTGGAAAGATTGGCACCAATACCGCTTCGTACTTCGTAATCCTTCGCCTTGACAAACTTGGTGTAGCCGTAAGTTGCATCATATACTGCGCTTACCAAGGTCGCACGACGGTCATAGACTGTATCCAGAGTTCCGGAGAAGTATTCACCGCCGGTCTTGATGGTGCCGGATGCCAAAGTCGGTTCGTCAATCTTTAAGTAGTCACCAGAGTATACCTTAATATCATCAATTTCTGAATCCAGCTTACAATGGAACCGGATGTCGTCTGTTTTTGCAGCACCAGGAACAAAATCGGTATGAGTCTTAATCCACTCATCCTCGCCAACCTTATGCCAGTAAACATTTACCTTAGCATTGTCGGTCCATGCAAAGAGTAGCTCTGCCCAGTTGCCAACTCCTGCCGCCGCATCATTACTGGAGGAGCTAACCTTACTATCACGATTGATGATAAAGACATAATCGTCATGACAGTCAATGGCAATTTTATTACCATTGTTCTGCATATCCACGGACACGACTGCATCGTTAGAGGGAATTCTGTACTTGAACCGAACGAACCAAAGACCCTTGGGGTTGATGGTTCCCATGTCAACATCCAGACGAGATGCATCGGGATAGGAGAGATCGGAGGGAACATCCGGGTCTCTCTTGAAGACACCATCCTCAATCTTACCGGTAATCATGTTATAGGTTCCTTGATCCTCGGAGAAATCCTCGTCGATATAAACTGTATTGGTTAGATTGGCGATGGTGTCGGTATCGGTCAGAACCATTCTTTCAATCTTATACTGCTTGATTCCAGAAATATACGCATTGGCAGTGGTGGTGTTGTCAAGAAGTACACCGTAATAGCCACCGGTCCGGAAGCCGTTGGAGGTTACCCGCACCGTCCACTTTTCCTCATCATCAAGTTTGGTATAAATACGGAAGTTTTCACCATCGGAAGTTACCAAATAGTTCACCCAATCGGTACCGGGAGCAAATCCGGTTGCTTCCTTCTGATCGCTGCCCCAGGCAACCAACTTGTTGGGATAGATATAAACGCTGGCTCTGGGATAGCCATTTAACTGAACACCCAGCATACCACTTGCGTCTACCTTAGCACGGAACATGACAGGGTTACTCTTGGCCAGAGGCTTCCACATATTCTCAGCTCCGGAGTTCCATGCAAAGTACTTGCCTGCTGTGTTCTTTAATTCCAGACCGTTTGCCCCAATCGTGGGCTGAGTCGCTTCAACGGCTCCGGTAGTTACATTCTTGAGTTGTGCATTTGCTTCTACACCATCAAAATTACTGTCAAAGATCAATTCTTCCTTAGCAACTGCAATACCGCCGATAATTTCTTCGATGGTATACTGTTCACCTGCTGCAGGACCTTCTTCTTCAGGAAGTTCCTCTGCGGTACCATAAACCGTTGCATACTTCAAGCAAGATCCACCGTTTGCAGAATAGAAATTCAAACCAGTCGTTGCACCGCCGCCGGGACGATAGCTGGTGGTAGAGGCTACCAGCGTCCAAGTTTCGTCCTCCGGCTTCTTTGCATAGAAGTCGTAACCATTGTTTTCATTATGTCTTACTGCATAGTCGTTCCAGCCAGTGCCGGGTGCATAGTCATTTGTGTTGGTTGCACCGGTAAATCCGCCGGCACCATTGCTGCAGGATACCCAGATGCTTCCATTGGAAATATTGACATAAGCACGGTCTGCGTTACTACCTGGCTTCTGACACTGGAATACCATGGTATCACCGGTTGCCAGCTTTGCACCAAAGGTAACACCCTTACTGGATAAGGGAGTCCAGCTATTAGCAGGAAGATATCTCCATGTAGCTGCCGCACCAAACTTTACACCCATGCTGTCGCTGTAAGTACTGCCGGCTGGAGCACTGATACCTGTCTGGGTGGTGTTAAATTCTGCACCAATCTGGAAGGTCTTGATGGCAACTGCATCGCTTCCTAAAACATCGGTAATCTTACCCTGAACACCTTCATAAGGAACATCTGTTCCAGCAGGAGGTGTGGTACCACCGCCGGTTCCACCACCTGCAGAGGTGTCCTTTTCGTATACTGTCAGATACTGGATGTAGCCACCGCCGGTCTTTCCTGCCTTATCTGCATAGGTACCGGAAAAGGAAATTCCTGTTTGATTGGAACCGCTCCGCCAGGTGGTTTCACTGGCCAGAAGTTTCCACTTGTCTCCGGTGGTCGCAGCCTTAACATAAACATCAAAACCGTTGCTCTCGTTAATCATTACAAGATAATCTGCCCAATCGGTCCCGGGAACAAAATCAAACTCCTTCTCTACCCCTGCCCATGTTGTGGCATTCCCCATGTTAACAGCCTCATCATCAATTGTCATATAGAATCTGCTGTGTACACCGGAATTATAGTAAGTCTGAACGGTGAGAGAACCGCCGGTTTCCATCTTGGCACGGAAAGCTATGGTGTTCTTGGGATCACCAGTAAAAGGTCCCCAACCGGCACTGGGTTTGTATACCCAGGACGCACTTGCAAGTGCCGTTGTAACGCCAGTCAAATCCAAGCCATTGGTATTGCCATACGCTGCACCAGTGGGCGTAGTTACGTTTGCGGTAGAGCTGTCGAAGCCGTCGGCAAACTGGAAGTCCTGTCCGTCAACTGCTTTGACAGAATAACCAAGAATATCAGAAATACTCTCGTAATCCCCTTCCCAGAGAACACCGTCATTGGGATCATTGGAACCTCCACCCGAGGTGGTTCCGGTACTTTCCTTCAACATCACTGCATTGCTGACACAGGAATCATGCCCCGAAATAGTCATACCAGTTGATTTCCAGGAACCATTGTTTCTCCAACCATTGGTTGTCGCAACCTTGGTAAAAGAGGTGTCCGTTGCTTTCTTCATATAAACAGAGTAGCCGGAACCATTGTTCAGGGCACCGCCGTTAGAAAGGATTAAAATGTCATTCCACTGATCTGTTCCGGATTCAAAGGTAGCTAAGTTCGTTGCGGCAGCAAAACCGTTGCCCGCCTCCCCAGCAGTATCATTCTTGCTAGTATAAACTGTAACGCCGGTAGGCTTAATGGTTATAAAACTACGGGCACTTGCCAGATTATATGCTGAACTCTGGAGTTCCAGAAGACCATTGTCGTTCTTCAGCTTATAACGAATCGTATAGGCACCCAAGGTAATGGGAGACCATCCTCCAGTAAAGGAAGCCGGATAATACTTCCAGATATAGCTGGTCGTAGCCGGAAAAGACAAACCATTGGTGCTATCATAGGAAAATCCTGCCGTCGCAAAATCGACCGCAGCACCAACACCATCTGTTGTGGACATATCCGACGTATTACTGAAGCTATCGGTAAAATCAAAGTTCATGCCACCATAAGCGGGGTCATTTTCCACCGGCTCCACTGCACTAACACCCATCAGGGTGGCAATTGCACTGTACAAATCAGCCGGTAGATCGGCAGCCAAGGATAGCATGGGAAGACTTGCCATCACCATCACCACACAAAGTAACGCTGCCAAAACTCTTGTCTTTTTCATCTTGTGAATCACTCCTTTGATGAATTGTATATATGTTTTCATTCTATTTACAGAAATAATTATAGCAAGGATATGGATTCTCTACAAGAACCAAATCCATCCTCTTTTGGAGATAATCGGTTTGAAACCTTTCTGCTTTTCCCAAAGTTTAACTTTTTAAGGGCATACTCCACGCCCAGTTTAACACTATTTTAACATTTTCGTCAAAATTATGCAACATCCTATTATGCTTTTTTATAAACATATTGTGCTTCTTTTTCTCCTTGTTTCATCCAATAAGATGCTCGTTTTACTTTCCGGAACAAAGCCTATCTACTTTCTGCTTTGGAGCAGAAGTGTGCAAGCAATAAATTTAAAGCCATGAGTTATAAAATATGTAACAGAAAAAAATTTTTTAAACCATAGTTTAGTTTTTAACCTTTTTTGCACGCGTTGTTAAATCAAATTATGTCATTGACAAATTCTTTCCTATATTGTATGATGATAGAAATTTGACATATTATGCTTTTGAGAAAGGAGCTTCTCATGAACATTGTAAGTGCCGGATACGGGTATCACGAATCATCTTCCTTTGCCATTAACCGTCCCATGGGGTCCGGGGATTATGTCCTTGTTGTTCTGCGCTCTGCCAGCTACTTTGTTCTCCACGGAAAGAAACAGATCGTACCTGCAAATTCTGTTATTATTTATCAGGAAGGAACCCCCCAGCACTACGGTTCCATCGACGATCGTTTTCTTAACGATTGGATTCATTTTCTTCCATCCAAAGCCGACATTAACAGAATCCAGGAAATTGGCATTCCCTTTGATACCATTCTCCCCCTCTACGACACAGCACCTCTGTCTCTCCTGATCAAAAATCTAATTTATGAAAATATTTCTCAGAATAAAAATAAGGAGAAATCTGTTCGTTTGTATTTTGATCTAATTCTCTGTAAGATTTCTGACCTTCTCTCGGTTCCCATTACTACAGATAAAGATTTCTTTCAGAGTCTTTCTTCCCTACGAAACAAAATCTACCTTACCCCCGGCAAAGAATGGAAAATTAGCGCTATCTGTAAGGACCTAAACTTCAGCCGTTCCTACATACAGCATTCCTACAAGGACTATTTTGGTGAAAGCATTCAGGATTCCATTACCAATAGTCGAATCGAATATGCAAAGCATCTGCTTACCAGCACCGAAACAAAAGTCAGCCATATTGCCTCACTTTGCGGTTATCACAGTGATGTGCATTTTATTCGTATCTTCAAAAGTAAAGCAGGTCTTACTCCTGCAGTTTTCCGGAAGGTGAATGCTTCTCCCGGTCAGGAAAAGAAGGTAAAAAAGAAAGCATAAAAAAAGAGCGCTCAAGCGCTCTTTTTTATTTTTCCTCCAGACTCATGATAAATTCCACCAGGCTTCTGGTTGAATTCGGTTTTCCCAAAAAACGGATGGCCCGATAGAGGATATCTAGTCTTTCCTCGTTGAGAAACAATTGGTAGATGGCATCACTGAGAGAGAAGGTATCACTAATTTTTAGTGCCGCTCCGGCATTTAAAAGGAATTCCACATTCCGGTCCTCCTGACCCGGAACCGGATTGTTCATAATCATAGGAAGTCCCTTTGCCAAGGCTTCGCTAGTGGTAAGGCCTCCCGGCTTGGTTACAATACAATCTGCCGCATCCATAAATACATCTACGTTATCTACATAGCCATAATTATAGATGTCTTTTTTTAATTCCAAATCATCAATTTGTTCTTTTAATTTCTTATTATTTCCACAGATTGTTGCAATCTGGAAATCAAAGGGAAGCTTATCCAGTTCCTTAATTCCATCGGTTACATTACCAAATCCCATGCTTCCGCTCATGACTAGCACAGTCTTTTTCTGAGGAATTCCAAGCATAGAAAAAGCTTCCTTTTTATCCCGTTTTACCGAAAACTTAGGGTCAATGGGAATTCCAAAGGCCTTGAGTTTGCCAGGTGCAATCCCTTTTTTAAGTCCCTGATGTTCCAAAAGTTCACTGGCCGTTACATAGTAATCAAGTCTGGTATCCTCCCAGAACGGATGGATGGTAAAGTCGGTTACAATTCCTATGGTATGAATTTTTCTATCAAAATGATCCATCAGATAGGTTACAAGGAGCGCGGCAAATACATGGGTGCAGATAATAAAATCCGGTTCCTCTTCCCGAATTAGCTTTAAGAGCTTTTTCGCAAGTACTATATTGGTAAGCTTTGGCAGAACATGATTGTTTCCCGCCTCTCGCATTTCCATCATGCGATATCCTACCCCAAACATTTTTGGAACATTTTTGGTAGACATCAGATATAACTTCGATACCGATTCTGAAAGTCTTGGATGAATGTATTCATAGACATCCATATACTTACATGCAACTCCTCTTTTTTCCAGTTCCTCTGCCATAACCTTAGCAGTTTGATTATGTCCCTGCCCTGTGGTAATGGAAAAAATCAAGCCTTTCATCTGTTTCATCCTTTCCTAAATCATAATGCTACGGCTTTGTTACAATGGAGAAAATACAGATATCGCTCCTTCACCGGACATTCCAGTACCATCGAAAGTCCTTTGGTATAGTATTCCATCTGGAGCCGATAAAACTCTGCTCGTTCTTCCGCTCTCTCCGGCGAAATCCGGTCTGTCTTATAGTCGATCAAGACGACTCCGTCCTCATCATAAAAGAAACAGTCCGCAATCCCTTGCAAAAGAACGGTTTCCTCTCGGTCTTGTGCAGGAATCGTCTCGTCCAGCATAGAAGCCGGAATTTCCATATAAAAGTCAAACTCCCGCTCTGTATGCTTTGCATTTTTTAGCCTTTGTCCCAGAGGATCCAAAAAGAATCCATAAATCCCCTCTGGGGACACTGCGTCTTTTTGCCGGGAAGAGATCAATCCGGTTTCCACCATCTTCTCCAGTTGCTCTCGAACCTCCTCTAAGGTTCCGGTTCGTGTATAGTCCATATGCTGCATGACATAGTGGGTGATGGTGCCTCGTTCTGCTGCACCAATTTCGGTTAGTTCACTGAGCATCACATCCCGGGCTTGCAAAACGCCCTTGATATAATCCCCCTCCGGCATACTCCGGCGTTTTAGTTCACTGATAGAAAGTTTTACGGGGATTTTTCCTATTTCTGCATGGGGATACCGATATTTAAGACGAGATTCCATATTCTCCGGAAGTTCCTGAACCTCCTTCGGCTTTTCTTTCTCAAGCTCAGCAGGGATTATCACCTGTCCGGAAGGCTGAACCCAAACCATCTCCACCGGAAATGCAGATACTTTTCCAGGAAGCACCTCTTCCCATTCTGCTCTCTCCCGCAGTCTCCCGCCCGCAGGGTGGGAGAGCAAGCAGGATAGTAACCAATCCCGCATACTCTTTTGCCGACGGACTGTGCCAATGGGCAAGGCCTCTCCCGGAATCGGGACGGCTTTTTTCCAGCTATCATACCGAGTTCCAATTAATGTAGATAAAATCAACTTTTCCTTGGCCCGGGTTGTGGCCACATAGAATAGCCGCATTTCCTCGGCTCGGGAATCCCGGAGAATCTTCTCCCGAGTCATCTGCTTGGTCAAAGTAGGATAGCGAATCCGCAATCTGGTATCCACATAATCCATGGCAATGCCCACTTTTTCATGCCATATCACCGTTGACGATGCATCTCTCTCGTTAAACTCGGTGTCCATATTACAAAGAATCACTACAGGAAACTCCAGACCCTTAGATTTATGAATGGTCATAATAGAAACCGTATTCTCCTCATCAGAAAAGTCGGTTCCCGCTTTCATGTCCGCCTTTTCATTTCGCAAACTCTCAATATATGCCATAAAATGAAATAGTCCTTGAAGAGACCCCTGTTCAAATTCCTCTCCACGCTCGTAAAGCAAATTCAAATTCTTCTGCCGTACCGAACCACCAGGCATGGCTCCAACCAACGCCAGATAGTGAAGCTCATGACAGATTCTAAAAATCAAATGTCCCACACCATGATTGACCGCATCCCTTCGCAAATCCTCTAAAATTCCAAGAAAATCTGCTACTTTTTGATTTCCAGATTCTGCGGACACCACCAGAGCGGTATAGAAATCCCCCTTGGCGCAAAGACGAATTTCCGCCAGTTCTTCCGGACAAAAACCGAAGATGGCAGAACGAAGCACTGCCAGAAGAGGAATATCCTGTCGAGGATTGTCGATAATCTGCAAAAAGTTCAGGACGGTCAGCACTTCCAAAGAATCCAAATATTGCTGTCCAACCTCGGAAGCAGTAGGAATTCCATAAGCACGAAGCACCTGTTCCATCTCCTGAACCCGACTCTTATTCCGGACCAGAATCGTAATATCCCCAAGTCGCACTGGCCGAGTTTCACCAGTCTCCCGGTCCACCGTAATCTGAAGTTCTTGTCTATCTACTAGCTGGCGGATTCTTCTGGCAACGGTTTCTGCCTCCATCTGAACCGGGGATGCACCCAATTCCTCCTCCGCTGCCTCTTTGGCCGCTGTAATATCTGTCAGGAGAACCTCTGTGGTAAAACTATCCCCTATCTCCGGATAATTGGCTCCGGCAATCAAATATTCCTCCGGCGTATAATCAATTCCCCCGGTCTCTCGCGTCATCAAACTGGCAAAGATTCCGTTGACTCCATCTACCACCTGCTTCCGGCTTCGGAAATTCTGGAATAGCCGGATACAAATACCACCGTCGCCTGCCAGGTAACGATGATATTTTTCCGCGAATATATTAGGGTTGGCATTACGAAACCGATAAATACTCTGTTTCAAATCACCCACCATAAAGATATTCGTTTCCTCTTTGGAAATCAATCGAAAGATGGTATCCTGAATATCATTGGTATCCTGATATTCATCCACCAGAATTTCCTCAAACCTTTCCCGAAGCTTTCGAGCAAGCTCGGTAGGATTTCCCCGACGGTCCGAGAGAAGTCGCAACATTTCGTGTTCTAAATCCCCAAAATCCAGAGCAGAACGTTCCCGTTTCATAGCGGTATGTTCCCGTTCCAATTGACGTACCAGTTGCTTAAGCACCTGAATCCGAGGGCTACAAAGAATCACTCGTTCCAGCCTCTCCGGTTCTAGGTCTGCCAATAACAGATTTAGTTCCTTAAACGGTTCGGTAACCAATTGCTTCTTGATGGTATTAATTCGGTTCACAACCCCCTCCTCCAAACCAGTTTTTACCGGAACTCGGGGGATTTCAAAGGTTTGAACCTGAGAAACAATCGAAGCAAGAGCGTCGGCTCCCTCTAATGTTTTCTTGAAATGAGAATGAAATTGGAGATTCAACTCCTGATAATAAGAAAAATATTTGTGGTCGCTAGGCACCTCCGCCTCAACAATCTTCCAAATTCTCTCCAGGCCCTCAGCACTGTCCAAAATCGTTTCACGACAGAGAGAGACTAACAACTCCTCCCAGACGGGATCCGAAAGTGTTCCGCTTTCCTGAACAGACCGATACTGCTTACAAGCCTGAGCAAGCCATTTTTCCGGATAGGCAAGACTTCGACTGAAGTGATAAAGTTTTCGTACCGTTTCTCGCAGACTGTCATCAGTTTTGGTTCCTCCATAGCCAGTTACCAGCTCCCGGAACGCATTCTTTTTTTCAATTCGTTGATAATACCGTTCCAACACCTGCTCTAGCGCCTGATTCCTCAGAACCGCATTCTCTGTCTCGTCAATTAAAGTAAAGTCCACCGGCAAGTCCGTCTGGTGAATGTTATTCTGAATCATCGCCTTACAAAAAGCATGCACAGTAGATATATGAGCAGAAGAAACCATCAAAAGTTGATCCCGAAGCCACTGATTATCCGGTTCCATACGGAGCCGTTCCTCCATAGCGATGGCAATCTTTCGTTTCATCTCTGCTGCAGCCGCCTCGGTAAAGGTCAGTACCAACAGCCGATTCACCGGAACCGGATGTTCTGCATCGCAAATCCGACGGATGATTCGCTCAACCAACACCGCCGTCTTACCACTACCTGCCGCCGCCGCAACCAGAATATTACTGCCACGCTCACGGATGGCACGAAGCTGTTCCTTTGTCCAGTTAACCGCCATAGGGAAAACTCCTTTCTTCTTATTTTTGACTCCTGAGCAAAGACACTGCTACCTCGTTCAGTTTTTAGTTTGCCAGATCTTCTACAAAAATATATTCATAGCCATATCGATTCACGCATTCACAGGCTTTCATCAGCTTGTCACGACTCTCAGGCTGATATGCAAAATAATCAGGATAGGAATACTGTTCATGGGTTGCCATACAAAGATATTCCTGACCCAATGCCTTGGACATATCCGCTTCAATCTCATCAAGGGGGGATAAATTTAAGCAAGACCCGTTACAGAACACCTTGTAGTAAATACCCATTTCCTCGTTGTAAATAACCTCTTGGTTATAAAGGGTTCTTGTATAATCTTCTGTGGAAATATGATTATAACCGCAGAGAGAATCATTGATTGCCTCGTCGCCCTTCAGGTTTCTGAAGAAAATGGCAGTTTCAGGCTTTTTGTTGTTCAAAAGTCTGCCTGCATGACCGTAGGGAAGGCTGAAGGGATCGCCATTGTACTCCTTGCGCTCTCCGGCAGTTACAGAAACCATGGTAATTCCCTCTTCTACCATTGCTTTTAAGCCTTCCTTGCTAACAGGAGACCAATGGGGGTTAAAGGCAGTAGAAAGGGTTTTCTCACCCGCAAAACGGATTACCTCGTTTTTGAACCGCACATACATCTTCTTCATATCCTCATAACCAATATTCACATGGGGATAGTCGGGAAATTCCTGCTTCGCGTGGAAGCCAATCTTCAACCAATCGGAGTTTGCCTCCCACTCTGCCTTGTAGGCATCGGTCATTTCTGCCAGAGAAAACTCATCATCACCATAATAATAGTCGGTACGATAGAAGGCATTGAGAACAACCTTCAAGCCGTACTTATCGTGGGCTTCCTTTAACATTTTTAAAAGTGTCTGATCAAAGATGGAAACCGGTTTTTCCCGGGTAATGTCCCGAAAGGGCCAAACGACGTCGTCGATGTAGAAATAAGCTTTTTTACTCATCAAAGTTTCTCCTTTTGCATCAATTTTAAGCTTGCATGAGTTTTACTGAATAATTTTATATATTTTATCACACTTATTTTTCCTTTGCAACAACAACTTGTGTTTTTATCTCAAGTATGGTATAATTATATTATCACAACAAAGGAGGCACCTCCATGAAACATGTTTTAATTACCGGGGCATCCCGCGGTATCGGTGCTGCAACCGCCCGATTATTTGCCCAAAAGGGATACCAGGTTACTCTGAATTACCGGACAGAACAAGAGGCTGCAGAAAAGCTTGCAGCGGAAATCGGTGCCACCGCTATTTGTGCCGATGTGGCAGATTCTGCTCAGGTATCAGAAATGCTTGCAATGATTCCCGGCGTGGATATTCTCATTAACAATGCCGGCTTTGCCCAATTCGGGTTCTTTGACTCCTTGTCCAACGAGGCTTGGCGGCGAATGATAGACGTTACCCTTTCCGGTTCCTTTTACTGTACTCGTGGCGTTCTTCCCTATATGATTCATCAAAAGAGCGGAGCCATTGTTAATGTCTCCTCCATTTGGGGCCTCACTGGTTCTGCCTGCGAGGTCGCCTACTCCACCGCAAAAGCCGGGTTGATCGGTATGACCAAGGCCCTTGCTAAAGAGGTGGGTCCCTCCGGGATTCGGGTCAACTGCATTGCACCTGGCGTGATCGATACAAAAATGAATGCCAATTTAGACGCCGATACCATACAACAACTCAAGGAAGAAACTCCCCTTGGTAGATTGGGAACTCCAGAAGAAATTGCGGAAGCAATTTTCTATCTTGCCAATCCGGATGGATTCATTACCGGACAGGTGCTAAGCCCCAACGGCGGATTAGTGATATAAAGATAAAAAACCGATTCCAAATGGAATCGGTTTTTTAATTGCAATGTTCTTATTTGTCCAGGCCGAAACGCTTTCTGAACTTGTCAACACGGCCGCCAGTATCTACCAGCTTCTGCTTACCAGTGTAGAAAGGATGACAAGCAGAGCAAATTTCGATACGGATGTCTTCCTTGGTGGAACCGGTTTCAATCACATTACCGCAGGCACACTTGATTGTGGTCTCCTTATAATCGGGATGAATACCCTGTTTCATGATGTTTCACCTCTTTCAATCTATGAAATCTAATCTTTACGTAAATCAGGCTTGTTTTACAAGCGTGAAACATTATAGCACATCCAAAAAGAAAATGCAAGTCTTTTTTGAAAATTCTTTTTTAATTCATCGAAAAAAGAATTAGTCGCCCAAGCAGATACCGATTCTCCGAGCAGTTTCTACCCAGTAGCTATCCTCTTCTACCGCCTTATTCTTACCGATAACATTCTCTAAAGAATCATAGCTCAACTCTGCACCCTTCAAGGTTACCATGTTACCAAACTTACCTTCCATCAACAGCTCTACTGCATAAGAACCATAACGAGTAGATAAAATTCGGTCATTTGCGGTAGGAGTACCGCCTCTCTGTACATGACCTAAGATGGTGGCACGGCTCTCTAAACCTGCCAGCTTTTCCAACTGGTCAGCCACAACCTCACCAATACCACCCAGACGGATAGGATCGGGACTGTCTTCTACTACTTTAGAAACAACGACTTCGCCATCTAAGGGTTTTGCACCCTCGGCTACAACAACCAGTGCAAAGTTCTTGCCCCGCGCCCGATTTGCCTTAATTGCTTCTGCAACTTTATTGATATCATAAGGAATCTCCGGAATCAATGCCGCATCACAACCGCCGGCAATAGCAGCCGCGATGCCAATGAACCCTGCATAACGACCCATAACCTCAACTACGATGGTACGGCTATGGGATTCTGCAGTTGTCCGCAGGCGATCGATTGCCTCGGTTGCAGCAGATACTGCAGTATCAAAACCAAAGGTGGTATCAGTAGATGCCAGATCGTTATCAATCGTCTTGGGGACACCGATAACCTTAACGCCCTTTCTTGCAAAGTCCCGGCCAGAGGTCAACGTTCCGTCGCCGCCGATGATAACCATGGCGTCGATACCTGCTTTCTTTAAATTCTCTACGCCAACATCAGACATATCCACATTGCGATGCTCTACGCCATTTTCGTCGGTGTAGGTATAATCAAACAGATTATCCTTGTTGGAGCTATACAGAATGGTTCCGCCCTTAGTAATGATACCGGAAACATCCTCCAAACCCAATTTCACAAAGTTATCTCCGCCCAAGAAAAGGCCCCGATAACCATGCTTGATTCCTACTACTTCCAATCCGTACTTCTGGATTGCAGTCTTAGTTACGGCGCGAATTACCGCATTTAAACCGGGACAGTCTCCACCGGCAGTCATAACACCGATTCTCTTAATTTCACTCATAAAAAATACCTCCTAATTTAACTATCTGAATGGCATATCAAATGCCGCTTTCATACAGAATGTCGTTATCTATAACTATTCTTTCCAGGTTTCTCCCATAATACCCACAAACTTTAAGTGATTCCTTCCAAGTTGAAGTTGCAGAAAAAACAACCAAATTCAACCTTATGTTTACAGGTTTTACAGGAATTTTGAAAGGGCTGTCCTTTCTTTTCTTCACTAATCTCCACCATTTTGTAAAATATTACAAAATATCATTCTTATCATATCTCATAATATCATCTATTGCAATAATAAATATCAAACGTGGTTATCCTAAAATCTTAACATGCCAACACCAAAGAATATCCATCAAAATTCGCATATTACAAAGAAAAGATTTAACAATCTTAACAGTTTATAAGAATTATTTACCATTTTCTGTCCGGACAGGAAAAAAGAAAAAAACAGAAACGACAGCCTGTCGTTTCTGTTTTTTCTTATCCCTTATTTTTTGCATTTGCCTTGGCACGAAGCTGATTATTTAAAATCCGTTTCCTCAGACGCAAATGCTCAGGCGTTACCTCTAAAAGCTCATCGTCTGCCAAGAATTCAAGGCAAGCTTCCAGACTCATCTGCTGAGGAGGTGTCAACCGGAGCGCCTCATCACTACCCGACGCCCGAGTGTTGGTAAGCTGCTTCTTCTTGCAAACATTCACATTAATGTCCTCACTCTTAGGAGAGAACCCAACAATCATCCCCTCGTATACCGCCGTTCCCGGGTTGATAAACATGGTACCTCGATCTTGAACCTTAAAAATCCCATATCCAACTGCTTCACCGGTTTCAAAAGCAACCAGTGATCCAGTATGCCGACGGTTGATTTCTCCCTTGAAGGGTTGGTAACTATCAAAGACCGAATTCATAATTCCCTCGCCTCGGGTATCAGTTAAAAACTCACTTCGATACCCTAAAAGGCCCCGAGCAGGAATCAAGTATTCCAGACGCATCCGGCTTCCCTGAGGAGTCATCTGGAGTAGGTCTCCTTTTCGGCTCCCCATCTTCTCCATAACAGAACCCATACTCTCTTCCGGCACATCAATCATCAATCGTTCAATCGGTTCACAAAGAGTTCCGTCCACTTCCTTATAGAGGACTTTGGGGGTGCTTACCGAGAACTCATACCCCTCCCGACGCATGGTTTCAATCAAAATGGAAAGGTGCATCTCGCCACGGCCTGACACCCTAAAGCTATCAGTGGTATCACCCTCTTCCACGCGAAGAGAAACGTCCTTCAAAAGTTCCCGCATTAGCCGGTCCCGCAACTGTCGCGAGGTAACAAACTTACCCTCCCGTCCTGCAAAGGGACTATCGTTGACCGAGAAGGTCATCTCAATGGTGGGTTCGCTGATCTTGACAAAAGGCAATGGTTCGGGAAAATCTACCGCCGTTACCGTATCCCCAATGGTAATATCGGTGATACCGGAGAAGCAGATAATATCTCCTACCTTTGCGGTTTCTACCGGAGTCCGACCCAGACCATCAATTTGATAGATATTGGCTATCTTGGATTTATAGGCTTGATGTTTTTCGTGATAGTCGCAGACCATCACTTCCTGATTCTGCCGAATTTCTCCCTGTTCGATCCGACCGATAGCAATTCTGCCCACATACTCGTTGTAGTCAATGGAAGAAACCAACATCTGAAGAGGCTTGGTCTCGTCCCCCTCCGGTGCCGGAATATAGTTCTTGATGGTCTCAAATAACACTGTCAAATCCTTTCCTTGTTCATACTGGGAGAGGGAAGCCGTACCCGCCCGCCCTGAACAGAAAATAATGGGACTTTCCAGCTGCTCATCACTGGCTTCTAAGTCAATCAAAAGGTCTAAAATCTCGTCGGGAATCTCGTCCAGTCTGGCATCAGGACGGTCAATCTTGTTGACTACAATAATGACACGGTGGTGCATTTCCAGAGCTTTCTGCAAAACAAACCGGGTCTGGGGCATGGGGCCCTCTGCTGCGTCAATCAAAAGAATAACACCATTCACCATCTTTAAGATTCGCTCCACCTCGCCGCTGAAGTCAGCATGACCGGGCGTATCAATGATGTTCATCTTAATATCCTGATAATACACCGAGGTATTCTTTGCCAGAATGGTGATACCGCGTTCCCGCTCCAGATCATTGTTATCCATGACTCGTTCCTCTACCATCTGGTTTTCTCTATAAATGCCGCCCTGTTTGAGCATCTCGTCCACCAGCGTAGTCTTACCATGGTCAACATGGGCGATAATTGCAATATTTCTTAAATCTTCTCGCTTCATTTCCTTCACTCCTTCTAAAGCACCTACCCAGTATAGCACAGGAACCATTAATTGTAAACCGACAATCTGTACAAAACTACGACAAAATCTGTATTTTCTATGCAAAAAGCCGATGCAAATGCATCGGCTTTTGTTTACTGGTGTCTTTCTCCGTTATAATTAATCAGTTCCACATAGCTCTTGTCTTCCATGAAAATCACCGTAGGTGCAAAAAAGGTGTTACAGAAAACCTTTCCCTCTTCCGGCTTATAAAAACTATGGGTATCTCCGGTAGGTCCGTGACCATAAAGATAGAACTCTGCTTCCCCATCAATCTTCGCAACCCAATGACAGAGCAGACAGGATACACCCTCGATATCTACAACCGTGTTGGCAGGAACAATAATACTCTTTTCCGAGACATCCTGAATAAATTCCATCAAATCATTGTTTCCCGGAACAATATATACCTTTTCCGCCCATTTTTCCATAAAACGAATTAGTCTCGGCACCGCTCTTTTATAGGCAGGAACATCTTCCTCCAGCCGTCCAACCTTCAAATTGTCTACCATATCTCCCGTGTGAACTAAAATCTCTGGCTTCACCTTTTTAATCAGTCGTTTTATATACGGATATCCCCAGGCCGGGACGTCTCCAATATGAAGCAAAATTCTTCCTTTTCTGTTTTTTACCTGTTCTGGCAACCTTACCGGTCGAAACAAATCGAATATTCTCTTCATTTTATCATTCTCCTCTTTTCTTTGACCGGGACGAAATCTACCGAAAATCTTCATTCAGCCACTCTCCTCACATCTGCAATTTTATCAAGTTGTTCTTTATCTGCTGTAGCATGAATGGGATTGGTCATCATGATACACCGCCCTCCATGATAGAGTGCAGCACGAGCGAAATTCATCTTCCCCTCTGCCGGAATCTCAACACTTCCGCAATAGGTACCCGAAACCTTCTTCGGCTCCAGATTCTTTCCGTTTATATTCCAGACTAGCGTCATTTCTTCCGGAATTCCCTCCATGGAGAGAACAGCCTGAATCGGTTTGTCGGTCTCAATGACAGACCCCATGGGATGATGATTGCCGTCATGGAAAGAGATCTTCATTTTTTGAAGATAGACCGGATCTCCGGTGTAGAGATTCCCGGCTTTCATGGAACGGGTAAAAGCATCCTCTCCCGGCTCTTCGGCAAAAATATATCCTACAAAATTATTTCCCTCGAAAAAGCCCTTACTTCCATGGGTATCACTGTCTCCGTATGCCGTCAAAAGGATTCCCTCCCGGGTCAAGATATCCCAAAGACTTAGATGATCCTCAAAGGTAAATCCGCTTCTGCCCATAGGGAACCCAACCTCTATTAAAGTAGCACCCAGACCACCGTTTTCAAGATATTCCTTTACCACACTCTGATAACACTCTGCCTTGCGTTCCGGTTTCTCTCGCATCAGGCGTTTAAATTCCTCAAAGGGATGATTGATGGCAAAAACACCGGCGTGGGAAAGAACATGGCGGATGGCATATTCCTCTGTTACATCAAACCCCAGTTTTTCATAATCAATGATTGGCACCTGGGTGGAAAAGCAGTTCTTATGTCTCCCTGCATCCGAAATCTCTGAAACTACGAAAGGAGTTATGCCATACTTCTCTCCCAAAGCATCTGCCAATTTCTGTTGTTCTCTTCGTCCTTCCTCAAAAGAAAGCTCCCAAGTAGTAGAAAAATGATTCACAAAAAGCTTTGCACTCTTTCCATTCCGGCAGGCAACCGAGAAGGTAACCGTCTTGAGTACATTGTCTCCACCACCTATGTTTTCGGCATCCTCCAAAAGATTGAGGGAATAACGCTCCCCGTCTATTTTCATAGGCTTGACAGCATGGTACTCATCCTCCAACCCATCGCAGTTTCCAAACACATAGAGAATATGCCCATTTTGAAACTCCGGCGGGCGCATGGACAACTCCACATCTACCACAACACGAGTATCTTCATTCAATTCCGTCATCTTCAAACCAAGGTGCAGAACAAGTTTTGCAAGCAAAGCAACTTCGTGGCGTTTCTGACTACTATCAAAGGTGGCGTATTCCACCGACCAATCCTTGGAAACCGAAGTGGCAGACAGACACATTTCTCCTTCCGGCGTCATAAATACACCATCCGTAACCTCCTGGAATCCATGGCCACGAGTCCTATCCGGAGTTTCGTCGATATAAAGCTTCCCCTGAGAAAAATCAAAGTGATCGATATGATGTCTTCTACGACCCATCCGCACATCATGATCGGTAAGATACATATGGTTAAGACCCAGTTTTTGCAACTGGAACATATGTCCCTCCATGCTGGCGTTTCGTTCCCAACAGGAATGCATATGCATGGGTATTCCGTAATATTTTCCCATAATAACACCGCCTCCTTCTCCTATATTGACATTATATCAAGGAATTAAAGAATACACAAGAAGATTTTCTTGCTTTTCTTTAATATTTTGACATCAAAAACCGTCAGCCTTTACCATACTCTCTAAAGGCACAGAAATCAGAGCATCTCCGGAGCGTATTTGAGTTCCTTGATCATTTTATATTCAATCGTTAGAAAAGCCACCCAATTGGGTGGCTTTTTGTTTAACCCGGAAGTTGTTCAGACAGGACGACCTTTACGGTATCCATCTGTCCGGTTGCATACTTGTATACTTCCAATTTCAAGGTATCACCTGGTTTATACTGATCCTTGATCATGTTCAGTTCTTCTGCCGTAGAAATCTTCTTGCCAGCAACGGAAACAATAATATCTCCCTGCTGTAACCCAGCCTCACGGGCTGCGTCGCTGCTTACACCCATGACCTGAGCTCCTTGAGGCCAAGAATAGGCCTGAGCCATATAAGCCGTTACATCCCGGGTCGTGATTCCAATGACCGGCCGACCTTTTACGTAACCGTACTCCAGCAAATCAGAAATGATGGGATTTGCTTCCGAAATGGGAATGGCAAAGCTCATACCCTCGATTCCAGAAGAGGCAACCTTAACGGAGTTAATACCGATTACCTCACCATAGGCATTAATCAGGGCACCGCCGGAGTTTCCCGAGTTAATCGCCGCATCAGTCTGAATTAGGTTCATGGTTCTGTTGTCAATACTGATACTACGATTCACTGCACTGACAATTCCCTGGGTTACACTGCCGAAAAATTCCAGGCCCATGGGGTTGCCGATAGCAACTACTCGTTCGCCAACTTCAAGCTTATTGGAATCACCTAATACTGCTACTGTTAGTTCTTCCTTGGGTTCTATTTTAATAACAGCGAGATCTGTTTGTGCATCCGCACCGATAACCTTTGCATCATATTCGCTACCAGTATTGAGGGTTACCGTTACAGAGGCGGAGTTCTCTACTACATGGTTATTGGTTACGATGTAACCGTCCTCACTTAGGATAATTCCGGAACCCTCCGCATTGGATTCAGTATATCCGCCGAAGATACTCATCTGACCTTGAGACACACTGGTAATACCAACCACAGCAGGGCCAACCTTTTTTGCAATCTCGGTGGTTTCCAATTCTTCTCCGGTATGAGCCGTTTCCACCGCTTTGGCATCTCCATCATCCCGAAGTTTTGCAATCAACTCCTGCTTGGAAGAGCCAAATTTCCCCTTCGCACCATAGTTAGTCCCCAACACAAACGCTCCTGCAAAAAGAGCGAGATTTAATAACGTCATTACCAACATCGCTGCCAAAAACCGTCTTCTTTGTTTCTTTTTCTTTGTCTTCTTAATTTTTTCCGTATAAAGGCTTTGTTCCGGATCCTGTCCTATCTCAAATTCCGGAATTGTACCATCAGACATCTCCCCAGAGATGGAAGTTGTTTCTCGACTCACACCACCATCTGCACTTTCCACATTGATAGGACAGATTTCATAGACTTCGCCAGTCTCACAAACTTCATCGGTTTCGTTTATTCCACCAATTTCATAAACATCGTCGGGTTCCGACTCGATGACAGGCATCGGCTCTGGCTCAATAATATTTTCTTGCGATTTGTTTTTATCTTCAAAATAATCCTGCATTTATTTTTCCTCCTTCTCCTTCTTTTCAAAAAGATTATATCGTCTGGATATGAAAAAACTATGAATAATCTGTAAAAGAACCGTGAAAACTTTACTCTTCGCTATCTTGGTTGCCTTCTTCTCTCTTCCCGGTCATTTTTCCTTTGTTCAATGAGAACGTAAATCTTGCATATTCATTTTCTTTGCTCTCTACACGGATACTCTTTCCATGAGCTTGAATAATATTTTTAACAAGATACAGACCGATTCCGGTCCCCTCTTTATTGATACTTCGAGACTTATCCACCTTATAGAGACGTTCAAAAATCATTTTCTGTTGTTCCTCTGGAATGCCACATCCAGTGTTATATACCGAAACAAAAACCTCATGCTGTTTCTGGGTTACCGAGACAGAAATTACCCCCTTTGGATCGGTGAATTTCACCGCATTATCAAGCAAATTTGTCAATACTCTCTTAATGCTGTCGGCATCGGCCAAAACATAACAGTTCTCATGTTCAAAATCCAGGGTAACCTTAATCTGCTTTTCCTCCAACCTCTGACCTAATCCAATAATGGTCAGACGAATTGCCTCATTAATGTCAAAATTCTGGAGCTGCATCACTGTCTTTCCCGATTGCATTCGGCTAATATCTAAAAAGGTATTTACAAGTCGAGAGAGACGATGAATCTCATCCTCTACAATCTGCAGATACTCTTTCTGCTTTTCCGGAGGAATGGTATCATCCAACACCCCATTCACAAATCCACTGATGGTAGTCATAGGCGTCCGAAGTTCATGGGAAACATCCGAAATAAACGCTTTTCTGGTATCTTCCGCCTTTTCCAGTTTCTCCGCCATATCATTAAAGGTACAGGCAAGCTCTGAAATCTCACTGATGCCGGATTGGGTGGCATCCTTTCCTACTCTGGCATCAAGTTCTCCCCGAGCAAAGGCTTTTGCACTGGTCCGGATACTTTTAATGGGACTGGAAATCAGTTTGGACAACGCATAGGAAAGAATAACCGAAACAATTAGAACAAGTACTGCAGAGTATAGCAAAATTCTGGTAAATTCGTAGGTCATTCTTTGCTGCTCTGGAATAGGAGTACTAACAAAAACTGCTCCTAAAACCTCATGATGATGTTTGACCGGAACCTGAAGGGTAAACATCGTTTCCCGGAATAAACCACCCATATTTCCAATCACCGATGTACGTTTTCCGTCCAAAACATTTTTATAGTGTTCTTTTGACACACGGTTGGGCTTTTTAGTACAGTATACGCTTCTTGATGTACTGATGAGAACCTCTCCATCCTGATCAATCACCATAGCGTGGCCCTGATCGCTTCTTTCATAACCATCTATCATTGCCTGCAGGACTTCCGGTCTGGCCGTGTTTTCGATCAAGCTTACAAAAAATTCTGCATCTCTTCCTAACATTTCCTCACTTTTCTGGGAAATATACTTGGTAACAAGGAATAACTGCATGGTTCCCAAGAGCGAAACGCAAACCATAACAACAGCTATGTTAATCAAAAGAATTCTGGAAAAAACTGTTTTACCCAAAACAGCTCTTATCTTTTTTTTCATGTATTGTACCTCTATTTTTCTGTAACTTCAAACTTATAACCGACGCCCCAGACCGTCTTTAGATGCCAATTTTTCTCCTCGTTCTCTATTTTCTCCCTGATTCGCTTCATATGAACATCTACCGTTCTGGAATCACCGAAAAACTCATATCCCCAGATCTCATCCAGAAGCTGATCCCGTGTAAATACTTTATTGGCATTCTTGGCAAGGAAGTATAAAAGTTCAAACTCCTTAGGAGGCATCTCGATTTTCTCCTCATCCAGATAGACATCAAAGGTAGTCTGATTGATTCGAAGTCCGTCAAAGGAGATTTCCTGTTCCACTTCCTCTTCCTCGTTTCTATCTAACGTCCGCCGGAACACAGCTTTCATTCTGGCGAGCAACTCTTTCGGTTCAAAGGGCTTTACAATATAATCATCCGCACCTAATTCCAGTCCCAACACCTTATCAAAGGTCTCCCCCTTGGCCGTCAGCATAATGATTGGTGTATCATCAATGGCACGAATCTCCCGACAAACCTGCCAGCCATCCTTAATGGGGAGCATAATATCCAAAAGAACCATATCCGGCTTCTCCACCCGGAATTTGTCCATTGCCTCCTGTCCGTTGTTGGCAATCACCGACCGATACCCCTCTTTTTCCACATAGAGTCGCAATAATTCGCAGATATTTACCTCATCATCAACGATCAGGATTGTTTGGCTGTTTCCCATAACCGCATCTCCTTTTTTCTTTGCCATGTTTCCTTTTTTACAGTATACCACAAATCAAAATAAAAAGATATGAAGAATCTGTAAAATTTTTATTTTCTCTTTTTCTTTCTTGGTGTATATCCAAATACTCCTCTGCGTATACTAAAACCAAATATAACTTTATTCAAAAAGGGGAGAATTTTATGCAAACACCTACCATCACCTATCCGGCAGAATTACAAGTCGCCTTTTCCGGACATTCTTCCCGAAAAGAACGCCTAGCTGCAGAGCATCTTAGGGAAACCTACCGAGCCTTACTGACTGAAGCCAACCACCTCTGCTCTGCGATTCAGACCGCACAGAATAACTACCAGTATCTCTCGGGCGAAAAGGAAATTGATGCCTGTATCTATCGAATCCGTACCGACCAGTGCCGCTATGCCTCTGCCCTAAACCGGATGCAAGAGCTTCAAATTCAGATGCAGAATTTGACGGGGCATTAAAGCCAACTCCCTTCCGGGGGTCATTTTACATCTTTTCCTACCAC
Source organism: Ructibacterium sp. (assembly GCA_045540375.1). Taxonomy (GTDB): domain Bacteria; phylum Bacillota; class Clostridia; order Monoglobales; family Monoglobaceae; genus Ructibacterium. The sequence continues at coordinate 81,362 of JAZQHD010000055.1, read as the reverse complement.
GATCACCCATTTGCAACGCTGCTCGATAGAAAATACCCCGTTTGTTCCAAGAACACACGGGGTATTTATCTTTAAATCAACGAATGAACTGCATTGAGCAAATTCCCAAACAAGGCACCGAAGAATTGATCTCTATCCTCTCCGGGCAACCAGGTTCCGTCTTCTTGTTTTACCATTGTAACCGCAACTGTTTTTTCCACTGTCGCAATTTCTTCGGTGGTCAGAATTTCCATCATTTGTTCCGCAATCTTTCTTTGGTAATCTGCCTGTTCCATTTGGGAAACCTGTTCCTGATAGGATTCATCTTCCACCATCTTCATCAGCCGTTCGATATAGAGGTTCATAACCTGAGAAAAATCCAACGTGGTAACCTTTGCAGCAATTTTCACGGTGCTATCATCAATTTTTTCCGTCGTTTCAACCTTGCATTTCATGTTCTGCATGGTTCCTAGCACTACCTCAATCAAATCTCCGGAAGCACTCGTGTTTACAAACAAACTCTCCTGACTAAAATCGTAGTACTGCTTGATTTTCTCCACATCACCAGTTTGGAATGTATCAATCATTGTATGAAAATCAGCCTTTGCACTGTTTTTGGCTCCGCAACCGGTAAGAAAAGCCAGCATTACCACTAAAAAGATGCTTGTGATTCGCTTTTTCATCCCACATGACTCCTCTCTACTTCCAAATAATAAACCGATAACTCTCCAGAATTTGAAAATACTTTACCAACCGTTCATAAAGCGGTTCTGCTTCTTCTCCGAACCTCTCTTTTACAAGCTCACCGAGTTCCATCATGGTTTTCTCTCCATCCAGATAAGGCCAGAGAAAGCTTCCCATCTCGTCCAAATGAACGTAGCTGATAGGTGGCTTCTTAAAAAGTTTCTGACAAATCCTGTTCATCAAACCTTTGTTTTCAATTTCCAGAGTTATCATTCCGCTATCTTCTGCCGACCAGCTAAGCCATTCCGCTCTTGCCGGCATTTTCATAAGATAGTTTTCTGGATTTTTCTTCTGTTTCACCTTACTTCACCCGTTTCTTCCAAAGGGAGAACTTCAGCACTGTCAGGATGGTAATCGCAAAAAGTACCAAACCGCCGATATTAGCAACAGCGGGAGAAATACCAAATCTTGCGGATAGGTCAATCGCCTTATCCCAACCAAAAATAGCAAATACTGCCAATAAAATACCCACAAGACCCTCGCCGGCGATCATGCCGGAGCAGAAGAGAACCCCATCATTGGTAATTTTCTCTTTTTCTTCCTTGTTCTTCTTCAACTTATCCATAGCCAAACGAACCAAACCGCCTACCATGATACATGCATTCAACTGAACCGGCAAATAAACGCCGATAGCAAAGGGGAGAACAGGGATTCCCACAACCTCCGCCACAACAGCGATGAAGACACCCACAAAGACCAGCGCCCAGGGGAGATTTCCTTCCATGACACCCTCGATAATCAGTTTCATCAGCGTTGCCTGAGGAGCTGCCAACTGATCGGAGCCAAACCCCCATGCACTATCCAGAAGGTAGAGTGTTCCACCAATCGCAGCAGCCGCCGCAATGACACCCAAAATTTCACCATACTGCTGTTTCTTAGGGGTTGCTCCTAAAAGATAACCAGTCTTTAAATCCTGTGAAGTATCTCCTGCAATGGCAGATACAATACAGATAATCGAACCGATGGAGATTGCACTGAGCATACCAGCCGCACCGTTGGTTCCTGTGGCTTTTAAAATCAAGGTAGTAATCAGCAGAGTTGCAATTGCCATGCCGGATACCGGATTATTACTGCTTCCAACCAGTCCAACCATTCGGGAGGATACTGTTGCAAAGAAGAATCCAAAGACAACCACAATGCAAGCACCTAAGAAAGAAACCGGAATGGCCGGAACCAGCCATACCAAAACGGTAAGAATCAAAATAACGAGAAGAACTATTTTGATGTTGATATCCTGCTCGGTACGGAGTCCGGAGCCGCTACCTGCATCTTTCATACTCTTCATGGCGCCGCCAAAGGTCTTGATAATCAAAGGAAGGGACTTAATCAAACTGATAATACCGCCCGCCGCCAATGCACCGGCACCGATATAACGGATATAAGAACTCCAGATGGCACTGGCACCACCAGATGCATACATCTCGCCAATGGTAGCTGTGCCGGGGTACAGAACAATACTCTCGCCAAAGAGAACAATCATGGGAATCAGCACCAACCAGCTGAGAACACCACCTGCAAACATGTAGGAAGAAATTCTGGCACCACAGATGTAGCCAACACTCATAACTGCAGGATAAATCTGTGTTCCGATTGCTCCGGCAAACCCTTTCACATGATAGGAAATCTCACCGGCAACCAATCTCAAGCCATCAATGATAAACTTAAAAAGTGCTGCAAAACCCATACCGGCAAAAACAGTGGATGCATTGGCACCGCCCTCTTCACCTGCCAAAAGCACCTCCGCACAAGCAGTCCCCTCGGGATAGGGAAGAATTCCGTGTTCTTTGACAATTAAAGCGTTCCGCAAAGGCACCATAAAGAAAACACCTAAAAGTCCACCCAACAGTGCAATCAATGTAATAGAAATCATGTCAGGCTTGTCCATTTTTCCCTCTGCTGCCCACAGGAATAATGCCGGCAAAGTGAAAATTGCGCCTGCAGCCAAAGATTCTCCCGCAGAGCCTACTGTCTGGACCACGTTACTTTCCAGAATTGAATTCTTCCGCATCAGCACACGAATCACGCCCATGGAAATCACTGCTGCAGGAATGGACGCCGAAACTGTCATCCCTACCCGGAGTCCCAGATAGGCATTGGCTGCACCAAAAATGACTGCCAATAGGATACCCATTACAATAGAAGTAATGGTAAGCTCCGGCGTAACCTTATCCGCCGGCACATAGGGTTTAAATTTGTTATTATCGCTCATAACTAACTCCATTTCTCTGTCTTTCGACATTTTTATAATTCGTTCAATATTGTATCATATCTTTCCAGAAGCTGCAAGGAAAAAGATAAATTATTTACATTGCTTTAAGACATCCAGCACCAGCTCGTAAATTTTCTCTACCGAAGAGATGCTCATTTTTTCTTCGATGGTATGAACATCAAACAGATTGGGTCCCACCGAGATACAATCAAGCCCTTTCAACCCCGCGGCAAACACACCGCACTCTAAACCCGCATGAATTGCCTCCACCTGCATTTCTTTTCCAAACTTTTTCCGATAGGCATCCAGATACACTCTCTGAAGCATCGAATCACTCTTGAATTCCCAAGGAGGATACTGTCCGGAAAGAGCCACCCTGCAAGGAACATAGGACGCAAAAGCCGTTACCTTTTCTTCCAGGGCCGTCAATGCCGACTGTTTGTTACTCCGCAAAGCAAAACAAAGAGTAATTTTCTCATCTTCTGTCTTGAGAACTCCAAGGTTTAAAGAAGTTTCCACCAACCCCGGAATCTCCGCACTCATTTCCTGTATCCCGTTGGGGGCACAAAGAAGCAAATATGTCAGCTTGTCGCTCCATTCAGAGCAAATAGCAAATCCTTTTGATTCGGAGAGAATCTCCGTTTCCAGAACAAAATCCGGTTCCCTAGCGGCAATCTCCTTACGGATGATTTCTCCATACTCCCGGAGGCAATGAACCAGAGGTTCAGCCTCTGCAATCACCAATTCTGCAGAAGCACTCCGGGGAATAGCATTGCCTTTGTCTCCACCGTCAAGACGGAGAATTCCAAATTCTGTTACACCCTTAGCATACTGCAGAATTCTTCCCAAAAGAAGATTGGCATTGACTCTACCCTTGTCGATTTCTACACCAGAATGACCACCCTTGAGGCCCTTAATGGCAATCCGGATTAATGTTCCGCTCCGTTCTTCCCGAATAATGGGGATTTCCAGAGTAACCTCGCTTCCTCCAGCACAGGATACCGTGAGAACCTCCTCTTCCTCTGAGTCCATGTTGATCATTTTTCTTCCCTTGAGTTTGCTCATCTCCAGTTCCATAGCTCCCAGCATCCCGATTTCCTCATCGGTGGTAAAGACCGCCTCGATAGGTGGATGAGGAATAGAATTGCTCTCCAAAATGGCAAGCATCATCGCAACGGCAATCCCGTTGTCCGCGCCCAAGGTAGTTCCCTTCGCAGTAATAAAATCTCCCTCTACCAAAAGAGACAATCCATCGTTCAGGAAATCAATGGTGTAATCCTCGGCTTTCTGGCACACCATATCAAGATGCCCCTGGAGAATCACCGGCTCTGCCGTCTCATATCCGGCGCTCCCGTCCTTATAAATAATAACATTGCATGCCTGATCCCGCTCCGCTCTAAGGCCACGCTTTTCAGCAAAATCCAGACAGTATTTACTAATTCTCTCCCGATCCCCGGAACCTCTAGGGATGGCTGAGATTTCTTCAAAATAGGCAAAAACCCTTTCTGGATTCAATCCTTCCAGTTGTCGCATGTTATCTCCTCCGTTTTTATAATTGTATCGGCACAAACCCCTGAATAACAAGGCTATCCGGGGTAACCTGACAGTTCACACAATGAACCATAACTCCATGTTTCTCTGCCGCCAGCAAAGCATCCGCAAACTCCGGATGAGTCTTTCGATTGGGGGTAAAATATCGGCAAGACTCCATCTGTGCTACAAAGAAAATATGCCCGTTATAGCCTTCTTGTATCGCCGCCATCAGTTCCCGCAGATGCTTGACCCCACGCTCGGTGGGAGCATCGGGGAACATTAAGACCCCCTCCTCTTCTAAAGTAACACCCTTCACCTCAACAAAGTGCTTTTGTCCTGATGCTTCGATATAGAAATCAAACCGGGAATTTCCGTATTTACATTCCGGTTTGATCAAAGTAACATTGGAGAAATAACCGCTTTTCTCAATCCATTCTCCAAAGACCTTATTGGGTGCCTGGCTGTCCATGTTAATTAGTCTGTCCTTTTTCATAACAGTTATCAGGTCATACTTGGTTTTTCGTTCCGGATTACTTACCTTCTGCAGATATACCGTAGCGCCCTCTGTCAGAAGTTCCTTGCATCTGCCTGTATTTTTCACATGGCAGATCTCGGTTTTTCCATTGATCTCCACCATAGCAATAAACCGGTTGGGTCGAGAGCGAAATCTCCCTTCCACCATGTTTTGATACTGCACCAAATCACTCCTTACAGCATATTCACCGGGTTAATGTCGATCACCAATCGGTTTTTACCACGCATGGCATTGTGCTCCTCGTTAATCTTCCGCAAAATGGGTAGGAATTGTTCCGCACTTTCCACCTTACATAGAATCCGGTAACGAAAGTTATTCTTGATTCTGGCAATGGGCGCAGGAGCAGGGCCGATGGTTTTCAGCATGGGGATGCCGGCATTTTTCAGCATACCGAAAATATTCTCTATCTCGGTTTTGACCAGTTCTTCCTCCTCGCCGGACACCAACAAGTAGAGGAAATCACAGAAAGGTGGATACTGCATCCGCTTCCGGTACTGGATTTCGTTCTGATAAAAAGCATCGTAATTCTGCTCTTTCGCAAAGAGAATGGTACTGTTCTCCGGCTGATAGGTTTGAATCACCGCTCTGCCGGACAGATCCCCTCGTCCTGCTCTACCACAGACCTGGGTAATCAAAGAAAAACATCGTTCTCCACTCCGAAAATCATCCACATGGAGAGAACTGTCTGCCGCCAGAACCCCAACCAAGGTTACTTCGGGAAAATCTAACCCTTTGGTTACCATTTGGGTACCAAGCAAAATATCCGCTTCCCCATTTCGGAACTGGGTAAGGATGGCTTCATGGCCACCCTTTTGGGAGGTGGTGTCAAAATCCATTCGCAAAATTCTTGCCTCGGGAAAGAGACGACTCAGCTCTGCTTCAATTTTCTGTGTTCCAGTACCAAAAAACTTCACATACTGAGAACCACAGGTGGGACAGGATGTTACATTATCCTGAGTATGACCACAGTAATGACATGTTAGCTTGTCAGTATTCCGATGATAAGTCATAGCAATGCTACAATGGGGGCACTCCATCACCTGTCCGCATTCTCGACAAGAGACAAAGGTATTGAATCCACGGCGATTTAAAAAGAGAATTGTTTTTTCCTTTCGCTCCAAGTTTCGTCGAATCTCGTCTTGAAGCCGAATACTGATGGGCGACATATTGTGATAATCAAAAATCTCACTCCGCATATCCACAATCCGGGTAGCGGGGAGGTCGTTTTCGTTGTATCGCTTCTCCATCCGAAAAAGTTTATACTGTCTGTTCTCCGCCCGATAGAACGAATCTACCGAAGGAGTCGCCGATGCCAAAAGCACCGTTGCACCATGCTTTCTGCCGCGATAGACTGCTACATCCCGGGCATGGTACCGGGGAGCAATTTCGGATTTATAACTACTTTCGTGTTCTTCATCTAAGATAATAATGCCGATATTATCAAAAGGAGCAAACACCGCACTTCGGGCGCCGACCACCACATTAACCTGACCACGGCGCATCTTCTGCCATTGGTCAAACCGTTCCCCCTGAGAAAGTCCACTGTGCATCACTGCCACATCGGTACCAAATCGACTAACAAACCGCTCTACCATTTGCGGCGTCAGAGAAATTTCCGGAACCAGCATAATTGCCTGCTTCCCCTGGTCTATACAGGTCTGAATCGCTTGAAGAAACACCTCTGTTTTCCCGCTCCCAGTAACACCATGAAGAAGAATTTCCTCGTGAAAGTTATGGGTAATATTTCGGTTCAGATACTCAATAACCGGCTTCTGCTCCTCGGTGGGCGTATAGGCCTGGGAACGGACATATTTTTCCGCATCATAAGCCTCCCGCTCCACCTTTTCCCGGTAGACAGTAACAATCCCCTTTTCACAAAGAGTTTTTAAGGAGGTATAATTCCCCTCGGATATCATCACCAAATCTGCCGTGGACAGCTCTCCACTGTCGCAGAGGGTCAGAATTAAGTTTGCCTGAGCCGTTGCCCGCTTTGCCATCAATTCATCAGCCAGTGCATATCCCTCATCACAACTACAGTTGAGTCGAGCTTTCCGGATATATTTCACCGCCACTGTTTCATCAATGGTTTCTCTGATTTCCAGAACGCCCATCTCTGCCAGAGCTTTGGCTGGAACACGAAGGCTCCGCTTGGATAATGCCGCTTCTAACTCTTTCAACTCCGCCAATCCATCATACTCTTTGAGAGCCTGGTAAAGTTCAAACTGAGCTGGCGTCATCGTTTCTTCCGGTTCTTTCCGGAACACCAACCATTCCCGAACATGAGCACCCATATAAGGAGGTTTTACTAATTTGTAGCTCTGTTGAAAACTGCAAAGGTATTTTCTTTGCATCCAGAAGGCAAGTTCTAGCAGTTCATCCGTGCAGATCGGGACTTCGTCCAGAGAACGAACTACCGATTTGAGTCTTGGAAACTCGCTGGTCTCCTTGACGGAAACAACCATAGCCTCGGTAGAGATATTATGAACACCAAAAGGAACGAGAACCCGCATTCCGGGAAGAATCTTTCCCGCAAGCTCTTCGGGAATTTTGTAGTCAAAAGTCTGCGATAACGCATGGCTTTTGTCGGTAAGCATCACATTTGCAATCATAGTATCGCAGTCCTTTCTATGAATTCTTACAAAAAAGGTTGTCGCAAACCAAAACGCCTCATTCTGAGCCGCAGGTGTGCCACAACCCCTTGCTGCATCCTATTAGAATCTTACTCTTCTTCCGAAACGGATTCGGTTCCAATCAGTTCCGGACGAACAAAGACCTCCAGCTTATCAGCAAAAATTTCGCTGGTTGCAACAGTTACTTCCTTGTTGGAATCACACTGGCAAAGTGCCTCGCTTCCCGCAGAAAGTTGTCTTGCTCTCTTTGCCGCTTCAATCACCAGGGTGTAACGGCTTCCGGTTTTCTCCACCAATTTTGCAATAGGGGGATAAATCATCATATTCTTTCACTCCTTGCTTTGATAATCTCTTTGATTTCTTCTACCGCCTGGTCCAGCACATCGTTGATGACAATATGGTCATACTCATTCTGCTTGGAAAGTTCCAGTCCAGCCGCCTCCACCCGTCTTGCAATCTCTTCCGGGTTCTCGGTAGCGCGCCCCACCAGTCGAGTACGTAACGTTTCCACATCCGGTGGTGCAATGAAAATATAAACACCGTCCGGAAAATTATTTTTCACATCCAAAGCACCCTGGACATCAATTTCTAAAAGAACATTCCTGCCATGGTCCAGGTTTTCCTCCACTGCTTTGCAGGGAGTTCCGTAATAATTTTGGTTGTAGATAGCCCATTCTAAAAAGTCTCCGGCTGCAATCATCGCTTCAAACTCTGCCCGACTTTTGAAGAAGTAGGTTACTCCCTCGGTATCCTCTGAGCGAGGAGCTCTTGTGGTTGCAGAAACTGAAAGAACCAAGTCATCACACTCTTCCAGCAATTGCTTACAGATGGTGCCTTTTCCCACTCCGGAGGGACCGGAAATGACAATCAGCTTTCCTCTATTCTTCATCTTCCTCCACCAATTCCTCTCTCGCATCATCGTCCTTCGGCTCGGCACGACCCGCAATGGTTTCGGTCTGGATTGCCGACAAAATCACATGATCGCTGTCAGTAATGATAACAGACCGCGTTCTACGTCCACATGTGGCATCAATTAAAAGACCCTTTTCCTTGGATTCCTGTACAATTCTTTTAATTGGAGCCGAATCGGGGCTGACAATAGCAACTACTCTGTCGCCTGATACAATATTGCTGAATCCTACGTTAATTAACTTCATACCATAACCTCCGGTTTTTATTCGATATTCTGAATCTGCTCCCGAATCTTTTCGATAATGGATTTCAGTTCCACCACATGTCCGGCAACGGCAATGTCATTACACTTAGAACCAATCGTGTTGGATTCCCGGTTCATCTCCTGGACAATAAAGTCAAGCTTCTTGCCAATGGGCTGATCCGTTTCCATAGCTGCGGTAAACGCCTTCACATGGCTCCGAAGTCGTACCGTCTCCTCATCCACTGCAACTTTATCCGCAAAGATAGCTGCCTCGGTCAGGATTCTGCCTTCGTCAATCTGCTTATCTTCCAGAACTTCTTGAATTCTATTCCGTAACCGTTCCCGGTATGCATGAACCGATGCAGGAGATTTTTCTTCAATCTGGGAAACCTCTCCTAAAAGTGCATCCAAATGCTGACGAAGATTCTCCTCCAGACGCGCACCCTCTTCCCGACGCATAGACACAAACTCAGCAAAGGCCTTTTGAAACGCGTCATTCACGATACGGAGAAGTTGTTCCTCATCTAGTTCCTCCTGCTTCACCGAGAAAATATCGTGCAAACCAATCAGGGAGGATATTGTTAAATCGTCCTTTAACCCATATTCACCCAGTTCCCGCAGGGCGTTTATATACCCTTCCGCTACCGGCTTGTCCAGAGCAATGGTGATGTCCCCCGCATCCTCTTTTTCCAAACTTAAAAGAACCTCCACCTTTCCTCTTGCAATGGAATTCATTGCAAGACTCCGGAGCGGTTCCTCCAAAAAGCTATAACGCCGAGGAGTCTTGATAGTAAAATCGCTATACCGATGGTTCACCGATTTGATTTGCACCTGCACCGAAAAACCCTCGATGACTTCCTCACACCGGCCAAAACCGGTCATACTCTTTAACATAAGGAATCCCTCTTTATCTTATTTCATTGAATCAGTTTATTGTAGCACAATTTTCTTAGAATTGCAATCCCTTTTTCGTTATTTTTCAAGAAAAAGGACAGAACGATCCGTCTGTCCTTTCACTCTCTGTTTATTCATACTCCACTTCCATCAGCATCAAGCCCTTTGCCGGCATAGTTTCTCCGGCCATCGCACGGTTTCGGGCAGCAAGGAGAGTTTCCATACTCTCTGGCGTTCGCTTTCCACACCCAACTTCACAAAGAGTACCAACCAAAATTCTAACCATGTGATGCAAAAATCCGCTTCCCCGAACCGTAAACCGAAGCTCTCCGGGAAGTTCCTGAATCTCTAGTTGATGCAATGTCCTTACGGTGGATTTCTTCATTCTGGGGTTGGCACAAAAACTGGCAAAATCATGGCGCCCAAGTAAGATTTTTGATGCTTTTTTCATAGCATCCACCTGAAGTTTTTCCGGATATTCTGCCATAAACTTTCGTTCCAGAACCCGAGGAATCGTGTCGGTTTTTAACCGATACTGATAAGTTTTCCCGGTGGCGTTGAGTCTACTGTGAAACCGAATAGGAACCTCAACCACCGAAATCACACCAATATCTTCAGGAAGATAAGTATTCAGGTAGGATAGCACCTCCTGTGCATCCGGTTCGGAGTTTAGATAGCAATTCGCCACCTGACCCCAAGCGTGAGTCCCTGCATCCGTTCTCCCTGCGCCGTGGACCTCCACCGGCTTTCCATCCATCCGGCTCAGTACCGACTCCAATTTCTCCTGAATCGTGTCTTTCGTGTTCCCCTGTTTCTGCCAGCCGTGATACCTGGTTCCCTCGTACTGCAGAATCATTTTATAGTTTTTCATAGAATCGCTCCTAATCCGTATAGCCGATTGACTCGAGACTATACTCCTGATATTCCTCTGGGGTCATTACATACAAAAAATCAAGTTCCCGCTCCAGCCTTTCTAAGATTTCCGGCGTCTCATCCTCCGACCCTAAATCAACGACAATTAGATCGTCCCGGATATCTTCCCAGGCCATAGACCGGATCAAGCCCTCTACGGTTTCCTGACAATTCTTAAGAACCAAAACCCGATAGGAAAAAGCCTCTTCACAGTTTCTTTTTCTGGCAAAAAGCATCATACGCACCATCAATTGAACAATCCCATAGGCAGCGAAAAAAGAAAGTAGAATTATCCATACCGTTTCCACAAAAACACCCCTTTGCATAAATTGGATACTACTAAGATATGCAAAGAGGTAAAAATCGTTCAGATTTTAAAGTACTCGAACAAGGAACCAAAATCAATCCCACCAATCGTACAATTTTTGTACTTGGCACAGAGATCACGATTGGCTTCCTGAAGAGTATGCGTGGTAACCCCGCAGGTATGAGAAACATAGGTTTCCATGCAGGCCGCCAGATGGTCGCAACCACGAATCACCTTACCATCCACCGGAGAAAATTCATCCTTGTTATAAATTGCGTTAATTTCCTCACAGGTTACCAGTTGTATCCGATCATCAACCATCACCTTGGTTTCAAACTCGTCCTGGGTATAGTAAGCAATTTGTTTCTTCCAGTCTTCCGGGATCAATGGGTAGAGCACACTCTCCATCTGTTCCTGTTCGATTTCCTTAATCAGTTCATCCAGCCCCTCTACCGAGTTCTTCACCGGAGACACAATATCCCGGGTGAGTACCTCAGGAATGTCGTGGAAAAGGCCAGCTAAGAAGTTGTTCTTTGCCCGCCTAGGACAGGCCCCCATTTCGCAGGAACAGAAGTAAGCAAGCACACCAACAATCAGCATATGTCCAATTACCGAGGTGCTGGGAATTCTGGGGGAACGAGACCACCGTTGCTGAAACCGAAGCTCCCCCAACAGGTCTGCAAAACCTTGGTAATTCTTGTTCCGCAAAAATGTTTTAAAGCACGGAAGCTTTTCTAATTCTCTCAGTTTACTGTCTATTTCGAACTTAGTCTTGTCGATGCCGTAATAGTTCCTGCACATATCATAGATAATATCAAACTCCCACTTGGTAGCAAGATAATGGGCAGACTCCAACACCCGCTTTTCTTTAGCACTGTACTCCTTCTCGGTAAAATATCTCTGGAAACGCTCCCCAAACCCACCGGGAATCGATTGAAGTTCCGGAAGCATCTCCTGAACCGCCCACTGGTTCAGCTCCTCTCCTTTTTCCTCCATCAGCCGATGAAAAACAGGTGGCTTAATATCGGTAAGTACAAGACGGTGCAAAAATTCAAAAATACCGCCCTCTATTAGACGAATCCAATCAAGGTCCGGTTCTAATTTCCCAAGCACATAGGCACAAATCATCTTGTGAGACTGCTTATCCAGTTCACTAAAGCCCCGAGAGGGCCGAATATGATCATTCCACCGCTCAATAGATGCAGCTTCGAAAATTAATTCCATCAATGATTTTCGCAACATGGTTACCACTTCCTTTGTCTTATACTATACCACATCTTTTCGATCATTGCAACAAAAAAAGAGCCGCGGCATCTTGCCGCGGCAATTTTACTTCTATTTTTATTCTTCTATGTTCTTTTTGAAAGGTTTTTTGAAAACCCAACCCAGAATCATGATAACCGCAAAGATAATTAAGTAGAACAACACCGGGAACGAGAATTTCCCTGCCTCCATTGCTTGACGATATGGCGTAATACCATGAGCATAAACCGCTGCAAATACCATGAAGAGACAAGCAACAATGGAGATGATGGGCAGGATAAACCGTTTGAACACCCCCAGATCTTTTTCTTTCTTCATCCACATGATAAAAATGGGAATGTACATCGCATAGATCGTTATGATAGGAAGTTCGGAAGAATCAAAGTTAAAGTAGCCGAACCATCCCTCAGTCAGGTTAGCACCATAGAAATACAGCAGCCATGCACCACAAATGAACAATCCCCATACCGAGGAGTTTGTGGTCATATTAGTGGCTTTATCAACCTGGCCAAACATCTTAGGAGAGGGGCCCTCCTCCCGGACGGCAATTGCATACATACCCCGGGTTGCACCAACCATCAATCCATTTAGGGTTCCAAGACAGGATATTACAATGCAGATGTTCAGTAAGGTTCCGCCGACGCTTCCAAAGATGTTTTTAAAAGCCTGGGGCGCACCATCCTGAATTAGCACCTCACTGCTGGCACCACCAGCTACACCAACAAAATAGAATACATAAGCACAAACGACAATCAAAGAACCAACAATTAATGCGATAGGAAGGTTCTTCTTAGGAGTTTTTAGCTCCGCATTGATGGAGGTGGCAACAATCCAACCCTCGTATGCAAAGACAGTAGCAACAATTGCCGCAAAGAGTCCACTGCTGACCGAACCATCAGCTACTACACCAGCCACAGCAAAGTTGCTGGTAAGGGTGCCTTTCACTCCGCCAACGATGGTACCAATGATTGCCATCAACACAATGGGAATCAGCTTAATTACTGTTGCACTGATCTGGAACTTACCAGCAAGTTTAGGCGAAAGTGCATTTATGGTATAGGACGAAATCAAGAAAAATCCAGATAATGCCAGAACCTCTGCACTAACCATATCCCATCCAAACATACCACCGAAGTATCTGGCAGATACCCATGCCAAAACGGAAGTCATGCCGGGATAGTAGAGATTCACCAGAAACCACGCCAGATAATAAGCATACCCTTTTCCGCAAGTTGCCTCAGCATAGTCCACAACACCGCTGACCTTTTCGTATTTGGTTGCCATCATAGCAAACTGGAGAGAACAGATAATCATCAGCAGACCGGTAATAATCCAGGCTGCAATTCCTATACTCATATTACCCCCAGTGGCCGTCAGGACGTTCTGAGCCTTAAAAAAGACACCTGACCCGATAACCGTACCAACAACCATACAGATAGCTGTAGGCAAACCATACTTTTGTTCAAGCTTTTCCATAATAATTCTCCTTAATAAATAGTAACTCCATTGTTCATTTTTTTATATTGTATCATAAGGTTTGAAATCTGTAAAGGTTTTATGAAAATTTTGTTATAGAACTTCCTTTTGTCTACTTGGGAATATTGGTTCTTTTTTTCTTTTTTCCTCCATAAACTGAATCAAAAATACAAAAAACATTCTCCATCTCTTTCTATCCCAACTACAGAAAAGGTTCGTTTATAAATTGTTTATTATTTGTTTATATATTTTTAATATAGCACCTATATAACAGTAATAGACAGTTTATAAGTAATATTATGATATCTTTTGTAGAAAGATAAGTGTTGGTGATTATGCATTTTGCCACCATCAAACCAAGAGGACTCCTATGAAAACGATAGTATATTTGAATTTTATCATTTCTCTTATCTTCACCCTATGCTATGCCTATCAGTTTTTCTTTATTTTTGTCGGACTTTTTGCAAAGCCAAAGGTATTTAAGACTGACAAACAACATCGTTTCGCCATTATTATTTCGGCTCGGAACGAGGAAACGGTAATCGGCCAACTGATTGACAGTATCAAAAGCCAGGACTATCCCGCAGAACTTCTGGACACCTACGTCATTGCCGACAACTGCACAGATGCTACCGCTCAGGTAGCAAGGAGCGCCGGTGCAATTGTCCATGAGCGCTTTAACATGGAACAAGTAGGCAAGGGCTATGCACTGGATTGGATGTTTGGTATTATCAGGCGGAATTATGCAGAAAGAGAATATGACGGCTACATGATTTTTGATGCCGATAATCTTCTGGACCCGAACTTTGTTAAGGAAATGAACAAAACCTTCTCTGCTGGCTATCGCATTGTAACCAGCTATCGGAACTCCAAAAACTATGACAGCAACTGGATTTCTGCAGGTTCTTCTCTCTGGTTCCTTCGGGAAGCAAAATATGTGAATAACGCCAGAATGGCACTGGGTACCAGCTGCTCCATCTCAGGAACCGGATTCTTGATTGACGCAGACATTATTTGGAAAAATGGCGGCTGGATTCATCATCTTTTGACAGAGGATATTGAATTCACAGTAGACAGTGTGATTCAGGGTGTAACCATTGGTTACTGTCCTTCTGCCATTCTTTATGATGAGCAACCCACCCAATTCCGGCAGTTCTGCACCCAGCGTCTTCGTTGGGCGCAGGGATTTTACCAGGTCTTTACTCATTATGGGGTCAGACTCTTAAAAGGAATCCTAAAGGGCATCTTTAGAGGACCTAAGAATTTTAAAGCCATGTTCTCAGCAAGCTTTTCCTGCTTTGATATGCTGATGACAGTAATGCCCGCGGTTCTTTTAACCTTAGTCAGTGCTCTTTTGAATGCCATCTCTATTCCCATTTCTATTATGAATAACTCTGCAGAGGTACAAAGTCTGGTGCTTTCGTTTTTCCAGACCATTGTTAACTTCTACGGCTTATTCTTTATTCTGGGTGCTATAACGGTCATTACAGAATGGAACCAAATTCACTGTAAAAATCGCTGGAAGGTGATATGGAATCTCTTTACCTTTCCTTTCTTGATGATTACCTACGCTCCCATTTCCTTTCTTGCGCTTTTTACGAAAGCAGAATGGAAGCCGATTCAGCATTCGGTATCCAGAACAGTGGAGGATATCTGCAACGATCAAGATCATGTATCATAATCTGACAAAAGCACGGATAATCCGTGCTTTTTCTGTTACGTTTCTCCTACAAAATAATTTACATGGTTGTTTTTCCCAGAAAAATGTAATATACTTGGCATATACCTGTTGTTTATATCCTCTACCGATAAGGAGTGAATTTTTTTGGAAAACAAAAAAACTAAGAGCTTTGTACAAGGCGCGTTGATTCTGGGCCTTGCCAATCTAATTGTTAAGGTGATTGGTGCCTTTTTTAAGATTCCCCTGAATCACCTCATTGGCGATGATGGAATGGGATACTTTAACATTGCCTATCAGATTTATACCTTTATGTTCATTGTCGCAACTGCCGGATTCCCCATTGCCATTTCTAAAATGGTGGCAGAAAGCACAGCCCAAGGAAACGAACAGGATGCCCGGAAAATCTTCGGGACTGCCCTTCGGTTTCTTGCCATCATCGGCTTAGTAGGAACCGCACTCCTCTATCTCTTCCCCAATCAGCTGGAGAGTCTGGTTTCGGTTCCCGGCTCTTCTTTGGGAATTTTAGTCGTTTCCCCCGCTATCTTCTTTGTGTCTATTTCTTCGGTTTACCGAGGCTATTTTCAAGGACGTCAAAACATGTATCCCACTGCTGCTTCGGAAGTGATTGAGGCTGCCGCCAAGCTTTTTGTTGGTATTTTTGTCGCCTCTTTCTTTATGAACATGACGATTGATACCACGCTTCCCTCCAGCATTGATATTGCATCGGGCAAGGTTGGCTCTTCCCACATCCGGACAGTTTTTGCATCTGCCGGTGCCATTTCCGGTGTAACTATCGGCACCCTCCTTTGTGCCATTTTACTTTCCGTAATCTACATTAGCACTAGGAAGAAAAAGACAACATTGCCCCAGATTACCCCGCTTCGTTCTACCAAGAGTATCTTAAAGGAATTAATTGTTATTGCCATTCCGATTACCATTGGTGCCTCGGTTTCTTCCTTAACCTCCTTGATTGACATGGCAACCATTACAAGACGATTGGTAACTCGTCCCGAAGTCCTGAACCACTATTCCTTTATGTTCCAAGAGGGAACTAAATTTGCACAGCAGGCCTTGGAAGAGGGTTGGAAAGGTATGGAATTATTCACCCACCAGGCCTCCACGCTTTATGGCATGTATACCGGAAAGGCAGTTACCATCTTCAATCTACCTTTAACTCTGGTGGTCGCACTTGGCATGAGCGTGGTCCCTGCCATCTCGGCTGCACTGACCAAAAAAAGTTCCTTAGAGGCTCGAACTATGACAGAAAGTGCCATCCGGATTGCCATCCTGTTTGCAGCTCCCTGTGCATTGGGAATTGCTTCTCTTTCCAAGGAGGTCCTCTATCTCCTTTATGGAGACATTAACGCAAAATCCGTTTTGGCTATTTTATCCATTGCCATCATTCCGGTTGCCGTGGTATCCGTTACCAATGCAATTCTACAGGCCTACGGCAAGGTATATCTTCCGGTAATCAATATGATCATCGGTGGTACCGTCAAAATTCTTGTGAATCTTTTCTGTATTCCTTATCTGGGCATTGATGGTGCTCCTGTAGGAACCTTTGTTTGCTACCTGATTATTGCCATTTTAAATGTTATTCAGATTATCAAATATGCAAAGATTCAGTTCCGTTGGAGTTCCTTTGTGGGAAAACCACTGCTAGCCGCTTTTATTATGGGTGCCGTTGGCTTTGTTCTGGGAACCTTTATAACAGGCCAAAACTTCTTGCTTGATGCCAATGTGAATATCTGGCTTCGCCGAATCCTCATTGTAGGCGAAATCGGTCTTTGTGCTATCATCTATGTTTTTGCAGCGTTTACCGTCGGTGCCATCCAAAAAGATGATGTATTAAGACTGCCAAAAGGTGAGAAACTCGTCTCTCTTCTGTCCAAACTAAAACTGCTAAAATAGGATATATTATATGAAAAAAGAAAAATACACTTTTGCCGATTTACTTGGCATTATGAAAAAACTTCGCTCTCCGGACGGTTGTCCCTGGGACAAAGAACAAACCCATGAGAGCATCAAAAAACACGTGGTAGAAGAAGCCTATGAACTGGTTGAGGTTATTGATGCCAAGAATCCGGTAAAAATTGCTGACGAAAGCGGAGATTTGCTTTTGCAGGTTGTGTTCCATGCCGCCATAGCCGAAGACTCTGGCGAATACAATATTGACGATGTAACCGATGCCATCTGCAGAAAGATGATGCATCGGCATCCTCATCTGTTTGAGGGTGGAGTGCCAACCGATTGGGATGAAATTAAACGAAAAGACCGGGAACAGAAGACTGTTACCGAAGAATTAGAAGGCATCTCCACCTATTTACCAGCTTTAATGCGAGCAGAAAAAATCCTGAAGAAAACCGAAAAACAAGGTTTTTCTCAGGACATGGTTCCGGTTCCGGAACACCCGGAACTTTCTCTGGGAGCAGAACTTTTCAATCTGGTTACAAGGTGCCGAAATCAAAAAATTGATCCGGAGCTTGCCTTGAACCGCTATCTGCGAGAATACAAAAAGGCATTTCAAAAATTTGAAGAAACAAAGGAGAATCACTAAATGCGACTTGATAAATATTTAAAGGTTTCCCGGCTAATTAAACGTCGTACGATTGCCAATGAGGCTTGCGACAGCGGTCGGGTCAGCGTGAACGGGAAGGTTGCCAGAGCCTCTTACGATGTGAAAGAGGGCGATATTCTAACCATTGATTTTGGATCCCGCCCGGTAACTGTTCGAGTTTTGGAAGTCAAGGATACCGCCTATAAAGACGTTGCCAAAACCATGTACGAAGCGATAGATACAAAATAAAAATCCCCTTCCGGGGATTTTTTTATTTCAAATATTGGTTTATCAAATCTGCCTTTTTAATACTTTTTTCACTGTTGTAGGTATTACGAATTTCCTCAACAACAGAAAGATCTCCACCCGTTCGCTCCAGTTCCGTCTTAATCTCTCCCAAAAGAGCCTCCATCTGTCCGTCGCATTCACTTTCTAAACTCGAACCCTTACTGATGTA
Source organism: Ructibacterium sp. (assembly GCA_045540375.1). GTDB lineage: Bacteria > Bacillota > Clostridia > Monoglobales > Monoglobaceae > Ructibacterium. The sequence goes on along the minus strand of JAZQHD010000055.1, from coordinate 63,029 downwards.
CTTCGAACCTATGGTCGCCTTATCCGCCTTGCCTGTGGATTTTTTTCGTGCAATATACTCACTTTTTGCCTCTTCAATTAACCCATTCAACCGTCCAACGTAGTTAGAACGCAACAGATATACTTTTGCAAGTAATTCCTGCAGCCTTTTATTCTCTTTGGATTGGGAAGATGTCGGCTTTTTCGTACCATCGTTGCCCATAATAATCCCGAGCGCTTCCTCTTCTGACATCTCGCCCCGTTGATACATAGCCGCTTGTTCCTCATTCAAATCCTGCATAGGATCTACCGGAAGTGCTGCAACAATGGCATCAATGGCTTCCTGATTCTTTTCTGCAAGACGCTCTCGTTCTTCCTGCGTATACAAAGCAAAACGTAAAGCCTTGATATTGTTTGCCTGACTCCATAGTAACATACCGATTCCTAGCACAAGTGCCAGAACAACGATGAGTACAACTGTTCTTTTTGTCTTTTTCTTCGCTTTTTCGCTCATTTCCAGTCTCCTCTTACTTACACGAAGCTTGCGGGGACTCCTTCCTGGAAAAATCCACAGATTCTGCTTTGGTAAAGGAAAGTTCCGGGTAGATTTCCGGCTTCTTATAGGTGGGAACCACCTTTGCCACTGCCCGTTTTACTACTTCATTATCCTGTGTATCAATAGCAGCTTTTAAGATATCCAATTTCTCCTGAAGCTCGTCCATACTATGAAAGAACGGCTTACCAATGTGAATCTTATCGTGGGCTGTTTTTTGCAGACCTTCCTCGTCCATCAAAAGCTCCTCGTAGAGTTTCTCGCCAGGCCGAAGTCCGGTAAATACAATCTCGATGTCTCTGCCCAACTTTAATCCCGACAGACGAATCAAATTCTTTGCCAAGTCATAAATTCGAACCGGTTTTCCCATATCCAGAACAAAAATTTCACCGCCCTTAGCAAAGGTTGCAGCCTGCAGCACCAACTGTGCTGCCTCAGGAATGGTCATGAAAAATCGAGTAATCTCGGGGTGGGTTACCGTAATAGGGCCACCCTTCATCATCTGTTTTTTAAACCGGGGAAGTACCGAACCATTGGAGTCTAGAACATTACCAAACCGGACTGCTACAAACTCGGTCGTGCTGACCGTTTGCATTGCCTGAATAATCATTTCACAGATTCGCTTGGTAGCTCCCATCACGTTGGTTGGATTAACCGCCTTATCGGTAGAAATCAAAATGAACCGCTTCACACCAGCACGGCTGGCACAACGAGTGGTATTCCAGGTCCCGAATACGTTATTTTTTACTGCCTCCATGGCATTAAATTCCATCATAGGCACATGCTTGTGTGCCGCTGCATGGAATACCACAGAGGGCTGATGCTCCTCGAACACCTTAGTTAGACGTTCCTCATCCCGCACCGAAGCAATCACCACGACAACCTCGGTCTTGGTATCCGGAAACATATCTGACAGGTCGTTTTGCAAATCAAAGGCGTTATTCTCGTAGATATCAAGAATCACCAACTTTTTCGGACTATAAGCCATAATCTGACGGCAAAGTTCCGACCCAATGGAACCACCGCCACCGGTAACCATGACAACCTGGTCCTTCAAGTCCTTCTCAATCGCGCTGTTGTCTAAAGATACCATTTCCCGGCCGAGAAGGTCCTCCACCTCAACTTTCCGGAGAAATTCAGTACTCTTTTTCCCCTCCAAGGTATCCGCAAATCCGGAAACTGTCTTCAGGGTACAATGAGTTTCTGCACAAATACTCAGAATTCGTTTCTTCTCCTCCGGCGATGCTGTAGAAATTGCAAAAATAATCTCATCCGGATGATACCGGTCGCAAAATGCCGGAATTTTTTCGGTTCCACCCAGAACCTCTGCTCCCAGAATCAAAGAATTTTTCTTTCGATTATCATCATCGACAAAGCCAATTACTTTATAGTTTAAATCTGCATTACTTAAAATATCTCTTGCCAGAGTAACACCCAGATTCCCGGCACCAACAATCAAAACGCGCTTCGCATCCTCCTGAAAATCCGTACCGTTTACAATGGATATCAACCGCCTGATTGCACGAATTCCCATTCTCAGGCTTAAAATCTCCATAGATGTAATTATCGCCGCAATTACGCCGACCCGGAAAGGTGCTGCAAAGGTGGTAATTGCCGGTGGAATCGCACATATCAAGATTAGAAGAAAACTTGCCCCAATACATGCACCTAAAATCCGGCAATAATCTCTGGTTCCTGCATAAATCCAACAGATGCGATATCCTCCTACCAGATGAATCGCCCCTAGAAAAATCAGAGTACTGATTACCATATAAATAGTTCGCTGTGTAAGCTCTGTGCTGACATCAATCTTTCCCAGAAAGGATGCCACCGCATAGGTTACTGTAATCAAAATAATATCTGCTATCAGCAAAATACGATTTCTTGTTAAACGCCATAACAGTTCCACAAACATTACCTCCTACACGGTTTCGGCACTCAGAATCCATTCTGCACGGGCCGTTAGTTTCTGCACCAATGTTTCTCCAAATTTTTCTTGAATCAATTCCATCGCCTCTGGAAGATTTGCTCTACGCACCTCTATTCCGTGGCAATCGGAACCTAAAACCTGAACTTTTTTCTCTTGTAACAATTTAAACGCCTTACGTCTGGTTTCCTTAGACAGAAAGAAATCCGCATTCACCTGTGCAAGAGCGCCATCTCGTTGCAAGATTTCCAATATCCTCCGATTCTTTCGATGCCTCACGTATCGCTCTACATGAGCCAGAATCGGAACAATATTCTGCTCCGCCATCAGTTTTAACATTTCAAAAGAAAACTTTTCGTTCCACCGATGGGTCAGGGACTCTATCAGCATACACCTTCCCTCGCCGATACACAATTTCTCAATTTCGTCAATCCGGCTCAGTCCAACACCGCAGTAAAGCACCTCTGCCCCCAAAAGAACAGCAGGAACCTCTCTGTCTCCCACTGCTTCCATCATGGTTTGATACGACTCTTCTCTTCTTTCCAAAAAACTGTTTATCCCTTCTCTGCGCATATCAAAATGAGGGGTCGCAACCACGGTTGTAATCCCTGTTTTGCGCATCTGGGTCAATATCTTAATTGATTCTTCTACACTTGCGCTGCCATCATCCATTTTGGGAAGAATGTGTGTATGCAGATCAATCATTCTTGTCCTCTCCACCGGGCATATAATACCCATAATACTTTCCGTAATAACGACCGTAGTAACGTCCGTAATACCGGCTATACCGATACCGGCTATACCGATATTTTCTACCCTTTTCGTCTTCAATTTCTGCATTATTAAGCAGAATACCTAAAATCTTCGCTTTAACAAAGTTAAGCTGGTTGATTGCTTTCGCCACATCATTTTTGGAAGCCTTTTGCTGGTTTGCAACGAGCAACACACCGTTTGCCATGGCTGCCAATACCGATGCATCGGTTACAACATTAACAGGTGGCGTATCAATGAAGACATATTCATATCTCTCGGCCAATGTCTTTAAAATCTCTTTCATACCGCTGGAGGCTAAAAGCTCCGACGGATTAGGGGAGAGATCTCCAGAAAAAACAATATCAAGATTCTCGAACTTACTTTTTCGAATTACCTCATCCAAGGTGTTCATCTTAACCAGAACATTTGTCAAACCGGGACTACCCTTTTCTCCACAAAGGCGAGCTACATTCGGACGGCGCAAATCACAATCTATCAGACAGACCGATGCTCCGGTTGCAGCAAAGGAAATCGCCGTATTCAAGGAACTGGTGGTTTTTCCCTCTCCGACGCCCGCGCTGGTAATCAGGATAACTCGACTCTGATCTGCCGGCAAGGAAAACATCAGATTAGTACGAAGAGTCTTATACGCCTCCCGCACATAAAAGGGTGTCCGCTTACTGAGCACTCTTTCCTCGTTACGAACCTCCTGTTTTTCTCTTTTCTTATTTTTTCTGTTAGACCCAAAGAGTCCTTTCTTTTCCCCTGTTGTTTCCATTCTTAGTCTCTCCTTTTCACTCCACACCAAAGTATTTTCTCTTTTTCGCATAAAAACCCAGTTTTATATTCATACTCATAAAAGTATATCATTTTTATGCAGAATCGTCAAGTATTTCTCGCAGACTTATTGCACCAATCTTCCTTGGAAAATTAGTCATTTTTTACAAGAAAAAGCACAATATGTCTCCAAAACGAACATATTGTGCTTTTTTATTCTACTAAATTACGCCCTATCGTTATACATTTCCATAGCCTGACAGATATCGTCAAAGTTGTTGCATTTTCCGTTTTTCACATATAGATAGGATGTGGTCATGCCGCTAATCAGACAGCTCTTGATATCCAAATCTCCTAAGAGACCTGCACAGAACCCTGAATTAAAATTATCCCCGCCGCCGGTAGTCTTTTTAGGACTCTCACAAAGGATACCCTGTACCTCAATTTCGCCACCGTCATAAACTGCCGCAGAACTATCCACCGGATGAATCACTACGGTACCAATACCGGAAAATTCCTTAATAGCTCTTGCAATAGGTAAGGATCCTTGATATTCACCCTCGCACAGAATACCGTGCATCACCATAGCTTCACTCTTATTCAGACCTAAGTAGGTGGGAGCATATTCGCTATACTTACCGAACATCTTAAGTGCAGCCTTGATTTCTTCCGGCTGACGCTTTGCACAATCAGCAATATCAATGTAAATCTTGCGTTCTTTCTTGGCAAGTCTTGGCATAACCAACTCTAAGAATTTCTCGTAGATTTCATGGAAGTGTACTAGGTAGCTCCAGTTTACCAGAGTAATGATATCTGCCTTTTCAAAATAAGCCACCATGTCGTCAATGCTGAACCGCTCAATCAAATCATTCCAACGCATCCGGCTAATTTTGTCCACATCACTCATAATGATTTTTCCATCACCAAACTCAAACACATAGGAATACCCAGGTTCGCAAACGGTAATGGTCTGGCAGTTGGGGTTTAAGTCAAAAACCGGATTCTTCTCGGGATAACCCATAGCGCCGATGCAGGTGCACTGAACGCCCATGTTAGCAAGTCCATTGGCGTAGTGAGGGCCACAACCACCAAAGTCTGTATTGGTAATCATTAATTCGATATTACCGCTTCTGCCAGCCAAACTGGTAATTTTCTCACCAAAAGTATCAATGGTAGGAAAGTAAGTGCAATTGTTCTCATCCTGCCGGGTCTTGACCGGGCGAATCATTAAATCTACAAAACCATCAAATCCAACACAGACTGTTCTGCTCTGGATGGTTTCTTTTTTGGAAGCAAATTGCTGAGAATAATTCATAAAAAGTTCCTCTCAATCTTTCGAATTTACTACCATAATTTATAGCACAAAAAGATGAACCTGTCAAGGAAATTCCACCCAGAAAAAGAACAAACCCAAAATAGTTTTTCCCATTTTTTTCATTGGATAAAATTCCTCTTTTTTCAAATACTAGTACTGTAAATGAAACAGATAGGAGATTTTATATATGAAAGCAACAGGAATTGTTCGAAGAATTGACGACTTGGGACGAATTGTTATTCCCAAAGAAATTCGCCGTACCCTCCGGATCCACGAAGGTGATCCTCTCGAAATCTACACCGAGAGCGACGGTACTGTCATCTTTAAAAAATACTCTCCCATCGGGGAATTGGGCGAGTTTGCATCCCAGTATGCCGACTCACTCTCCAAAACTGCCGGCATCCCTGCTTGTATTACCGACAAAGATAACATCATTGCCGTGGCCGGTATTCCAAAAAAAGAACTCCGGGAGAAAAAGGTCTCCGGAGACCTAGAACGAGTCATGAAAGGGAAGTCCGTTTACCTTGCCAATCCGGGAGAAAAGACGGTTCGGATTTTAGAAGACAGCGACAGATATGATGCCGGAGTGGTGGCCCCCATCGTCTTTGAAGGGGATAGCATCGGCTCTGTCATCTTCCTGGCCGACCCCAAAACCCCCTTAGGGGAAGTCGAAAGCAAACTTGCCGAAACGGCTGCAGGATTTTTGGGACGAACAATGGAATAAAGCAACAATCCCGGCTGGGCGAACCCTACCGGGATTATCTTATTTTTCGTACTTACCGAAATACTCTTTAATCTTCTGGAAACTGATATCACTTAAATCGTGCTCAATTTTGCAACTGTCCTCGAGTGCAGTTTCCTCATCCACCCCTAAAAGCATCAGCGCTTTCGCAATGGTGTTATGTCGGTCATAGACCTTTTCGGCTATTTCCTTTCCTTTTTCGGTCAAGATGAGGCTTCCCTCTCCGTCCACCACCACATAACCTTCCTCCCGAAAGGACTTCATGGCAACGGAAACGCTGGGTTTACTGAACCCCAAATAATTTGCCACATCAATACTTCGAACACCCTTATTCTTTCCAGAAAGCACCAATATGGCTTCCAAATAATTTTCGGCGGACTCCTGAATCTTCATTGCAACTTCCCTCACATCTATTGATGTTTTTATCATACCATACTTCCATGATTTCGTCAAATTTTATTTTTCATCTAGGATCACAAAGGATTCCCGTAATTTCAACTCCGATTGGGTTTGGATGGTATCCGGAACCTCTTCTCCATTAATTTTTCGTATCAAAAGTTCAACCGCAATCCGGCATCCCTCCTCTGTATTCAACGAGATGGTTGCCAACGGAGGATTAAGATACCTGGTTTCCGGATTATCATTTTTTCCTATGACCGCTACATCATCAGGAACCGAAAGTCCATGATCCCGAATACATTTCATTGCACCGATTGCCATAGCATCATATGCACAAAACAAGGCACGAGGAATGGTTCCCCTCTGAAAGAGCTGCTCCATGGCTTGGTATCCGCCTTTTTCAAACCGTTGTTCTGAAACACTAATATAGGTTTCGTCCACGGGAACACCATACTTTTCCATGACATGCCGAAACATCTTCAAAGAACTTTTGGTCAGCGTTTCGCCCAAAAAACCAATCGTATCCACCCGGTTCTCTCGCAGATACTCCACCGCCATCGAAAGGGGTTCTTCCACCGTTCTAATAATATTCAGATGTCCTTTCTGTTCCCTTTCCGGACTAAGAAAAACTGTAGGAACATCTAATTTCCCCACCCACTCCAGTTTGGAATCTACCACAATAATACCATCCACCTTGGCATACTGGTCATAATACTCCAGCAAGCTTTTCTCCCGTTCCGGCGAGAAACGATGGCTTGCCATACAAACTTCACAGTTATATTCGCTCAGCCTTTCCTGAATAAAAGCAAGGTATCTGGTATAGTACAGGCTCTCAAATTCCGGACAAATCACCCCAACAACAAGTTTAGGGTATTGTGCATTAAAAAACTTTTTAAAACATTTGTACTCTCGCGCAATTTCAAAAATCATTTCCCGGGTTTCCGCATTAACCTCATGACTTCCCGAAAAAGCCTTGGACGCCGTCGACACCGACACATTTGCCAATTTCGCTAGTTTTGAAAGGGTCATCATCTTGCATCACCTACCATATCCCATTATAAACAACTTCTCATTTGCTTGCAAGAGACAAATTTCGAAATTTTTTCGATTCCACTTCCCTTGACTTATCCGGAACTAAGAATTAAAATATATCACGAAGGAGGCTTTTTATGGCTACGATTTACATATTGATTATCTTACTTTGTCGCGTGGTTCAGGCATTTTTTAATAAGCAATCCAGCAATGAGATTCAAAACACAACGATGCTGATTGGATACAATGCCTTCAGAGATACCATTTCGGCAATCCTTGGTCTTTTTCTGATTCTTTTGACAGGCAACGGCTTTTCCGTTGACTTAAAAACCGTCCTGATTGCCACCTTTTCAGGCCTGACCCTCTTTTTTGCAAGCTACTTCAGTATTTACGCTATGAAAAGCGGCACCGTCAGTTTGAACTCTATGTTCGGAACTGCAGGAATGATTATTCCCATTATTGCCGGCGTATTTCTGTTTGACAAACCGGTTGCACCCATGCAATTGGTAGGACTTGCTTTGTTTTTCCTTTCTGCCTGGCTCTTGATTGGCACATCCAGGAATATCTACCAAAACTTCAGTTACAAAACACTTCTATTGCTCATCGGCAGTATGATTGCCAATGGCGGCACCATGCTGGCACAACAGATGTTTACCGCCTACGTACCAAAGGGAGATGTCAGCGTCTTTTCCTTTCTCTCCTTTGGGATTATTGCGGTTTTGACCGCTATTTTCTATCGGGGAATCTGTATCTCGAAAAAAGTTCCCAAAACCGAAACCAAACTCAATAAAACTCTGATTATTTGCGGTGTCGCACTGGCAGTAGCGGTTTTCGTTATCAACCAGTTCGCCACCATCTGTACCACCATGGTTTCTCCTGTGGTTCTTTTCACCCTGATCAATGGCGGTGGCACCATCATTTCCACCATTGTTGCCGCAATCGTTTACAAAGAACCTATTGAAAAAAAGACTGCCATCGGCATCATTTTGGGTATTGCATCATTGATTCTAATTAAATTTTTCGAAACTATATAACTATACGAGGTGTACCTAATGGAAACATTAACATTTAACCTAAGCCAAGAGGGCAAATCCTTCAAGCTTTTGAACGCCACCGGCGGCGGTCCTCTGCATAAACGCCACGCCAGCGACCAGTTCCGTTCCAACTTTGAAGACTACAAGGCGGCTCGGATTCCTTATGCCAGAAACCACGACTGCGGTGTTATCACAACCTATGGCGGTCCTTATAGCCACGATATTTCTAATATCTTCCCCAACTTTTATGCAGACCCCGAAGACCCCAACTCCTACGAATTTGCCTGCACTGATGAAGATATCCTGATGACTTTAGATGCGGGCACCAAGTGTTTCTTCCGTCTTGGCCAGACCATTGAACACCAGATTAAGAAATACAACATTCTCCCTCCCAAGGATTTCAAAAAATGGGCGATAATCTGTGAACATATTATCCGCCACTACACCGAGGGTTGGGCAGATGGCTATACCTTGGATATGCCCTACTGGGAAATCTGGAATGAGCCGGACCTGGACCCGGACGATGCCACCAACCGAAGAACCTGGGGCGGAACCAAGGCACAGTTCTTTGATTTTTACGAGGTAGTTGCCAAACACCTGAAAGAAAAGTTCCCTCACCTGAAAATCGGTGGTCCCGCCCTTGCCTACAACCTGACTTGGGCAGATGACTTTCTTGGCGAGATGCGGAAGAGAAATGTGGAAATTGACTTCTTCTCCTGGCATATCTACTGCACCGAACCCTGGAAGGTTACTTCGAAGGCGGAAACCATTCACGAGCTATTGGTAAAGCACGGTTACAACGATGCCGAAAGCATTCTGAACGAGTGGAACTATGTTCGGGACTGGACGGACAACTTCAAATACTCCATTCAAAGTATTCACGGACTCAAGGGGGCATCCTTTATTCTGGGTTGTATGTGCGAATCCCAGCAGACCTTCATCGATATGCTGATGTACTATGACACCCGCCCCTCCTGTTTCAATGGCGTCTTTGATTACTACACCTGGGAACCCCTCAAGGGTTACTATCCTATGTATTGGTTTGGCAAGTTCTACGACTTTGAAAAAGAAATTCCCTCCGAGAACAAAATCGAGAACATCTACTCCCTCTGCGGGGTGGATAAGGATGGCAAAGCAATGGCGCTCATCACCTATTATAGCGATGAGGACGAATCCCCTGCCAAAAAGATTTCCATTGACTTTGGAAAAGACAGCCAGTACGAGGTTTACCTCTTAGACGAAAATCATGACGGCGAATTGGTTGCTACCACCGACAAACTGAACTTTACCATGACCATCCATAGCTCTCTAATGATTAAGGAAGTGTAACGTGAAAAGGCTTGTCAAACGACAAGCCTTTTCCTTCTATTTTCTAGAAAAAACATTCTTAAAAAAATTTTTTTAAAAAATTTAAAAAAAGGCTTGCATTTTCTCAAAAAATGGTGTATACTATCTCATGTTGTATCGGGGTGTGGCTCAGTTTGGTAGAGTACCTGAATGGGGTTCAGGTGGCCGCTGGTTCGAATCCAGTCACTCCGACCATACTAGAGCAAGCGCCTGTCGCTTGCTCTGTTTTTTTAAGACATTGGCTTATTTGTGGACTTCTGCATGCATTTGTTCTTTAAGTATTGACACTCTACACAGATTTCGATATAATATACCAATGAATATAAGTATGATATTGAGGTAATTTTCATGATACAATCTATCTGCTCCGCAGAAACCATCATGTTGTATTGGGACTTGCCCGAAGACTTCAAAAAAGGCAACCGATACACCATTAGTATGAACGGAGAAAAAATCGGCGAAACCGAAAAATGCCATTTTCGGGTAACAGAACTGGCACCTGAAACATCGTATATTTTTCAGGTGGATATGATCGGCACATCCGGGTCCCTTGTTGGAGAAGCAACCTTCACCACCGAGTCGGTTAAAACTGTCATTGATGTAACCAAAGCTCCCTATGGTGCCATTGGCGATGGCAAAACCTTAAACACGAAAGCTATCCAGACGGCCATTGACGATTGTAAGCCGGGTCAATGCGTCTATCTCCCAGACGGAGACTATATGACCGGTTCTTTATTTCTTCATTCCGATATGGAATTGCGACTTTCCAAGAATGCTATTCTCCACGGAACCACTGAGGTAAAGGACTATGAACCCAAGATTAAGAGTCGCTTCGAGGGGCATGAGATGATGTGTTATGCCGCACTCCTTAATGTTGGAAAACTTGATCGGGGAACCGGCATCAACTGTTCCAACGTAAAAATCACTGGTGGAACCATCTGTGGTGGCGGATTAACCCTTGCGAAAGCAGTCATTGATATCGAGACTGTTCTCATGAAGGACTACATAGATTCCCTTGGGGAAAAAATCAAGGAATGCGAAAAGGATTATACCATCCCGGGCAGAGCACGTCCTAGACTGGTTAACATCAGTTGTGCTGAAAATGTGATTCTTGCCGACACTGTCATTCAAAACGGGGCTAGCTGGAATGTACATATGATTTACTCCAACAACATTGTTACCTACGGATGTAAATTCCGTTCTGAGAAAGTATGGAACGGTGATGGTTGGGATCCGGATTCTTCTACCAATTGCACCATTTTCGACTGTGAGTTTTCTACCGGAGATGATGCAGTAGCCATTAAGTCGGGAAAAAATCCAGAAGGTAACGTTATCAATCTTCCTTGTGAGCACATCCGTGTTTTTGACTGTGTTAGTATCTACGGACACGGTATTACCATGGGCAGCGAGATGTCCGGCGGTATCAACGATGTCCGGATCTGGAACTGTGATATGGGAGATTCCACCTTTGGTGTAGAAATCAAAGCCACCAAAAAACGGGGGGGCTATGTGCGGAATGTTCAGGTACGAAACTGCAAGCTCTGTCGGGTGATGATGCATTCGGTGGGATACAACGATGACGGCGAGGCCGCACCTACCATACCGGTATTTGAGGATTGTTCCTTTGAGGATTTGCACATCACCGGATATCGACAATTACAACCCAACGATCCCGGCCCCAGAGAATGCGAGGCTATTGTCCTGTCCGGCTTTGATGTTCCCGGCCACTTCATCAAGAATGTGAAGTTTAAAAATATTACCATTGACGATCTCGGAAAGGGCAGAACACACAGCATTTCCCTGCAATACTGTGAAGGGTTGAGTCTGGAGAATATTTGCGTGAAATAAAAAAGGGGATGTAAAAAAGGAGGTGTAAAAAATTTACACCTCCTTTTTATTATCGAATAATCTTTTCTCCGTCAAAGAGAATCACACCGCGGCCAACACCCAGCTTCTTTCCGTCCATCAGCCACTTTTTGTAGGCTCTCTGCAAACTACTGTTTTCAGGGAGATCCTTTACCTTACCACACCACTTTGCACCATAAATCCGCTCTCCGTCGTTAAAATCCTCTCTTTCGATCCGAGCGTAAACATCAAAATCTCGATAGAAGCCTAAGATATTGGAATGATCCGGAAGCATTTTCTCGTTATCCGGATTCAACATCCAGCACTGGCAATGGAGCACCAACACCCCATCAATCAATTTATCCTGATAGAACTCATAGGCCTTCTTGTAGGAAGCAAGCCGTGCCTCCTCATTCATGGGAGCTCCCGATGACGGAATATGAATGTGAATACACTGAGTTCCTTTGGGATACTCTACTCCATTCTTTCCTTTGTAATCTTCCGGCAAAACACCATCCTCGTACTGGAATCTGCCAAGGGCAAACCTCGAAATATCAAACCAACGATGATTCCAGGTTGCCACAAAGGTTCCGTCAACTCCCTTGAGTTCCTTACACTCTGCCGCCTTGTAGGACAAATCCTTCATAGCTTCCAGGAAAAGCTCATCAGGTAACCCTGCCTTTTTATAGCGAAGCCGCAGGGTAGAGGAACAAACAATCAGGAAGACCGTGTGCAAGGTATAAGGATGCACTCCTTTTTCCTCGGCAAGAGCCGTTAATCTGTCCACTGCCCGAGGCAGATTGTGTGCCTTGGGGAAAAGATAAGACTTGCGAATCTTCTCGAACTTTTCACTAAAGTCTTTATTATCGTCAATCTTCTTTGCCACATTCAAAAATGTGGTTGCTGCCTCCTGTGAAAATCCATAAGTAGTACATGCATTTTGAAAAAAGTTAGAACATACTTTCATACTATCCCTCCGCTGCTATTTTGAAAATTCCTCAATCAGAGTTTTAAGATTCTCTCGTTCAAAGTCTTTCAATCTGGATTCCTCTGCCAAAAGTCGTTTCGCCTCTTCCACAATCATAGGTTTATTGAGTGGCTTGGGAGTTTCCCGACGAACGGCATTTTCCCAACAGATATTATGGAGCATTTCGCCATCAATATCAATGCCCTTAATGACACTTCCGTCATGGCAAGTGTAAGGGCCTTTGGTTTCCAAAAAGTTGCAGACCGTGTCGGCAAGCAGAGTAGGCATTACCTGATCCGCCACATTGGTATCCGTTCCAAAAAAGATCCTGGTCTGATAATCCGCAAAGAATTGTTTCCAAAGCTCCAGATCCTCACACATATCCACAAAGAATGGGGTTCCCGGAGCTAAATCGATGGACACATTCTCGTAGGTATCCATTACCCATCTCAGTCTTTCAATGTTGTCTCCCATGTAAAAACCGTGGGCAAAAGTTACACGGAGCTTGGGGAACTTCTCCAAAAGTTCCAGTGCCTCCTGATGGAGTTCTTCCAAGGTCAGGTAGCTTTCGTCATAGACCCGTCCTAACCGAACCGCCTCTTCCGGAGCGTTCTCTAGATCCCAATAAATCCAAGGGTTTCCCACATGGACCACATAGGGAATACCCTCTTTCTCTAAATATCCAAAGAATTTGTCATAAACCGGATGGTTGATTCCAAACCCAATTCGTTTTCTCACGGTAGGAAGCCCCTGACAGCTTTTGAATCCGTCAAAACCCATTGCCATCGCCTTTTTTGCAAATTCCAGATAGTAATCCGGATCATCATCAGGAAAATCATAGAAATCCGCATAGGCAGTATAGGGACCCGGAAGCATCTCTTTGTAATAAAGGGTATCGAAATTATTGGCAACGTAATCGTTCTTTTCATACTCACCCAAAAGACGTGCCATAATAGAGCCGCCGGCAATACTCTTGTCTGCCATTCTTTTTTTGAAATACGTTAAGCCATCGGCGTAAAGCACTGGTCTATGGCAATGCATATGGGCATCATAGATTTTTTGTCCTTTAATACTTTTCATCTGCTTTTCTCCTTACTTGGAAAAATCTTCAATGATCACCTTAATGTTCTCTCTTTCCCAATCCTTCAGGCGGGATTCTTCCGCCAAAAGACGCTTACATTCCTCCACCGCCATCGCCTTGTTGACGGGTCTTGGTGTTTCCCGACGGATGGCATTGTTCCAACAGATATTCTCCAGCATCTCTCCATCAATGTCAATTCCCTTACAGGTGGTGCCATCGTGAAGTGCAACCGGTCCCGGAGTTTCCAAAAAGCCAGTTACATCATTGGACATAGGACATGGTCTGTTAATAGTCATTTCCTCCACATGGGTATCGGTACCAAACAGAATTCGGGTTTGATAGTCCTCGAAAAACTTCTTCCAAAGTTCAATATCTTTGGACATATCCACAAACAGGGGGGCATTGGGAGTTAAATCAATGGTAACATTCTCGTAGGTATCCATAATCTCTTTGAGCCAGTCGTGATTATCACCCATAAAAAGTCCGTGAGCAAAGGTGAGATTCAGCTTGGGGAACTTCTTCAAAAGCTCCAAAAATTCCCCATAAAGCTCGTGCAAATGCAGAAAACTATCATCAAAAAGCCGCCCCAGACGAATGACCTCCTCCGGTGCATTTTCTCTGTCCCAGTATACGGCAGGATTCCCTACATGGGCAACAAAAGGAAGTCCCTCTTCTTCCAGAAAAGCAAAGAATTTATCAAACCGGCTATCGTTGATACCAATCCCAATCTGCTTTCTCACGCCAGGTTCTCCCAGCAGAGTTTTGAACCCGTCAAAACCCATCTCCAGCCGGTTTTTGGCAAACTCCAAATAGTAATCCTGATCATCCGGATAATCCACAAAGCTGGCAAATGCGGTGTATCTCCCCGGCAGCATTTCCTTATAGTACAAGCAAAGCACATCGCAGCCGATCACGTCATCTGCCTCACTTCCTCTCCGGGTACAGGACAGAAGAGTTCCGCCAGCAAGACGGGTGTTTGCCAATCGCTCCTGAAAGTTTCTCATTCCCTCTGCAATAGACAGGGGGCGATGACAATGCATATGTGCATTATAGAGTCTTTTTGCTCTCTCCGTTTTCATTTTCATATCCTCCATATTCTATTTTGAAAATTCTTTAATGGCAATCTCTAGGTTTTCTCTTTCCCAATCTGCCAATCGGGATTCTTCATGAAGGAGACGGTTGCACTCCTCCACAATCAACGGCTTGTTCAGGGGTCTTGGGATTCTACGCCGCACTGCATTGTTCCAGCAGATATTTTCCAGAAGTTCTCCCGCCTCGAAATTCATTCCCTGACAGGTGGTTCCGTCGTGAAGGGGAACCGGCCCCGGGGTCTCCAAAAACCAAACCACATCATTCGCAAGCACCGTCTTTTCGGTATCCTGAGGAACATAGGTATCAGAACCAAACAAAATACGGGTTTGGTAATCCTCAAAGAACTTCCGCCAAAGCTCCAGATTCTCCGACATATCCACAAACAAGTGGGCATTGGGCGTCAGGTCAATGGTAACATTCTCGTAGGTATCCATAATCTCTCTCAAACGATCGTGATTATCTCCCATAAAAAGTCCATGTGCAAAGTTAATCCGGAGCTTGGGATGTCTTCTTAGAACCTCCAAGGCTTCCTCATAGAGTTCCTCTAAGGTAAGGAAGGTTTCATCAAAATACCGACCCCGACGGATAATGGACTCGGGAAGCCGGCTTTTGTCCCAATACATAGCAGGGTTTCCCACATGGGCAACATAGGTAATCTCCTCTTCTTCTAAGTAGGCAAAGAACTTTTCGAATCTCAAATCATTGATACCAATCCCCATCCGCTTTCTCACACTGGGAAGCTGTAACAGGCTCTTAAATCCGTCAAAACCCATAGCCATACACTTCTTGGCAAAATCCAGGTAATAATCCTGGTCATCGGGATAGTCAAGAAAATCTGCATAGGCAGTATAGGGGCCGTCTAACTTTTCTTTATAATAAAGACAGGCGATATTATCACTCATCTGGTCCTCATGCTCCGCCTCACCATGGGGAAAGGAGAGCAAGGAACCACCGGCAATGCTTTTATCTGCCATCCGTTTATTAAAATTAGCTACACCGTCTTCAAAGAAAACAGGCTGGTGGCAATGCAAATGTGCATCATAAATTTTTTGTCCTTTTAAGCTTTTCACGCGATCAATCCCCTCTTTTTGCAAGTTTTTTGTTTTGTTATATCACTTATCTTACCAAATGTCAATACCCTTTCTACAACAAAACAGTTACACCTTTAAAGGTGTAACTGTTTTTCAAAAACTATTTATCATTTTTCAAAAGTTTCAGAAGCAAGTTCTTGAGTCCGTCATAAATCAGGCAGACCAGAATGGTTCCAAGATAGGCAACCAATACTCGCCAACTGAACCGAACGGCCAAGTCGGCAATTCCCCACTTCGTCATCCAGTCATTGGTCATCACAATCACAAGGCAATGGATTAAGTAAATGTGGTAGGTATATCGTTCCATCCAGCTTATAGGTCTAAGCAAAGCTCCACCGGTCTGTGCAAAGAGTTGTGCCACCATATAGAAAAATAACATAGCACTGATGGAATACAGAATACGAATTTGATCCATCCAAATGGGTCCATTTTCGGGAAAACGGATGGTAAACCATCCCATGCTGATACTGCATACCAAAAACAGCAATGTGATGGAAACCCAACGTTTTCGTAGATAACTTGTAAATTCCTGGTAATGAAGTCCTATCATACATCCGGCTACCCAATAAAACAGATAGCGTAGAAACAACAAATCCAGATAAGGAAAACTTCTGCCCGGGAAGATGGTTGCCAGAATACTCTCCAGAGATGTTCCGCAAATCACTGTAATCATTAGACTGAGTAAAAGCACTACGGTTGGATTAGCTTTTTTGAAGAAAATCACCCAGACAGGTGCCAGCAGATAAAACTGGATTAACACCACCACAAAATAAAAATGTGCCGAGACCCTTCCGGTCAGGATAAGCTTTCCCAATTCCTCCCAAGAAAAAACATAGTAGTTCTTAGAACAAAAGTATAGGTAGTAAAGAAACACCCAAATGATATAAGGCAAAACCACCTTAGTTAGTCTCGATAGATAAAACTTCCCATAATGGATGCTTCCAGCCTTTAGAAACAGTTTGGCACCGCTAAGCAAAAGAAACCCCTTTACCACAAATGCAGACAGTTTCGAGATTAACAAAACCACCCGATACATGGTTTGACCCGGATTCATCTGGGTTATAACCTCAGAAGAAACATGAATCAAAATCACAAGCAAACAGAAAACAATGTTCAGAAAAACAATATCCTGCCGCCGTCTGGTATCTACTCCCATGGAGGCACCTCCCTTATGAGAGAATTATAGAGTTTTTTCTCTTATTTGTCAAGAAAAGTAGAAATTTCTGCTAAACTCCGCTCAGCAATCTTCATTGCCTTTTCTTTCTTATCCCGGATCCGTTCACCCAGAGATTCCATAATACCGAAGTTTACATTCATAGGCTGAAAGTTGGTAATTCCTTCATGACTGATATAGGCGCCTAAGGCACCAATAGCGGTCTTAGCGGAAAACTTTGGTTCTTCCTTTCCCAAGAGATTGGATGCCGCCGTCATACCGGCAATGAGTCCGGATGCCGCCGATTCCACATATCCCTCAACCCCGGTAATTTGTCCCGCAAAGTAGAGGTTGGGATATTTTTTCATTTGATAGTTTGCGGTAAGCAATCCGGGAGATTTTAAATAGGTATTTCGGTGCATGACACCATACCGGAGAAACTCCGCATTTTGTAGTCCTGGAATCATAGAAAAAACTCTTTTTTGCTCCGGGAATTTTAAATGAGTCTGGAATCCCACAATATTATACATGCTGCCAGATGCATTATCCTGACGAAGCTGCACTACCGCATAAGGTCTTGTTTCATCATGGGGATTGGTAAGTCCCACTGGTTTTAGGGGACCAAATCGCATGGTATCTTCTCCCCGCTTTGCCATAATCTCAATGGGCATACACCCCTCAAAAACCTTGGGATTTTCTACTCCTTCATGAACTACAGCACCCTCTGCTGTAATTAAGGCATGATAGAAGGCGAGGTATTCCTCTTGATTCATGGGGCAATTGATGTAATCATCCCCGCCTTTGCCATATCTTGCCGCCCGGAAAGCTTTGGTCATATCAATGCTCTCAAAGCTAACAATGGGCGCCGCTGCATCGTAGAAATGGAGTCCATCCATCCCGGTTATCCTCTTGATTTCTTTTGCAATAGCATCCGACGCCAAAGGTCCCGCCGCAATAATGGTAGGTAATTCGGTATCAATGTGGGTTATCTCTTCTTCTTCCACGGTAATGTTAGGATGATTCTTCATCCTTTTGGTAACCATAGCAGAAAAACCATCTCGGTCTACCGCAAGTGCCCCTCCTGCCGGGACCCGTGTGCTATCAGCACACGCCATAATCAAAGAATTTAGACATCGCATTTCTTCCTTCAAAAGCCCTACCGCATTGGCAAGGCCATCAGCACGAAGAGAGTTACTGCAGACCAGTTCTGCAAAATCATTGCTTTTATGTGCCGGAGAATGCTTTTTCGGTTTCATTTCGTATAAGGTAACCTGAATTCCGCGGTTTGCCGCCTGCCATGCCGCCTCACAACCGGCAAGTCCCGCACCGATAATTCGAAGTTTCATGAAATTATCCTCCTATGGAAAAGCAGGGCTGCTGCCAAACGCAACAGCCCTGGTTCTTATTTATTTCTTGGTTGTCTTCTTTGCCGCCGGCTTTCTCACATAGCCACATTCTTCGTTGTAGCACTTGTAGGAAAGTGGCCCTCTCCGCTTGAACGCCCGCACCTTCATGATAGTACCGCCACACTCGGGACATGTTTCCTTTGTCGGTTCGTCCCAGGAGATAAAGTCGCAGGCAGGACTCTTTTCACAGGTGTAGAAAGTGGCTCCTTTCTTGGACTTGCGAACAATCACCTTGCCACCGCATTTGGGACAGGGGACATCCAGTTCCTGAGAGATTGCCTTGGTGTTCCGGCATTCCGGGAAACCGGGGCAGGCTAAAAATCTTCCAAACCGTCCCTGCTTATACACCATCATCCGTCCGCACTTATCACAAACTACATCGGAAACCTCATCCTGAATCTCAATATGACCGATTTTCTCCTCTGCTTCTTTTAGCGTCTCCGCAAAAGGACCGTAAAATTCCCGGATAATCTCTTTCCAGCCGATAGAACCATCCGCAACGGTCTCAATTTTATCTTCCATATTTGCGGTAAACTCAATGTCCACGATATCCTGGAAATTTTCTTTCATCAGGTCTGTTACAATACATCCAAGTTCGGTGGGATACAGACTTTTTCCGTCTCTTGCTACATAACCTCTTGCAGAGGTAATGGTAGCCAGGGTGGGAGCATAGGTACTGGGCCTTCCAATGCCTTCCTCTTCCATCGCCTTCACCAGTGCTGCCTCAGTATACCGAGCAGGTGGCTGGGTAAAGTGCTGCTCCGGCTCAATTTCCTTGAGTAATAGCTGCTGTCCTTGGGTGAGGGTAGGAATCTTCTTGGACTTTTCTTCTTCCTCGTCCTTACCCTCGACATACAGGGTCATGAATCCGGCAAACTTAATTTCAGAGCCCATAGCCCGAACCAGATAATCATCCGCTTTGATATCTACATTCACAGAATCTAAAACAGCATCGGACATCTGGCTTGCCATGAACCGGAGCCAGATCAAACGATAAAGCTTATATAAATCCGGCTTCAACTTTTCCTTATACTGCTGCGGAGTATTGGCGCATGCCGTAGGCCGAATCGCTTCATGGGCATCCTGGGCACTCTTCTTTGCCCGATACACCTTGGGTGATTTAGGAACAAAGGCATCACCGTACTGAGCAGCAATAAAGGCTCTCGCTTCGTTTTGCGCCACCGGAGAAATCCGGAGAGAGTCAGTTCTCATATAGGTAATGTAACCCATTTCGTAAAGCTGTTGTGCGGCCATCATGGTTCGGCGGGCAGTAAAGTTCAGCTTCCGGGACGCCTCCTGCTGGAGGGTACTGGTGGTAAAAGGAGGCGCGCTCCGCCGCTTTACTTCCTTCTTTACCACAGATGCCACGGTGTATTCTGCCTGTTTCAAAGCTTCTACTACCTGCATCGCTTTTTCCTCGTCAGAAATAGGCATCTTCTTGCCATTTGCAGTACCATAAAACTTTGCAACAAAGGGAAGCTTTCCTTTATCATTGGTTAGTTTTAAGTCAATCGTCCAGTATTCTTCGGGCTGGAAGGCTTCAATCTCCCGCTCCCGGTCTACAATCATCCGGACAACCACAGACTGAACGCGTCCGGCACTTAAGCCCTTTTTCACCTTTTTCCAAAGGAGAGGACTAATCTGGTACCCTACAATTCTATCTAAAACCCGTCGGGTCTGCTGGGCATCCACCAAATTCATATCAATGGGGCGTGCCTCTTTTACCGCTTCTCTGACCACATCTTTGGTTACCTCGTTAAAGGTAATCCGGCAAGCAGAATTGGGATCAATATCCAACACATTAGCTAAATGCCAGGAAATTGCCTCACCCTCACGGTCCGGGTCAGTTGCGAGAAGAACTTTATCGGCAGCCTTTGCCTTTTTCTTCAATTTTGCAATCAAATCTCCCTTGCCCCGAATGGTAATATATCTGGGTTCAAAATCATGGTCGATATCTACACCAAGCTGGCTCTTGGGAAGATCCTGCACATGCCCCATGGTTGCTTCTATAGTATAACCACTTCCCAGATATTTTTTTACTGAATCCACTTTGGTGGGAGACTCCACAATCACCAGCTTCTTCTTGGAAGCACCGGTCTTTTTTGCGGTTTTTTCAGCCATTCTTTTCTCCTCCTATTTTTGTAATCTATATCTGCCTCCAACACCCTGGTCGACGGCTTTCTTCATCTGCAGAATAATCAACTGGCTACTGAGCAAGCCGGTTTCCATTCCGCAAGCATCCGCTAAATCATCAAAGGCAACATCTTCATCCTTTTCCCACAAAAACTGTAGAATTTTCCGCTCCTCTGCAGAAAAATTCTTCTCAAGGAACCATTGTTCCAACGCCTCTGCCGAAAGCTTTTCTTCGTCCTTTGACGTCTCCTCCAGCCGAGGAGCCTGACGTTCTTTCCGCTTAGAACGTCGCCACTCCTTGAATTTCTCTCTCGGTTTCATTCCTACAAGAGGTTTTCCCAATTGATTGATTCCGTATTCCAGTTTTTCCGGATAGAGATTCATATATTCCTCAACAACATCTAATGCATCAATCACAGGAATGCCACCATCCCGAATTAACTGATTGGGAAGTTCTGCAAAAGGATTCATGGGATTTCCAGGAACTGCAAATACATCGGCGTTAGCATCTTGGGCAAGTCTTGCAGTAATCCCGGTTCCACTTTGCACCTTACCTTCCACCACAACGACTCCTTGGGCCAGTCCAACCATAATCCGGTTTCTCTGTTCGTAGAAATAAGGTTTGCCAACAGTTCCGGGCGGTTGTTCCGAAAGGATACATCCGTGATTCAGGATGCGGTAATACAAATCGGTGTTTTCTCTGGGATAGATTCTATCCACGCCCCCAGCCAGAACTGCCACCGTAATACCACCGGCCTCCAAAGCACCCCAAAGGGCTGCCGTGTCTGCACCAACTGCCATTCCACTGACTATCACACCGCCTGCCTTGGCTAATCCAGTTGCCATCTCCCTTGCAAACTTCCGGCCATCATCACTGGCTTCCCGGGATCCTACCACGGCAACACCCAGCATCTGATTAAAATCCGGAGCTTCTCCCAATACATAGAGAATCTGTGGCGGGTTAAAGTTTTCTCTCAATCGTTCCGGGTAATCAGGTTCATCAATGGAGAGAACCCGAATCCCCATCGATCGCCATACCTCTAAATTTCGGGCAGCAGAATCCAGATTCTTGGCAATCCGGAGGCGTTGCCCTAACTTTAAATACTTACTGTACTCTGGCTTGGTTAAATCCATCTTAAAAATCTCCTCCGGAGAACCAAACTTTCGGAGAAGATTGTTTACCTGACCCGGATTGTGATTGCAACAATCATTGAGCCAGATACGATAAAGTAACTCTTTTTCCTCTGCCATATACGCTACCCCTCCTGTTCCGGACGGAATGCATACATGGCAATTCCGGCAGCAACGGCAGCGTTCAGGGATTCCACCTTTCCTGACATGGGAATCCGTACCCGCTGATCGGAAAGGGCAAGAACCTCCCGGGATACCCCGGTTGCCTCGCTACCGATAACCAGCATCTGTTTATCAGAATGCTTCGCATCCCCTAATGCTACCGAATCATAAAGGGCAGTTGCAGTCAGGAAAAACCCTTTTGCCTTCCACGCTCTCAGTTCCTCAGGTTCAACACCAGTCCTGCATGGAACCCGGAAGACAGAACCCATGGTTGAACGAATCACCTTAGGGTTATACAAATCAGCACAACCCTTCATCAAGAGGACACCATCTGCACCAGCAGCCTCCGCCGTTCGTACAATGGTACCCAAATTTCCTGGTTCGGACACGCCATCCAACACCAAAAGAAATTTAGCCTTTTCCCTGTCAACCGCTTTGGGTTCCGTTTTCAAAACAACACCAATCCCCTGAGGGGTTTCCGTATCACAGCATTCTTTAAATAGTTTTACGCTTGCAGTATACACCGGAATTCCGGAACTGTCAATCTCCCGGACAAAATCCAGGTTTTTCTCACAAAACAGTTCGGAAACAAGAACCGCTTCTATCTGCTCTTTGGCATAATGCATGGCTTCTTCCGCCATTCGCCGTCCCTCTGCAAAGTACAGTCCAGACGAAGTGCGACCTTTTTTACTTAACAAAGAGCGTATCAGCTTTAAAACCTTATTCTCGCGGCTTATCAGTTCTTGCATCCCGACACCTTCTATCTTTCCAATATCTTCAGCAGTTTTTGCTTCTGCACAAACTTCAAAATTAGGTAACTTACCACCGTCTGAATGGGAAGCAACAATAAATTCTTTAAAATTCTGGATGGGAAAATCCCAACAAACCCACTGGCAACAGTAGGAGCCAGTGCAATGGTGTTCAGCAGAATGTTTCCAACCAAAATCACCACAAGTTCTGCTACGAATACCCGCCAGAGTGTTACCCTCTTGTTATGTAACATCATTCCGTAAAACATTCCCGAAGCTCCTACCGACAAGGTATAGGCAGGAATATAGGCGCCGGTAGGATTCAGTGCCAAAGACACTACATCCTGTATCATTCCGGTCGCACAACAAACAAGGGGGCCAAAGGCCATTCCAACTACCGGCTGGGTTACAAACCCAAATCCAATTCGTAAAAACTCTGTGAATCGCAGGGTAAAATACCCCAAAATAATATTCAGCGCCATCATCATGGCACAGACGGTCAAGACCCTGGGGTTCTTCAGTTGTTTATGAAAGGAATCACGTTGATGCAGGATACAACACACAAGAAGTCCTGCAAATACAACTGCCACAATTCCTAAACTAATCCAGGGATTGGATAACACACTCAAAATCTGGGACAACGGATTCAGCAATGCCTTCAGGCTAAGTTTCCACCCCTCCAGCACCGCATCAAAACGTTCCTGAAACATAGAAATTACCTCCTGAACTCACTGACTGCACAGGAATATAGAGGTAGCTTCTGTGAGACAGCGGGATGCGGCGTCCATATCGCGACGATACCGTTCTTCGTCCGGTTATCAACTCCCTGTATAACCGGCACTAAAAGCCAAAAAAAGCTAACGCATGGACACCTACTCTGTATGATTCTTAATTATTCACTTAACCAAAGAAATTCTTCAGTTTATCCAAGGACTTCCTTAGAAACTGAAGAATCTCTGCATGGTACTCTCTTATTTAGCGAACCTGATCTACCAGCTTCTTAAAAGCTGCAGGATCAGCAATTGCAAGCTCGGAGAGCATCTTTCTGTTCATCTCGATGCCCTGCTTTTTCAATCCGTTCATGAACTGGCTGTAGCTCATGCCGTTTGCACGGGTTGCCGCATTAATACGAGCAATCCAAAGCTGTCTGAACTCTCTCTTCTTCGCCTTTCTGTCTCTGTATGCATATGCCAAAGACTTCATAACTGCCTGATTTGCAGTTCTAAACAGCTTACTCTTAGCGCCTCTGTAGCCCTTTGCAAGCTTTAAGATTTTTTTATGTCTGGCGCGGGTTTTCATAGCGCCTTTTACTCTTGCCATGTTAAAAGCTCCTTTCTCAAATCACGTTTGTTAAAAACCTAAACCGTAAGGTTTATTTGTAAGGCATCATGCTCTTGATGGTTGCCTCGTTTGCAGCGGACAGATAGCCGCCTTTTCTCAGATGTCTTTTTCTCTTGGTGGTCTTCTTGTTCAGAATGTGGCTTCTGAACGCCTTGCTTCTCTTTACCTTACCGCTTTTGGTTAAACCAAACCGTTTTGCAGCGCCTCTGTGTGTCTTAATTTTCGGCATAGTATTTCTCTCCTTCCATACTGATTAAATTCTTTTTGCTTACGCCTTCTTGGGTGATAGTATCATAGCCATACTCCGGCCTTCCATCTTGATGTCCTTATCGGCACCGCCAAATTCACTGACTTCGTCACGGAACCGAGTGAGGATATCCTTGCCCAGAGAACTGTGGGTAATCTCACGACCCCGGAACCGAACCGATACCTTAACCTTGTCCCCTGCCTTCAAAAACTTGATTGCCTGGTTGAGTTTGGTCTGATAATCGTGTTCGTCGATATTGGGGGTAAGACGTACCTCTTTAAGTGCAATTACCTTTTGGTTCTTGCGATTCTCTTTTTCCCGCTTTGCAAGCTCGAACTTATGCTTACCATAGTCCATAATCTTGCAGACAGGGGGCTTTGCCTGAGGTGCGATTTTCACCAGATCCAGATTCCGTTCCTCAGCCATGGTCTGAGCGACGCTGTTCTCCACAACACCCAGCTGTTCACCCTCGGGGCCGATTAACCGAACCTCTTTGTCTCTGATTTCCTCGTTAATCATCAAATCCTGCTTTGCTATAACAAAACACCTCCCAAATAAGGTTCAGCAGACGATTGCTTCGCTCCGCATAAAAAAAGCGGAATGCAAAAGCATTCCGCACATATTTCCTCATAAGAACAAACTGTCCTTTTCAAAAATAAGTCCTAACCTAGGATGCCCTTTTGCCTGACGCGGCGAAGGGGAGAAGCGGAAACCTTCTGCTTTACCGGACTATATTACCATGTTCCAAAGCCTTTGTCAAGAACTTTTTGAAACTTTTTTCATTGTTGCCAAAAAATTTCTCCGTTTCCGATGTTTTTTCGCCGAAATCCTCGAAAAAATGCTTGCTATTTTATTATAACCATAGTATAATGTATAAGTTAATGAGATAACTCCTCCCCTTTTGGGGATGTACCCTTAGAAATATTCAAAGAAAGCAGGTTTTTTCGCCTATGACAAATACCAAGTTTACACTGCCTTTGATACCCTTGCGGGGGATTACTATCTTCCCCGGCACGGTCATTCATTTTGATGTAGGGCGTCCCAAATCCTCCGCCGCGGTTCATCGCGCCATGGACGAGGACAAATTGGTCTTTCTGTGCTATCAAAATGACATCACGGTAGACGACCCCACTTTAGATGATCTTGCTGACATCGGTACCGTAGCAGAAATCAAACAGATTTTGAATCTCCCCGACGGAAACATCCGGATTCTGGTAGAAGGTCTTTACCGGGGTTATATCACTCGATTTACCGAAAAGGACAACCATGCCGAGGTTACCGTTCTTCGTGCCGAGGAAACCATCTGCGACGATGATGTTCAGGTTCAGGTACTGATGCGCCGGGTTTTCCATTTGGTAGAACGGTTTTTAGACCTTTATGACAGACTCTCTCCCGAGGCTGTTACTTCCCTACTCTCCATCGAAGAGCCAGGAGAACTTGCTGACGTGGTTGCTTCCAACTTCCCATTAAAGCCCCAACTGAAGCAGAAAATTTTAAACGAGTTTCAAGTGGATATGCGTCTTGAAAAACTAATTCATATTCTTGCCCACGAAACAGACATTTTGGAAATTGAGCATGAAATCATGGACAAGGTTCAGGATTCTCTGGATCAGAACCAACGGGACTATGTTCTCCGGGAGAAGATGAAGGTCATCCAGGACGAACTGGGTGAAGGGGAAGCTGCTGATGCCGACATCAAGAAATACCGCTCCCAGATGGAGGGACGGAATATCCCGGAGGAAGTCTGCGAAAAACTAGAGGAAGAATTCAGCCGGCTTCGGAAAGGCCACCCCTATTCTCAGGAGTACGGCGTGATTCAGAACTATATCGAAACCGTCCTCTCCCTGCCTTGGGGACAGGAAACCGAGGAAACTCTGGACATCCCCCTTGCCAAAAAGATTTTGGATCGGGATCATTTTGGTTTAGACAAGGTGAAGGAACGGATTTTGGAATATATCGCTGTCCGGATGCTCTCCGGAAAACCTAAAAGTAATGTTCTGTGTTTGGTGGGGCCTCCCGGAACAGGCAAGACCTCCATTGCCAAATCTTTGGCGGAGGCACTGGGACGGAACTACCACCGAATCAGTTTAGGCGGTGTTCAAAACGAAGCAGAAATTCGAGGACACCGGAAGACCTACATTGGGGCGATGCCAGGACGGATTATCGACGCCATCAAGCGTGCCGGAAGCTCCAACCCACTTCTTCTAATCGACGAAATTGACAAGATGTCCCAGGACTATCACGGAGATCCTGCCTCTGCCATGTTAGAAGTCTTTGACCCAGAGCAGAACAAAAACTTCCGGGATCACTTTTTAGAACTCCCCTTCGATTTATCTGACGTATTATTCATTGCAACCGCCAATTCCTTAGACACCGTTCCGCGCCCATTGCTTGACAGAATGGATGTCATTGAAATCAGTGGCTACAGCATGGAAGAAAAGCTTCACATTGCAAGCAAATACCTTCTGCCCAAACAACGGAAGCTTCATGGCTTGAAGGCGACACAGCTCAAGTGTAATAATGCGGTACTCACCGCCATTATCGAGGGATACACCCGGGAATCCGGTGTCCGCACTTTAGAGCGGAGAATTGCGGCACTCTGCCGAAAAGCGGCTGTTCGTTTTGCCGAAGATGAAACCCTGACTTCCGTTTCCGTTACCACCAAGAATCTAAATGATTTTTTAGGCAAGCAGAGATATCACTACGAAACAACCGGAGAACAGAACCAAATTGGTTTGGTAACCGGACTTGCCTGGACCGAGGTTGGGGGCGACACTCTCTGTATCGAGGTAAACACCATGCCTGGCACCGGAAAGCTGGAATTGACCGGAAGTTTAGGTGATGTCATGCAGGAATCCGCCAAGGCAGCCTTAAGCTTCCTCCGGAGTAATACCGAAAGTCTTGGTATTGCCACCGACTTCTACAAGCAAACTGATATTCATATCCATGTACCCGAGGGAGCGGTTCCCAAAGATGGTCCTTCCGCCGGTATCACCATGGCAACAGCTTTGGTATCGGCACTGACCGGACGACCTGTCAGCCGATTTGTAGCAATGACCGGCGAGATTACCCTCCGTGGCCGTGTTCTTCCCATTGGCGGACTCAAAGAAAAGGCTTTGGCGGCATTTCGGATGGGAATCAAAACAGTAGTTATCCCCTTTGATAACAAGCCGGATTACGAAGAACTTCCCCAAAAGCTCAAGGACGGAATGCAGTTTATCTTTGCCAAGGATATGAACACTGTTCTGGAAACTGCACTGCTTCCCCTGCCGCGGGGCAACAAGAAAGAAAATAAGAAAGAAGTTCAGTATATTGAATCTCTGATTGCAGGTGCCGGAATCGAGGACCGGATCCGAGCAAAGGAATCCTCACCCCGATAATGTGGAGGTAATTATGGAATATATTGATGCAAAACTTTTGGCAACGGCAGTAAAGCCCAGCCAGTACCCAGACACTCTGGTTCCGGAGATCGCCTTTGCCGGGCGGTCCAATGTGGGAAAATCCTCCCTCATCAACTGTCTGACCAACCGGACAAAACTAGCGAGAACCAGCAGCACCCCAGGTAAAACTGCAACCATTAACTTTTACGATATTGCAGGAAACTATCGTCTGGTGGACCTGCCTGGTTATGGTTATGCCAAAGTATCCAAAGAGGAGCAAAAGTGTTGGGCAAAGATGATTGAAACCTATCTTTCCGACCGCTTCAACCTGGTACAGATTATTCAACTGGTGGATGCCAGACACAAACCTACCCAGGATGATATCACCATGCTAAACTGGATTCGGCATTTCGGCTATACCCCCGTGGTGGTTGCCACCAAACTGGACAAGCTGAAGAAGTCCGAGATAGAAAAAAATCTGACCGTCATTTATGAGATGCTGGAACTAGACGATGACAGCATCCTCCTTCCCTTCTCTTCCGAAAAGAAAACCGGGCGAGAGGATCTGACCGAATTGATTGATCTTTTGATTAGCAGATACCATCCCACCAGAGATTGATATCTGGATTACAACCGAGAAAAATCCGAAAGGAGTTACAACTATGATTAACAAACCCCGCGGGACCGAGGATATCCTCCCGATTGACAGTCCCCTTTGGCAGAAAATTGAGCAAGCTGCCAGAGAGGTCTGTGCCGCCTATGGCTACAAGGAAATCCGAACCCCTGTTTTTGAGGACACCTCCCTCTTCCAAAGAGGGGTTGGCGACACCACTGATGTGGTACAAAAGGAAATGTACACTTTTGAGGATAAGGGTGGCAGAAGCATTACCCTCCGTCCTGAGGGAACCGCTTCCTTAGTCCGGAGCTTCATCGAAAATTCCCTCTATGCCGGCCCTCAACCCACCAAGCTATTCTACTTGATTTCCTGTTACCGGTACGAAAAGCCCCAATCTGGACGGCTCAGGGAATTCCACCAGTTTGGTATCGAGTGTTTTGGTGGCACCTCCGATGCTACCGATGCAGAGGTCATCGCCTTAGCACTTGCCTTCTTCGAAAAGCTTGGTGTCAAGGGTTTGAAGCTGAATCTCAACAGCATCGGATGTCCGGTCTGCAAAAAGGATTATAATGAAAAACTGCGGGAATACTTCTCCCAGCACACCGACAAGCTCTGTGAAACCTGTAAAACACGGCTTGAGAAGAATCCTATGCGGATTATTGACTGTAAGTCAGAAATCTGTTCCGCTATCTCGCAGGATGCTCCCAAGATGATTGACCACCTCTGTGAGGATTGTCAGGGACATCTTGATAAAACAGTGAAGTATTTAGACGCTATGGGCATTGAATATATGATTGACCCCACCATTGTTCGGGGGTTGGACTACTACACCAGAACAGTATTTGAGATCACCTCGGATGCATTAGGTGCACAATCCACTGTTTGCGGTGGCGGTCGTTACAACGGCTTGGTCGAGGAGCTGGGCGGAAAGCCTACCGAAGGTATTGGCTTTGCGGCAGGCTTGGAGCGGTTGGTCATGATTATGAAGAGCCAGGGACTTGACCAAAACCTGGCTGCAAACACGCCTGCACTCTTTGTAGCAGCCATCGGCGACACCGCAGATATCGCGGCACAGAAGTTGGTTTTTGAGCTTCGTAGTATTGGCATCCATGCTCAGCGGGACTTATGTGATCGTAGCGTCAAGGCACAGATGAAATACGCTAACAAACTGGGTGCGAAATTCAGTATGGTACTGGGCGAAGACGAAATCAATGGAAATCAAGCAGAAATTAAGAATATGGAAACCGGGGAAACCACAACAGTAGCTTTATCAGCCGAGGCAATCCGGTCGATTCTGGAAGGATAAATAAGGAGGAAAACCTATGCAATTTGAAACCATGGCAGGCTTAAAGCGGACCCACATGTGCGGTCAGCTCTCTGCAAAGAACGAAAAAGAAACCGTAACACTCACCGGCTGGGTCGCAAGAAACCGTAGACTTGGCGGCGTGAACTTTGTTACCCTTCGGGACCGCACCGGTATTATCCAGTTGTCGTTCAACGACGAAACCGACCGGGCAGTCTTTGAAAAAGCTGAACAGCTCAAAAGCGAATATGTTATCGCAGTGGTAGGTACCGTTCTGCTCCGTACTCCGGAAAACATCAATCCGGAAATGGCAACCGGCGAGATCGAGGTCTTCGTAACCGAGCTTCGCATCTTGAATGGTGCGGAAACCACACCGTTTTATATTGAAGAAAACATTGATACCAAGGACGCTCTTCGTTTGAAGTATCGTTACCTGGATCTTCGTCGCCCCGATATGCAACGAAATATGATACTGCGACATCGGGTGGCAAAGCTTGCCAGAGATTACTTTGACCAGAACGGTTTTTTGGAACTGGAAACTCCCATTCTCACCAAGAGTACCCCAGAAGGCGCCCGGGACTACTTGGTTCCCAGCCGTGTCCATCCCGGTAGCTTTTACGCTCTGCCCCAATCCCCCCAGCTTTACAAGCAGCTTTTGATGTTGGGTGGCTATGACCGATACTTCCAGGTAACCCGCTGTTTCCGGGACGAGGATTTGCGTGCTGACCGTCAGCCGGAATTTACTCAGCTGGATATGGAGCTTTCCTTCGTGGACATTGACACCATCATCGAAATCAACGAAGGCTTCTTAAAGAAGCTTTTCGGCGAGGTTTTAGGAATTGAGGTTCAAACGCCCTTCCTCCGTCTTCCCTATAGCGAAGCTATGGATCGGTTTGGTTCTGACAAGCCGGATACCCGGTTCGGTATGGAGTTTGTAAACATCTCCGAGGAAGTAAAGAACTGTGGTTTCCAGGTATTCAGCGGAGCAGTTGCAAACGGCGGTAGTGTTCGCTGTATCGTAGCAGAGGGTTTGGGCGAAAAAATGACCAGAAAAACCTTGGACAGCCTTTCTGAATACGTTAAGACCTATCGGGCAAAGGGTATGGCTTGGATTGTGGTAGAAGAGGGCAACCTCCGTTCCCAGATTACCAAGTTCTTCAACCAAGAAGAAATTGATGCTATCCTGAAAAAGACCAATGCCAAAGTCGGCGACGCAATCCTGATTATTGCTGATAAGGATCAGGTGGTATACGATGCCCTGGGCAACCTTCGTCTAGAGGTAGCTCGGCGGTTCGACCTGATTGACAAGAGCAAGTTCAACTTCCTCTGGGTAACTGACTTCCCCCTCTTTGAATACAGCGAGGATGAAGACCGCTACGTTGCTAAGCACCACCCCTTCACCCATCCGGTGGATGAAGACATCCCCATGCTGGAAACCAATCCCGGCGAAGTTCGCGCCAAGGCTTATGACATTATCTTAAATGGTACCGAAATTGGCGGCGGAAGTCTTCGAATCTTCCAGACCGATCTCCAGGAACGGATGTTCAAGGCACTGGGCTTTACTACTGAGGAGGCTTGGGAGCGGTTTGGCTTCCTGATGGAGGCATTCAAGTACGGTACTCCTCCTCACGGCGGACTTGCTTACGGCCTTGACAGACTGGTCATGATTATGGCAGGCTGTGATTCTATCCGGGATGTCATCCCCTTCCCCAAGGTACAGACGGCGGCAGAGCTCATGAGCGGCTCTCCCTCTAATGTTGACCCCAAACAGTTAGAAGAACTTGCTATTGCAATTACAGCAGAAATTAGCACTCCCACCGAGGAGATGGAATAAGAAAGGAACAATACTGATGAAAAATGTTTTTGATGTCTTACAAGAACGTGGTCTGATTGCACAGACCACCCACGAAGAAGAAATTCGGAGAATCCTCGGCGAGGAGAAAATCACCTTCTATATCGGCTTTGACCCCACGGCAGATAGCTTGCATATCGGCCACTTTATGCAGTTGATTGTGATGAAGCATATGCAGAACGCCGGACATCGCCCCATTATTCTGCTAGGTGGCGGCACCACTATGGTCGGCGACCCCACCGGTAAGGCTGATATGCGTCCTATGATTACCCAGGAAGAAATCCAGCATAACGCAGATAACTTCAAGGTACAGATGTCCAAGTTCATTGACTTTTCTGACGGCAAGGCAATCATGGTAAACAATGCCGATTGGCTCTTAAAGCAAAACTACGTTGACTTTCTCCGAGAGGTTGGTGTCCACTTTACTGTCAACAAGATGTTGACCGCAGAGTGCTACAAATCCAGAATGGAAAAAGGTCTTACCTTCCTGGAATTCAACTATATGCTGATGCAGAGTTTTGACTTCTACAAGCTGAACAAGGATTACGGTTGTATCATGGAATTCGGCGGTGATGACCAGTGGTCCAACATCATCGGCGGTATTGAGCTGATTCGCCGGAAGGAAAGCAAACAGGCTTATGGTATGACCTTCACCCTGCTGACCACCTCCGAAGGTAAGAAAATGGGCAAAACCGAGAAGGGTGCCCTCTGGCTGGACCCTGAGAAGGTTTCCCCCTACGAGTTCTATCAGTATTGGAGAAATGTTGACGACAAGGACGTTATCCGTCTTCTTAAATTAGTTACCTTCCTCCCCATGGAACAGATTGCTGAATATGAGAAGTTAGAGGGTCAGGAACTTAATAAGGTAAAGTGTGTTCTTGCCTACGAGGTTACCCGTATGGTTCACGGGGAAGAGGCGGCAAAGGCTGCCAACGATGCAGCAATGGCAATCTTCTCCGGCGGCAGTGATACCTCCAACATGCCCTCTGAAACGGTTGCAGCAGCAGATTTAGGCGACGGCATGAACGTTTTGGATTTACTGGTTCAGGTAAACCTGATTCCCTCCAAAGGCGAGGGCAGACGTCTGATTCAGCAAAACGGTCTTTCTATCAATGGCGAGAAGGTTACCGCAGTTGACATGATGGTAACTCCTGACCTGTTTGCAGATGGCGAACTGGTTATTAAGAAAGGTAAGAAAACCTTCCTGAAACTGATTTTGGGTTAAGAAACATCATAAAAAGGGTTTCCTCTATTGAGGAAACCCTTTTTTGACGAGCAATTCGCAAATCACCCCTACAAACTCATTTTCACTTCACCGGAAAGTTCTTTCCATATAAATTTACCGTCTTTCAACACCATATATCCGTGCCAGGAATCTTCCTTAGGAATAGATACCGAACCGGGATTTAAATAGCGAATTCCATCCTTTTCTTTATGACAAGGAACATGAGTATGCCCGGAAAGGACAATCGTTCCCTTAGTCAACGGCGAAATATCATGATGCCCATGGGTTGCACAAATGATTTCTCCCTCCCAATAAATCGAAAGTGCCTCACCCAAAACCGGGAATTCCAGCATCATCTGATCCACCTCTGCCTCGCAGTTGCCCCGAACTGACAGAATTTTCTCTTTGATGCTGTTGAGCATTTCTGCCACCCTTTTGGGGGCATATCCCTCCGGCAGGGCGTTCCGTGGTCCGTGATAGAGCAAATCCCCCAAAAGCACAACCTTGTCAGGATTCTCCCGCTCTATTGCCTCCATCAATTTTCCACAATAAAACGCTGAACCATGAATATCCGATGCAATTAGTAATTTCATAACATTTCCTCTTTTCTATTTATAAGAAATATTTGGGTTAAATACCACCTTTTTTTGGCAATACACCTACTTCGTTAAATTCTTTTTGTCTTCTTTTGTTAGATAATTTCAAACAATATAAACCCAACTGTATTAATAGCAAAATTAGCAAACATATGTACGAGCCACGACGGATAAACAGTTGAACTTCTTTCATTAAGATAGTTAAATATAAGTCCACCTGCAAAAAGACCTGCCATAATGATTAGGAATACATCAAGGCTGAACCAACCAATCATCATTGCTATATGATAAATCGCAAATACTGCCGCGCTAAATAAATAGGCAAACTTTCTACTGGTTATGTTCTTTAGTGTTATAAAAGCAAATCCACGAAAGAAAAACTCTTCCAACAAAGAATTCACAAAAGAAATATACAGCGAAACAAATATAAAATTTTTCCCTGTAACACCGATATTATTTGTCAACGAAGTAGTGATTGATGAAAAATCGAAAATATCTTTTAGCAAAAAGTATCCACCTAAAATAGTTACATAAACCAAAACGCATAGAATACTTGCCAGCTTTAATCCTCTCTTTTCAGGAATAAATACTTCCTTAATTTTTATATCCTCATCACATAATGAATATAGTGCAGGTAATATTAAAAACAGTACAAGCTTTATGAGTGATTTAATAAAATAATTTGCTTTAAGTATTCCATCAATTACCGCCATCAAAATACAAAACACCGCAATAAGAATAACCATCAGGATGGCTTTTTTAGTATTGCTTTTCATATTCCCTCCTCCAGTTTTCATAAACCAACACTTTTTCTTTATATAAAAGCCTGCATAATCTGAATACTAATCTTTTTTAGTGAAAAGTTAGCGTTAATGAGAATTTTAAAAATATTTTCTATTGCTTTAAATTTCTAATAATTCCGAAAAATCATATATATAATAATCAGCAACACTCTTTATGTCATCAACATATTCAATGGATGATTTATCAAAGACTCCACATACGCTCATACCTGCAGCCTTGGCGGTTTTATCTGCGTTATAATTATCGTCAAGAAAAAGAATGTTTTCAACAGGCTGTCCTATCTTTTCTGCAGCGCTAATATAGATTATGGGATCTGCCTTTGTCGTAGAAAAATCATCGCAAGACCATACATTAGTAAATAAATCATATATTTTAAGCCGTTTTAGACAAGGATCAAGAACACTATGTGGGCTTGCTGTAAGAACATTAAGGTTTTCTCCTCTGTTTTTCAGTTCTTTGAGAACCGAAATAACATTTCTTTTTGCAGGAATGTTGTATATATACTCGTCGTATGCATACTTGTTCATCAACTGTATCATTTCTTCCTCTGTCATAGGAACACCCAAGTTCTTAAAATACTCAGCAGTTCCGGCATAACCTAAAGGTGTAATTACTTTCACAATATCATCTTCATATTTTATATTATTTTCATCAAGTATTCTCAACATAACAGAAACGAATGTTGGCATTGAGTCTACTAATGTGCCATCAAAATCAAATAAATATGCATGATACTTCAATACTTTTCCTTCTTTCTATAAATTTTCTACATTATTAAATATGCTATTAAACTTGTAGCAGTGTCATGTCATAAACCTTCTTTTCAAGACAACGACGTCATGTCTTTTGTTAGCTTTTCCCCGAGATGAATGGCAACATTCAGTCCAGTTGCAATGGACGCTTTATTCACCCATTCTTCCCGGGTATGCATCCCTTGATAGGTGCTGACGCCCACGCAAACCGACGGAATTCCTTTGGATAGTGGGATATTACAATCAGTAGAACTACTTTTGAAAGATACTTTTTTATCAATAATCCTTTCGATTTCCGGAACAATGAGATTTTTTAACTCTTCTATTTTTCCCGCATCAATATTGGCACAAGGTCTGTCCCCCACATTAGCAACCTCAATTCTAACCCCGTCTTCTTTTGCTTGTTCAAATATTTCTTCAAACTGCTTTTGCATATAGGAAAGACATTCCACATCATCGGAACGATATTCACATAAAAACTTCACATTTTGCGCTATTGTGTTGACCGAGGTTCCGCCCGAAAAGGTTCCTACATTGTAAGTAGTTTTGGTCCCCTTTTTTTGCGGGATATTGATTTTATAGATTTCGTTTACCATTTTGGATGCTACATGAATAGCATTTTTCTTCCCAAAATCACCATAGGAATGTCCTCCCTCGGTAAAAATCTCCACCTGGTAGCGCTGGGAACCCACACACACATCGTTTACCACATCCAGATTGCTGTCGAAGGAAACAAACTGCTTGATACGATGTTCAAAATCCGTAACAATCTGTCTTACGCCTTTCAAGTTTCCCAATCCTTCTTCGCAGGAGTTACAAACAAACAAGATTCCCTTTGGTGGCATAATATCATTCTCTACATAGTATTTTGCCATCAGCAAAAGAACTGCAACACTTGCAGTGTTATCTGCCACGCCCGGAGAGTGAATTTTCTCTCCGTCATCGAAATACGGCATCGGTTCGGTATCAGGGAAAACTGTATCGGTATGTGCCACAAAAACGGTGATTTGATTGCTATTTTCACAGTTCAAAGGAAAAACAACATTAAGCGCCTCATCAATATAGACTCCTTTTGCCCCTATATGCTCCAACCATTTTTTGCAGTACTCGGCACGCTTCTCTTCCAAATGAGAAGGTGCAGGAATGCTGCAAAGTTTCTGAATCGTGTGGTATAGGTTCTGCTTGTTATCCACAACAAATTGCTCTATGTTTTTACACATCATACATCTTTCCCTTTCTTCATTCAATCAACGTAATCTACTTGTCTCTACTTTTTCATGATATCACATTTTTTCCACCTTTTCAAGAAAAACCTTGTACCCATTCGACAGGATTCTCATATACTGGTGGTGGGAGGTGAATTTGAAATGATGAATAACTGCAGTTGCTCTTGCAGATGCGATTGTACAGCGGTTTCTGTTGTGGCAAGTATTATTATTGGTATCATTACCGGGTTTTTGACCGTCAACGGAATCATCACCCTAACTCCTGCATTTTTATGGGTGGTTTTCGGGATTGCAGTAGTCTACCTTGGTGTAACCGCTCTTGCCGCTGCTGCCAACAATGGATTTAGTCTGAGAACCTGTATCTGTACCGCCTTATCCACACTGATTATCGGCATTTTGGGAACGATTCTTCTTTCCCTAATTCTTTTAGCGGTTACCTTTGCTGCAACCAGTGTTGTAGGTGCAATCTTTGCAGGGTTACTCTTGGCTTTCTTCTCACTTTTGATAACCTCGACTGCATGCCTGGTGAAGTTACTCTCCGGCTGTGATAATTAACCAAAAAGAGGCTTCTTAAGAAGCCTCTCTTTTTTAAAAC
This sequence comes from Ructibacterium sp., assembly GCA_045540375.1. GTDB lineage: Bacteria > Bacillota > Clostridia > Monoglobales > Monoglobaceae > Ructibacterium. Next base: position 26,425 of record JAZQHD010000055.1, on the reverse strand, counting down.
TTTTTCCAGGTTTCACGCTTAAACAGAAGCAACATAGGAAAAATTTCTAATCTACCCGCCAGCATATCGAAAATCAGAACCAGCTTGCTGAACCAGGAGAAACAACCAAAATTTCCTGTGGGGCCTACCAATTCCAGACCGGGACCAATATTATTGATAGCAGATACTACAGCTGTAAATGTTGTCGTTGAATCTAGATTATCCAAAGAAATCAACAGTACCGATACTGCAAAAATCAACATATATGCCACAAAAAACACATTGATAGACCGCATCACCTCATGGGGGACTGTCTTGCCACCCACCGAAACCTTTGATACACTGGTAGGGTGAATCACCTGCCGGATTTCCTTTCGCACTGTCTTACAGAGAACCACCAATCTTGAAACCTTGATACCACCGCCAGTACTTCCTGCACAGGCACCGCAGAACATCAGAATCACCAGAATGGTTCTGGAAAACTGAGGCCAGAGATTAAAGTCGGTAGTAGCGTAGCCGGTAGTGGTGATAATCGACCCAACCTGAAACGCCGCATGACGGATCGTATCGGCTCCGCGATCGAACATATTCCAGGTATTAATGGAAATCAAGATAATTGCACTGAGGATGACGACAAAGTACCAACGAACTTCCTCAATTCCAAGGGCACGTTTCGGTTTCTTTTGGAGAAGCAGAAAATACGCCCCAAAATTCACACCAAACAGAATCATAAAGATGGTAACCACCCACTGCAAATAGGGCGAATAACCTGCTATACTATCGTTTTTGATTCCAAATCCACCGGTACCGGCTGTGCCAAACGCCGTGATTACTGAGTCAAAGAGGGGCATATCTCCCAACAGTAACAACAGGATTTGTATGATGGTCATAACAATATAGATTCCGTAGAGAATCTTTGCTGTCTCCTGAAGTTTGGGAACCAGTTTTTCCACCTGAGGACCCGGGGATTCCGCCTTCATAAGATTGGTATCAGAACCGCCAGAGGGGGATTGGAGCATCAAGATAAAAACTAAAACACCCATTCCACCAATCCAATGGGTAAAGCTTCTCCAGAACATAACACCTTTTGGAAGAACCTCTACATTTGATAGAACACTGGCACCGGTGGTGGTAAAACCGGACACCGTTTCAAAAAAAGCCTCAATAGGATTTGTCATAGCTCCGGATAGAAGAAAGGGTATACTGCCCATGATACTAATAACAATCCAACTAAGGGCAGTAATCACAAATCCTTCTCTAAGATAAAAAACTTTATTGTTTGGCTTTTTAAAGGAGCACGCCCATCCGATTGCCAGGCAGAGTACCATGGTAATCAGGAAGGCTATTACACCTTGATTTTCTTGATATATTGCGGATACAATCAGAGGAAGTCCCATCAAAGCACCTTCACAGAGCAGAACTCTCCCCAATGTATAAACAACCATTGATAGATTCATATACTACCTCCGTCAGTCAGCCAGGATGTCCGTCAAATCCTGCAAGCCTTGTGCTAATGTTACCACAATTACAGTATCTCCAACCTGAATGGTATCCGAACCGCGCGGAATGATAACCTGATCACCACGAGTGATACAACAAATCAACTGATTTGGCTTTAGGGACAATTGGTAAAGAGGAATATTAGTAACACCGGATTCCTGATGGACCGTGAATTCAAGAGCCTCTACTCTGTCGTCCAGAATCTGATACAACGTCTTCACATTGCTACCAGACTCGTTCTGCAATGCCCGAATGTGCTGGACAATAAAATCACAGATGATATATTTGGGATATACCACACTACCAATATCCAGACCCTCCAAAATATCGTCAAATTCCAGACGGTTAATCTTAGTGGCTGTGGTGGGAACACCCTGCTTCTTGGCAAACATAGCCAGCATGATATTCTCCTCATCTAAATCGGTAACTGCCACAAATGCTTCTGCCATCTTAAGACCCTCGGTCAAAAGAAGATTTCGGTCAGTTCCATCCCCATGAAGCACAGTTGCCTCTGGCAGAAGTTCTGCCAGTTCTTCACACCGCTTAAAATCCTTTTCAATCATCCGGACCCGAATATTATGATGAAGAAGTTCCTTGGCAAGATAAAAGCCGATATCACCGCCACCGACAATCATGGCGGTCTTCACAGGCTCAATAGGAAGTCCCAGTTTCCGGAAGAAATCATTGGCTTTTTCCTGGGTTGCCAGAACAGTAACCACATCATTGTTTTTCAGGACAAACTCACCGCCGGGAATAATTACTTCATGTCCCCGCTCTACTGCACAAATCAGGACATCACACCCCATCTTGCCGGGAATATCCTTTAAGGGCATCTCTGCAACACCATGAGCATCGGTCAGCGTAAATTTAATTAGTCGGACTCTTCCCTCTGCAAAAGTATCAATCTTATTAGCTGCCGGGAACCGAAGCAATCGAGAAATCTCCCGAGCGGTAGCTAATTCTGGGTTGATAATGGTGGAAATTCCAAGCTGTTGTCGAATGAATTCATGTTCCTTACTATAGAGCGGATTTCGTACCCGGGCCACTGCCCGACACTGACCTGCTTTCTTTGCAAACATACAGCAGAGCAGATTCAATTCATCCGAACCGGTAACTGCAATAAACACATCCGCATTTTCAAGTCCCGCCTCTTCTAAAACAGAAATAGATGAGCCGTTTCCAAGCACACCCATAATATCTAACTTTTCTGTAATATACTGAATCTTTTCGGCATTGGTGTCAATCACGGTGAGGTTATGTCCCTCCCGCGTCAACTTATGGGTCAGTGCATCGCCCACCTTACCACAGCCAACCAAAATGACATTCATAGAATCCCTTCCATTTCTTTCCATAAGTTAAATTTATTCTCTTTGTAAACCGACAACTGCGTCGATTCGCAACTATGTACAAAACATTTTCTTCTGTTCATACCCTTTTTAGTAAAAGCAAATATTTACAAGGACATTATACCACGTTTTAAAGAAATGTAAAGTAGATTTCCAAAAAACACTTCTCTCGCCCCTGTCTTCCCAAGGGGATCGTTGACATTTTGGCAATTTTATGCTATATTGACCCCAGAAACAACAGAAAGAAACACGGTGAAACTTATGAAACAAATCATTGTTATCGGGGGAGGGCCTGCCGGTATGATGGCCGCGGGAACTGCTGCAAAACGAGGACTTCATGTGAAGTTGATTGAACAAAACAAAATACTTGGAAAAAAGCTCTTGATTACTGGGAAAGGCCGTTGTAACGTAACCAACGCTTGTGAGGATGTGGAAGAACTAATTCGCAATGTTCCCACCAATGGTTCCTTTCTGTATAGTGCTTTTTATGGCTTTACCAACCAACAAACCATGGCATTCTTCGAGGAACTTGGTGTTTCTCTCAAGGTAGAACGTGGCAACCGTGTCTTTCCCGTTTCCGACAAAAGCCAGGATATTGCAGATGCGCTCCGAAAATTTCTGATTGAAAACCATGTGGAAATCATTCATGACCGGGTTGATGACATTTTGATTGAAAACCATGTCATTCGCGGGGTTTTGACCTCTCACCGAGGTGAAATTTTTGCCGATGCTGTGATTCTGGCAACGGGCGGTCTTTCCTACCAAAAGACCGGTTCCACCGGGGATGGCTACACCTGGGCAGAAAATGCCGGCCATGAAATTACCGAAATTCGACCCTCTCTGGTTCCCCTCCGTGTGGCCGAAGATTGGATTTGCGATGTTCAAGGTTTGACCCTGAAAAATATTGGCATTACCGTCCTGAACGGAAAAGGAAAAAAAACCTATGCCGACCAAGGTGAAATGATGTTTGCTCACTTCGGTCTGACTGGGCCAGTTATCTTAAGTGCCAGTGCCCATATGCGAAAGATGGGACAGGAAGATTATCGACTTTTGTTGGATTTAAAGCCTGCTCTTTCGGTAGAACAACTGGATCGACGCATCTTACGGGACTTTGAGCAGAATCTGAACCGAGATTTCTGTAATTCCTTAGGTGATTTACTTCCCTCTTCCCTAATTCCGTCGGTCATTGCCTTATCCGGTATTGAACCACGAAAAAAAGTCAACTCCGTTACCAAGGAGGAACGGAGTCGTTTGGTTTCGTTATTAAAAGAAATGGAATTCTACATTACGGGATTCTGTCCCATTGAGCAGGCCATTATCACATCCGGTGGCATCAACGTCAAAGAAGTTAATCCGTCCACCATGGAATCCAAACTGATTTCCGGGCTCTACTTTGCCGGAGAAATTTTGGATGTAGATGCCTACACCGGTGGGTTCAACCTACAGATAGCGTTTTCGACGGGCCATCTTGCGGGCTCGAGTTGCTGAAGCTCGGAGATACTTTGCCCGGACATTGGTATAAATGGTGGATTCCAATACACAAAAGATAATGGAAACCAGATAAGTTACCGCAAAATTAAGGAAAAACCGCTGAAGGGTGTCTTCGATTTCCATTCTAGTCATGGTCCAGTTCATAAAGACAATAATCAAACAATGAAGCAGATAAATTTCATAAGAGGCTTGCGAGATACTGGTCAGCAAGCCTTTTCCTTTTTTCTCCATCGAGAGCGTAAGCTCCTTGGTATAGGAATAAAAGCCAAAGATGGAGAAGAAACAGAATAGAACCACAATCAAAGGAGAAATCTCGTAGCGGATCACTCCGCACAACTCGAGATAGGACAGCGCGCAATGAGCAATGGACAACGCCAGCCAACCGATATAAATCATGATTTTATTCTGCTTGAGGAAAGCCTCAAAGCCATCATAGTGAAGACCTGCATACATTCCCAGAATCCAGAAGACCAGATAGGACGGAAAGATTTTGTGGATTCCCGCCGTATAGGGAAAATACATCCGGCAAAGGACGGTTAAAATAAAGGAAAGTCCAACCAGCACCCATCCAAAGACCTTGCTTTTCACCCGGCTGAAGAAAATCCAGATTGGCATCATCAAATAAAACTGAAGAATTAGAATCACAAAATAAAACTGGGCTGAAATATTTCCGGTAATCAGGAAATGCCACAACTGCTCCCAACGGAACTGATATAGTTCCATAACCCAGACAAAAACAAGATAATAAAGAACAATCACCACCAGATAGGGAATGAGAATCTTTTTCACACGATCCCAGAGAAACCTTGGGTAAGGAAATCTCTTCTTATCACCGTATTTATAAAAAAGCTTCAATCCGCTGGTGAAGATAAAACCCGGCACCGCAAAGGTGGAAAGTCTTGTCAAAGAAGAAAAGAGAATGGACAAAAAACTCCATTTTGGAAAAGTATCCACCCCCTCTGACAAGAGATGAATTAAAATCACAAACATACATAAAAAGAATTCAAAAACGGATATCTCCGTGATTTTACGTTTCATAAAGTATTCTCCTATTACAAATTCTCTCCCTTTATTTTACAACAGGTTTCTTTATCTGTCAATGAAAACCCCAGAGGAGAAATCCAACCTATATCGCAAAAAAAGACTGAACGCCATCGTTCAGTCTTTTTAATTCTATTGATTTCACTTCCTACTTGGTGCCAAAAATTCTGTCTCCCGCATCACCAAGACCGGGAACAATGTAGCAATGCTCATTGAGTCCCTCATCTACATTGGCACAGTAAATTTGTACGTCGGGATGTGCCTTGGTCAATGCTTCAATCCCCTCGGGTGCCGCAATCAGGCAAAGGAACTTAATATTGGTTGCACCATAACCCTTAATTTGACCGATAGCATCAATGGCAGAACCACCTGTTGCCAACATGGGATCTACTACCACAACAAGCCTCTTATCGATATCTTCTGGCAGTTTACAGTAGTATTCCTGGGGCTGCATGGTAACCTCATCACGATACATGCCGATATGGCCTACCTTGGCAGTGGGTACCAGGGATAGCATTCCGTTTACCATACCCAATCCTGCACGAAGAATGGGAACAATAGCAATTTTCTTGCCTTTGAGCATTTTCTGAGTAGTCTTTTGAATCGGGGTCTCAATTTCCACATCTTCAAGAGGTAGATCCCGGAGTGCTTCGTAGCACATGAGCATGGTGATTTCTTCTACTGATTCCCGAAACTCCTTATTTGTTGTTGAGATTTGACGGAGAATGGTGGTTTTGTGCTGGATGAGCGGGTGATCAAATACGGTAACGTTTTTCATGGTAAGTCTCCTTATTTTATTCTTCTTCAGGTGCGTTCTTCACAAACAGGTTCACAATGATACCCAGAATCAGTGCACAGGCAATGGAGGTAATAGTAACCTTACCAAAGGTCAGGGTCAATCCGCCGATGCCGGAAATCAGAATGGTGGATACCACGAAGAGATTCTTGTTAAGATTCAGATTAACCTTTTGAATCATCTTAAGACCGGATACCGCAATAAAGCCGTAAAGCGCCATACAAACACCGCCCATAACACAGGAGGGGATGGAGTTTACAAATGCGATAAAGGGAGAGATAAAAGCAATCAGGATTGCCAGAACAGCTGCAGCAATGATGGTGGAAACGGAAGCGTTTCTGGTGATAGCAACACAACCAACGGACTCGCCATAGGTAGTGTTGGGACAACCGCCGGCAATGGCACCAACCATAGAACCGATACCGTCGCCCAACAGAGTTCTGTGCAGGCCCGGCTCTTCCAGCAAATCGGTTTCAATAATAGAAGAAATGTTCTTATGGTCAGCAATGTGCTCTGCCAGAACCACGAAAGCAACAGGAACGTAAGCTACAGCAATGGTACCGATGTATGCTCCGTTCAGTTCGCCGATGCCTTTCCATGCGGTCAGGACGGTAAAATCAGGTACAGACAGGAAGGTGTTTAAGGTAATACCATCTGCGACCAGAGCAGTAAAGGGAGCCACATTGAGAACCTTCAATGCATCAATGTTTGCACTATATCCAATGATGGTAAAGAGACCGGAAAGAGCATAGCCACCCAAAATACCAATGATAAAAGGAATCAACTTGGCGGTCTTCTTACCGTAGGTGGAGCAAAGAATGGTGATAATCAGGGTAACAACACCGCAAAGGGTTGTAATCAGAGGAGAAGCTATTACATCAGGAACACTACCCTTTAAGATATCGCCAATGGCATTACCCGCAAGACTCAAACCGATGATGGCAACAGTAGGGCCAATTACCACAACCGGCATTACCTTGTCAATCCATTTAACCCCGGCGAACTTGACGATAATGGCTATGATCACATAAACAAGACCTGCAAATATAACACCGATGATTAACCCAAGGAACCCTAATGACATGGATACACCACCGGCAAAAGCAGCCACCATAGAACCAATAAAGGCAAAGGATGAACCCAAAAATACCGGACTCTTCTTCTTGGTAAATGCGATGTAAACCAAAGTACCAAGACCTGCACCCACAAGAGCTGCGGCGGAATCCATATTGGTACCGCAAGTACTGTTGATGATAACCGGAACCACCAGGGTTGCGGTCATGATGGCAAGCAGCTGCTGGAGAGCGAAAACAATCAACTGTCCAAACTTCGGCTTGTCATTGACACCGTAAACTAATTTCATAACTAACTCCTCCTCGTTCTTTTGAACTTTTAAATTAATATGTAAATTTTATTTTTTCAGCTGAATAGGAAGAACTGGATCCTGCTATAAAACACCAAGAATCCCTCCACTGGCTATTCTATCATATCATTTTTTCTTTTTCAACTAATTTTGCTATTTTTCTCATTTACTTTTTCATAGAAAATCCCGTGCGCCAAAATAGGCACACGGGATAATCAAACTAATTGGTATAATTGTCAAAGTATCCTTGAACCAGGACAACAGGAGTACCCTTATCGCCGGAACCACTGGTCAAATCACAAAGAGAACCAATCAAATCGGTAAGCTGGCGGGGAGTCGTACCCTGAGATGCCATATTGCCAACCAGGTTGCCATCCTTGGCTTTGATACTATTCGAAATCGCTTCCTTCAAGGCTTCGCCGGACAAATCCTTGAAATCGTTGTCTGCTAAATACTTCAACTTCAATTCATTGGGGGTTCCAATCAAACCATCCGTGAATGCAGGAGATACGACCGGGTCAGCCAATTCCCAAATTTTACCCTGAGGATCTTTAAACGCACCATCGCCATAAACCATAACCTCTACATGAACACCGGTTGCATCTAAAATTCTCTTCTGGATGTCCAAAACCAAATCCTTACATTCCTGAGGGAAGAGCTTAATCATATCCTCGGTGGACTTGTTAGAACCCAGCAAGCCATACTTTTCGTTATAGCCACTGCCGTTAACCGGAGCAGTCAAAATATCATCCAAACTGCAAACCACCTTCGCACCGGCATCCTTTAAGATTCTCTTGGTCCGTTTCCGGGTATGGATATCACAGTTGATGATACAATCGGTATAGTCAAGAATCGCCTTGGGCTGGTTTGCAAAGATAATCTCTGCCTCTGCACCGCATTCCTGAATTAGGTTGCCATAGTATTCTACATAGTCAACACCGGTAAATTCATGCTTATTCTCGCCAAAGAGTTCCCGATACCGAGCAAGAGACAGAACATCGGAGAAAGGATTTACACCAGATGCGTCAATCTTATCCATGCTGATAAGCTGGTTGCCCACTTCGTCTGCAGGATAACTGAGCATTAAAACAACTTTTTTTACCGCTTTTGCAATACCCCGCAGGCAGATGGCAAACCGGTTCCGGGAAAGGATGGGGAAAATAACCCCCACAGTTCCGTCCCCTAGCTTTGCTTTTACGTCCTGTGCAATATCGTCAATAGAAGCATAGTTGCCCTGTGCTCTTGCCACAATGGACTCGGTAACAGAAATAACATCCCTGTCTCTGAGAGAAAATCCCTCATTTTCTGCCGCTTCCAGAACACTGTTGGTTACAAGTTCTGCAAGATTATCGCCCTCACGGATGATGGGGCAACGGATTCCCATAGAAATCGTACCTACTTTTCTTTCATTGTTTGCCATTTTGATCCCCTCAATCTATAGATAAAGTACAAAAAAAATCACATTACAGTTATACCACTTTTTTCAAAAATATTCAACACTTTTTTTCATAATTCTGGAATTTTATTATATTTGATGAAAAATGCCCATAACCTGCTTTTATTTTTGGCATCGTCCCAAAGAAATATACCTGTCTTATCTCATGATTCAAACAAGCTTTTTAACTTGCCAGAGAGTTTTCTCCCGTTGCATAATCAAGATGGATTCCCGGCTGAACATTATAACAATAGACGCAAAACGAAATGCCGTTTCCACCATCTTCTACCGAGTATGCCTCCATCAAAATCCCCTCTGCCAGAAGTTGATTGCCCCGAAAAACCGGAGTAATTCGATAAACCACATGATTTCCTGTCTGCTTTACATAGTCAGCAACCTGATTCTCAAAGGGAAGCATTCCCTCGGTGTTCAAATATCGCGTTCCAGTAATCAGGTTCCGCTTGTTGGCATTTTCTCCGGTCAACTGAAAACCGATTAAATGGCATCGATTATAGAGATACCCACCAGATACTATATCGTAGCGGTTGTTCACCCACCCGGTAGGCTTCACCGAACTGATACTCTCCCGCTCCTCGGTAGGCATCAAATCTTCTGCGACCGAGGAAAATGCAACATCACATCGGCCCAGTTCATCTAAGGTGCTATAATACTCAAAGGAACCGGAAATGATTTCATATTCCTCAAAAAGGGGCTTATTGTTGTTAACCACCGCATACGGATTTCCTGTATAGGCAGGAACAACACGATTTAGGTAGGCTTCCTCTTCGGCATCGAACCGATTCCGGATGATGTAGACGGTCTTGGTAGCATCGTCCCACGCCACGCCCAAATTGAACCCCTCTGCAACAAATCGAATGGGAAGCATAGTTCTCTCGTTATAGATGGCAGGAGCTACATCCAGATTTTCCGCTTTGCCATTAAAGTATGCAACAGTCCCACCAATTCCCATTTGGATAGTATCTCCCTCCATCTGGAGCAGAACTGATTGGGAGCTTTCCTCCCATCCCACAGTGCCTCCAAAGGCTTCGATAATGGCACGAATGGGAACTAAGGTTCTGCCATCTACAATCATCGGTTTTGTGCCGCGGCCCAGATCTATCTCGATATCTGTTCCGTTGACCTCCATGATGGGATTATCGATGGTAAGGCTCACCACCACATCCTCCGGAACCGACGCCAAAGCATTGACTGTCAGCAAAAGGCTAAACAAGAATACCAAAGCAATCATCAACCGTTTCATAAGATACCATCTCCTTTTGCTTTATATTATATCACGCTTTTGTCCTTTTCGTCAACGAAAGAACAAAAAAGGCACACCCCGAGGGGTGTGCCTTTTTGGACTTATACAATCCTTTTTACTGATAAATGGTCCAGTCTGTGTTGTCCTTCAGGATGGTCCACTTCTCATAAATGTGATTCTTCATCTCGAATTCATGAGAATTGGTTGCTTCCTGTACCGGCAGATAGTACCATGCCTCTGCATCTGCATTATCCGGCCATACAATCATATCCTCATGGAGGTCATCCTTTGTTTCGGGAATACGATTCAAGACACGGTTGATCATGGTCATGGCTTCGGCACGGGTAATGAACTGATCCGGCTTGAAGGTTCCGTCCTCATAACCCTTGATCCAGCCATGGGCTGCTGCCTCGTGAATCTCATTCTCTGCCCAGTGGCCTGCAACATCGGTGAATTCGTCTGCGATTTCGTATTCGGAATCATCGAATCTTGCACAGATAGCTGCAAACTCCGCACGGGTGATGTAATCGGTAGGTTCAAAGTAGCCGGGAGCCCGACCTTCGATGATACCCAGCTTTGCCATGGTAGCAACCGCCTGATTGAACCAATCCTCTGCCTCGACATCTTCAAAGCCGCTGACATCGGTCAGGTTTCTATTTCTTACCTCTTCCTTCAACAGACGGAAGAAGATTGCAGTAACCTCGGCACGGTCAATGTTGTCGTTAGGACGAACCGTTCCGTCGGGATATCCCACAACATAAGCGAAGTGATGCTCGCCGTCCAGCGCTCCAGGAGTTTCGTGGCCATTGCCGGCTGTTCCGTTATCCTTTACCCACTTTGCATAGACGGTGTGATTTTTGGTCATCTTCACTTCGTCTATCGGTTCGGTAAGACCCTTGTCAGCATACCAGCCATCAAAGACGTATCCTTCTCTGTGAGGTTCCTTGTCAATCTCAACCACCTTGCCGGGGTTGTGGGTTTCTTTGTCGTACTCGGTACCACCATTACTCTCGTAGGTGAGAATGTACTTGATGGAACCGCCTCCGCCTCCGCCACCAGGTCTGCTAACGGGAGTCCACTGTGCCACAAAATGCATATTGTGGTTGACTCGTACCATCTGGCCTGCGGTATAGTTTGTACCCTCTGCAATCCAGCCTGCAAAGTTGTAACCGGACTTGGTGGGTGCTGCCGCTACCGTGATATCGGTGTCAGGTGTTACCTGTTTCGCACTATAGTCGGCGCCCTCTACTGGGGTACCCCCTGCTAGGTCATAAGTTACATTGTAGAGGTTTACAAAGTCGCCGTAGAATACTACGTTATGGTCTGGCATGGTGTAATTACCATCTTCGTCTACCGATGCGGTCAGGGTGTACCAACCATCGAAGGAGTAGCCATCCATAGTCAGCTTGGCTTCTACATTCAGGGTTTTCCCGTAAGGAACATCGATCTTCTGATATCCAGACGGGATTGCAGGTGCGCCTGCCGGATGATGACCATCATCGAAGTAGATGTAGCTTACATCGTAGCGATTTCTGTCATAGTAAACATTAATCACTAAAGAGCCGTCGCCCTTCACAATGCCGGTGAGGTCTTCGCCGGTGGTGATGGGATGGAATCCGGGGTAGTTCTTGGGAACTGCCTCTACCAAGGCTCCGGTTCTCTTATCCTCGTGAAGTTCCTTTTCCTTTTCGGTATAATACTTTCCACCAAAGCTTTCGCCGGAAGTGTCGTCCTCTAAGTTCTCCAACAGATGGCGAACCGTGTACTTGTTCAGGTCGGCGGTGAAGGAACCAACCAAGGTTACGTCCTTCGCCGGCATCGTGAATCCGGTAGCACCGTCAGCAATTTCCACATCCTCGGTCTTCCAACCGGAGAAGGTGTAGCCCTGATACTCATTTTCGGGAATCACGGTTAAGGTAACTTCCTTGCCGTAGGGAACGGTGGTTTCGGTCTCGTACAAAGCTTGATTCACCGGAGCCATTCCCTCAATCACATAGATTACTTTGTAGCTCTGCCGTTCATAGTAGAACTTCAGGACGGTAGAACCATCACCCTTAATGGTATCGGCCAGGGTGTAGTCATTGGTACCGGGAACCGCAACCAGAGTGTTGGTGTTGTTGCTGTTGGTCTCGGTTTCATCCAGTACAAAGCCGGGGTTCTTGTGAGCATAAACAGTGATGCTATCTCCGGTTTTTCCGGCTCTTGCCTCATGTTCCTGAGGAGTTTCGGGATATTCGCCGTTTTCGTCCTGATAGAAATGCTCAATCTGGTACCGGACATTGTCGTTGGGATGGAAATGTCCCGCCAGAACCACGTCATGATCCGGCATTTCGAAGGTTGTGATTTCCTCTAGTTGGTTAGAGATTCTCCAACCATGGAAGGTGTAGCCTTGAGGAGCTGCTACTTTGGGCAATGGTGTCACATCTTCTCCGTAAGCATATTTCGAGTTATCCACGGGTGGAGTTGGAGCATCCGCCGGAATAACACCATGGTATTCATATGATACCGACCATTTATTCCGCAAGTAGTAAAGTTTCAATGTGGTGCCACCGGCAGTGATCACACCACTGGGCTGATTCAATCCACTCTGGTTGGTTTCATCATACTTAAACCCTGTAAAATGAACCGGTGTTCCGCTGATTGGCGCATCTAATTCACCCTGGAAGGTTTCGGTCTTTGCGGGAGAACTTCCTCCCACGCCATCACCATAGGTTCCGTCTAAATTCTGGAGATAATGCTCTACCGTGTAGTGAAGATCGGTTGCCTTGGAGAAGGACCCCGAAATTACCACATCTGCCGCAGGCATGGTAAAGGTTCCGCCGGGTGTAATTGCCACATAGTTGGGATCGGTGCTTGGTGCATCGTTTTCCCAACCGGAAAAGTCATAGCCGGGAACATCCAGATTCTCTGCTACATTTACCGTCTCACCATACATCACAGAGGTCTGACCTGCAGGTGCGCTTACAGGCTTATTTGCACCATCAATGATGTAGGTTACATCATACTTGTTTCTATTATAGTAAATCTTTAAGACAGTGGATCCGTCGCCCTTGATCTTGGCAGACAGAACCTCGTTGGCATTCCCTGCATCATAGGTAAATCCGGTGTAGGAGTTCTTGGGAATTGCCACAGCGGTCTCGTCGGTCTTTCCTACCTTATCTTCTTCCTCGTGGAGGTGATAGGTAGCACCATCTAAATTCTGGAGATAATGTTCTACAGTGTAAGGAGTAGTTTCCTCCGGCTCAAAGTGACCAACCAAGGTAACATCCCTTGCGGGCATCACAAACTGATTGGTGTCTTTATCAATGGTTACATCGGTCCCCAGAGGAGTCCAGCCTACAAACTGGTAGCCAGCAGGCGGGGTAACCGGATCCGCCACCGTTACGGTCTGTGCATACTTCGCAGTATGGCTGCTGGGAAGTGTCGGCGGACTTGTCAAGGAAGTTCCGGTGTAAACATAGGTTACGTTATAGGTCTTGGGAACCAGATTACCGGTAAATTCAACGTGGGCATTGGGAACGATATAGGTTCCGGCATTTACAGTAACGCCGGCGGGAGCATTCCAACCTTCAAAGGTGTAGCCTTCCCGCTCCAATCCTTCTAGAACTGTTTCGGTGGTATCGGGGAGACGATACTTGGTGGCATAAACCACGCTGTTTGCACCATCTACAGTGTAGGAATAGGTAATCTTTGGAAGATTCAAGGTAGGTGTTGCAACCTCTGCCCGGCTGATGTTCTCGCTGTCAGCCAAGAACGCATTACCTGCGTTGGTGGGCAGGGTTCCATTGTGAACGCTGGAACCGGCATCGATAATGTCATTAACCGGTTTTACATTCATCTGAACCACCAAAGCTTTTCCGTAGAAGGAGCTATCTCTGGGAGTTTCCGAAATATAATTGGCATCATAGTCAAAGCCGGTAACCTTGATGGTTTTTCCGTCAGTACTTAAGGTATAGGCAAGACTGGGATCCACAACCGGGGCATCCCAGCCGGTGGCGGTCTTTGCCGCAGTCATTAAGGAAATGCTGTTGGTACCATCAGCTAAGGTAAAGTAGCTAGAGATGGCATCGGTCAGGACAGCAGTTGCGCCCATGGAAACATGGGGAGAACCAATATTCTGCATAATTCCGGTAAAGATGGTCTCCAATGCATGGTCGCCATCGGGAGTCATATAGTAGCCCTTGGTAATATCCCCCGCGCCGGGACTGCTCATGGAGGTTGCATTGGGGTAGTTACTGGAAAGATAATGCATAAACTGGTTGGTCTGATTAACGCCCAGTATGGACGCATCAGCATTTGCCGCCATACTGATGGTGTAGATAGAAACACCGTCGGTGCTCTGGAGTGCCGAAGAGATAGCTAAGGCATTATTGGCAACCGTTTCGTCAAAGCCACTCTGATGGTTGGGTTCACCGTCGGTGAAGGCGATGATTGCCTCGGCACGGGTGGTTCCGTCAAGGGGTGCCACTTGATCGGCAAGGAGGGTTTTCGCTAAGTTCATGCCGTAGTCGATCGCGGTTGCACCACCTGCATCCAAAGAATCAATGGCATTCTTGAGGGTGGTTGCATTGGCACTAGTTACCGGAGCCAGGGCGTGTACCACCTGGGTATAGTTATAATCGTTGGAATCCCTATTGTTGCCCACGGTCAAAGAGGGGGTATCGGTTGCAGAAGTGCCATCATAGTAGCTGTTGTCTGCATACTTGATAATGGAAATCCGATGCATTTGACTCTCGTCGGTGATCCCTTCATTCTTTGACAAGGTAGTATCAATGAAGGCTTTCGCACCGGACTTTAAGACTTCCATCTTGCTCATATCCGTTGCAACAACCGTTGCCTCATAGAACTGAACAATGGGATAGCTAAGCTCCTGATTGGTGTAACCGCTTTCCATCATAGGATAGTAGTAGTTCGTGCCATCGGTATAGAAATCATAGTTGTTATCATCCTCACCGGCATGGACTACCGGAATCTTGGCACCGTTTTTGTCAATATAGTAGGTTTCTTCGGTGGAATCAAGGCCGTACCGATTGAAGGTGATGAAAAACCAATAACTCTGGTCGCCACCCAATACCGGATTATAACCGGCAATGGTGCTTGCCGGATCATTCATACTACCGGATACATCCAGAACCAGGACAATATCAGTGGGGGTTACGGTACTGTGAGAGATAACCTCACCGGTGGTATGTGCCGAAATAGTAATATCCACCGTGCCGTCATCCTTCGGCATTGCGGTCTTGGTCAGAACAATGCCATCTTCCTGATTGATGTTATGATGGGTTGAGGGTACGGTAACCGGTTCCGCTGCATACGCTACGGTAAATCCGGAAAGCATACCTACCACCATGCACACTGTCATCATCATTGCAAGTAATCGTTTCGCTTTCATAATCATTTCTCCTTTCACGCTATCTATCTACAGATATATTATTTCTTCAGTAAGAGATTATTTTCTGTTGTATGTTAATACAACAGAAAAGGAATATCCCTTTTTGTTTCTTCCCTTACTTGATACGCTTGACAAATTTCTCGAAGGTTTCCTCTGCAATCTTCTCACAATCTGTTTTCCGTATCTTCTGAAGCACCGAGTCTCTTTCTTCCTTCGGAATCTCGTATATCTTCAGCATAGATTCAATCACCAGGTCAATTTTATCCTTCAAATCAAAGTATCGATCACAGGGGGCAGTAAATACTGCAAGTTCAATTCCGCTGGTGATATGCTCCAATCTCCTGAAATCTTCTTCCGAAAGGTGGGGCAGTTTTTCTTTCAGCAGATGATAATTCTTTTGGGAAGCCCACCCCTTGATATATTCAAAAAGGGGCGGATGGCTGTATGCCGCGTAATACAAATCCCACGCCTTTGGATTCTTCTCACAAAGAGCAATCTGCATCGCAATTTCCAATGCATAAGAAAACAGAATGTCGCCGCTATCTTTTCCCGAATCATCAATCAAATCAAGGTGTGCATCCATCAGCTCCTCCATCAGAACTTTGAGCAAATCCTCTTTGGTTTTGTAATGATAGGTGATGGTGCCAAGTCCTATTCCGGATTCCTTGGCAATCTGCCGATGGGTTGTTTGAGAAAACCCCTGTTCCAAAAATAACTTAATTGCAGTGTTCACAATCTGTATTTCCGTTTCGGACAGAGGATTAATCTTGCTATGTCTCTCAATCACACTGTTCAGCAATCGCACCGCCTCCTTTCGTACATCATTTAAACTTGTTTTGTATTTGTTTCGTACAAGTACAGTTTAGCGTATTGCAATAGATTTGTCAACCTTTTTTACAAAAAGATTACAAAATTTATTTTCCCGGATTTGAGTCGAGAAAAAAGAGCGATAGGAAAGCTCCTATCGCTCTTTATCACTTTTTATTCTTCCCAGTGAAAACTTCCCGACAAGAGGGTTGCTCCCTCTTTGGTTACCGTCAGCAAACCGCCATCAACCGTGGCAAATCTCTGCGTTTCATCTTCAAATACTACCTTACACTTTCCCGGTTGCACCGAGGTCATGAAGGGCGTATGTCCTGCTAAGACCGCCAAATCACCGCTTGCACCACGGAGGGAAAGCTCGATGACTTCATCCTGAAAGACAGTTCCGTCCGGAGAGGATACTGTCAGCTTGTAGGTGTTCATTCCGCCACCTTCTTTGCTTTCTGAACTGCCTCATCAATGGTTCCTACAAAGAGGAATGCAGACTCGGGCAGGTCATCGTGCTTGCCTTCAATGATTTCCTTAAAACCGCGAATGGTTTCCTTGAGAGGAACGTAGGTTCCCTCGATGCCTGTAAACTTCTCGGATACAAAGAAGGGCTGGGACAGGAACCGCTGAATCTTTCTGGCACGCTGAACCAGAAGCTTATCCTCATCAGAGAGTTCATCCATACCCATAATTGCAATGATATCCATCAATTCCTGATACCGCTGCAAAATCCTCTGTACCTCACGAGCGACAGTATAATGCTCCTCGCCTAAGATTTCCGGAGAGAGAATCCGGCTGGTAGACTCCAAGGGATCCACTGCCGGGTAGATACCCTGGGATGCAATGTTACGAGAAAGTACAGTGGTTGCATCCAGATGGGCAAAGGTGGTAGCCGGAGCCGGGTCGGTCAAGTCATCCGCCGGAACATAAACTGCCTGAATCGATGTGATAGAACCTTTCTTGGTGGAGGTAATTCTCTCCTGAAGGGTACCCATCTCATTTGCCAGAGTTGGCTGATAACCAACCGCAGAGGGCATACGACCAAGCAATGCCGAAACCTCAGAACCTGCCTGGGTAAAACGGAAGATGTTATCAATAAACAACAGCACATCCTGGCCTTCTTCGTCCCGGAAGTATTCCGCCATGGTAAGACCGGACAGACCTACCCGCATTCTTGCGCCGGGAGGCTCGTTCATCTGGCCATAGACCAGGGTGGTATTACTCAATACTCCGGACTCTTTCATTTCGTTATACAAATCATTACCCTCACGGGTACGTTCTCCAACACCAGTGAAAACAGAAAGTCCGCCGTGTTGTTTTGCGATATTATTAATCAGCTCCATAATCAGAACTGTCTTACCAACGCCTGCACCACCGAACAAACCGATCTTGCCGCCCTTGGAATAGGGGCAGATCAGGTCGATAACCTTGATGCCGGTTTCGAAAATATCCGTGGAGGTAGATAATTCTGCATACTCCGGTGCGGGACGGTGAATGTTCCACCGTTCCTTTGTTTCCGGGGCAGGCTGATTATCCACGGTATCGCCCAGAACATTAAAGATTCTGCCCAAGGTTTCCCGACCTACCGGAACACTGATTGCCTTTCCGGTATCGGTTACAGGCGTTCCTCTCTTTAAGCCATCGGTAGATGCCATAGCAATACACCGGACAACATTGTCCCCAATATGCTGTGCTACCTCTACTGTGAGAGTTCTTTCCCCGATTTTCATGGTAAGTGCGTTATAGATAGCAGGAAGACTTCCTGCCTCAAAGGAAACGTCAACGACTGGTCCCATAACCTGCGCTACAACGCCTTTCGTTGTATTTTCCATTGGTATTCCTCCTTTAAAGCATAACTCTTTATGCATCACTGCCTGCAACAATTTCCGTAATTTCCTGGGTAATAGCACCCTGTCTTGCACGGTTGTATTCCAGATGCAAATCATCCAACATCTGTTGCGCGTTCTTTCCGGCAGAGTCCATGGCAACCCGACGTGCCGCCACCTCGGATGCAAAACTCTCTCTAACCGCCGCCATAATCTTTGCCGCTACATATTCAAAAATTGTCGCATTTAAAATGGTCATCTCATCCGGTTCAAAGAGAACGCTGTACCCAGAAGCTTCCTCTTCCTGCTTTTGCAGAGGAAGAATCCACTTGATCTGTGCTTCCTGGGACATGATGGATAGATACTTGGTACAGATGATACCCACTTTGTCAATCTCTCCGGCAGAGAATTTCTCGCAAAGCTCTTTTGCCATCGCCATGGCATCTGCATAGGCAAACTCCTCTGCCAGAGTCAATTCCTTGCCGTACCGCTCGCAAGCACGTTTACCAACTGCCATCACGCAAGCAGGGTCATACTCCCTGGCAAGACGAAAAATATTGGCATTATACCCGCCAGCTAGTCCACGGTCCCCGGCTATGACAATCAGTCCCAATTTTTCCGTTTCCCGAACTTCCATATAGGGACTTTTCTGGCATTCGTTACAGGCGGTCAAAGCACGGATAGCATTGTCAATCGCCTCCGCATATTCTCGGCCCTTATTCATGGCATCGGTGGCTCTTTTAATTTTAGAAGATGCCACCAAACCCATTGCCTTGGTCAGATGCAAGGTAGAGTCGATACTCTTAATCCGGGTCCGGAGTTTTTTGATATCAGCACCCATCTAACTCACCTCTGCATCTTGCCCAAAGCTTCCTTGAGCAAGTCAAAATCTGCATCCTCGGCATAGCCTGCCTCGAACCGCTCCAAAAGATTGCTATATTCGTTTTCCAATCTTTCGTACAAGTTCTGCTCGTATTCCTTTACTTTATTCACCGGGACATCGTTCAGGTAACCGTTGATTGCCGCATAGATGATAGCAACCTGACAGCCAACCCGGACAGGGCTGTTCCGATCCTGCTTCAAGACTTCCACAATTCTCTCACCCAAGGCAAGTCTTGCCTTGGTATCTGCATCCAGGTCGCTGCCGAACTGGGCAAAGGCCTGAAGTTCCCGATACTGGGAATAGAGCAGCTTCAGTTCACCGGAAACCTTTTTCATAGCCTTCAGCTGTGCCGAACCACCAACACGGCTGACCGAAATACCCGGGTTAATTGCCGGCATAACACCTGCGTGGAACAATTCGGTTTCCAGGAAAATCTGACCGTCGGTAATAGAAATAACATTGGTGGGAATATAGGCAGAAACGTCGCCTGCCTGGGTTTCAATCAACGGAAGTGCGGTAATGGACCCACCACCATACTCCTCTGCCACACAAGCTGCACGCTCCAAAAGTCTTGAATGGAGATAGAAGACATCACCCGGATACGCTTCACGACCCGGAGGACGACGAATCAGCAAAGACAGGGCGCGGTATGCCACTGCATGCTTGGACAAATCATCATAGATAATGAGAACGTCTTTTCCCTGTTCTCTGAAATACTCTGCCATAGCACATCCAGAATAAGGTGCTACATACTGAAGTGGTGCCGACTCTGAGGCAGATGCCGCAACCACAATGGTGTATTCCATAGCGCCCATTCGAATCAGCTCGTTGGTGAGCTGTACCACCGAAGAATTCTTCTGGCCGATAGCAACATAGATACAGATAACATCGGTATCTTTCTGGTTCATGATAGTATCGAGAGCAATCTCGGTTTTACCTGTCTGCCGATCGCCAATAATCAACTCACGCTGACCTCTGCCGATGGGAATCATACTGTCAATTGCTTTGATACCGGTCTGCAAAGGCACCGATACACTCTTTCTTTCAATGATACCAGGGGCTTCCGACTCGATAGGACGAGTTTCCTTGGTGTCGATAGGGCCTTTACCGTCAATAGGATTCCCCAGTGCATCCACAACACGTCCCAAAAGAGCATCGCCCACCGGAACAGATACAACCCGCCCGGTTCTCTTTACTGTTGATCCCTCACGAATGTTGTTGTTATCCGAAAGCAAGGCTACCGAAACGGTTTCGTTTTCCAGATTCTGTGCCATACCAAAGCTACCGTCTTCAAACTCCACCAGCTCGCTTGCCATACACTCCCGAAGTCCGTAAACTCTTGCAATACCATCACCAACTAAGATGACTGTACCGGTTTCCCGCATTTCAATTTTTGTTTCGTAGTTCTTGATTTGCTCTTTGATGATGCTACTGATTTCCTCAGGTCTTGTACTCATCTGCTCATCACATCCTTTATATCGCTAAGGCGACTTTTTAGACTCGCATCCATCACCTTACCGTCTATTTCAATGACCATACCGCCCAGCAGACTACTGTCAACCTGGTATTCTGCCACCACGGTATTGCCGCAACGCTTCTCTAACTTTTGAAGCAGGGCAGCCTTTTCCTCCTCGGTCAGTTCTACTGCCGAAGTAATCTGCGCCGTCGATACCTTTCCGGCCGCTTCCATCAGTTCCTGATAGGTCTTTACCATCTCGGGAAAGCTCCTAAGATACCCTCTCTCACAGAGAATTTTCAAGAAAGACACTCCAGGACGTTCCAGCGATGAAAAGGTCTTCTCAATCACAGTCAGCCGTTCCTCCATGGAAACCGCCGGAGATGCCAGAAGCTCCATAAATTCAGGATTCTCCAAAAATGCCGTTTCCATAGCGATCAAGGTTTCTAGGATTTCCTCTTTCCTGCCCTCTTCTGCAGCCAGAAGAAAAAGCGCCTCTGGGTATTCCTTATTCATTCGCATGACTGTCTTCTCCTATGCTATCAATGACAGAATCAATCATACTGCGATGGTCCTCCAGTTTGATTTCACGATTCAACAGTTTTTCGGTCAGCAAGCTGGATACATCTACGATTTCACGCTTGATGTCCTCTGTCGCTTTCCGCCGTTCCAATTCCGCCTCTGCCTCTGCCTGACGGATAATACCCTCTGCAGACGCTTTGGCATCCTCTAAAATTTTATCACTCCGAAGCCGGGCATTTTCATTTGCTTTCTGCAAAATGGCATCTGCCTCGGCATCCGCTCCTGCCTTTTTCTCTTTCCAGTAGGTTTCATCCTCTTCTGCCCGAGCCTTTGCTTCATCTGCCTCGGCATACCGGCCGTCCAGTTCCTCCTGGCGTTTTGCAAGCATCTTCTTCACCGGACCGAAAAGAAACTTCTTGATAATCAAAAATAGAATCAAGAGATTGGCAAGAGAAATCAGAATCTGCCACAAGTTGACAGAAATTACTTCCAAAGATTGCATGGTTTCCTCACTCCAAACAGAATATTAGCCAATGTTGCTCTTGAGAATTTCCACAAACATATTGGGAGCAACGAAAATTAACAAAATTGCAATAACCAGTGCATAAAGGCCGGTGGTTTCCGCAATCGCACAACCCATGAGCATGGTGGTGGTTACATCACCCTTACACTCGGGCTGACGGCCGATCGCCTCGCAGGCTTTTGCCACAGCATTACCTTCACCGATACCAGGTCCGATACCGGCAATCATAGCCGCACCTGCACCCAGCGCACAACAACCTAAAATAATCGCAATAGAAATGTCTAACATCTTAATTCCCTCCAACTAATTTTTTATGTGATAGTTTTTTCATTTTCTTTTTCTCGTAGAGTTCCTCCGGGAACCCGCCTGCCACGTAGAGCATAGTGAGCATTGCAAAGATATATGCCTGAAGCAGTCCACTGAAGACATCAAAGTAGATGGACAAAATTGCCGGCAGACCAACCTGCAAGAACGGAAATTCTCCAAGCCAACCGGGCAATGCACCAAAAATTATGGAAGACAATCCCTGAAGTCCGGTTGCTACCAACACCGAGATGACCGCACCGGAGAGCACATTTCCATAATGACGAAATGCCATAGAAATGGGTGTTGCTACCTCGCTGATGATGTTGAGCGGTGCCAATAAAACCGGATCACAGAAGGATTTCACATACTGAACCGGCCCACAGATTGCCTTATAGTAGGTAATTAGAATAAAGACCAGAATCGCCCAACCGCCTACAATATTCACATCGGATGTTGGTGGATACAAACCAAACAAGGAAAGCAAACTGGAACATGCAGACAGTATTAAAACCGCTCCAATAAAGGGTCCAAACCCGGTAAAATACTTACCCATATTTTCACCGACCAACCCTTGTGCCTTTTCCACCAGAAACTCTGCCACATGATGCCGGATAAGCAGTTGCTTTCCTCCCATTCCGTGGGTCAAAAACAAGCATAAACCAAACACCGTAATGAGAACTGCCAAAGAATTCACTTGGGATTCTGTAACAGGAAGATTTTGAATCGGCATAGGAATCGTAAAGTAGATTCTGGCGCCGGAAATGGCAATTCCCTCCGAAAGAGGGGTCGTTAGAATCTTGATGACGATTAACGCCAGGATTGGCAAAACCATCATTGCAAGATAAAAGATATCAACCGTCTTAAACCAACGGCTTTTTGTATTCATGTTATTTAGGCACCCCCTTTTTGAAATCCCCGGATCACCATGGCAATTCGAGGAAAAAACAACGCAACGATAAGCGGAATAATCGAAAACCAAGGGAGAACCACACCCACAACCACCAGAACAAATACCATCATATTCCGGAGGGAATGGGAGAGCTTCATCACATTCTTGGCTTCCTTTTCCTCTTTAGTAACCGCTTTCTGGACGGTCAATCCCAACAGAAAAAAGTTAAGAAGTGTAATTGCCACACCCCAAAGATTTCCCAGAAGCACAGTGTAATCCCACTGCCCGATTACCAGAAACACCGCCTGCATCAGCATAGAAAAAATCAATGACCATACGCCTAAAAATTTTGTTTCCTGCAGGACGGTCTTATCGACCTTACTCATATTAATCGCTCCTTGTGTTTCACAAAGCTTTTTACTACTTTATACCAAATGTAAGTATTCTATACTTTCAAAACGATGCAAAGCAGAATGGGGAGAAAAATTGCCGGAAGACTATTCACCAACTTGATTTTGGTAACCCCTAAAAGGTTCATACCCAATGCCAGAATCAAGACAGAACCCGCACAGGTCATTTCCGCAATGACGTAATCGCTTAAAAAGGGTGCTATTACTTTTGCAAGAATGGTAATTCCTCCTTGAATCAAAAGCACCGTTACCGACGATAAAAGAACACCGCTTCCTAAGGTCGATGCCAGAACAATGGCAGAAATCAAGTCCAAGATCGCCTTAGTAAACTGCATCTCATGATTGCCGGAAAGTCCCGATTGCAGGGCACCGACCACCGTCATGGCTCCCACACAGAATAGCAAGGAAGCACTAACAAAGCCTTCTGTAATTTTTCCCGGCTCACCGCCACGGCTGACCTTGCTTTCAATTAAGCCGCCCAGTTGGTTTAGATGATCATCTAAATTGAGAAGCGTACCTAAAAGGGTTCCCAGCACCATAGACAAGACCAAAACCAAGGTGTTTTCCCCTGCCATCATACCATCAATACCAATATACAATACTGCCAGAGCAACCGCCGTTGTCATTCCCTTGGCAATCCGTTCCGGTAGCCCCTTTTTCAAGAGCATCCCAACCAGAGAGCCTATGATCACCGTTGCCACATTCACCCAGGTACCCAGCATAAAAAACACCTCTTATTACCATTTCATAAAATGGGCTATTCTTCTTCTATTCCCTTGTTTTTCCAAAAATTTTTCTAGGATACATTATAGTACAAGCTCCAGCAATTGTCAATGCTTTTTCCCGGCTTCTGTATCCTTAGAAGGACGTTTTTTATGAAAAATCTTCCCCTTTCGATAATTTCCAGGAGTAACTCCCATATATCGTTTAAAAAGCCGATATCCATAGTTTACATCGCTGATATCAACCGCCTCGCAAGCATCTTCAAAAGGAACATCCTTTTTCAGAATCAACTCCGCTATCCTCAAGACCTTTTCTTTCATAATATATTGATTGATGGTGATATCATTTACCTGCCGGAACGCATAGTTTACATAGTTCGGCGTTTTCCCAACTTCCTGAGCAACCTCTGATAAGGTTATTTTTTGTTCCATACGATTTTCCACAAATCGCTTCACCTGCTGACTGATTTTTTCCAGACCTGGGCTATACTTCATCTTCTTTCGTTGCTGTCTTGCAAAGGCATCCATCTTCTGCAGAATCCCCAAAATGCGCAAGGATGCCCCAAAGGAGCTTCGCCCCGACTCCCGCTCCAACTCCAGAATAATCGAAATCAATTCTTTCCGGATTTCCTCCGCCAGTTTTCCCGGCGGAATCACCAATGGGAGTAAGATTCCCTCTTTGTCCGGAGGTGGCTCAGCATCCCGCTGGAGGGATAGTTCATACTCCATGCCAAATTGTACGGTATAGTGTTCATTTTTTTCCTGATTCGTCGCCGCAAGACGGATGGGAAGTTCCCGAAACAGCACAAAAACACTTCCCTCTCGAATATTGTAAACTCTGCCATAAAGCTCCATCCGGATTTCTCCGGTTACATTACAGACAATCTCAAAATTCCGTTGATGTCCGGTGTAATCCACCTGATACTCCCGGGATTCAAAATGATGGGCAAAGCCAATCTCCGGAATCGCCTCAAACTGCAAAAATCCGTAATACATCTTCCCACCTCCATTTCTAATATAACACAGAATCGTTGTTTTGTCCAGTACCAGTTATTTTCTCCATTGTATTTTAAAAAACACAGCTATACAATGAAGGCGAAAGAAATAAAAAACACCTAATAAAGGAGAATGTACGATGAAAAAAGGATACTTTTTTATTGATGATGTCATCTGGTGTCTGCGGGACTTGACCAGACAGAAGCCTGAGTCCCTCTTTGACAACCCCTATTTTAAAATGCTGAAAGAAGCCCATGACCGCTATGGTGTAAAGGTAACGCTGAATCTCTTCTATCGCACTGACTATGCCTATGGTTATGACGAATTTACCTTGGCAGAGGTGACCGATGCCTACAAGGCAGAGTTTGAAGCCGCATCCGATTGGTTGAAATTCGCTTTCCACGCCAAGGAGGAATTTCCTGACTATCCCCATGTGAATGCATCCTACGAAGATACCTTCAAGCTCTTTAAAGATTTTGAACGGGAGGTATTCCGGTTTGCCGGAAAGAAATCTTTCACCTACGCCATCACACCCCACTGGCTCCCCATGAGCAAGGATGCCGTTCGAGCACTTCGGGATTGCGGCGTGAAGCTCATCAATTCCAGCTTTGGTGAGGTTGGTGTAGAATATAACGGCGATCCCAACTCTCTCCCCTATGGTCATGCCTTCCGTCTGTTGCAGAACCGGAAACCGGAAACCAAGGTCTTTACCCGAAAGAGTCGGGACATTGCCATCACTCGTTCCATCTGTGGCTACAACCACATTGACGAGGACGATTTGGCTGCACAGGGCGTTGATTTCTCCATGGTTCACGACAAGGAGCTGGATGTCTACTTCAAGCACTTCTCCAACCCTTGTCTGAACCTGATTCCCTACGAGGAAATTGAGGGCGACTTTGCCCCCTTCTTGGATAACCCCTATCTGGGTATTGCCAACCACGAGGAATATTTCTACCCGGACTATTGTGCTTATCAGCCGGATTACGCTGAGAAGATTTTCAAGATGGGTGAAATTATGAAGAACAACGGTTTTGAGTTTTTCTTCATTGAGGAATTGGTAAAATAATAAAAACTTATATAAAGGAGAAGAAACCATGAAAAAAGCGTATTTCTACATCGACGATACCGTTTGGGTATTCCGGGACCTAGCACGTCAGAAGCCAGCATCCCTCTTTGACAATCCTTTCATCAAGATGTTAAAGACCGCCCACGACAAGTATGGCGTCAAGGTGCAGCTTAACCTGTTCTACCGCACCGACTCTGCCTATGGCTATGATGAATTCTCTTTGGCAGAAATGCCCGATACCTACAAGGCAGAATTTGAGGCTGCCTCCGACTGGTTAAAGATGGCGTTCCACGCCAAGGAGGAGTTCCCGGACTATCCCCATATCAACGCTGACTACGAGGATATCAAAAGACTCTTCAAGGATATCGAACGGGAAGTATTCCGGTTTGCCGGAGAAAAATCCTTCACCTAT
>JAZQHD010000054.1:0-4782 GCA_045540375.1 Ructibacterium sp. | reverse complement strand
AGGTCGGTATCAATTACCGCCACTCTCATCGCAAACCTCTGTGAATTTGTAGGTCAGACCATCACGCTGAACGGTCACACCATCAGAGACGCCGATCTGCTCAATGTACCGCTTCACGATAACATCGCAGAACTTTTCATCCAGTTCCACGGTGTAGCAGATGCGGTCAGTCTGCTCACAGGCAATAAGCGTAGAGCCGGAGCCACCGAAGGGGTCAAGCACCACGCTGTTGCTCATCGAAGAATTCATGATGGGATACGCCAACAGCGGGATCGGCTTCATGGTCGGATGATCACCATTCTTCTTGGGCTTATCGAATTCCCAGATGGTAGTTTCCTTCCTGCCGGTGTACCACTGGTGCTTACCGTTTTTCTTCCAACCGTACAAACAGGGTTCGTGCTGCCACTGGTAAGGAGAGCGTCCCAACACAAGGGACTGCTTTTTCCAGATGCAACAGCCGGACAAATAAAAACCTGCATCGGCAAAAGCCCTGCGGAAGTTCAGACCCTCGGTATCTGCATGGAACACATAGATAGAAGCATCATCCGCCATCGCGGAGTGCATCTGCGTGTACGCATCCAGGAGGAAATTATAAAAGGCATCGTCTGCCATGTTGTCGTTTTTGATTTTGCCTGCGCTGCCTTCGTAGTTGACATTGTACGGAGGGTCGGTGATGACCAGGTTGGCTTTGGTGCTACCCATCAGAAGGTCAAAGGTTTCAGCCTTGGTGCTGTCACCACAGATCAGACGGTGGCGACCGAGTGTCCAGATATCACCGGGCTTGGTCATGGTGGGCTTTTCCTGTTCTGCGCCTACATCGAAATCATCATCTTTGACACCGTCCTTGAGGGTATCCTTGAACAGGTCATCGATCTCGGCAGGCTCGAAACCAGTGAGGGACACATCGAAGTCAGCGCCCTGTAGGTCAGCGATTAGCAGGGCCAACTTGTCCTTATCCCAATCACCGCTGATTTTGTTGAGAGCGATATTGAGGGCTTTTTCCTTGTCCTCGTCCATCTCCACAACAACGCAGTCCACTTCGGTCATACCCATATCCATCAGCACCTTCAGACGCTGATGACCGCCAACCACACGGCCGGTGGTCTTGTTCCAGATGACGGGTTCGACATAACCGAACTTCTCAATGGAGCGTTTCAGCTTTTCGTATTCCGCATCACCGGGCTTGAGGTCTTTTCGAGGGTTATAGTCGGCAGGCAGAAGGTCTGCCGTGTTTTTCTTTTCAATCAGCATACCAGACCCCACTCGGCAAATGCCTCGAAGCCACCAACGGACTTGATGTAGGCTCTTGCCGTTTCCACGATTTCCTCGTAGAGAATGCCGCCGACGGTCTCGTCACCGATGGCGCAGCAGAACTCCACAGGCTTGCCGGTTTCCTGGGCCTTGAGCCAAGCGTAGATATTTACGCTGACATCAGCTTTGGAGAGGTCTTTGCCGTGGAGACCACCGCCTGTTACGGAGTCGGCCATATCACTGCCCAATTTGCGATTGGTAGCGCCGGTATCAACATCCGTGCCGCCAGTCCAGTCACCGAGCGGATTGATTTCTGCGGTAGTATATTGCTTGCGGAGTTCTTCCGCTTCAGCATTGCTCTGGCAGATGATGACCCTGCCGTTGTCGATGATGTACTTGCCATCAAAGGGATAGACATTGTAAATATCCGTAGCAATGCCCACCAGTTCCTTCTGCTCGGCAGTCACAGGCACGCCCTTGAAGATGCCGTTGTCACCGCAGCGAATAGCACCACTCTGATTTCGGGAGAGGTGGACATCCTGCGGGACTTCGGAATAGTCAACATTGAGGAAGCCTGCGATGCGGTGAACGGCGGCAGTCACATCATCAATGGAAAGCTGCACGGAAGTCTCTGCGATGATATGGCAGGTTCCGTGACCGATAAGTACCTCCACTGCGATGCGAGGGTTTCTCTCGGATTTATATGCCAGGTCAACGAGCGCCCCGGCAATGCGGTCGGCAATCTTATCGGGATGTGCCGGATTTACTTTTTCAAACATAATCAACCGTTTCCTTTCCTTGCACGAAGCAATCGTTCCATAACATCATCCTGGGGATTTGCACCGTTATATTCGCCGGTGCAGTTCTCACGGACGATCTGGTAAATTTCCGACCACAGGCGGTTTGCCTGGGTCATGTATGTGTTTGCGATAGCCACATAGGGTGACTGGATCGCTGCACCCGTGGTAGGGTGCTTTGCCAGAAAGCCCAACTCACTGGTGAGGGACTCACACTGAATCCATCTGGCGCTTGCCATTGCGAAGCGTTCAATGAGCTGCGGAGAAATGATGGCGGCGCATCCACGGTCGGACAGCCATTTCCATACATTTTCATAAATCTCGGCAGCACAGAGCGTAGAGCCATCTTTCTGTTTTGCGGAAAGGAACTCGGAGGGCTTGGGCATTGGCTGCCCCTCCAGATCAGCCGCGCTGTCTTTGAAATCAATGACAGTCAGCGGTCGCTTGCCAGGGTTGCCATCCGCAATCTTGTCCGCAATCGGCTTTTTAGGTCTGCCACCGGAGCCGGGTTTTGGTCCTCTCTGACCCATATTTTTCACACCTCCTTCATGCCGGGGTCTATTCCCCCGAAAACTTATGCGATTTTCCACACGGACCCCCAGGCCCGTTGCACGGGATAAAGGTCCCAGAGATTTGACCGCCCCTACCGGGTCACGAATTATGCCAACGATCACCACGCTCGGCATGGATTCTGGCATGGCAGGACTTGCAAAGGGCAATCAAATTATCTCTTGCGTGAGTGCCGCCCTCGGATAAAGGCACCTTGTGGTGGACTTCCTCGGTCGCAACCAGTCTGCCATCCTTCTGGCACACCTCACACAAAGGATGCTGCTGCACATAGCTGTCACGGATACGCTTCCAAGCCCGTCCGTATCTACGGCGTACAGCAGGGTCTCTGTCGTACTTCTCGTAGCGTTTGGCTTCAGCCTTTGCGTGTTCCTCACAGAATCTGCCGTCAGTTAGCTTTGGGCAGCCGGGGTAAGAACACGGACGCTTCGGTTTCTTCGGCATCGTTTCACCTCCTTGGGGCATACAAAAAGCCCCACGGGATTGCTCCCATGAGGCTCTCTGTGCAGTCTTTCATGATACTATTATACAACGCCGTAATGGAAAAAGCGTCCACGATATTACTCATCACTTGCCATACAGAAGCAGGGCCAGATGCTGAACCGCACGGTTCTTTTTGTTGTATGCGGAAGACCGCTCAATGTTGAAATGGTCGCAGATGTCGTAAACGGCATCGGTCTGACGCTCGTCCTCGTTCCAGTAGAAGGTCTGCAGGACATAGCGTTCATCCTCGGACAGTGCCATCCACGCCGGTTTGAACCAGTCCATGTACTCAACAGCCTGTCTGTACCGTTCCTTCAGCACATCAATTTCATCAATGGCTGCGATGATGCGGTTTTCGTTTGCCTGCGGATTATGGGGGCCTTTCGGCATATCCGAGAGGACGGGACTGCCCACAGAGGACATTCTGTCATGGACGGTGTCGATTTCCTCATCGGTGTGGTCGATGATGTACTGCATACTGCTGTAATCCTTAAGTGCGTTGATGGCGGCGCCGCGTTTGTCCAGGTAGTGCCAGATAATATTCATATTCGTACCTCCGAAATGTTGTGATCCTCGGATTGGCACGGATTTTCATAGGTTGTCTCAGATTTTCAAGTCCGCTTTTACGGCATCAATCAGTGCCGTCTGTGTATGCTCCTTCTGGGAGAGGGCTTTCATGATGCGGTTGTCAATGGTGCCCTTTGTAACGATGTGCTGAACCACCACGGTCTCGGAGGTTTGACCCTGCCGCCATAGACGGGCTACGGTCTGCTGATACAGTTCCAAACTCCAAGTCAGCCCGAACCACACAAGGGTGGAGCCGCCGGATTGGAGATTGAGTCCGTGTCCTGCCGATGCAGGATGAATCAGTGCCACGGGGATCTGACCGCTGTTCCATCTGCGGATGCTGTCAGAGTCATCCAGGCGAGAGAACGGGATATGCAGTTTTTTCAGCCGCTCGGATATGCGGGTTAGGTCATGCTTGAACCAGTAGGCCACCAGAACCGGCTTGCCGTTGGCGGCTTCGATGATATCCTCCAAGGCATCTAACTTACGGTCATGGATTTGGATGACCTCACCGCTGTCATCGTAGATTGCGCCGTTTGCCATCTGGGACAGCTTGCCGGAGAGGGATGCTGCGTTGGCGGCGGTGATCTCACCGTCACCCAGGGTCAGCACCAGTTCACGCTTCAGTTCATCGTAATGCTCCCGCTCCTCATCGGAAAGCTGAACCGTGTATTCGCTGTTTACCAGTTCCGGCATCTGCAGGTGGTCAGTGGATTTCATAGAAATGGTGATATCCGAAATCTGTCTGTAGATGGCATCCTCCGCATACGGCACCGGTTTGTAGGAGTAGATGATCTGACCATTCCGTTTGTCCGGCATAAAGTAGTCGGTGCGATACTTGGTGATGAAACGCCCCAACCGCTGACCCATGTCCAGGATGCGGAACTCTGCCCACAGATCCATCAGACCGTTGGAGGCGGGAGTGCCGGTCAGGCCAACGATGCGGCTGACTCTGGGTCTGACCTTCAGGATGGACTTAAACCGCTTTGTGTTGTGGTTCTTGAAAGAGGACAGTTCGTCAATCACGATCATATCGAAGGTGAACGGGATGCCGCTTTCCTCAACAAGCCACTGCACATTTTCACGGTTGATAATATAAATATCGGCGGGTCGCATC
>JAZQHD010000053.1:0-5411 GCA_045540375.1 Ructibacterium sp. | reverse complement strand
AGGTGGTGGTTAAATGGCAGATAATTTCGGTCTAAAGATCGGGCTTGAGGGTGAAAAAGAATTCAAGAAAGCTCTGGCAGACATTAATCAGAGTTTTAAAGTTCTCGGCTCGGAAATGAAGGTCGTTGAGTCCCAATTTGGAAAGAACGATAATTCTGTCGAGGCCCTCACCGCCCGTAACCAGGTACTAAACAAAGAAATCGAAGCTCAAAAGCAGAAAATCGAAACGCTCCGTTCTGCTCTTGAGAACGCATCATCCTC
The DNA here is from genome assembly GCA_045540375.1 of Ructibacterium sp. Classification (GTDB taxonomy): domain Bacteria; phylum Bacillota; class Clostridia; order Monoglobales; family Monoglobaceae; genus Ructibacterium. The sequence continues at coordinate 5,150 of JAZQHD010000053.1, read as the reverse complement.
TTTTGGAGAGAATGATAAGCGTACCCAGAACTGGCAGATTCAGCTAAACAACGCTACTGCCGCCCTTAACAATATGGAGCGTGAACTACAAAGCAACAATGATGCCTTGGAAGAGGCAGCTCGTGAACTGGACGATGCGGAAGATAAAGCCGATAAGTTTGGTGATGAGGTTGAAAATGCCGGAGAGCAAAGTGATGATGCAAGCGGTAAGTTCAGCGGTCTTGGTACTGCGTGTAAAGCTGCCGCTGCTACCATTGCCGCTGCTTTCGCTGCTGTTTCTGCTGCCGCCATTGCCGGAGGTAAAGCTCTCGTAAATATGGCAACGGAAGGTGCTGCCTACGCAGATGGTGTTCTCACCACCGCAACCCAAACGGGCATCGCTACAGACAAACTTCAAGAGTATATGTATGCCGCCGAACTGGTGGACGTTTCTACCGAAACACTCACCAAATCGATGGCAAAGCAAATCAAGTCCATGAAAGCTGTCCAGGACGGCACCAAGCTCTCGGTTGAAGCCTATGACAAATTGGGTGTTCAAGTCTTAAACACAGACGGCACAATGCGTGATTCGGATACCGTTTACTGGGAGGTCATCGATGCCCTCGGTAAAATGGAAAACGAAACCGAGCGTGATGCGTTGGCTATGCAAATCCTCGGTAAATCTGCCCAAGAGTTAAACCCGCTCATCGAACAAGGTTCACAGCGAATGGCCGAACTTGGTGAGCAGGCTCAAGCCGCAGGATATGTCGTGAACGATGAAATGCTTAATGCTTACGGTGCTTTGGATGACCAGCTCCAGTATTTGAACGTGGGCGCTACCGCAGCGAAAAACGCTCTCGGTACTGTACTTCTCCCGGTGTTGACGGATCTTGCCACGGAGGGCAACGCCCTGCTTGGTGAGTTCACAAACGGCATCCTTGATGCCAACGGTGACATTGGAAAGATGTCGGATGTTATCGGTGATATCCTACCTAAAGTCCTCGATATGATTATGGAGTTTTTACCAGAACTCCTCGAAATTGTGGGCGAAATCGTGGGGTCTCTGGCACAAGCACTCATCGACAACCTTCCGACCATTATAGATACAGCCTCACAGATTATCTTCGCTTTACTCCAAGGCCTAATTGAAGCCCTACCACAGATAGCGGAAGGCGCTTTACAGTTGGTTATGGCTCTTGTGAGCGGTATCCTTGAGAATCTACCGCTGCTTTTAGATACAGCACTACAGGCGGTAGTAACCCTGGCGACTGGTATCGCCAACGCTCTGCCTACGCTGATACCCACAATCATCCAGGTCATTATTCAAATCGTCAACACGCTCATCGAGAACTTGCCTATGATTTTGGATGCTGCCTTGCAGTTGATTATGGGTCTTGCCCAGGGTATTTTGAATGCCCTCCCTGTATTGATAGCAGCACTCCCGGAAATCATAATGGGAATTATCAATTTTTTGCTTGATGCCATTCCGCAAATCATCGAGACGGGAATACAGCTTTTGACCTCTTTGGTGGCGGCTCTGCCAGATATCATAATTGCCATTGTGGAGGCTATCCCTCAAATTATTGATGGTATTATCACGGCGGTGTTAGGGGCAATACCCCTCATTATCCAAGCAGGTATCGACCTCTTGATTTCACTCATCCAGGCTTTACCGCAGATTATAACAACCATCGTGAATGCAATTCCGCAGATTATTTCTGGCATCATCAACGCAGTAATTGGCAACATTCCGCTTATCATCAAAGCGGGTGTAGATCTCTTTATTTCGCTTATAAAGAACCTTCCGACAATTATCGTGGAGATTGTCAAAGCCGTACCACAAATCATTGCGGGTATCGTTAAGGCTTTTGGCTCTCTGTTCGGTGAGATGGCCTCCATCGGTGGCAACATCGTAAAGGGTCTGTGGGAGGGTATCCAGGGACTTGCATCCTGGCTTTGGGATAAGGTCTCGGGATGGATTTCCGGCATTTGGGACGGAATCTGCGACTTTTTCGGTATCGCATCACCCTCCAAAGAGATGGGATGGGTCGGTGAAATGCTCGTTGATGGTCTTGCAGGTTCGCTCGATGCACACGGCAAAGAGGCTGTTAAGGCGGCTGAAGGAATGAGTGAGGACATCACCGATGTAATGCACGGACTCGCAGAAGATATGGAAACAGCTCTACCTACCGACTTCAACGTGAGCGGTAGTATTGGAGCAAGTGTATCTTCGGCAACCTCTGGCGCAGCAAAATCCGGCTTGTCTTTGGTACTCAATATTTCAAACTTCAATAACTATTCAAGCGAGGATATTCAGCAGCTCACCAATGAGGTGCTGGTAACCGCAGGACAATTTGCAAAGCGGAAAGGGGTGGTATTTGCGTGAACTATTTTGTGTATAAAGGTGTCAAGTCTTCGGACATGGGTCTTAAGATCGAGAGCAAGGAGGTTTTCTCCGCTCCCGAATACGAAGTGGACTTCTTATCTATTCCCGGTAGGCACGGTGATTTGATTTCCGGGGATGGGAGATTTCCCAATGCCCAAGTTACGTATTCCGTGTTCTTGCCCGCCAAGAGTGTAGCAGAACTGTCACAAAAAATCACCGCCGTCAAGGGTTGGCTCTATTCAGGACTCAACAGTTACCACACTCTCTCCGACACTTATGATACCGAGTTTACCAGAACGGCGGTATATGCTGGAAAGCTCGATATTGAGGATGAACTCAATCGCATTGGTGTCTTTACCATCAGTTTTTCGTGTAAGCCGTTCAGATATTCCGTTGCGGGAGCGAAGAGTCAACTTGTGGGTAACGGCAAAAGCCTAACGAACCCTTATCCGTTCCAAAGCCAACCTCGCATTCGTGTGGTGGGCACCGGCGAAGGAACGTTGACTATTCAATCCGCTGACAGCAATGCAACCTGGACATTCACAGACATTGACGAGTATGTCGAAATCGACTCGGAAATGATGAACTGCTATAAAGGCACCGAACCCAAGAACGACACCGTCGCGGGAGATGGCTTTCCCATCCTTTACCCCGGTGAGAATACCTTTTCTTTCTCCGGCGGTATTAAGGGTATATCCGTCTTTCCGAGGTGGTGTTCGATATGATTCCAGTACTGTATAAAGCGAATGCCACCAACTTCAGCACGTTCGGCATCGGTGTTCTTAAAGATTGTACTTCCTGCGAAGTCACCGAAGAACGCAATGGTGCCTTTGAGTGCGAATTCAAGTATCCAATCAGCGGTCCCTTGTTTAGGGAAATCTCCACAGAACGGCTTGTAAAGGCAAAACCCAACGACACAGCAAATGACCAGGTGTTCCGCATTTATCGCATTTCCACCCCCATAAACGGCGAAATAACGGTATATGCACAACACCTTTCGTATGACCTTTCCAACGTTGCTGCTCTTCAATGGTCAAGCGACTCCATTTCGCCCAGCCTTGCAATGGAGCGTGTATTCCAAAACACAGCTACCCCTCACAGCTTCACCTGCCAAACCGATTACTCAACAGCTAAACCTTTCTCGGTTTCCAAACCGCAAAGCGTCCGTGCTTGCTTGGGTGGCGTGGCAGGTTCTTTTCTGGATTTGTGGGGTGGCGAGTATGAGTGGGACAACTTTAAGGTTATACACCATCAAGGTCGTGGGCAGAAAACGGGAGTGGTAATTGAATACGGCAAAAACCTCACGGATTTGGAACATGAAAACGAGAACACCGATGTTTATACCGACCTTCTTCCTTATGCGGTAGCCACCGCAGAGGACGGAACGGAAACGGTTATAACGCTTGCGGAAGTTCTGCTCCCAATAGCGGACTCTACTCTCGTTCAGCGAAAGACCCTCATCCGTGATTTTACTGACGCTTTCGGAACGGAAACCCCGGTAACGGAGGAAGGTTTGAGAGCGTTCGCCAATAACTACCTGGACAACAATCCGCTCGGCACAGCCGTTCCAACCATAACCGTTGCTTTTGAACCTCTCTGGAAACAGCCGGACTGCATTGCCGTGCTTGAGCGTGTATCTCTCTGCGATACGGTTATGATCCGCCACAGTCGTCTTGGCATCACAGCCAAGGCAAAAGTAATCACCACCGTCTATGACACCCTCGCAGAAAAGTATGTATCCATCACCCTGGGGAGTGCAAAGGCCAATCTACTCGATAATGTCACCGCCGCCGAGGTGGCAGCCGAAGAAGCAACGACAAAAATCGACAGATTTCCTGCCCTTATGAACGCTGCCATCAAAGGAGCAACTGGACTCATCACGGGTCAGACAGGTGGTTACGTTGTCATTAACACCGACAGCGAAACGGGTCAACCTTACGAACTGCTGATTTTAGATGCCCCAAATAAAGAAACTGCCGTAAATGTATGGCGGTGGAATGTCGGAGGTTTGGGGTTCTCCAAAAACGGCTACAACGGTCCCTATGAAACGGCAATCACCGCCGATGGGCAGATTGTGGCTGATTTTATTACCTCCGGCTCTTTGGTGGCTAACATCATCAAAGCGGGTGTTATTCAATCCCAGGACGGTTCGTCTTACTGGGATTTGGAAACTGGCGAGGTGGTACTTCGAGCTTACGCAACAACCGAATCGGTACAAGAACAGAGCGACCGCATTTCGGTCATTGAAGAGCAAAAAATGTATCGTCTTGTCATCAGCTCTTCCAATGGTAACATCTTCAAAAATAACAACATTAAAACCACGCTTTATGCCACAGTTTTCTCTTGGGATAAAAATATCACCGATACCCTGGATGACAACCAGTTTATCTGGACCAGGGTTTCTGATGATGCCGAAGCAGATAAACTGTGGAATGATGCACACTTCGGTGGCACCAAGTCCATCGAAATCGACTCCGATGATGTCAAAGTAAGGGCAACCTTCTTCTGTGACCTCATCGACACGACTACAAGAAACAGCCTACTTGGCTGAATTACAAGGAGGAAATCCAATGAGTAAAGCTCAAGGCCAATTTACGATTATCGACTACAACGATGCCCTCACGCTGACGGGTTATATTGGGTCGAGCCATGCAAAAACGCAGATGTACAACCCCGATAACGGCACCTACTCGCCCGACTGGTCTACCACAAATGTTGTTTTAACCCCCAGCCTTTATGTGATCGGTACTACTGCTGACAAAATCACCTCTACCAATGTCACTTC
>JAZQHD010000052.1:0-3996 GCA_045540375.1 Ructibacterium sp. | reverse complement strand
GCCAGGGCTGTTGATCCAAACGGTAATATCACCGGAACCGGACATCAGTTCCTCTTTGAAAAGCTGGGGTGTGACGTCATCGTCAAACCAACTTTCCTCTGCGATGGTGCCGTTCAGATGCAGCGTCCGCTGTGCCGGAGTCGTCTCCGTTTCCGCCTGGTTCTTCCAGTTCCAGAACTTCTTCATCGGGATTTTTCTCCTTTCCATCAGTAGTTGGGGTTATATTTGCAAAAGCCCCTGCGTTGGACAGCGGGAGCATATTGCCGTTGATGAGATACAGGTCGCCGCCTTCCTCTGCGGGGATGCGATCCAGATTCTCCAATTCACGGATGTCATTTGCGGACATCCAGCCGTTCTGACGGGCGGTTGCGTAGCCGGTCATACGGGTGGCATAGTCGCCACGAAGCAGACCTTCCACATTGAATTTCACAAAATAGCTAACCTTCTCGTCCGCGCTGAACAAAGCACGGAAGATGGACTGCTCCCAACGGATCAGCCAGGGGTCCAGGGTGTATTTCACGAACTCAAGGGACTGCTGCTCAATATTAGAAAAGCTCGACTTTTCCAGGTCACCCACCATGTGGGGCGGTACACGGAAAATTCGAGCGATTTCATTAATTTGGAATTTGCGGGTTTCCAGGAACTGTGCCTGTTCTGGGGAAATGGAAATCGGTGTGTATTTCATTCCTTCTTCCAAAACAGCAACTTTACCGGAATTGGAAGATCCACCGAACTGACTCTGCCATGCTTCACGAACACGACCAGGGTCCTTGATGGTGCCGGGGTGCTCCAGCACACCGGAGGGTGCAGCGCCGTTGGCAAAGAACTTGGCTCCGAACTCCTCACAGGCCATAGCCATACCGATAGCATTCTTCGCCATAGCGATGGGGCTGTAGCCCACAAGACCATCAAAGCCGAGGCCGGGAATGTGAAGGACATCTGCCGGGCTTAACGTGACTGTGGAGCCCTCCATTGTGGGCGCATCATCCGAAGTGGTGATGTATCGGTAGTACAGTTTCCCCTTGGCATCTCTGTCCACGGTCATGCGGTTGGGCATCAGCGGGTAGAGGGCAACGACCTCACCCTTGCCGTTGCGGATGACCTGGGCATATGCATTGCCCCAGAGGAGCAGATGGGTCATGAGGGTCTCTCGGAACACGAAAGAACTCATTTCAGGGTTCGGCTCATCATGGAGCAGACGGTACAGCGGATGGTCGATGGCTTTTTCTTTGCCACCGCTTTCGTTGTACTTATAGACATGGAGCGGAAGACCCGCCACTGCCTCTGCCAGAATACGGACACAGGAGTAAACGGCAGTCATCTGCATGGCAGACCGCTCGGTCACATTTTTGCCGGAAGTCGAACCACCCATGAAAAAGGTGTAGGAACTTCCTGCTGTTCTGTTTTCAGGCTTGTCTCTGGATTTGAATAAACCAGAAAAGATACCCATATCACGTCACTCCCTTCATATAAACAAAATGCCTCGGCTGTCATAAACCGAAGCACTGGTATCATTGCCACAGCGGATCGCACGGTCAAGAGCCATTATGGTGGCAACCGCACCGTCAATCTTCTCTGTGGATTTTTCTTTGTCCGGCTTGATGTTGCCAGCGGGGTCGGTGCGGATGAAGATGTTATCCATCATCCAGCGAAGAACGGGATGCCCACCGTGGGCGACCTTCTCCTCAAGCACCAGTTTCATCAGTTCCTTTGTCGGCGGGGACATATCCTTAAAGCCCTGTCCGAAAGGAACTACCGTGAAGCCCATACCCTCAAGGTTCTGCACCATCTGCACAGCACCCCAACGGTCAAATGCGATTTCGCGGATGTTGTAGCGTTCACCCAGGCGCTCAATAAATTGTTCAATGTAACCATAGTGAACCACATTGCCCTCGGTGGTCTGTAAAAAGCCCTGCCGCTCCCAAACATCGTATGGCACATGGTCATGTCGCACACGCAGGTCAAGGTTATCCTCTGGAATCCAGAAATACGGTAAAATGATGTATTTGTCATCCTCGTCAGTGGGTGGGAAAACAAGAACCAACGCCGTGATATCCGTGGTGGAGGACAAGTCCAGACCTCCGTAACAGACCCGGCCTTCCAAAGCATCCTCGTTGACTGCGAACTCGCATTTGTCCCACAGATGCATCGGCATCCAACGGACTGCCTGCTTGACCCACTGGTTCAAACGGAGCTGCCGGAATGCGTTCTCCTCACCAGGGTTTTGCTTTGCAGACTCGCAAGCATCTCGTACCTTATCGATGGCAACTGTGATGCCCAGTGACGGGTTTGCCTTTTTCCAGGTCTTGGGGTCTGTCCAGTCATCGGCTTCATCCGCACCGTAGATAACAGGATAGAAAGTGTGGTCGATTTTGCGCCCCTCGATGATGTCCTTGGCTTTCTGGTGAATCTCGTAGCAGATGGACTTTGTGTCGTTGCCCGCCGTGGTAATCAAAAAATACAGCGGCTGCATACGAGCATCACCGGAGCCCTTGGTCATAACATCAAACAGCTTTCGGTTCGGTTGGGTGTGCAATTCATCAAAAACAACCCCGTGGGTGTTGAAACCGTGCTTGTTGCCGACATCAGCGGAAAGCACCTGGTAGATACTTCCCGTAGGCTGATAGATGAGCCTTTTCTGGGAGTCCAGGATCTTAACCCGCTTGGAGAGCGCCGGACACATACGCACCATGTCGGCTGCTACATTGAAAACGATGGATGCCTGCTGTCGGTCGGCTGCACAGCCGTAAACCTCGGCGCGTTCCTCACCGTCACCGCAGGTCAGCAGAAGAGCAACGGCGGCAGCCAGTTCGGACTTGCCCTGTTTCTTGGGAATTTCGATATATGCGGTATTAAACTGGCGATAGCCGTTGGGCTTGAGCGTCCCGAAAATGTCCCGGATGATCTGCTCTTGCCAGTCAATCAGTTCAAAGGGCTTTCTCGCCCAGGTGCCTTTCGTGTGGCAAAGACACTCAATAAAGCCGACCGCATAGTCAGCAGCGTCCTTATCGTAGTAGGAGCCCTTGGCCATGAACTTGGTCGGCTTGTACTTTTTTAGTTTTCTGATATGCGGTCACCTCCTCAAAAAGGGTATAAAAAATAGCCGCCTCCGTCATCGGTGCGACTTTCCGTATACGAGGAACAGAGCCTCTCGGCTCCATCCCAAGGCTGTGATGTAGTTTTACTTCTTGGTGGGGATCGGGGGTTTGCCTGTGGTCAGCCATGCCAGCCAGCATTGTTCGCAGTTGACCAGGTCGCAAGCAACCGAGCTGCCTTCCTCAAAGGGCGGATGACCCTTGCTGATGATCTCTGCGATCTCGCCGGCATTGGTGTCCAATGCTTTGATGATTTCCAGTCCAGTATTTGCCATCATGTGTCCTCCTAATTTACTTGATTTGCTCAAAGCACCATTTCAGTGCATGACCATTGTCTTTGAAGGTTTTCTCGGCCTCTGCCCAAGGGGTCAGTCTGCATTCGATTTCACCCAAGCCGGTATCTTCCGGGAACTCGATAAACTCGTAAATCTCGGCGGTGAACCCGCCCTTCCAGGTGATGTCGGTGACGAAAACCTTGTCACCGTACTGAATGACTGCGCCGTAGGATGCGGAAACTGCAAGCTGCAGCTTTTCGATGGTAGTGAAGCCCATGTTCGTACCTCCTCAAGCCTTCTGCATCCGCAGGGCATCAATCTTTGCGAATTCGCCGGTGCGGATGTCCGTGTAGGTGGCATTGACCTGGGTGGTGCCGACCATCTTGAATCCGATCTTCTCAAAGGCGACCAGGGTGCGGATCAAGCCGGAGAAGTTGCAACTGATCGTGAACTCAGTGATGCCGTTGCTGTTGAGGGTCTCTGCGATGGCCTCAATGTCCTCGTCCCAAATGACCTCGTTGAAGTCGATGAGGTCATTCTCGCAGCGGCAGCTGTTGCGGTATGCCCAGAATGCCGTGGGGTTGATGCCCTTGGCGCGGATGTCCTTGACCTGGTTGGCAATGGCG
>JAZQHD010000051.1:0-6692 GCA_045540375.1 Ructibacterium sp. | reverse complement strand
TAACACCAAAGCCCGAGAAAGGATACCTATGGGAGCAACGAGGGCAAGGAAAGCCCCTTGTGCAAGGTGCAGAGGACGGAGAAAATCGGGGGCTTTTGCCGTCCGATTTTACTTGCAGGAATAAGTGTCGGGGTCGCAGGGCTTCCCCGACACGGCTCACATCGGACGGCAACGCCGACCGTTTAAGGGTTTTCCGCACCTTTGCACATCGGGGTCGTAAAAACGCATTTTTCAAGCCTTCGGGGTCGGTGATCCGAATATACCCCACAGCACAAGGAAGGTAATAGGCGTTATCGGCTCAAAAAGGAGGTTGCGCATAAAATGTATGCGCAACCTCCAATGCCAAAAAAGCCTTATTTTATGCGGATTTTTCAACGGAAGGAGATGACGAAAAATGGACGAAACAAAGAAGAAATTTGCTCTGTGGGCTTACCCAACCACAATGGAAAAAGTGGAGCGACTGTATCAATTGGATAACTGCCGGAGCAGATCAGAGTTCATTGAGAAAGCAATTTTATTCTATGCCGGATATGTATGCGCAGAGGACTGCCGTGAATATTTCCCCGAGGCCATCGTCAGTACGATCCAAGGTTCGCTTGACTCTTTCGAAAACAGAATGGCTTCGTTGCTATTTAAATATGCGGTGGAGCTTGCAATGATGATGCATGTGTCGGCGGCGAACTTCCGTGTGGATGAAGACACCCTCTCTCGGCTTCGAGGAAAGTGTGTGAACGAAGTCAAAAGAGTGAACGGTCAGATTTCCTTTGATGATGCGGTACGCTATCAGAAAGGGAAATAAAGATGGCAAGATTTATTCTGAAATGGCGTTATATAAAATCAGGATCGCCTAAACACGGAGAGAACCTGGTGAAATATATTGCTACTCGGGAAGGTGTCGAGAAGTGCGATGAGTCATGGAAACATCAACCGGCAACGAAGGAACAGCAACGACTGATCAAGGAACTGATAAATGACTTCCCGGACTCAGCGCAAAGTTTTGAGTATCAGGATTACATTGCAGCTCAAACCAAAAGCACAGCCTCAGAGTTTATTAGCAGAACCATCGAAGACAATGTGGATCTCATCGGCAAAAAAGAAAACTATGTTGGTTACATTGCTATGCGACCGAGAGTTGAAAAGCAAGGCACTCATGGATTATTTACGCAGAGTGATCAAGCCATAGACCTCCCTGCTGTTTCGAAAGAGGTCGCTGAACATGAGGGTGCAGTCTGGACAACCATCATGTCCCTCCGCAGAGAAGATGCTGAGAAACTTGGTTATGATAACGCAAAGGCATGGCGTGATCTGCTCCGAGGTCAGGCAAACAAACTTGCAAAAGCAATGGGAATACCCCTCGGCGATCTCCGATGGTATGCAGCCTTTCATAATGAGGGCAACCATCCCCATATTCATCTTGTTTCCTATTCCGTAGGGAAAGAACCATATATGACGGAACAAGCATTGAAAACATTCAAGTCTGACTTTGCTCGGGAGATATTCAAAAACGATCTATATCATGTTTACCAGGATATGACTGCCCATCGTGATGAACTACGGAGAACCGGCAGAGATAAGATTGCAGAAATCGTTCAGCAGATCAATAACAGCGCATATGAAAACGAAACCGTTGTGCTGATGCTGAAGGAACTTTCATCATCCCTTGAAAGTTATAAAGGCAAGATGGTCTATGGCTATATGCCTAAGACGGCCAAGAATCTGATCAATGGTATCATCGATGAGCTTGCTAAAGATGAAAGGATCGCAGAACTGTATAGCCTGTGGTACGAGCAGAAAGAAAATGTCATTCGCACATATCAAGACACGATGCCACAGCGCATCCCTCTCTCTGCCAATAAGGAGTTCACATCCATAAAGAATGCGGTCATCCAAGAAGCGCTTAACATCATGCACAACAGAATTACCTTTGAAGACGATGAGCAAGCGGAAACGGATATGCCCGAGGAAGATGTAACACCGGAAAGCAACTACGGTCACAAAAGAAATCCCTGGACTGATCCAAACGATATGCATTGCCAGTATATCAGAGGGCGCGATCTCTTGAATCAAGAGTCAGAAGACTTCGATCCCGAGGAAGGAATCCGATGGCTGACCTTGTCCGCAATGCAAGGCTTTGATGTTGCCATGTATCGCCTCGGGAAAGTTTATCTCCAAGGTGAGGTGGTTGAGAAGAACATAGGCGAAGCTCTGCGATGGCTGTGGGAAGCCGATGCGAAAGATAATCCATATGCACAGTATCAGCTTGGCAAACTTTATCTCAAGGGCGAAGAAGTTAAGGTAGATCATGTAACGGCGCAGAGAATGTTTGAAAAGTCGGTACGCCAAGGTAATGCCTATGCGATGTATTCCCTTGCAAAGATGCATCTCCAAGGTATAGCGCAGTACAGCGATATTCAATATGCCGTCCACCTGTTGATGGAAGCTGCAGAGAGAGGAAACCAATGGGCAGAGTATCAACTCGGAAAAATGTATCTCTACGGCCAAGGAGTCGACAAGGACTATGAGTTGGCGGTACAACTCTTGTCATCGGCAGCAAGCAAAGGAAATGAGTACGCACAGCATCTTCTCGATAACTACAGACCATATACGCAGAGCAGCTCGGCGACTGTGTTGGCATCGATGCGGCTACTGGCAAGACTCTCACAGATCATCCGTGACGATGCAGAGAAAAGAGATAATAACAGTCGAGCAATTGACCGCAAGCTCATGCGGAAGATCGAGCAGAAGAAACAGGCGCAAGGTCAAAAAATGGGCTAATAACTATGGAAAGGAGTCTCTATGTCTACTTATGTTCATTACACCCAAGAACAAAAGGATCGTGCAAGGCAGACCGATCTAAAAGAACTGCTGGAACGCCAGGGCGAACACTTAAAACGATCTGGCAAAGAATATCAATGGCGTGATGGATCAAACAAGGTAACGATCCGAGGGAATCTGTGGTATCACCAATACGAGGAAGTTGGTGGCGATGCCATTGACTTTGTCAGAAAGTTTTATGGCAAGGACTATCCCGAAGCAATGGAGTACTTGTTGAACGGATACGGTGGAACACTCACGGCGGCACCTCCTGTGAAAAGAGAGGTTAAGGAATTCACACTCCCGGACCGCAATGATAATATGCGCAGAGTATACGCATATCTATTACACAAGCGTGGATTGAATAGAGATGTCGTAAATGCATTTGCACATCGGCAGATGATATATGAATCCCTGCCTCATCACAACGCAGTTTTCGTTGGATACGATACCAATGGTGTACCACGCCATGCGCATAAGCGAGGTAGCGGGTCGGAAAGCACATACAAAGGTAATGCTGACGGTAGCACTCCCGAGTACAGCTTCCATTGGAATGGAACAAGCAATAAGATATTCCTCTTTGAAGCCCCAATTGATATGCTCTCGTATATCTCCATGAATCCTCATAACTGGCAACAGAATTCTTATGCGGCATCCTGCTCCGTAGCGGACAGGGTGCTTTTTCAATGTCTCAAAGACAATCCGAACATCAGAGAAGTGTATCTGTGTCTCGATAACGATGAAGCCGGACAGAAAGCAGCGAAACGGATATCCGATAAGTTGTTCGTCATGGGCTATAAATCAGAAATCCTCACTCCAACCTATAAGGATTGGAACGAGGACTTGACTACATCTCAAAAGGAAGGAGAACCGCAATGGACAGCACAATTATCTTAATACTTGTCGCAGCCGGAATGTTTGCGATCATTGGCGGCATCACTCTTATATCGCATATCTATAACCTCAATGAAATTAAAAGCAAGACGGTCGGTGACGGTCAGCACGGTACTGCCCGGTTCTCTACTACGGGAGAACTGCGGAAGATATACAAATACATTCCGTATGAACCGAAAGTATGGCGAAAGCAAGCAAAGAAAGGCAAACTGAAACTTCCCCAGGGCGTGATCCTTGGCGTAAAGAAAAAGAAGGGTGTGGACTATGCCATGGTCGATGATGACGATGTCCATACGCTGATGATCGGTGCAGCAGGTTGTGGTAAGACAGCATATTGGCTGTACCCGAATTTGGAGTACGCCTGTGCTGCAGGAATGTCATTCCTAACGACCGACACCAAGGGCGATCTGTATCGTAATTACGGTAACATTGCAAAGCAATACTATGGATACGATGTGGCAATCATTGACCTGCGTAATCCAACCAAGTCAGACGGCAACAACCTTCTCCACCTCGTGAACAAGTATATGGATGAATACAAGGCTCATCCCGAGAACATCGCACTCAAGGCAAAGGCAGAAAAGTATGCGAAGATCATCGGTAAAACCCTTATATTCAGCGATGGCGATGCAGCCTCCTACGGACAAAACGCATTCTTCTATGATGCAGCCGAGGGCTTGATTACCTCTGTAATCCTTCTGATCGCAGAGTTCGCCCCTCCCGAACAACGACACATTGTGTCCGTTTTTAAGCTGATCCAAGACCTGCTTGCTCCAAGCGGAATCAAAGGTAAAAACCAGTTCCAGTTACTCATGGAAAAACTGCCTTCCGATCATAAGACGAGGTGGTTCGCCGGTGCAGCTTTGAATACAAGCGAACAGGCAATGGCTTCCATTATGTCCACGGCTATGTCCCGACTCAATGCATTCCTGGATTCGGAGCTTGAACAAATCCTGTGCTTCGATACTGCAATCGATGCGGAGAAGTTCTGCTCAAGCAAATGCGCAATCTTTATCGTGCTTCCCGAGGAAAACCCTGCAACTTACTTCATGGTGTCTCTGTTATTACAGCAGTTATACCGTGAGATACTGACCGTTGCCGATGAGCAAGGCGGCGCCTTGAAAGACCGTGTCATGTTCTATATGGACGAGTTTGGTACACTCCCTGCCATAAGTTCCGCAGAAATGATGTACTCCGCTTCACGATCCCGAAAGCTGTCCCTTGTAAGTATCATACAGTCATACAAGCAGCTCGAAAAGAACTACGGTAGCGAAGGTGCGGATATTATCAAGGATAACTGTCAGGTAACCATCGCCGGTGGTTTCGCTCCCACATCAGGAACTGCTGATGAAATCTCCAAGTCTCTTGGATCGAGAACTGTTATGACCGGCTCTGTATCCCGTAGTAGGAATGATCCATCACAGAGCCTACAGATGACTGAGCGACCTCTCATGACAGCAGACGAACTGAAGTCTATGAAGAAAGGCAACTTCATCGTTATGAAAACAGGAACGCATCCATTCATCTCAAAGCTGAAACTGTTCTTCAAGTGGGGCATTGATTTCGATACCGAAAAGTATACTGTTGAAGATAAGGGTACGCGCAAAGTACATTACACCAACAAGGATATCATCGAAGAAAACATCCTCGATGCTTTCCCAAGTGTATACTCACCTCCGGTGCGTCCTTCTCGTAGAGCAGCTACAGGTGGACAGGCTCTATCTCAGAGCGATGAGCCGTTATTCAGAGAACCGGAACACCAAGTGCGAACTGATTAAGGGGGTGAAGATATGTCCTATTATCGCAAACTATATAGCTGTGACGAGCTTCCCTCCAGGGCGAAGCTCGTTTACATTTACCTTTACGACCGATGTGATAAGGAGAAGAAGGCATGGCCAAGTGTCAAAACAATTGCGAAGGAACTCTCCATATCTGATAAAACCGTCCGCAGAGCCGTCAAGGACTTGGAGAAAGCAGGTCTTGTGCGGAAGGAATATAAGAAGCGAAAGAACGGCTCGTTTACAAGCAATCGGTACTATCTGACCTAAAAAATGATTGTCCAATTCACCAAGGGGTTATTATGCCCTTTAGGTGTCAGTAGGACACGGTCAAGATGGTAGCCCAAGGAAGTACCCACCCTAAGATATATAACAGCAGAAGATAAAAGACAGACAAAATTAAAGGCAACGGTAGGTAAACTGCCGTTGCCTCTTCTGCATGTTTATTTGTGCTTCTTGTTAAGTTCAACCAAGACTTTG
This sequence comes from Ructibacterium sp., assembly GCA_045540375.1. GTDB lineage: Bacteria > Bacillota > Clostridia > Monoglobales > Monoglobaceae > Ructibacterium. The sequence goes on along the minus strand of JAZQHD010000051.1, from coordinate 726 downwards.
TTGAGCAGAGCCTGCTGCTTTTCGGAAAGCCCAGGACAATTGACTGTCGCACCTTTGAATTCGTGGATGAGCAAATGCACTATTTCTTTCTGCTCGTCCGTCAGGCCTTCTACAGAAACCATCTCCTCTTTGTCAATGCCCACAAGGTAATCGAGGGACACATTGAAGATAACGGCTATATCTGTAAGCACCTCTAAAGGTGGAATTCTTAAATTGTTTTCGTAAGCGCAAATAACAGACTTGCTGCGGTTTAATTTCTTGCCCAGAGCAGCTTGCGATAGGTTCCTGCTCATTCGTAGCTGTTGTAATCGCATGCCAAAGTCGAACATTACTGCACACCTCCTGATGTTTCGTATCAGTAATATTCTAATACACTTGCGTTTCGGACGAGTAAACGGTATAATTATAGTGTACCGTTTGAGTGGATTTATTCCTCGAAATTGTTTTGCGAGGTGAAACATAGTGAATGCGAAAGAAGTTACGAAAATTGTCAAAGACTTGTGTTATACTGTAAATGAGGTTGTAGAACGCCGGATCGGCTGGTACTCCTACAAGGAAAACACAACACTTTCTGTTGAGGATGACCGGATCGTTATCAAGACTGAAATGCCAATCAAGGGTGTCTACGACACATTGATTCTGTATCCCAACGGCAAATCAGAAGTGAAGATGGAATTTGATCACGCAAACTAAAGTCCGTTATATGGGACATATGAGAGTTTATAA
>JAZQHD010000050.1:0-2920 GCA_045540375.1 Ructibacterium sp. | reverse complement strand
TGAATATAGAAAAGTGTAAATTTCCAGTGGTCGAGGCATGGCGAAATGAAAGAATTAGAACAAGTATTAATAGAACAGATTAGTAATCTCAAACCAAATAATATAATTGTTTGTGATGAAGACAAGTTTCCTGTTTACCTTGATAGAACAGAAAAAGACTATTTAAGATGGAAAGAAATGCTTTCTGAAGCCTTAAGTACAGCAAAAAATTTTGAAATTCATTGCTGGAATGGAGAAGAGGAATGGATTGACAGAGCATTGCAGTATGGAGCATTAAAGGAAAGCGATTGGAGGTATGGCAAGATTATAGTTGGGAGAGTTACACCGGAATTTGCTGACATGCTTCTTGGCATGCCAAAGCCACGGGATGAGGGCGTTCTTGCTAAAATGACACCGTTCTTCAATATTTTTTTTGATAATGGTTTTCAGAGTAGTCATAATGGGATGGAGATATTTTTAGGGTAGAGGAAAGAGTAAAAGTTACGGAGATGATAAGATGGTTAGTATAGCAGACGCAAAACAGAATAATTGTTTTGCAACTTCAAGTTGCTTAATTGCAAATATAGGTTGGTAGCTTTCTCTACGCATATATCTATAATTAGTTGTGTAAAGGAGGTAAAGCGTATGAGTTTTGCAGAAAATCTGAAACAATTAAGAAAAGATAAGCAGTTATCCCAGGAGGCGTTGGCAGAGATTCTTGATGTGAGCCGTCAGGCAGTATCAAAATGGAAACGGGAATCGGATACCCTGAAGTAGAGAAGTTATTATTGCTTTCCAGTAAATTGAATGTTTCACTGGATTATTTAATGGAAACAGAAATATCACAACAATCTGCCAATCATAAAGGGAGTGTAACGGGTCAGATCACTATAACATCACCGCATGAGAATGTAATAGCAACTTGTTATAAGGTAGGCTCTTCAGGCAAACTGCGAGGTGGTAAATCTTCGCCACAATACTTTTTATTTGGGGTTAGTAATGGAATATCTTCTTTTTGGGGTGAACCAACCACTTTTTTAGGATGGTATGCAGATAAAGAACAGATAACAAAGGAAATTTCAGAAATTCAAAATGCCATTGACAGAGGGGATGCAACCTATGTATTGAAATATAGTGCAAAGACAGAAAGAAAATGGACCAAGGTAAAAATAGTTGAATAAATATAAATCCAGAAAACATCTATCCATACAGTAGATGTTTTCTTTTTACCTGTTTATGCTATAATTTTCTTAATTAATAATCATTTTTAAGATAACAACACCGGAGGGAAAAGATAAGCAAGAAAGTATTTGTAGTGTCCAGTACATTTCGAAAAAACGGGAATTCTGAAATCCTTGCAAATGAATTTGCAAGAGGAGCAAAAGATGCAGGCCACGAAGTGGAAATTTTATATTTGAGAGATATTACCATGGGATTTTGCAAAGGCTGCCTTGCATGCGCAAAAACCGGAACATGTGTCATCAAAGATGATATGACACCGCTTGTAGAAAAAGTTGCCGAAGCAGATGTACTTTGCTTTGCAACGCCGGTTTACTATTATTCTCTTTCCGGTCAGCTTAAAACATTTTTAGATAGAGTAAATCCATTGTATGGAAGAAACATTGGACCGAAAGATGTATATTTTATGGCGTCTGCCTTAGATCATGATCCGGCAGCAGTGGATACTCCGATAAAAGATATAGAAGGATGGGTAGGCTGTTTCGATGGAGTGGAATTAAAAGGTGTCGTAAAGGCGCTTCGGACAGATGAAACAGGTGATGTTTTAAAATTCCCGGAGGTATTGGCACAAGCTTATGCTTATGGAAAGAACCTTTTATAAAGGATGAGAAAACGAGAAGTTTAAGAGGTGCAGCAGTGGTAAAAGAGTTTTTCTTAACAACAAAGCGGATGGGATTTTCTGAATGGCAAAGTGAAGATGGCGGGCTGGCAGAACTGCTTTGGGGAGATCCTGATGTAACAAAGTATATTTGTGCGAGCGGGCGTTTCAGTGCAGAGGATATAGCGAATCGTTTGAAAAGAGAAGTGGATAATCTTGCGGAATATGGAGTACAATACTGGCCTGTCTTTGAACTGAGCGGGAAGGAGCTTATTGGCTGCTGCGGGCTTCGTCCATATAAAGATGGTAAATATGAAATTGGTTTTCATTTGCGTCCGAAGTATTGGCGGCAAGGTTATGCAAATGAAGGGGCAGAAGCAGTGATACAGTATGCTTTTTCGATTTTGAAGGCAAAAGGTTTGTTTGCTGGTCATAATCCGAATAATGTAGCATCGTCAAAAGTACTGCTTAAACTTGGTTTTCAATATATTGGCGATGAATTTTATGAACCGACAGGATGCTATCATCCATCTTATGAACTGAACCAGAGATGTGATAAGGGGGATAAAATATGTTTTCATTATTTGTTAAAAAGGCTATGAACGAGGATGCTGCTAAATCTTTTTGGATGTGGTTTGAAGAGAAAGAGGAATGGATAATTAACTGCATTGCCAATCATGATTCGGCTTTTGTGTGGGCAATTGACGAAAGATTAAAACCAGTATTTCCTTATTTCAAAGGAGAACTTGAATTCCAACTTGGATATAACAATGAAATTGGAGAGTTTTTCTTCTTCCATTTTGGCAAAAAAGAACTTATTCGTGATGGTGAAACTCTTGGCAAACTGATGCCTGTTGCAATAGCAAAGAGATGGCAGTTCATTCTCGATAAATAATAATTCATCAAACTTGAATTTTGAGGTGAGTTTTAATGCAAGATATAATTGCAAAATTAACAGCAAAAGATGATAAATATGCTTGTGCCATTGCTGATAAAATCATATCCGAAAGTCAAGATACTGATAAATGGTATGAATTTTTTGATGCGTTTGCGTCCCTGCTTAACCATCCAAAGTCATTAGTAAGAAATCGTGTGTTGTATATT
>JAZQHD010000049.1:0-5781 GCA_045540375.1 Ructibacterium sp. | reverse complement strand
GTATTGGTAGAACAAGACAAGTCGCAAAAATGGTTAGCAGAGCAGCTTGGTAAAAGTTTTAGTACAACCAACGCTTATTGCTGTAATAGGCAACAGCCTAATCTTGATACACTATATCGAATAGCCCAACTGCTTTCGGTTGAACTCAAAGAATTGATTGTTGATAATACAAAGAACGAGGAAGTATGATTAAATTGATAATTGAGAATACAGACCGTTTCATAAATGCAGTACCAAAAGCGAAACGGAAAAAGTATGGTCAGTTCTTTACGAACGTGACCACAGCTCTGTATATGGCTTCTCTCTTCGATTATGACACTACAAAACCTCAAATGAGTTTGTTGGATGCTGGAGCAGGAACTGGAATATTGTCGGCAGCCGTTGTACAAAGGCTTATGGATAATGGTTATAAAGGTCATATCCATATCACTTGCTATGAGACGGACAGCCTCGTACTGCCTCTATTGGAGGAAAACCTGACAATCATTAAGAGCAACGCAAATGTTTCGTTTACTATAATCAATGAGAATTATATTACGTCGCAATCTTTTGGCGTAGATACATTTTTCAGAGAGAACGAGAGTCTGTACGACTATGTGATTGGCAATCCCCCTTATTTGAAAATACCGAAAGATGCAGTAGAGGCAAAGTCGATGCCATCAGTTTGCCATGGCGCACCCAACCTTTATTTTTTATTTTGGGCAATGGGTATATACAATCTGAAACAGAATCAGGAACTGGTATATATCGTGCCAAGGTCTTGGACTTCGGGGGCATACTTCAAAAAGTTTAGAGAATATCTATTTAATAATTGTGTGATTACAGACATACATTTGTTTGAAAGCCGGGACAAGGTGTTTGATGGGGAATCTGTCTTGCAGGTCTTTTTCTGTTGCCGCTTCCCGTATTGTCTGCATCTCTTTTTCAGTTTCCGTCATCAACTTTTCCAGCATAACGGCTTCATTGCCGTAAGACAGCAAAGCTGAAAAATCCGGTTTCCCGTCCGGTGTTTCTTTTATGGCACACCTGTCGGAAACCTCCATCAACTCCGATATGGAGAACGGCTTGAACAGGCATCCGGCAAAGCCTTTTGCCAATAGTTCCCCTTTGTTACAACTGCCCGAAGCGGTTGCCACAACCACCGGGATTGTTGGTGAATTGCCCACGTTGGACGAACGCAACAGTTCCAGTAATTCGAAACCGTTTATACCGGGCATATTCAAGTCTGTCAGCAACAGGCTGTATTCTTTCTGGCGTATCATTTCCATCAGTTCCGCAGCATCGGTGCAAGTGTCGCAGTGTATTCCTTCTTGGGAATACATCTCTTTCAGCATCAGAAGTAATACCTCATCATTGTCAATGGCGACAACATCATGGAATTTATTGTTATGATAAACAGGTGTATTGCTTGTATATCCAAGCTGTTCTTCAGCTTCCTGCATAGAAATTTCAACTGTGAAACGACTGCCTTTCCCTTTCTTGCTGTCCAAACGGATTGTTCCGCCAAGCATCGACACAATATTACGCATTATGGCAAGCCCAAGCCCGAAACCCTCCTTTGCGGCGGCATTTGATAGACGTTCAAACGCACCGAACGCTTGTTTCTGTTCCTCTTCTGTCATGCCTGTACCTGTATCTTCAACGACCAGTGTCAGAACTCCATTATCATATTCAGTAATCAAAGAAACACCGCCTTCTTCTGTGAACTTGACAGCGTTTGACAGCAGGTTATTCCCGATTTGTATTATTCGCTCTTTGTCGGTCAATACAATGGCATCGTGTCCAGTCTTCACGGACAAGGACAGCCCTTTGTTCACGGCAACAGGCATGAACTCCGTTTCAAGTGTGTGCGTGATTGCAGAAATCCGGCAGGGTGACAGACGGGGCTGTTCCTTGCCGTTGTCCAGGCGGAAGAAGTCAAGCAAAGTGTTAAGCATATCCCGCATACGGTCGGAGGATTGCAGTATGTTTTGGATATACTGCCCGGACTTATCCTCACACTGTTCTTTCCGTATCAGTCCGGCATAGCCTGTTATTGCTGTCAGCGGTGTGCGCAGTTCATGGGTGATAGTATGTACCGCCTTCTTCCTTGACGTTATCAGTGCCTCGTTCCGTTGTACGGATTGTTCCAGTTGCCTTATCAAATCAGTTGTCTTGTGCTTGTATTGTTTAATGCTTTTTGCATCACGATGTATGATGATGTAGGAAATTAACAACAATAGAAGAACGAATCCCATTAAACCGCCTACTTGCATAAATGACTTTTCACGCATGGCAACTATTTCGTTTTCCCGGCTTTGCAGTTCGGTTTGTACCTTTTCTTCTATTTGGCAAATCAATTCTTGCAGTTGTCTGTTAAGTTCTGCATTACGAGCTGCAAGGCTGTCGGCTTGTTCCGACAATTGGCGATCCTGCACTTTCTGTTCGCTGATTACGTTTCTATTGACCGAATGAAGGATAGTGGTTGATACTGCTGGAGTTACTTCCTTTTTTTTGCCGAATATGCCTAAGAAACCTTTTCGTTTTGGCTTTTTGGACTGTTCCTGCACACTTTTCTGTACAATAACCGGAATTTGATTGGCTATCTTCTTGTTAATAGATTGTTGTTCATCCATTAACCGGACTATCTGGAACATCTGTCGTTCCTTATCCTCTAAAAGACTGCGCACACTATCGATGCGCTCTGCTGGATAGGTGGCCTTGAAACGGCAGAGCATACTGTCCATTGCCATACGCCGTGCATGGTAATGCTCGATATCTTTATCGTTCCATTCCAGTATTGTTTCACCCAATAGAGAAAATTTTATCATTTGAATATTGATATTGTTTATTTCTTTTCGGAGCTCGTCTATTTTTTTATTGCCAAGTTCTAATGCTTCTATCTCCTGCCATTCATAGAGGCTATTATATGCCATACATCCGATAAGAATGGAGATAAGTATATATCCCAACCGTATTGCCTTATAGAAATTTCCTGACCGCTCCATTATTTTAATGACATTGATTTTTGGAACATGAATAAAAGTTTATCTTTTTCGTTCATGCGGATATTATCAGAATAACCGTCTTTTGTTATTTGATACCCACATGGCTTAACCATAAAAATGCCTAAGCCCTTAGTGTACGAACTTACTTCTGAGGCATAGTCTTTACTTGTATTTAATGGAACTTTCCCTTTAATATGACACCACTCATTATTACAACTGATGTCTTCAATCTCAGACATCAGTTTTTGCAAATCTGTAATAGCTTTGGAACTCGCTACTTGGGGTATCTGCAACTCAAAACAGAGCATCGGTTCGAGAATGTCCACACCTGACTGTTGCAAAGCCAGCCTGAAGACATAAGGGGTCAGCTGTCTGAAATCAGCAGGTGTACTTACCGGGCTATAATACTCGGCTTGAGTAAAAGTTACTTTCAGATCTGTCACTTCCCATCCATGTAAACCAGATTGGCAAGACATACGAATCCCTTCAAAAACGGCATTTTGAAAAGAATGGTTCAGATAACCATAGGAGATGTCACTTTCGATTTGCAACCCTGCCCCTAACGGTAAGGGTTCAAGAGTCAGCCCTATTGTGGCCCAGTAAGGGTTGGGTGGTACTTCGATCTGAATAATCTTATTGACCTTTTTTATAGGTCGTTCTTTGTAGATAGTCTTGATCTCATCAAAATGGACCTTTACGGAAAATCGTTCTTCCAGCAATGTCTGTATGATTTCCTTTTGGGTCAAACCATATAACGAGATTTCCAATTCATCACTATATGAGTTTATGGAAAAGGACAAAGACGGGTCTTCAATCCACAATGTATTCAGAGCGGATATCACCTTGCTTCTCTCTTCGGGCTTATTTGGCCGGACGGAGGATTTGAGAGCGGGATGCTGATGAGATAATCCTTGAATCAAACAAGGTTTAGCGCCTAAATAATCTCCGATTCGAAAATCTTCCATATCTTCTACAATCGCGATATCATTGGCACCCACTTCATCAACATTTATCTCTCTGCCCTGATAAATAGTCTTTAGATTTTTAATCTTGATGAATTTTTCCGAATCGTTGATTCTTACAACGTCTCGAAGTCTCAGACTTCCGTCAATTATTTTAAGAAAACTTCTTTTATGCCCTTTGGGGTCATGCTCTATCTTATAGAGATAAGCTGAAAGTCTGTTTGAGACTGATGCCGGAGGAAGTATAAAAGAAGAAATGGCGTCCAACAACTCATTGATACCGATATTGAACATTGCTGATCCATGTAGCACCGGATAGACTTTGGCTTTTGCCACAAGAGCGATTATCGTATTCCAATAATCAGCCGGTGAAATTTCGCTATCCGCCAAATATCGTTCTAATATATCGTCGTCATGGTTGCATACAAATTCTTTGTATTCTTCCTTTATATATGTTTGGGAGCAAACCGGATAAACCGATCCATCGACAACAGTTTGCATAAACAGGACATCTTGCGACAGATTTGTTTTTATATCCATATACAAACGCTCCAAATTCACACCGGCACGGTCAATCTTATTGATAAATATAATTGTCGGGATTTGCAGCTTTTGTAAAGTACTGAACAGCAGCTTTGTCTGCGCTTGTATGCCTTCCTTTGCGGATAAGATGAGGACTGCTCCATCAAGCATTTTGAATGTCCGCTCCACTTCCGCAATAAAATCCATGTGTCCCGGAGTGTCAATGATATTGCATTTCACTCCATTCCAGATAATAGATGTCGTAGAAGCCCGGACAGTAATTCCTCTACGTTTCTCTATATCCATAGAGTCTGTTATGGTGTCACCATTATCCACACGGCCGCACTTTTCCGTTGCTCCACTGGCAAACAGCAGATTCTCGGTTACGGAAGTTTTTCCTGCATCAATGTGAGCAAGAATTCCTAAATTTATAATATTCATTTGGATTAAGCAATAATATACTACATTAGATGCGTTGTCGAAACGCACCTTTTAATACCTCCTCGTAGCATGTGAGAACTACAGGATTACTAACTCGTATTAATATGTATATTATTACTGCCGCATAATGATTACAAAATTACACAAAAAAATATATCTAACAAAAGTGGGAGGATTTTTTAACTTTTTACCATAGACATTTTATTAGGGAAGCGTAGGTTCAACTGGCAAGTACAAATAAGTAGAAATGTTTGAACAACACCGTTTTAGGAAGTTGAAAAATCAAGTTTCTCTCTCGGTATAGCGTTTATTTTGGCCAATATCTTCTTTAGTTTAGCATTTGTGTATTTCCCATTCGTGTTCTATTTAGCTCCTTATTATGAGTATGTAGCAAGTTACTTATCAAATTCAGCCTCTTTGAGGGTCAAATATGGTTTTGCAAATGGTGACTGACAAGACATAAACAAGGTCAGCAGGAATTTTTTACATAAATGGACATGAATGTATATAACCTAAAATAAGAATAAATTTTAATAAGGGCTGCCCAAAAAGAAAAAAATGCAGTTGCCATCCTATAGATACTTGCAGAAAGGATAAAATTTACTTTTAGACCTTTTGGGATAGCCCTTATTAATACTTCAGATAAAATTCCTTAGGTTATATTTTCAATCCTTTGGACCGGGTTTCCTCCTTGGCATACAGTCCCGGACGCCCGATTATGACATGGTTGGCAACGATACTATCCGCCGGACTGCGTATCTGCGGCGGTGCATTTTCGGGATATTGCGCCTGCCTGTTCCTCACATCTTCCGCTTCCGGCTTGAGCTGTTGCCCTTCATTCTCCTTTTCTGCGACTTCGGGCGTGGGTG
>JAZQHD010000048.1:0-12616 GCA_045540375.1 Ructibacterium sp. | reverse complement strand
GCATTGATTTCATACTTGCTGTTGCAAATGATGGTGATGCCTTTGCCACGCTCACGCTTGGACACGATTTTGGAGATATAATCGAAGTCGCACAGAGAGAAGGTCACGAGGATGACCTCGTGGTCGTGCCTTCCAATCTGGCTCAAGCGAGTGTTCCAGGTGGTTGCCTTGTTCGATAATTTGGCGTCGATTGTCAATGCAATACCGCCACAGTCAGTCTTAAACGCCATGTCGCACCTCCTCACAGCCTTCTGTGAAATAGCGCAGACGGTAGCTTTTCCATTTGGCTCGGCGGATCTCAGCTTCCATCCCGGCAGAGATGCGGTCTCCAAAGACCCAAACCTCTGCGCATTTGCTCATCAGGGCATTGCCGAAAAACAACCCCAGCTGACGTTCCTTGGGATTGTTGTCATTGAGGAATTGCGGGAACAGCAGGTGCGGTGCAATGGGGATGTAACCCTTGTCCACGGCGAAACGGCTGTATCTTCGAGCGTTTTCGACATTTTCCGACACATCCCCAGCATAGGGTGAGCAGATGTAGACGATGGGACGGAAGGCACGAAGCGCCTTTTCTTCCTTTTCCACGGCAGTCATTGCCTCGTAGGCGGTAGGGTCGTAATACCCCTCACAGTTGAATTTGTTGATACTCATCATTTGGCTCCTTTCAGGATGGGCTTATTCCCATCTCTGATGCCAAATGGAAACGAGAATGCCGTTTCGGAAAAACGGTCAATCTTTTTTATAAAAATCTGTCTCGTAGCCGTCAGCGCGCAGTTGCAGACCTTCTGCCCAGGCGGGAACACGACCCATTTGGTCGCACACGGCCTGCAGGGACATCCGGCGATCAGCCTCAATGACCACTTCATCGTGAATATGCATAACAATGGAGCAACAGCGAAGGGCCTGCATAGAGTAGCAAAGCAGGTCACGGGCAGTGGCCTGGACAATGTTCTCCACGAATTTGGGGCCATAACTGTTGAGCCGTTCCCATTTCTTTGTGCCGCCGACACCTTCGTAGGTAATGCAGTCTCCGCCGAACTGGTTTTCACCGATTTTCGGCTTCACATAGGCAAGGCGTCTGCCGGAAGGCAGCGTGATGAACAGCATCCCACTTTTGTAGGTGAAGATGATGCCGTGGGTTTCGGTTTCGTACCTGTACCGAACCGCATCCATAGCAGCACGGTCAACATCCCACCACAGTTTTGTGATATTGGGGTTGGCATCCCGCCACGCCTGCACCAGGGGCTGAAGTTCTTCTTCGGCAAGCCCCATCTCCAAAGCGCCCATAGCTTTCAGAGCGCCAACGGAGCCGCCATAGCCGAGAGCCAATTCTGCGATTTTGCCTTTCTGTCGAAGGTGTCCATTGATGCCATGCTTTTCCACGGGGACACCGAACATCTGACTGGCAGAGGCACAGTAGATGTCCTTGCCCTCTGCAAAGACTTTCTGCCGCCATTCTTCTCCGGCAATCCAGGCAATGACACGGGCTTCAATGGCAGAGAAGTCCGCTACGATGAATTTGCGGTCATCCTGGGGAACGAATGCGGTGCGGATCAGCTGCGACAGCGTATCCGGTACATCTTCGTAGAGCATTTCCACAGCATTGAAATCACCGTTATGAACGAGGCTGCGGGCTTCCGCCAGATCCACCAAATGGTTCTGGGGCAGATTCTGCATCTGAATGATGCGTCCTGCCCATCGACCTGTGCGGTTGGCACCATAGAACTGGAACATTCCTCTAGCACGGCCATCGGCGCAGACGGCAGTCTCCATTGCCTGGTACTTCTTTACCGAGGATTTGGCAAGCTGCTGCCGTAGTGTGAGAACGGTCTGCAACTGCGGAGGGGCTGTTTTGAGCATTTCAGCCACAGCCTTTTTACCGAGGGTGTCTGTTTCCATACCGTTGAGGGACAACCATTCTTTCATCTGCTGCACAGAGTTGGGGTTCTCCAAGGCAGTCAGTTCCTTCATTGCCTGGGTCAGTTCGGTGCGGGACCGACCGTCCATCTGAATGGCCTGCCGCACCAGTTCCATGTCCAGGGCAACACCACGGTCGTTGATTTCCTGGTCAAGATGGTATTCATCCCACACGATGTCCGGCACGGGATATTTGGCAAGGCGGGTTTGTATCGACATTTCCGTTTCCACGTCACGGATGTTATATTTTTTGAATGCCAGCCACTTGTCTGGGGCGTGGGCAGGAAGATTGCGTGTGCGCTGACCGTTGGATTTTGTAGGCGCACAGGGCTGACAGAAATATTTGATGAGTTCCTTGCCTTCAGTCAGCTTCTGCTTTTCCAAGCCAAGGACTGCGCCGACACCTTCCAGGGAAAGTGGAAGACCCATCGTTGCTGCCCAGATCATGGAGCAGCGCCAGGAATCCGGCTCAAGGTAATCCCCAGTGGGATACCCAAGGTAGCGAGATAGGCAGATGCGTTCAAAGGTGGCATTGAATGCCCATTTGGTGACGGTGACATCCGTAAGGGCGGCAACAACATTCGCAGGGATGGTTTCACCGCAGGCAAGGTCAACGATCTGAACCGGAGAGCCGTCAATGCTGTAGGAAAACAGCAGAATTTCAAAAACGGGCGACTCCACATAGCGGTAAACGCCACACTTGGCAAGGTTCTGATCACTGTAGGTTTCAATATCGATTGAGAGTGTTTTCATAAATTACCGCTCCTTTGCAAAGCCCAAATGGGGTGGCAGATTGCACCGCCACCCCTGGGTGAGAGTATTAGCCGAGGAAATCTTCCTCATCGTCCGTTGCGAAGTCGGACTCAGCACTTGCCTTGCCGCCGAGAGGCTCACCGGCACGGATCAGCTGCAGGTTGTTCAGACCGCAGGCGATACCCTTGTTGCCGTTGGAGTTGAAAGCGTACAGGTTAATGCTGGCACGACCGTAAACACCAGAGTAGACCTCGGAGCGGGTCAGCACAGGGTTGCGGTCAGCATCCACGATGCCGGGTGCCGTGGGAGAGTTGGCGTTGATGAAGTACGCATTGGCATAGGCGGGGTCGTCGGGTCTCTCAATGTCACCATCACGCAGAGGGGTCTTGATGGCAGCGAGAGGAGGTACGGTGCGACCGTTGCCCTTCAGCTTGGCCTGGCCTTCCTGGTAAGCAGCCTCGATAGCCGCCTTGATCTTGGCGACCGTCTTGGTGTCGGACTTGGGGATGATGAGGCTGACGCTGTACTTGGGCGTGCCGCCATTGATGGACTTGGGCTCCCAGACATTGGCGTAGGACCAACGGGTATCGGGGCCGGTGATAACCTTCATGGGATTGGTGACCTTGTTTGCAGTAGTAGACATATTAAAATTCCTCCATAAAATCATTTTTGGCTGTATTCATTGCCGGACGTTTATCGCTCTCCGGTACGAGCGTGGGTTTGCCTTGAGGCTTTTCAATGTAAGGAGCAAGAAGCTCTTCAAAGCGGGATTTGCCGAGCAGTTTCTGCATGGCGGTGACACCGAGGACTTTGCGCTCATAGGGGTCGAAGCCTGCGGCCTCCACGGTGGCAGCTACAGCGGATTCACTGGTGTACTTCCGGTTGGAACGACCTTCGACCAACTTCCAGCCGGTCCATTCCTTACCGCTGATAGCCTGCTGAAGGGCGAATTCCTTCACATCGGATGCCCAGGCAGTGAGGGCATCAACCTTGCCGAGAATTTCGGCAATCTCGGAGTCATCCAGAAGAGCAGGTGCCTGGAAGTCATATCGAGCAAGTTCCATATTGGCTTCGGCGCGTTCTCTGCATTCTGCCTTTGCCTTGCAGAAACGGCACCACTCACCGCAGCGGAAGTCACCCTGGCCTGCGTAGGCCATTTCAGCTTTTTCGTACAGTTCGGTGTCTGCCCAGCGGAGCAGATCTGCCTTTGCCATACCGTCAACGCTGATATTGCCTTTTCGGGGCTGGTAGATGGTCATGCGGATTTCTTCAATGTCATAGATGTCATCGAAGATTTCCAGGGCACCCAAAGCATAAAGGCGCATCTGGGGATTGCCCACGGCGCTGACTTCGACCCCTTTGCCATGTTTGTAATCGCAGATATTCATGATGCCGTCTGCGATCACGATGCAGTCTGCCGTGCCGAAGCCTTCCTGGACCCAACGGGAGAAATCCACCCGCTGTTCAATCATGACCACAGGGTCGGTGCAGGTCTGCTTGGCGGTTTCCAGAAGCTCCACCACGTAGGCGGCATAGCCCTGGGCGCATTCCTCCATCTCCTCGTTGTACCAGGAGAGGTTTTCAATGGGGTCTTCCACCGGAATGCCGAGGGCTTGCTTCAGGCGGAACTCGCAGAGAGTGTGGGCATCGGTGCCCTCGGCAGCGTAGTCACTGCCTTTATCCTCGTAGGCTTCGCAAAGCCGAGCGGAGGGCGGGCAGTTGAGCCAACGCTCCGAGGATGATGCCGAAAGGACTGCGTGTTTAGCCATTGCCCAGCACCTCCACCTCTGCAAGCAGGGCTTCATAGTTGGCGGGGTCGATGCCGGACAGCTTCGCTGCGCCGTACTTCTGAAGAAGGGAACGGATTTGAGCAGTAAAGCCCTTGCGGGACTTGTCTGCGAGAACGGCTCTTACCTGTTCCAGGGTCAGTGCAGGTTTGGCGGGAGCGGCAGACTCATCTACACCCCCCGTATGGGGGTCCCCGCTGAACATCTCCGCCAGGGTGTTTGCCACATCGTTAATAGTGGCTGCGGCAGTGCGCAGGTCTTTGATTGCCAGTTCCAGTTCGCTGAATTTTCCCATATCCGTTGCCTCCTTCCATAATCTGCTTGTCTTTCACGGCGTGGTTGATTTTCTTCGCCAGGTTTGCTGCGACGATGATGAACTCAAGAAGGATATCAACCAGTTCCTCTTCGGGGCTCATCACCTTGTTCTCGGACTCGTACATACTGTTTCACCTCCCGGAAGGAGCGGTGTTGGTGTTGCTCCTTACACCGCCAAATGGAAACGAGAAGTGCGTTTCGGAAAAAACCGCAAAACTTTTTTTTAGAAAAATTCCGGGAACTCTTTCTTGAGCAGTTCCGCAGCCTTTTTGATGCGGTACGAATAGGTCTTTCTTCCTGTGCCGATCTCGTCAGCAATGGCGTCCTCGGATAGACCCAACTGACGCAGCCTTCCAATTTCAAGTGCCTGGGGCATAACCTCATTCAGACGGGCAAGAAGCTGGCGCATATAGAGAGCATCGGTAACGATGTCCTCGTTGGAAGGGGTCTGTAGGTCAGGCATTTCTTCCTGCAGATGGTCAAGCCAGTTCATCTCATCGCCCTCATCATCGATGCGGCCGGAGTCCAGGGAACTCAAATCGCCGGGGGTACGGTACGGGCAGGTCCAGCAATCCATGTCGCACATGAGCCATTTGGAAGGCGGGCAGACACAGCGGCCGTGGTTCATTTGGGTGCGGCGGTAGGCATTGATGTCGCGGTAGTAGTCATCGAACTGTTCCTTGGTGCAGGGCACCCACTGCTTGGTGGAACGGATGTAAATTCGGTACTGATTGTCATGGTTTTTCATTTATTTGGCTCCTTTCAGATTTCGCAATCCGTCCAGAGCCGCCAAGTCCGCTAAAACAGAAAAAGACGGCAGGGAGAGACCCACCTCTCCCACAGGGGAGAAAGTAGGTCCCGCACTGCCGTCTTGCGTTCTGGCGGATTACCTGGTTTATTTACTTACGCTGCTTTGGGTAACGGAACGTTCTCGACCTTGAGTGTTCCGTCTGGGTTGGCTGTGATTCGTGTGAGACAGCCCTTCTGGACGATCTCCACGACCTTACGGTCATGGCTGATGTCGCAGACCCGCTTGTCATTTAGGTTCTTTACGGGCTCCATTGACGCTCCTCCTTCCTTCGGTTCTTATAAGCATCACCTCCGTTTTCTTTCGACAATTCTCGGTAGGTACTACCAAAATTGTACTTGATGTGGTAAGATATATTCAAATCCTGCAATTTCATATCAAAACCGAAAGTTTATATCGGAAAGGAATATAAATATGTCAGAACTGAATTTCGTGTTGCTCCAGGAGAATATCCGGGCGCTTTTGAAGAAACATGACCTCACGCAGAGTGAATTGGCAGCCATCATCGGAATGAGCCAGGGTAATTTCAGCAAAGCCCTAAACCCAGAAGAGAAGAAGCAGTTCACCTTGGAGCAGCTGTACCGCATCTCACAGCACTTTGGTGTATCCATTGATGAACTTGTTGGAAACAGGGCTGCCAATGAGGTTGAAACTGGGCCGAGAGCCGCTTTGGAGTTCGTAACCAAGCTGTTGTGCGAATCCAAGTTACGCCACACCACTGTTGAAGTGGAAGAGTGGGTGTATGAATACGAATACTATGGCGGCGATCATCCAGAATGCCGAAGCAAGCAGAAAACCATTGAATATCCTGCCTTTTACTTTGCAAGCTATCAGCATTTCGAGGATTTCGCCAGAAGAGAGGATGTCTCGGATGAAGATATCCACTACGACTTTTTAAGTGGCGGTAACGACAGCAAATTCCTTCGTGTGAACGAGATCCTTAAAGACTTTCTACCGATGATAAAGCTGTACCGTGAGACTCAAATCCCAGATGAGGCATTCCAAATGGTTCTTAAGGGTTACCTGGAGCAACTGCCCGAAAAATAAAAATAGGGGTCGATAGAACGGATGTATTTACCCGTTCTATCGACCCCTATTGGCCCTTCATCGACACCATTTTGCCGATGGATTATACAATATTCTTTTTGACTTCCATGACGGCAAGGCTGCCATCTTTGCGTTGCTTTATCTCTGCGTTATTCCCTCTGCTACAGATAGTACGGATTTTTCGCATAATATCCTTATCCGAATCAGAAGTGTCCGCCACTATGGCGGGATTTTTTATCGCCGGTCTCTGTGTGCTTAGTTCGGTCATTCGGCATCCTCCCTCGGTACAATGTCATGTAACTCACTGGTAATTTCATCTCCAAATACCACAGAGTTTTCAAAATCGTGAATGTCGGAATCATCGGTATCATCTTCAACTGCGAAGAATACAGGGTTTGCACGTGGGTCATCAGAAAGGACATATTCATCGGCAACCGTGCCTTGTTCCATGTCAATCAGCATAAGGGACATTCCGCCACGCAGGGAGTATCCCTCCAAGTAGGCCAGCAGCTCATCATAAATCTCGCGCTCAGCTATAACAATCGAAAGACGATCAACTTTACCTTCGTTAAAAGCCAACATACCGGCATACATAAGCATCCACTGGCGAGTACGATCTATATACTGCTGTTTACTACGTGCACCGGCAGTGTTGGTGTGAAAATCGAACAGCCACACCGAATCCTCTTTGCCTAACGCGTTGGTATGAACTTCAAGGTCAAGGTAGCAGCGTCCCATTACAGAGTCGAGGGAAGCCATTTGCTTCCTTGTATAACGACCCTCGTGGAGCATACCACTTATTGAATAGCCTCTGCGGACCAATTCTTTGAGAATGACATTGCTTGCGGATTCAGCGAACAGGAACATACTTTTTCCTGAAATCGTTTCCTTCAGCGCCATTCCGTGAGCTTCCATCAGTAACTCGAATGTAACATTGCTGTTAGGGTCAGCATGGTCAGCGATGTCTGCTATTAGAGTGTCAGAGTTAGCGCGAGAGGTTTTCTTGTTGATAATACGGGACAGGGTGGAAACATTGACCCCAAGTTCTTCAGCAAACTGACGCAAACTGCGGGCAGGCCCCTTTGCCTTTATGACCAGATCTGCCAACGCATCTTTGTCTGGGGTTCTTATTCGTGCATAATTTGTGAGGTGGTCTCTACTACTCATATCAGTAATCTCCATAAGAAGTGTTGCTTGTTTGTTGCGTGATTGTATTGTAGCACGCAACGGCATAGGTGTCAATAGGCTGTGCAACATTTGTTGCGTGTGTTGCGTAAATAATTTGTGAACGGATTTCAAATCGAGCAAACTGTGCCATCAACTCTGATCCTCGTCCTCAGTCTGGTCAGAAGAGGGTTCTCGGTAGAAAATCAGATCCTGCACATCGTCAATCTGTAGCCAGTTCATAATACGCAGCAGATAATGACCATCGGGGGTGGAGTTTTTGCCCTCCCACTTTTGATAGGTTCGGACATTGGCTCCAATTGCGTCGGCTACTTCTTTTTGCGTGAAGCCACGCGCAACCCTGAACTCCTTCAACGCTTTATAGTTGAATTCCATGTTCAGCGGTCCTGCGTAAATCTGATGCCATTCGTCGTCAGGTTCTGACTCTTCGTCATAGAAATTATCTTCACCCCAAAGATGAATGGTGGTGTCGGGTTGGATATCAATGCGCAGGGTGCCAGCACGGGACATTGCACCGCTGAAGGTGACAGACTTTGCGTTTTCGACTTTGATGTTTGTCCACCTCAAAATCGGACGTCCTTGTGCATCGCAGGGGAAGTTTCCTTTGCAGATAAACTCACTTCCATGCCGGGAGAAGTATTCAACGCCGTATTGTACCAACGGGCGGTAGATAATGGGGCGGCATCCTGCTTCTTCAAGCACATAATTGTAGGCTGTGAGAAATCTTTCCGGCAGATAGTCTGTGCGCCCTAATTTATCGCATAGCCTCAGATAGTGCCGCCACATATCGAACAACTCGTTGTGAGTCATCTCTCCGGGCGCACCGAACATTTCATCTTCGGAATAGTCAGGAAATGTTGGAAACAGCCCCTTGGTCTTGATGTCCTTTTTCTTTCTGTGGCGGAAAACCTGGTCGATGGCATAGTTGAAGATGCTTTCCAGATCGATATGTAGCTTATAATACATAAACTCCAAATCGCAGTAGAGAGCCTCCAAAGCTTCTGGGTCGGGGTCTTTATCAAGTTTCGGAACGATATGCCACAAACCGGAACGGTGCTTATTCCCGGAACCAAAGGTCGGACAATGGAACAAAAACGGGATGCGGCGAATGAAGGCCTCACGAGTGACAGGAGAGAATGCCTGCGGGTGGTCTAATAACCCACAGTAGTCCTCATCATCCCATTCGTTTTTCTTGCCGCGTTTGGCGCACTTTCCGAAAACATCGTTTTTTATAGTACGGTGCTTCTCAAGGTATTCGATGAGCCTTTCCTTGTTGATCAGCATACTGTCGATATGTTCATCTATAAATAAAAGCTGTTCGTCTGTAAGTTTCATAGGTGTTACCATCCTTTCTGTACATATTGTAGCACGAATAAAATGGGTATACAAGACGAATAAATGTGCGTGTTATTGGTACATCAGTCCAGGCATTTTTACAGCGTGGCGTCCGTCATCCGGCATTTTGAGATCGCCCAAGAGGATACCATATGTGATAGCGTGCTTTCCGAATCGGCTGCGGATCTCCTCAACCATGTCCTCAAGCCGCTCACGCCGTTCCAACTTTGCAGTATCCACAAATATGGAAAGCTGATCGGGGTCGGTGTGTGGGACAAGGTCTATTGCTCGGACGGTGACGGCTCGGACTTTGCTACTCCAACGATACCGCTCCTGAAACAGCCGATAGGCGGCAGCGCCTATTTCGGAGGGCAGTTGGGTTTTACACGGGAGTTTGCACTGGAATTGTGCGCTGAGCAGGTCATTGCCTCTTACGGCAATCTGGACACCACGGGCTGAAAGTTCATGAACACGGAGCCGATGACCGATGTCTTGGGAAAGGGCGAGAATGACCTTCCAGACCTCTTCCTCATCTTCCAGGTCAGCAACACAGGTGATACCGTGACCGATAGATTTCACCGGGGAAACAAAGTCCCGGTGCATCACCCGTGACTGATCGGTGCCATTGGCGTACCTCCATAGAGCAAGACCGTTCACACCTAACAGCCGTTTCAGGAAGTCGGGGTCGGTTTGCGCAATGTCACCGATGGTGCGGATACCATAGTTGCCCAGCTTGGCTTTGGTGGCTCGGCCGCAGTAAATCATTTCATCTGCTGCCAATGGCCAGACCGTATCTTTATAGGTATCTTGGCGGATCTCCGTTATTGCGTCCAGCTTTTTCATATCACTGCCCAACTTGGCGAAGATTTTATTATAGGAAACACCAATACTGACGGTGAGACCTAACTCTTCACGCACAGACCGCCGGATTTCCTCTGCGATGGTCATCCCATCACCGAAGATACCCTTACTGCCTGTAACATCAAGCCAACATTCATCCATGCCGAAGGGTTCAATGAGGTCGGTGTACCTTTGATAGATAGCCTGGGTCAGCTTCGAGTATTTCAGATATTGGTCATATTGGGGCGGGACAATGACCAAATCCTTGCAAAGCTGCCGAGCCTCCCAATTTACCATGCCTGTTTTTACTCCGGCTTTCTTTGCCTTCTCAGATTTCGCCAAGACAATACCATGCCGGTCCTCAGTCGATCCGCATACCGCCACAGCCTTTCCACGCAGGCTTGGGTCGAGCATCATCTCTACGGATGCGTAAAAACAGTTCAAATCGCTGTGCAAAATGGTTCTCTCCATCAATTTTCACCTCGTTTTCAAGAAAAACTTCATAAAACCCTATTGACAAGATGAAGTTATATGCAGTATAATGAACGCAGAACTTCATAAACTTCATTTTCAAGTATAATCACCGAATGAGGTTTTGTCAATAGATTCTATGAAGTTGATGAAGTTACAGAATGTGAATTTTTTATGGAGGAGATTGATATGACATTTTCCGACAAAATCAAACGAGCCCGTGAAGTGGCAGGAATGACCCAAAATGAACTGGCCCAGGCTGTCGGTGTTTCCCAGAGAACCATTGCGTCCTATGAGTCCGGTGGCGCAAAGGCAAGACGCTCTACCATTGAAAAGTTGGGTGCTGCGCTGAAGGTTTCTGTAAAGTTCCTCTCTGATGATGACTGCACCGATCCTCTGGCTGATATTGAAAAGGATGAATACATCGAGCAGGCTCGTGCAATGTACGGTGCCAGCGGTGTTCGTGATATGGATGAATTGCTCCGCGACAATGCAGCCCTCTTTGCAGGTGGTGAACTGACCCAGGAGCAGAAGGACGCTTTCTTTGAGGCTGTTATGTACGCTTATGTCACTTCCAAGGAAGAGGCAAAGAAAAAATTCGGCCGCAAAAAGAAAAGCGAGGAATAAGTCCGTTTAATAGGACATATCCTCTGCTAAAATTTAATATGGGTATTCTATCCGTAAAGGAGGGATGAGTTTTGACCTATGCAGAAATCAGCGAATCGGTCGCAAAGCTGGTAAAGAAATATGATGAACGCGACCCTTTTAAGATATGCCACGCTATGGGCATTAAGCTGATATTCCGGGCAATGGGCAAAGAGCCTGATGCGGTCAAAGGCTTTTTCCTTGAAAGTAAGCGCATCCGCATTATTACAATAAATAGTGACCTCCCGGAGGTCATCCAACGCATAATCGTGGCTCACGAACTATGCCATGCCATAAACCACCGCAAGAGCGGTATCGCAGCGTTCCATGAGGTTACCGTGTTCGATCAGAACTCCATCATGGAAAAAGAGGCCAACCTCTTTGCTGCCGAACTGATACTGGAGGATGACAAGGTGCTGTCTGCGCTTAACCAAGACACCACATTCTTCTCCGCAGCGGCATCTCTGTATGTTCCTGCTGAACTCTTGGACTTCAAGTTTCGCATTATGAAATGGAAGGGCTATAAAATGGTTGAGCCACCCATCAGTGCGCGCAGCAATTTTCTGCGTGATATGGAGGTTCCCGAAAATGCAGACTACTACAGCTAAATCACCGAAAGTATATGTTGCGGTGAGAACTGATTTTGCAGCAGACGGTACGATGTTCCCCAGGGAGATCACCTGGGAGGATGGCGAAAAATTTGAAATTGACCGTGTGCTTGATATACGGCAAGCGGCTGCTATGAAAGCCGGAGGCCAGGGTGACCGATATACCATTATGGTGAGGGGCATCCAAAGCTACCTCTTTTTTGAGCGTAGCACCAACCTAACGGGCAACAATATCGGCCGTTGGTTTGTCGAGAGGAGAAGAGTCAATGGGTGAACATTGGGCTAACGATGACGTTCTTGACGCGATCCCTTTAGAGCGGCGTGCGCATTCGGCGGCAAGTAACCACATGGCGCAGTTAAAGCAGGACAAACGGTGTGGGTGCTTTTATTGCCTACGAATCTATAACCCGGCAGAAATCGAGGAATGGATTATAGACGATAACCCAATTGATAAAGGCGGTACCGCCATATGCCCCTATTGTGGCATAGATTCTGTCATTGGGGAAAGTTCCGGCTATCCGTTGTCTGTTGAATTTTTGGAGAAGATGAAAAAGGTATGGTTTTGACCATTCGACCAAAAACCAAATAGAGTCCTCCGAATAGCGGCAGAAGCATATTGAGGCTTTTGCCGTTTTTCTTTATTCCGAAGGTACAAGTTTGTCATCGCATACTCAAAAACCCTCGCCAAAGATAGAAAATTTGCGAACACGGATATTATTTCCGAAAAAGTGTGGAATTGTTCATAAGCGTGTGCTATAATGTAAGTTGGATTACCCTATATGGTTAAGGAGGCTTGCAGAAATGCGTTTCAGTTACAACAAACTCTGGAAGATGTTAATCGATAAAAATATGAAAAAAAGTGATTTGAAGGCAATAGCAGGAATCAGTTCCACCTCCGTTGCAAA
>JAZQHD010000047.1:0-4225 GCA_045540375.1 Ructibacterium sp. | reverse complement strand
ACCAGGACCTCATGGCGCCGACCCGTCCTCAGTCAACCGTCTTCTCTTCTGATTTCGGCGACATCGTCAACTTCCTCATAGAACAGCTCAAGTCCGCACTGGGCGCCGAGGCCAACCACCGCAAGACGTTCTACAATCCTGCCGACTATCACAGTTGGCGCCGCTCTGTCGAGTTCAGCGACTATGATGTCGCCTGGTATGTAAACATCGAATATACGGATGACAAGATCGTCACCTATGTTTGTACCAACAGCGCCCCCATCCCTGCAGAGCTCGACCAGCTTGAGTTGATGGTGAAAGAGGCTCTTAACATTGCCCAAAATTAACTCCTTTTAGTGGTTCCCTTTGGAAAGGGTTTAGGGTATTGTGTCGTTTAACAAAAACCGAGGAGTGATACCAATGACCTACATAACCGGCGATACCCACGGCTATCCGCGGAGGCTCAAAGCCATATCTGCCTATGACGATGCCGATGCCATCATCGTGTGCGGCGACTTCGGCTTCCTCTTCGATGGTTCGAAAGAGGAGGAACGTACCCTTGAAGAACTCAACCGAAAGGGTGTCCCCATCCTGTTCCTTGACGGCAACCACGAAAACTACGACCTGCTGAAACAGTATCCCGTCACCGAATGGAATGGCGGCAAGGTACAGTTCATCAGAGAAAACATCATTCACCTGATGCGCGGTCAAGTTTATACCATCAACGGCTACAAAATCTTCGTAATGGGCGGTGCCGAGTGCCATGACATCGAAGACGGCATCATCGATCCGGATGACCCCCATGCCATCACGAAGATACGCCACCTGCAGGAAGGCGATAAACGCTTCCGCATAAAGCATGTATCCTGGTGGCCGGAGGAACTGCCTACGGAAGAAGAGCTGGCAGAAGGACTAAGAAATCTGGCAGCTCACAACTACGAAGTGGATGCAATTCTCACACACTGCGCACCCACCTCACTCCAGATAGCACTCGGCAAAACTGACTATCCCATCAATAGGCTCACCGACTATCTGGAAACAATCAAACAGACCATCCGCTATAGGATCTGGTGCTTCGGACACTACCACAGCAGTAAAGAGGTGGATGAAAAGCACTTCGTCCTCCACCACGGTGCAATCCAGCTGGAGCAGGCGCTCCCTAAATAATTAAGGTATCAGGACACACCAACGCTCAACAGCGCTGGTGTGTTTTTGCATTTGAATCAGAAATCATCGAAAGGAATCAGCATTATGAAAAAGAAAGTTTGGCGATCCGCAGCCCTGTGTTTGGTAGCTATCGCAATGGTCTTCCAGTTCGGCATCACTGCAATGGCAGCCGAGAGCAGCTACACGGATGTAGCGCCCGACTCGCCCTGGCGTGAGGGTATCGAATACGTAACTGACCAGGGTATCAGCTATGGAACAAGCAGTACCACCTTTTCTCCCGATGCACTCATAACCGTCCGCCAATGGTCGGTCATGCTGTGTCGAGCGTATGACCAGATGGAAGCTCTGGAAAAAGACAAATCCGACTTTGGCACACATTGTTCCACGCAGGCCTATTGGAACGGCTGGATCTCGATGGAGGGTGTGACAGATCCCGACCAGAACATGTGTCGTGGGGCTATTTACCGAAGCGCATTCTCCGTCCTCGACCTTCCCATTTACAACTACGAGCTCTATCCCGATGGATACTTCCTCTACGACACGGAAAACTGTGTGCGCATTGCATCTGAACTCGGAATCTGCGAGGCCGGAAAGTCCGGCACTGAACTGGTAACTCGCGGTGAAGCTGCAGACCTGCTTCACAAGATGCTGACACAGGAATTCACGGTCGAAGAGCCTCCTATTGTTTCTGAATACCCCATTGTCAACGAAAGCGGAGTCAATCTCTCCCGTTTCCTGACAGAACTGGAGGCCGTGCCACAGCCGATCATGGAGATGTTCAAAGATAGAGGCTGGAAATACGCCATCGACTTTGACTTCATCTCAGACTTCAGTCAGCGCTTCGGCTCCACCGTCATCGGTGTCTGTGACTCCGGCGACCGGTGCATTTATGTTTCCGACGCCACCGCTACCCTCCATGAGTTCGGACACTTCCTTGACTATACACAGGGCTGGTATTCCAGACGCTCCTCCTTATTTGCCGAGGAGTCTGCTGCAGCCGACGCATTCCTTCGTGACTACGCCATGACGGACCACTTCGAATACTACGCAGAATACTTCGTTTATTTCCTTTCCAACCAGGATAACCCCGACCGGTTGGCCAAAATGCAGGAACTCACCCCGAAAACCTATGAGCATTTCACATCGCTGGCAGAAAACAATTGGGGATGTCCTCAGAAAGCAGGTGTTACCAATGACTCTGAATGAAGATACAAGATTCCGTTATCTCGCAGAAACCTCCCGTGTGCTGCGCAATGC
Source organism: Ructibacterium sp. (assembly GCA_045540375.1). Lineage (GTDB taxonomy): Bacteria > Bacillota > Clostridia > Monoglobales > Monoglobaceae > Ructibacterium. The sequence goes on along the minus strand of JAZQHD010000047.1, from coordinate 1,822 downwards.
GGGATTTGATGTGGAGCCTCAAACTGACGGAAGTCTTTCCGTGGGTTTTGAAGGCAATCCTCTTTGCAATGTCGTTAATCCCGGTGGCATTACTTACCGCAGTGAAAACCTCACCACCCCGCAGTTGGAACAGGCCAAGGACCAAGCGTTCGAAGCAGTCAAGCTGACTGCTGAGTACATGAAAGCGTATGACCAGGGTCAGCCGCTGAAAGCCGCAGGCCTCGTGAATGGCTACAGAGCTATTGCTGATTATAACGGCACTGTCCTCGCCGCAGCTGAAAGCCATCTCGGTATGCAGTTCGTTACCTGGGACTGGGACTTCAACAGGGCTGGAGTATCACATGGTCATTACTTTGGCGGGAATTACGAAGGGGCAAAGCAGGACTTTGCTACTCGCTCCCAGCTCATTGACCATAACCGCCTGTTCACACCTGAACAAACTATTGAGATCTACCGTTGCTGTGCCGATGCCCTAAACTATGGCCTTGACCTTACCTATGAGCAGGAAAAGAACATCAAGAGTGTGCAGGAACAGATTGAAACTGCCATGCCGGATATCATGGAGCGTATTCAGCAACAGGATCATCAGGCGCAGGAGTCTGTTGCTCCCGAACTGAAGATGTGAGGGGTCTGCCATGCGGATACTGAAAATCGAGCCGGGGAAACCTGCATATGAGAAAGAAATCGAGAACACCCTCGAGTCCATCCAGGAAGAAGTCGGGGGCGGTCTCTTTCAGGTGCTGTACATGGATGATGGCGCCATTCTCTGTTACAACGACGAAGGTAAGCTGCTGGGCATGGAGATGAATCGCCGTCTTTACGATGACATCATCTGCGGCCCATTTTTTATGGTCGGCGACGGAGGCGAAGACTTCGCCTCACTTTCCGATAATCAGCTTGCCAGATATCAGGAACTGTTCGGCAAACCCGAACAGTTCAACGAATATGAGCCAAACGCACAGCCTTGGTTCAAAATCATCCCTTACTAATCCCTCCTCCTGGGCGTGACCTCTTTTGCGGAAGTTCGAGGTCACGCCCTTTTAAGGAGTTCACAACAAGGCTTATATAGGCCAGAAAGGAAAACCATGTCTCACTACTTTACGCATGATACATCTCTCGTTTCCTGTGAGCGAGAGATGATGACAGTGATTTTGGAGGTGTCCATATGATGTTCTCTGCCGTTATCCGAAACAAAGACCATCCCGAGTACGGCGAGGCAACAATCCCGTTCCCCGTCAAGACTGAGGACTATGATGAAATGATGAACATGATGGAGCAACTGGAAATCGGTAATGCAGTTGCCTCTGACTGCTACATCGAGTCCATCAACAGTTGGTACACCAGTCTGAAATGTCTGGAGGGAAAGACCGTCAACTTTGACGAGTTGGACTACCTCGCCAAGCGGCTGGAAAGCTACAACGAATACGAGGCCGCACAGTTCCAAAGTGTCGTAGCACTGAGAAAGGCAGATAGTCTTCCCGAGCTTATCAACCTGACTTTCAGTTCCCAGCAGGCTACCGTAGTCACCAATTTCTCCGACCTGAAGGAAGTTGGCCGTGACCACATCATGACTCGTAATGGCGGCATAATGAGTCGAGAGGAAGCCGATACCACCGACTTCGAAAAAGTTGCCAGAGAACTCATCGGCAGCGGCAAAGGTGTGGTCACGCCCTACGGTGTTGTCTACGACAACGATATGAAGATGGACCGCCTGTACACCAAGGGCAGTCCGTTCCCTATCTATTACTATGAACCGCCCACCTTGGTTGTGGAGATGACCTCCGCAAGAAAACCCTACCGGCCCGACAATGAAGCCGATAAG
>JAZQHD010000046.1:0-2568 GCA_045540375.1 Ructibacterium sp. | reverse complement strand
TTTTTCGTCTGCCTCGCTTTCAATATTGCGCTTGGTGCCCTTGAGCAGAGCCTCCATAATTGCAGATTTGTAGGTTGCCAGGTCAGCCGGAACAGTGAGCAGTTCCACCATTTCCTCAGTGAGCAGTTCCTTGGGGCTGTCCTTATGCTTGAGGTTGTGAACCAGGATGGACTGGTTTGCCAGAAGCGTGATGAGCCACACGATCTCACCAATGGCCATCTCGAAGTTTTCGGACTTCATCAGCTTATCGCCCAGGTTCTCCAGACCGCCGTAGCGACCGGCGATGTCCTTGGTGGCTTTGGTAGTCAGAAGCAGCGTATACTCATCGCCGCCGATATTGATGTTCGCGGAGCGTTCAGTAGTCATAGGTCAGTCCCCCTTATTCAGCCGCAGCGGTGGCATAAGAAGGCTCGTACACCTGCTTATACCAGTTGGTGATGATGTCAGCGGTAACAGCGGTATCACCCTCGGTGACCTCTGCCTTCCAGGGATGCTTGCCATTGCCGTCCACCTTGTTACGGCGGAGAATGGTGCCTTCGATGGTAGGAGTGCTGAAGGTGATGCTGTCGCCCTTGGTGGCAAGGTTCGTGGCAGGGATACCGAACTTCACACGGTACAGCCAGTAATACTTGTACTTGCCGTTGGACTTCTTTGCACGGAATCCAACAGCCACGGGTTCGCCGCCGTCCTCACTGGCAGAGACCACAACGCCATTCGCGTCAATGGTTGCGCCGGTCAGATCGGAAGCAACAGCAGCGCCGATATCATCCACACCCAAAGACAGAGTGCCGTTTTTAAATTCCTTGACGATCTCTGCCGCACCATCATCTGCGTAGAGTGTAGCCTCGGCCAGTTCCACGGAGAGGTCAGCATTCATCGCCTTTGCCAGTTGCACCGGGGTTGCGTAGGTTTCGTCACCACTTTCATCCTCGGTGATCTTGGCGTAAAACAGTTTATCAAGACCGATAGTAGCCATGATTTATTCCTCCATTTCATAGTGTTTGGCTACATCCACTGCGTAGTGGTGGTAGCCTGTTTCGGTTTCATAACCGATGTATCTGCGGTCGGTTATGGTAAAATCAGCGCCCAGAAGCGTTTTTACAAGAGCATTTTTATCTGCCATGTAGTTGCCCTGGACATAAAGAGATAGTCGAGCCTCCTGCACATCAATGCCGGGAGCGTTATCTGCATGGAGGTCGAAAGTGTCAGCAATGGGAACCACCACGATGTACTTTGCAGGGGCGGCATCGGTGAACACACCTGTCTCAATGGGAATATCCAGGGCAGAAAGTGCCGTCTGGATATCTGCCAGTACACTCATAATTTTCTGACCTCCTCTTCAAATTTCTGCTGCATCGCAGCCTTACACGCAGACCGTGATACGGATTTCGCAGGCTTCAGAAAAGGCTTTGCAGGCTGACCGTGCTTGCCGTATTCCAGGATGTTTGCCAATTTTGCATTACTGCCGCCATCACTGCGCGGTTCAGCAAAGCCGACTTTGACATTGTGATTGCCATCCTTATCGGTCTTGGCAGGTGTCAGACCCAGAGCCGATTCCAATTCACCTGTGGAGCGTGATTCGTATTTTGTGCCGGAACCCACCACAGCGGAAAGGTTACTCTGTACCTTCTGCAGGACAACTTCGCCGCCTGCCTCCAGTACGCTTTCGGCAACGGTATCAAAGTCTTTTCCCAGACGGGACATCCTTTCCAGAAATTCATCCGGCATTTTGATATCAACCTTTGCCAACAGTCGCCACCACCTTTTTGGCAAGAACCTCCGTGTACATCCCGCGTCCCTTCACATCCTCGACCGAGGTCACCTCGAACCGCTCACCGTCTGTAACGATAATGTGGTCGGTGGTAATACCCAATCCAGGGATACTACGGAAACGGAACAGATCGGTGGCTTCGGAGAAAGCGGCGAGATTTGCCCACCGCTGACTACCGTGCCGTCCTTCTCTGTAAACACGGACAGAAGCGAGGACTTCATCCACCGTAGTAGTGAAACCCTCGCTGTCCTTTACCTTTTTTGTGATAATGATGTCGGCAAAGCCGTTCATTTTTCCGAAACTCATAATCACACCTTCCATTCCCGGTCGAGCCGAAGCAGAAGGTTGACCGTGTTCCAGACCTGCTGTCCTGCCTGCACATTGTCAGCGAAAAATCCGCCTGTGCTGCCGTCCCTGGATTCATAAAAGTGGGAGGACAGCATAATGACTGCCTGTTCAGTGGTGGGCGGCATATCCTTTTCGCTGTAAGTGCCTGCCGGAATGTGCTGATAGCTTTCTGCGTATGAAACAGCGGCGGTGATGTAGCCCTTCAGCAATGCATCATCCGCCGCATGGTCGAGAATCAGATTCTGTTTTACTTTTTCAAGCAAAGCACCCATCACCGCCACCTCCATTCATTACGCAGTTGCCATCTTGAGCAGCTTGACCGCTTCGGGGAGAATCAGCTTGCCGTCCACACGCTCCTTGGCAACGAAGCCGACCATGCCGTTTCCGGCGAAGAGTTCCTTCAGTTCCGCAAAGGAACGGGTGCCACGGTCACCGATGTTGTAGTAGTT
>JAZQHD010000045.1:0-3107 GCA_045540375.1 Ructibacterium sp. | reverse complement strand
TGACTGTAAAGCTGTGCAGTCCCTTTCCCGGTCGGGCAAGCCCCATGATAACGCCGTGTCAGAATCTTTTTTCTCCTACTTGAAAAGAGAGGAATTATACCGCCGCCAATACAAATCGGAAACGGATTTTCTTCGCAGCATTGACGAATACATCGAATTCTACAATCAGAAGCGGCCGCATTATTACCTGAACTATAAAACGCCAGACAAAGCAGAGGAAACTGCCGGTATAAAGCCAGTTTCACAATAATATACACGGTTCGAATTCTTGCGGTTTTGGTTTTTCAACGGCAAATTTATATTTTTCGGAAGGGCTGTCCAGTTTTTCGGAAGCGTCGTCAGAACAGAAAGCGCCCGGATACAGGCGCTTTCACAAAAAGAAGAAGGTCAAAATCGAACTGACCGGTTCAGATTTTGACCTTCATTCAATTTGGCGGAGAGACAGGGATTCGAACCCTGGGTCCCTTGCGGGACACGGCATTTCGAGTCGGAGTCGCTATCCAGACTTTGAAGGAAAACGCCGGAAAATCACAGACGGTGTGAGAGCTTGAAAACCCTTGAAAAATCAGCATTTTTTAGCCCTCGAAGGTCAAAAATCCCGAAAAGCCCGATGGTACAAGGAGTTCGAAAGAAAATCGGTTTTGGGGAGAAAAAAGCCCGTTGGGGAGAAGATGGGGAGAACTCGGGGAGAAAACACAGTTAAATGCAGATGACACCTACCTATACCGAACATCAAAAACAAGGTGGTTATCAGCATGACTGAAAGCATGAAATATTACGAAGCTATCCGCAGAGAATACCCCGAAACGATCTCAAAAGATCAGTTTTATCGGATAGCACACATCAGCAAAGCAACAGCCCTTCATCTCCTGCAAAGCGGCTTAGTGCCATGCAGAGACTCAGGTAAAAAAACTCGCCGGTACACAATCCGTACCGACGATGTTATCTACTATATGATTGACCGCGAGCTTCACCCGGAAGTTTACCGCGCTCCCGATCTCTGGTATCAGGGACGCTCCGGTCACTATACTTCTCGTATCACCTATCGGAATGAGCTGACAAGACTCTCCGATGATGAACGAGCTGCCTTCCGAAAATATGTTGAGCATGAGTTTCATGAGTACGGCGATCTCCTGACGGTAGTTGAAGTGGCTGAGGCAATCGGCTACTGTGATACATCTCTCCATCGCTGGTGTAACGCGAAGAAGCTCAAAGCGTTCAATATCTCCGGCAGATTTCTCATCCCGAAGATCAGCCTTGTAGACTTCCTCGTTTCGCAGTACAGTTTCGACATTACACGGAAGACATGGAAACATACTCTTCTCATCAAAACCTTCCTTGATCAGCTTGATGACTGATGTCACGCACTGTTCAAAAGTGCATGATATAATATCCCTATCAAATGGTGAAGGAGGTGAGAATATGGAGAATCGGCAGGAATTGCTCGACAGTCTGGTGGACATCCGTGATGTTAAGATTGACCGCACTCTTCCAGTAGAGGAACGAATGAAGTCCTATGTTGAACAGATCAAGAATCCGTATATGTTCAAGGTTGGAAAGACTATTGTTCGTGTCAGCTACAAGAAGGACGGACCTTCTTGCCAAGAAGTATTCAATCAAATGCTCGAAACGATGTTCATGTAATGGCTTAGGTCAGAGGCTCGAAAACAAATGGTGTTTCGCTGGTTTTGTCCAAACAGTAAACCGAAAGTTTTCTGTAATTCCTGCAAAAACTTAATACACGGCAAAGCCCCGTTATTGCACTGCGCATAGCAGAACAATGACGGGGCTTTTTCTATTTCTATCACAAAAACGGAGGTAAGCAAAATGTACCCGAAAGGATGCTCATTGGCGTTTAAGGCATTGATGAAAGAAACGCCGTATAACCACTACGATAGCGGCTGTGATGGTATCTGCCCAGAATGCCGATCCTGCTGCTTCCATCGTCCGTATTGGAAACATCAGACTTGCGTGTTCAAGGAATGCCCGTATTCGCCGGTTTCTCTTTCGACGCTTCGCAGTCAGCCAAACACAGAAAAGGAGCGTTGATCTCATGGCAATCTATCGCGTCAACAAGGAGCATCGCAGCTTCACGCTGATGTCGAATTATCATCTGAGAGATAGAAACCTCTCTCTCAAGTCTGTCGGATTGCTCTCGAAGATGCTCTCATTTAGCAATGGTTGGAAGTTTTCCACTCGTGGTTTAGCGTCCATCTGCAAGGAAGGTCCCGATGCCATACAGTCTTCACTCAAGGAGCTTGAACGACTTGGTTATCTCGTCCGGCATAGGATGAGAGACGAAAAAGGCAGACTCAGCAATACGATTTTCGATATCTATGAACAGCCACGACAGATAAATCCAGACACGGGAAAACCATATACGGAAAATCCAGATATGGATAATCCAGACATGGATAACCCACACGGGGAAAATCCGGCACAAATAAATACTAATCAAGTAAATACTCAAGAAAGAATTAACAATCCGAGAAACTATCAATCTATCAATCTTGATGGGATGGATAGGATGGATATGAGAGCGCAGTATGAAGAGATCATTCGGGATAACCTTGAGCTTGAAATACTCTCTCAGGATAGTCGCTTTGACATAGACCGTGTAAATGAGATGGTTGAAATCATGCTGGATGCTATCTGCTCCACCCGTCCTACAATCTGCATCAACGGCGAGGATATGCCGCAGCAAGTGGTAAAGTCCCGTTTCCTAAAGCTCAACAGCAGCCATATAGAGTATGTCCTTCACGCCATGAATGAATGTCCATCCAACATTCGGAACATCAGAGCATATATGCTCACGACACTGTATAACGCATCTCTGACAATGGACAACTACTATTCGGCTCTTGTTAATCATGATTTGTATGGTCAGAAGTAAACCACTCAGGAAGGAGGTATCAAGTATGATCATCGTTATCTATCTCAGGGGTGTGCCGCCTTAGCTGCTTCGGTCAGCCCCGGCAAATCTCAGAAAGGAGGTCCCTATGCAGGATGAAGTAAATACCAAAGTTGTTGCCATAGCCATCAAGGGCGGCAAGATCACTGCTGAGGTGCTGGACAAAGCTCTCAAGAAGTTCGTGGAGGAAATTGAG
>JAZQHD010000044.1:0-14391 GCA_045540375.1 Ructibacterium sp. | reverse complement strand
GTTACCGCCCAAAGCGGAATGCTCTCGAAGAAAGTACATTCTTCAATTGCTGTTATAATCTCTCCCGGTAAAACTGTCTGCTGTATTGCACCGAGTCCCGCAGAGTTCATAATGGTTGAAACAACGCCCTGAACAATGCTGAAAAGTGCAAGCATCAAATCAAGACCATATGTTACAACACCTTTTGCGAGTGCAAAGCGAATAAAAAGTTTAAGAGCCGTTTCCGGTCTTTTAGTCTCCGCAAAAGAACCGCAAGTTCTCATAACACCAACCACAAAGAACAGAACCAGGAGCGCAAGTCCTATGGCCTGTATCGCTCCGTGGATATTGAGGACCACACTCCATATCGTTCCGCCTTTGAAGTTTTCCGGTGACATTGTGATGAGTGTCCAAATCTCTGCAAGCTTCTTGTTCCATGTATCGAGTGCATTCTGCAGATTCTGAACTACCCAGTTATCTGACATAAATCAGGCCTCCTTTCCTATATTTAGGCAAAGAGGATTTAACCGACGATAAGGTCAAGAATCTCTTTTGCAAAAGTTATTACTATACCGCCCGCAAGAGTAAGAAATCCGTTGGATCTCTGAGAAGGGTCATGCGATTGAAGAGAAAGGCCGACTTGAACAATACCCCAGCCGAGAAGGATAATACCCACGGCACGGATAAGTCCGAAGATAAAAGTTGAAAGATTGTTGATTACGGTTAGCGGGTCACCGCCGGTTGCATAAGCAATTACGCCCGTGCTCAACATCATGCTCAAAGCTAAAACAAGAGCACAAAAGATTTTGAAGTGTTTTGAAAGTTTTGTTTTATCCATGTTGATACATCTCCTTTTTGTTAAAATTCATAGGCTTCTTCATCTAAAAGAAGTTCGTAATTGGATTTGATTTCGAGTTCCGGAAGATTTTGAGCATCAATATTAAGTGTCTGTATAGAAGCAACAGCATTATTTGCTTTTCCGTGCTCATAAGGTTCTTCTTCGCCGTCCGGCGTGTGTTTTACATTCGGGTGATTCAGAATATCGTATTTAAAATCTTTTAGCGGCGGCTCTCCTCGGATAAAGAGGAGAGCTTTTTTGTTATCAAGCATTCGCAGTTCCGATGCATCCATAAGTTCTCTCCCTGCTTTTTGGTAGTTAGTGCTGTAACTTCCGCCTCTGCCGGAAGATTTTCCATAGGTGTTGGTGTCGATGGTTTCTTTGCCGAGATAATATTCCACTATCGTTTTCAAGGTACTCGGTTCATTGCCGCCGAGGTATAGAAACTCATCACAGTTGCCGATTATGGATTCCCATTGCTTTTCAAAAAGAGCTTTCAGCTGAGAAATGTTCTGAATAATTACGGAAGCGGATATATTTCTTGAACGCATGGTAGAAAGCTTGTTTTCAAAACTGTCCGGCAAAGATACGTTTGCAAATTCGTCCATTAGAAAATGAACATGCACCGGGAGCGCGCCCTGATATTTTCTGTCCGCAAGATTGAAAAGTGTTTCAAAGGTAAGTCCATATAGCATGCTTACGAGGAAGTTGAAGCTCGGGTCATTATCCGAAATGAGCGCAAAGAGAGCTACCTTCTTTTCACCTATGGAAGCAATGTCCATTTCATCGGTTGCGGTAAGTGCCTCAACAGAAGAAAGGTTAAATTTCTCCAGTTTTGATGCGAGGGTTATCTGAATGGATTTTGCGGTTTTGCCTGCGCTTTTTTGATAATCCCGATAATACTTAACCGCAATATGATAGGGGTCTTCCATTTCAAGGTGGTCAAAAAGTTCATCAAGGGCAGATTTATATCCTTCGTCTTCTTCTCGAACTTCTCCGGCTCGTAGCATTTCTAGAGCCATAGCAAAGTTTTGCTCTTCCTCCGGCGCTTCATATTTGAGATAGAAAATGAGTGCCGAAAGAAGCATCCCTGCTGTCATATCCCAGAATGGGTCCTGGTTTCCGGAAGACTTCGGCGTTGTGGCTTTGAAAAGAATGGATATGAGTTTCTGGATATCATTATCATTTTCAAGATAGGCAAAAGGATTGAAACAATGACTTTTCTCCATGTTAAGAAGATCTAAAACTCTTATCTCATAACCTTCTTTTTCAAGAAGCGCACCGGTATCACGGAGAAGTTCACCTTTGCAGTCAAGAACAAAGAAAGAGGTATTTGCCTGCAGAAGATTTACCTTTGCGTAAAATCGGCTTTTGCCGGAACCGCTTCCGCCCACAACCAATGTATTGAGGTTTCGAAAATGCTTCCTTCCGTCAAGTCCCATACGAACGTTGGCCGTAAATATGCGATTTTTGAAAGGGTCTTTGTCAGCATATTTTCTGTTCACTTCCGCCACATTGCCCCATTTTGCGGAACCATACTCCACACCCCTCCGATAGTTCTTCTCCGATGAAAGCAATATCACTATGCAAAGAGCATAGCTTCCTAAAAAAATGAGGACAGTTTTTAAACTGTCCTTACATAGCAGTATTTTGAAAGGTGTTTCCATCGCCTTTGGAAAACCTATGATTATTTCCAAAAGTCCGCCTGAAACAAAAGGCGCAACCAAAAGTCCAAACCAAACTGCCGCCAATGCTCCCACAAGAATCAAAGCGGTTTTTGTTCTTTGTTCATCGTTCTTCACGCTTGAACCATCTCTTTTTCTTTTTGGGAGCATCTATAACTTTCAGCAGTAAATCATCGACTGCATCAGTCGGACGTTTTTCTTCAATGAGTTCATTTCTCATATCGTTGAGAGCATTTGTGATAATTCCGTGCTCATATTCGTCCATTTCAAGATATGTTTTTTCTTCCGGCATAGCTTATCGCTCCTGTTCCTGCTTTTTTGGTGCTTTTTCCGGAATAAGGATTTTGTTCATGCGTTCCATAATATTAACTGCCGTTTCTCTGATTTCGCCAAGCTGGGCACGGATCTGCGTAGGTTCTTTTGAACGGATGCTTTCCGGAATCCTGCTGAAATCATAATCTTTCGTATCGATTCCGTTCTTTTGGCAGAGTATGAAAGATGCACAGTATGCAGGGAATTCACATTCCGAACGGCGGTAATCGCTTCTCGTTTTTGCAAGTTCCGCAAAGGCAAGTTCCTTTGAAACGCTTCTGAAAATATCCGGAGCGCTCATACCACGAAGAACAAAGAGAGTTCCTTTTTCGTGGTCATAATAAGCACCTCTGTTGAAATCAAGATGATCTGCCATCTGAATGGGAACCGGTGATTTATGGATAAGTGCTTTGAGAAGAAGTTTTTCATCAGCATAAACTTCCGGCTTTTCTTCCGGTTCGGCGGTAGTCTGGGAAATATCAAACATCTTCTTTATGTTGAAATTCTGCCTTATTTCTCCGTTTTCTGTTTTATATTCTTTTCCCGGTTCAAGAATGGAAAAACTCTTTTCAAATTTCTTTACCATAACTCCTGCTTTTTGCCAGCTGTTATAGTCCTTTATCTGGGTTGCCTCCGGTTTCTGTGACATTATTAGGAGAACATTGGTGGCGGAATATTTGTCAAACCTGCTTTGGATTTCAAGATATTTGCGCAGGTTCTTTCCGCTGTAAACCGTATCAACGGCGGCGTTGTTTGCGGTTTCAAAAAGGGAGTTTTTCTCTGCTTTCCAATCTTTCTTTGGGAAATGATTTTCCTTTGGTTTGATTTTTGATTCAATTATTTCATCATAATCGCTCATGGGCTTTACCTCGCTTTCTGTTTTTTCTTTTTCCGGTGTTTTGGCTGTTCGTGGCGGATTTCTTTGGTTTCGGGTTTCTTTTTGATTCCTTCCGGTTCTTTGGATTTTTCGGGTTCTTCTTTCTTTTGCTTGCGGTTTTCGATTATCTCCCGGAGCCTTTCCCGGACGGAAGTTTTCTTTTCAAAAAAGCTCTTCGTATTCGAGTGCTTTTCTTCTTTCTTTGGCTGCATTAAGGAAGGCTCGGACGGACTGCCGTTTTCCATCTCTGCCCCAAAAGGGTTTATTTCCGGTTCATCCTTTTGCGTTGGTTTTGATAGCATTTCATCGACTATGATATCTTCATCGTCCTTTTGCATATTTGCTTTTGCGGATTTATCCTTTATGATTTCTTCTTTTATTGAAGCAGAATCCACGGCGGAAAGATTGAATCTTTCGACTATGCGGTTGATCTTGGAGGCATCTTCCGCTCTTGCAAGAATATCCACCATATGGTCGGAATCATTCTCCTTACCTTTGAGGGCGCAGTAAACAACACCGTATCGATTAGCTTCCTTTGCAAAGGTTTTGAGGTTTTTATCTGTTATGGTAAAAACCTTAAGTTCCTTTCCGCTTTTGAGCATAGAAGTTAGCTTCTGCTGACCTTTGATTTTTCTTGCGTCACGGTCTTTATATATGGTATATAGAGCGGCGGCAATATTCTTTGCGGCAGAACCGGTCAGGCGTAAAGCTACTTCTGTCCCTTCAAGGCTCAACCTTACAACTTGTTCGGCGGCATCACCTGAGTTTGTCATTTCGTTTTTTCTCCTTTCTTTGTTCGTTTTCTATGGTTTGGTCTTCACGGATCTTTTTGAGTTTTTCTCTCATTATCACGGAGCGAACAGCTATATCATCACATAAATTCATCTCCTTTCTGATTACGGCGATTTCTTTATTGATTGCGGATATTTCTTCTTTCACTCCTTCCTCGTTTTGCTTTCGATAGAGCTTTCTTCTTTCGGGGATAAGTTCGTTCAATCTCACCTCCAGACTTTCTTTATATAAAGAAAGCTGCTGTTCGGTATCAATGCGATTCCGCCCCAGCAGCCTTGCTTCGTCTGTTAATTTGTCCATTTTGATTAGATCCTCTTTCAGAAGAAAATGCATTCTTCTGTTACTCGGTGGTTTCTTTCTTTTGAAAACACCAAGCAGATAGCAGTAGTGAACATACAGAGCACGGAACCCGGATGCTTTCTTTCTTGGTTTGATTTCACCTCGAAGTTTCATAACCTTTGGCTTTGGTTTGTATTCCGGCATAGGTAGGGAAGGCCTTTGCTGCGCAAGGATTCTTTTAATTATTCCGTCCATGGTGTAATCTTCACCGAAGTTCCTTGCAAGTCTTACAAATCTTTCTTTGCCGGGTGGTCTTACGGAAATGTCCTTTCCGATTTTGACTTCGTAGCCAGCCTTTTTGAGATTCATAAAGAACTGTCTGTCCGTCATGGATTCCTTGATACAGCGGTCAACGTCTTCTTTGATAAGTCCCCGCCATGTAGGTCTGCCTTCCCGTTCTGCTCTCCATTCGCCATAGGATTTGTGTTTTCCGTAATGCGGACTTTCAATATCTATAGTGGAAAGTCTGTATTCCTTGCAAAGTTCATCGGACATTCTCCACATATCTCTATAGTCTTTTCCGGTTCGGTGATAAATTTTTCCGTCTATGAAAGAAACATTGTTCAGGACAAAATGATTATGCAGATGGTGTGCTTTGTCAATGTGTGTGGCAACAACTACTTGATACCTGTTGCCCCATAATCTTTCGGCAAGTTTTATGCCAATCTCATGCGCCATTTCCGGAGTTGCTTCTCCGGGAGCGAAAGACTGATAACCGTGGTATGCGATTATTCCATCCACCTTCCCGAAATGCTTTTTCACAGCTATCATTTCATCTATTGCAGTTTCGGAATAGCAGTTTATTCCGGTTACAAAGCTTACGATATTTTCTATATTCTCATCATCAGTTTCAACTGTTTTTTCGGAATCTACGGCATAGCTGATTACATCGGTTAATACATCACCGGTGGTTTTGTCCAGATTCTTTACATAATTAACCACCTCCGAAAGGCTTCGCTTTATCGCCCAGATTGATGTAACTGCCATTAAGTTTCCTCCGGATTGAGAACCGCATTATTTATTTTTACGATTGCTTTTTCAAGCTTTTTAAGTTCTTGCCAATATCTTTCGGATTCAATATGTTTGCCGGAATTTGCGATATGTGCTATCTGGTTCATGTTTCTGCTTATGGCATAGAGTTCGTTCATCATATCGCGATAGTCAGCAGGCGGTGTTTCTTTCGGGTTATATCCGCTTATATACATCCGGATATATCCTTCTTTTGAAAGTCCGCATCTGCGTGCTTTCTTTTCAAGCTGTTCCATTTCATCACGATATAGTCTGACTAATATTGCGCTGTTCCTCTTTCTCAAGTTCGTCACTCCTTTCAATTCGGTTTATCTGAAGAAGGCACATTACAAAAACGCCGACTGTACCGCCGAACATACTTCCTGCGATAAAACATAATATTTCTTTCAAGTTATCACATCCTTTCAATTAAGGGGTTACAGGGGATTTCACCTGTCAAGCTGCCGTGGATATCCAAAGGCGTTGCTTGCGACGGAGTAAACAGATTCCGTTACTGTTCTGAAAAATCATTCCATGATGAACTGCATATCCTCAAGAAAATCATCCACAAACAGGTCACCCAAAACGATGTCTTCAATATCCACCGGATAGCGATATATTGCTTCTTCATTTCGCGGATCGTCACGAACTTCCATATGGCAAAAATGCGTTGCGGCAAAGGTCATATCTTCCAAAAGCCAGAGCTCAACACCTTCGATAATGTCGCTCGCTCCCATATATCCTCTGTCCGTAGATACTGACACACGAACACCTCTTTTATCGAAAATTGGACCATGCTTTACAATGAATGGTTCTACGAAAGTGGCGTCTGCTTTGAAGGTATAGATATCTTCGAATTCAATTTCTTTCATTGGGTCAAAATCTTCCCAGGGAAGTTCATCTATCATATCTTCAAGTTCTTCCTCGGTGAAAAAGCTATCCGCATTAAGAAGCTTGCAAAAATCTTTGACGTTTTTCCTTAAAGTAACTGCGATAGAATCTTCATTCTCTTTGTAACTTAAATCGTCGATATCGGGTTTTGCTTCTTCAACGATAATATGAATCCGACAAATGTTTTTATCTTCGGGATTTTCTTTTACCTTTAAGAGGCATCTGGAAGTACCGATTCTTGACGCATCCGTCTCATTTTCCGATCCAACAGCAATTCCCATTTCAGAAATTTCTTTGAGTATCAAATCATAAAGCTTCATTTTGCTTTCTCCTTTTTGATTGAATTTTTAGATAAAAAAACAGCCTGTAATTTTAATTACAAGCTGCTTTATCTTTCATGTGGTTTTGTTGTTTTGATTAGAATGCCAAGTTTCAGGCACAGCCAATCGTTGTAGTCTTTTCCTCGTCTTGGAGGATATTCTTTGACTTCGTACTTTTCAGAAAGGAAATGTTTTAAGGTCTCCGTGGCAATTTTTCCGGCATAATCATTATCAAGCCGAAGATGTATCTTCTTAATTTCAGGATGTTCAAAAAGAAACTGTTTCAATGCCAAAGGAAACGATGAATTTTTCAACTCCTTACCAGGTCTGTAAACTCCGGCGAGTGAAAGAAGATGATGCTCATTCCATTTTTGTCCATTCATCTTGAGCATGGTAGCATAGGAAAGTAAATCTATGGCACTTTCAAAGATGTGTACGGTATCACTTTTTTCTGCATTAATACCAAAAGAAAACCTTTTGTCGCTCCCGCTTGCTTCGCCTTTGAAATCAGTACCGATTCCACGGAGATTTGCATACCTAGGGGAGCCGTATTTATCGAAACCAAGCATCACAACATTGTGGTTTGGATAACTTTCGTAAATCCTACCGGTTTCAATACAGTAATTGATAATATCCTTATCAATACCGCGGCTTTTGAGATATTGGATTGCGCTATTGTTGTTTTGATTTGCTTTTGGGAGAACCAAAATCTTTTCTTTTGGCTTTGCGTTTTTGCTATCGTGGATTATTGTTCTGTCGCCGATGCAATTGATTATATGCTCCACAGCTTCGGTAAACTCCATGCCTTCAACTTTGATTAGGTAATCAAGTGCAGACCTTCCTCCAATTCCTCTTGAAAACCAGTTCCATTTTCCGTTGGAAATCTTCAAGCTGTCATGCTCTTTGGTGCAGTAGGTATCGCCGCTTAATTTGACAAGATTACCGGAATCATAATTCTGCAAATAGGTGAGTAAGTCGAGTTCGCGTGCTCGGCGGATTGTTTCTTGAGATATAAATAACAATGGTAACTCACGCCTTTCGTTTGATATAATAACATTTTTCGCGTTTTTGATAACAAAAATAAAATATTTTGCGACATTTTAGCTTGACTTGATAACGATTTTATTGTATTATGTTCAACAGGAGGGATGCTCGTGTATACTGAAATTGTTAAGATAATCGAAGGTGGATTATCAAATGATAAAGAAAAAGTTCTTAATTATTCTACAGTATTAGCTAATAATCTTGAAAAGCAAGGAGAAATTTCATTATCCAATAAAATTCGTTCAATATTAAGCCAAAGAAAAAGTGGTTTAACATCATTAGATAGCCTTTCAACCCGACCGGTAGATGCTGAAAGCAGAATGGATATTGTAGAAGTGTCTTTTCCACAAGTTGATAGCCGAAAAATAATTTTGAGTAAATATATACAAGAAAATATCTATAGTTTCATAGAAAGCTATAATCGTAGAGATTTGTTATTACAGTTGGGTCTTAACACATCTAATACTCTACTTCTTTATGGTCCTCCTGGATGTGGAAAAACTACAGTTGCTCAATTAATTTCGACGATTACAGGTTTACCTTTAGTAACTGCCAGACTTGATGGACTTGTTTCTTCTTTACTTGGAAGTACAGCAAAAAACATTCGTAAAATTTTTGATTACGCATCAAAGCGTGAATGTATTTTATTTTTGGATGAATTTGATGTTATTGCAAAATTAAGAGATGACAAAAATGAGCTTGGCGAGTTAAAGCGTGTTGTTAATAGTTTAATCCAAAATATTGATTCGTTTAGTGAAAATAGCATTTTAATAGCCGCTACTAACCATCAAGAACTCCTTGATCCAGCTATATGGCGTAGATTTTCGAACGTACTGACTTTAGATAAGCCACAAAAAGATGAAATCAATCAATTGCTCCAAGTGCTTTTGGAAGGAAAAAATACCAACTTCCTTTTTTCTCCTAAAAAAATGGAACATCTTCAAGATGCCTTGTTTGGATTAAGTCATTCAGATATTAATACAATAATATTAAATGCAATGCGCAATGTTATTCTTTCAAATCGAGAGTGTTTAACAAATTGCGATATATTGAAAGAGGTCTATTTGAATAAGAACCATTCAATATGTAGTGAGGATGACCTTATTAAATTCTTTATGGATTATGGAGCCACTCATAGAGAAATAAACGAAAGCATGCAAATTCCACTTAGAAAAATTCAAGGAATCTCAAAATGTATCGATAGAAAGGAGATGTAAAATATGAACGATGAAAAACTACCAATTAAATTTTTTGCACCACGTGAAATTGATGAATTAAAAGTTGAAGCAGGTGGAAGTTCGGATATTCCTAATTGGGTATTGACTGGAGAAAAATTAATTGAACGTGCATCAGAGCTAAAGTCTGCGTTTTCGCAATTTTCTGTTCCTATGGAAGAGCGTGCCAAACGCAACTCTGCAGTTCCTTTTACTTTTGTTGCAAAAATGTGTGAAACAGCAACAGCAAAGTCACGTAGAGGCGATATTACGTCACTATTCCAAATAGGTGATAAGACTAATGTACTTGGACTCACCGCTTCAGATGAATTGATAGTAAAACTCGACTCTTTAGAACAAATGAACGAAATTGGTGCTCGAATAAATGATTGCGAACGAAACAACCATGCTATCTCCTGTTTAGAAACTTTTTGGGGATTTGAACCTGAGGTAGAAAGTTCAACGGAAGAAACCGCATACAAAATCAAACTTATTGATTACCAGGATTATGAAACAAATGTTGCAATGCAGCGTCTTTTTGAGCGCACATTAAATAACAAAAAAATTACTTTCAAAAAATCATTTTATACGGATAGTGTTCCAATTTATAAAGTTAATGTTACGCCTCAAGTTATTATGGATACACTCTCTGGAAATGATGTATACGAAACACTTTTTTCTATCGAACCAATGCCTAAATATGTTGTTTCTCTCGACTCGCTAAGTAGTAATCCGGTTGTAGACATTACAAAACCAGTTGATGGAAACAGGTATGAAACTTTGGGTATTTTAGATAATGGTATTGCATTAATTCCGCATTTTTCTCCTTGGATTTCAGATGAAAGATGGACAGTTTATCCCGACTCAGAAATTACACCATCTCATGGAACATTTGTCGCGGGTGTTGCGCTATATGGAGATGCATGTGAAAACAAAGATTGGGTTTCCCACAATGGGATTAAATTGTTTGATGCTACAGTATTTCCCAATAATCCTAACGGCATAGAAGAAGACGAACTCATTGAAAATATCAAAGAAGCGATTGAAGCAAATTATCAGAAAGTTAAAGTGTGGAATCTATCAATAAGTATTATTAGACCTGTAAGCGATGATAAATTTTCTGATTTTGCTATAGCACTTGATGATCTTCAAACAAAGTATAATGTGCTTATTTGTAAATCTGCAGGCAATTGTACCAACTTTATATCTGGCCATCCAAAGGGTCGAATTCATGAGGGTGCGGATTCAGTTAGATCATTAGTAGTTGGATCTGTCGCACATGCTAAAGGCCCTTTTGACTATGCAGAGATTGACAACCCGTCTCCATTTTCGCGTGTAGGTCCTGGACCTGAATATATCATCAAGCCAGAAGTTGCTCATTATGGTGGAAACTCCGGAGTAGATGAAAATGGAAAGCTTGTTACAACTGGAGTTACTTCATTTTCCCAAGATGGAACTACCGCTACAAGTGTTGGTACAAGTTTTTCTACGCCTCGTATTGCATCACTCGCAACGGGTTTATATCAGGAAATGAATGAGGACTTTGATCCTTTATTGCTGAAAGGATTGATTATACATTCGGCTACTTATTCTAAAAATTTACAGGTGCCTGAAAACGAACGAACTAATCAAATTGGATTTGGTGTTCCCAAAAACATTCCACAAATACTCTACAACTCTTCTGATGAAGTTACCTTGATTTTGAGAGATACTCTTACTAAAGGTGAAAAAATTGATATTATGGATTTTCCGATGCCTAAGTCATTAGTTCGCGATGGATTTTATACAGGACAGATTATAGCAACATTGGTTTATGACCCGATTCTTGATCCTTCGCAAGGTATTGAATATTGCCAATCTAATGTAGACATTAAATTTGGAACTTTTGACAAGAAAGGTGAACGTGATACATCAAGGCGTACTATTCTTAACCCTGTTGGGCGTGAAGGGGCAAAGAATTTATTCCTTGGCAATTTATATAGCAAACGGCTAATGCGTGATAGTCAAAGTGAATTTGCAGCGAGAGAGCGTTTGTTAATACAGTATGCTGATAAGTATTATCCTGTAAAAAAATATGCTGTTGATTTATCTGAGTTAACGGATTCTAACAAGCAGCATTTTATAACTGAAGATAAACTATGGTTTTTATGTGTGTCTGGTCTTTATCGTGAGCATACAGAACAGAAAGCTAAACAGGAAAGGACAATTCCAAGCCAAGATTTTTGCTTGATCCTTACAATAAGAGATCCGAAGCACGAAGCGAATATTTATGACGAGGTTACTCAAAAGTTAGACGAATACAACTTCTGGCATAGCAATGTCAAAATTGCGAGTGAAGTTTCTGTTTCTGTTACTTCTGAAGAGGAATAAAAATAAGAGTTTTGCATATTCTCTGCAATTTTTAAAGTTATATGCCATAATGTGGATTCGTTTACTTACTCACAACAATTATGTGCTTAATGTGTTCACCTCTCAAAACACCTCTTTTTTTCTTTCTCTTGTTTTATTTCTTCCGGCCCCTCATCCAACAGCGTCCTGTCCTTCTGATCCATATTAAGCAGAATGTTCAGCTCTTTAAGCCTTTCCGATTTCTCTTTCAGCTCAGCTTCTTTTGCAAATGGAGTTTCCATTTCGGTTCTGGCGTTTTCAAGCTGAGTTTTTGTTTCGGATAGGGCAAGTTTTTCAACTTCCAACTTCTGCACCATGCCGTCGATGAGGTTGTCTGTTCGGGTAATGTTACCGAAGATATCTGCACCGAGTACAGTGGTGTGCGAAAGAGTTCCTTTCAAAGTCATGCGGTATTCGTTGCTCGTAGCATCGTAAGAGAGTGTCATATCAAATCCACGGTACTTTCCAAGATGAACAGCATCGTAACCCGTCATGGTTGTGCAGGCATCTATAATTGCTTTGCCGGCAGATTCTTTGTCGGTGTAGAGCCTTTCAAAGATAATCATTCCCACAAAACCTTCTTCCGGTTTCGGGCTGGATTTCGCAAGTTCAATATCCTTTTCATATCCCGCAATCCTTTCGGTAAGTTTCTGAATGGCTGCGGGATATTTTCTGTAAACCATTTCTTCAAGAGCATATTTCTGACTTAAATGGTTTGCTTTCAGCATATTGAGTTTTCCCACTTCCATATCAAGATTACATTTCTCGATGATAAGAGGATTACCCGTTGCAAGAGCTTTTATCTCGGAATAACTTAATGCCGTTTCATCAACGTCATCCGCAACCCTTGCGGGAGCTTTGCTCGTCATGGTTTGAGCTATGAACTTCTGTTTGTTTTCTACCAGCTGATAGAGATAAGCATCAAAAGTGTTTTCGGTAACATATCGGAATATCTCAACTTCCGGATTCTGGTTGCCCTGCCTTACGATTCGTCCGAGCCTTTGTGCAAGGTCCGAAGGACGCCATGGACAGTCAAGGTCATGCAAAGCTATGAGTCTGTCCTGGCAGTTTGTGCCTGCACCCATCTTTTGCGTGCTTCCCATTATGATACGGACTTGTCCGCTTCTGACTTTTGCGAAAAGTTCTTTCTTCCTTGTTTCGGTATTTGCATCATGGATAAAAGCTATCTCTTCTTCCGGGATACCTTTCTCTATGAGCTTCTTTTTGAGGTCATCATAGACATTAAAACTTCCGTCACCCTTGGGAGTGGATAGGTCACAGAATACCATCTGAGCATTTTGCTTTTCTTTTGTTCTTTCCCATATCTCAAAGATGTTCTTTGCGCATATCGAAACCTTTCCATTCTCATCATCTGCCGCAAGTGGGTTGATAAGACGCATATCAAGAGCAAGTTTTCTTCCGTCATTGGTGATTTTCAGCATATTGTCAACGCATGGGTCGATTCCTCCGTTTCGGATAATCTCTGCTCTTTCGGCAAGTCCTGCAATCATTTCTTTTTGCAGTTCCGAGGGTTTAATAACCTCTGTATGAAAGTTTGCCCTCGGAACAGGAAGTTTGAGCATATCTGCAGTTTGTATATCCGCAACAGCTTTGAATGTGGACATAAGCTCCGGAAGATTATAGAACTTTGCAAATCTTGTCTTGGAACGGTATCCTGTTCCTTCCGGTGAGAGTTCTATGGCTGTTATAGTTTCGCCATAGTTTGCCGCCCAGTCATCAAAGTTTAGCATATCCATTTCCTGCAGGGTATCATACTGCAGATATCTCTGTATGGTATATAGTTCCACCATACTGTTTGATATGGGAGTACCCGTTGCAAAGATCACACCTCTGCCTCCGGTTATCTCATCAAGATACTGACACTTCATGAAAAGGTCAGAGGATTTCTGTGCTTCGGTCTGGGCGATGCCGCCAACATTCCTCATTTTCGTTGCAAGGAAAAGGTTTTTGAAATAGTGGCTTTCGTCCACAAATATACGGTCAACACCAAGTTCCTCAAAAGTGACTACATCATCTTTTCTGCTTTGATCGTTGAGTTTTGAGAGCCTTGTTTCAAGGCTCTTTTTTGTTTTCTCAAGCTGTTTAACCGTATATCTTTCAGCTCTTGCCGCTTTTGCTTCTCTGATACCATCAACGATATCTTCAATTTGATGCCGTATAATTGTTTCCTGCCGTTCTTTGGACATTGGTATCTTTTCAAACTGGCTGTGTCCGATGATAACTGCGTCATAATCTCCGGTGGCGATTCTTGCACAGAACTTCTTTCTGTTCCTGGTTTCAAAATCCTTTTTAGTTGCCACAAGGATATTTGCGGAAGGATAGAGCTGCAGCCATTCGGATGCCCATTGCTCGGTAATATGATTAGGAACTACCACAAGGGATTTACTGCAAAGACCAAGCCTTTTGGATTCCATTGCAGCAGCTACCATTTCAAAGGTTTTGCCCGCACCAACCTCATGAGCAAGCAAAGTGTTGCCGCCGTACATGATGTGAGCAATGGCATTTATCTGATGAGCACGTAATGTAATTTCCGGATTCATACCGGAGAACCTTATGTGCTCACCGTCATATTCTCTCGGTCTTAAAGCGTTGAATGTTTCGTTGTATATACTGCAAAGTCTTTCTCTTCGGTCAATATCTTTCCAAAGCCATTCAACGAATTTAGCCTTTATGAGTTCCTGTC
>JAZQHD010000043.1:0-3496 GCA_045540375.1 Ructibacterium sp. | reverse complement strand
TGACAGGGAAGCAGATAAACAGGATTCCGTTCTCGTCCTCCTGTCCGTTGGATAGCATAGCGTCCAACATCCGGCAGTACATGACCTTTGCGGTGCTGCTGACTGGAAATCCTGTCAACGCTCTGGGAAAGGGCATACAGGGCGGCAACGGTGTGCCTATCGTCATAAATTCAAAATTCATTCGGTGTGTTCCTCCTTTTTCTTTGCTCTTTTGGATAAATAACGGGGGCAGTCAACCACAACCGCCCGGAAGCTCTGCTTGCACCCATGCTTGCATTTCCGGCATAATTCGTTGTAAGTGACACGCCCCCGGTCATTGAGGTAAAAAGAAAGCTCATGCTTCCTCTTTTTGCTCATTCTCGGCATATTGCGTTTCCTCCCGTTTTAGTGTATAGTTTCGGGGCGATTTTCGGCAAAATTACGGTCATAGAGCCGTCTAAAATCTCCAGAAGTATCAGCAATAGGGTAGACTATCCCCCTATCAGATTGTCGTGTTTCGGTATCATTTCGGTATCAGTTCGCCAGTTCTCCCCGGTGTCGTTCCTCCCCTGAATCTCACAGCGGCGTATCGCTCCCTTTGGTACGCTCGTTTCGGTCAGGGTTCCTCCATATCCCTGCCAAAAGTCATGGCGCTACATCGCCGGGGAAGCATATCCCACACAGGCTGGTCATTCGATTGGAATAATCCATCGATGAACTACCTGTATCATAGAACATTTTTGTGCCCTGTGCCGTATGTCCACAAAGTAGGAATTAAGGGTAAAAATCAGAAATTTCCACGATTGCGGAAAGTATGATATAATCCAGTTAAGCGGCAGTAATGAAACCGCCGGAAAGGAGCGTGCGCCCATGAAAGGAGCGACAAGCATACAGGAACGCCTTTGGGAACTCCGCAAGGACAAAGGCTTAAATCTGGAAGAATTATCAGAGCTGACGGGCATTTCCAAATCAGCTCTTGGCAGTTATGAAAAAGAGGATTATAAGGAAATCAATCATGGCAACCTTATCACGCTGGCAGACTTCTATGGGGTTTCCGTTGATTATCTGCTGTGCCGGACAGAGAACCGGGAGCAGATCAACACGCCACTAACAGAGCTGCATTTGAATGATGAGATGGTGGCACTTCTGAAAGGCGGTCGGATTAACAACCGTCTGCTCTGTGAGCTTGCCACTCATAAGGACTTTATCAAGTTTCTTGCGGACATTGAGATTTATGTAGATGGGATTGCCACCATGCAGATTCAAAACCTCAACGCCCTTGTCGATACTGTCCGGCATGAAATCATTGAACGGTATCGCCCCGGCGAAGACGACCCGCATTTGAAAGTGCTGCAAGCCGCCCATATCAGCGATGATGAATATTTCAGCCACATGGTTCTTGATGACCTCAATCTCATTATCCGGGATATTCGGGAAGCCCACAAAAAGGACAGCGAGAGTGCGCCCCAGACCACCGTTGCCGATGAATTGAAAGAAAATTTGGAAGCGGTTGAAAATTTCAAGGGCAGTCGGGATGAAAAGCTGGTTGTCCTTTACTGCAAGCAGCTCGGCATCAACTATAAAAATCTGTCAGACGAAGAATTTCGCTGGCTCATTCGGATTCTACAAAAATCAAAGAAAACAGGAACTCCTATCAGTCAAAGGAAAAAACGGTAAAGAAAAACCGCTGTTGCATGGTTGTGTTTGCTTCCATGTAGCAGCGGTTGGTGCTATACTTATTCAGTTAAAATTTCAAAGCGATAAAGTGGAATTTATCTTAGAAATTACAGCAATGTTATTTTGATAAACTTTCAAGAATTGAAATATCATGCTTATCTTTATCTCTTAATTCATAACCTGAGTGGAAAACTCTTTGGCCTTTTAAGGATATACAAGGAATTGTTTTTCCTTCAAAAAAAGCACTACCAAAGTAATCTTTTTCAAACTCATACCAGCCACCCTCTAAATCAGCTTGTTTTGAAGTTCCGTCCTCATTTAAAACGAACGGGTGAATGTCTAAGTAACCAAGTTCATCACTATATAACTCTATTCTAACCGGTTTCCAGTCTGTATCAATTTTATAGCCCAGATTCAAAAGCACATTTAACAATTTTTCCGTATGTTGAGCATCAAAATTTATATCTATATCTCTATGAATTCTTGTTTGTTTACCAGCTAAAATATCTACACCCCATCCGCCATCCAACCAGTATGTAATTCCAGTATTTTCGAATAATTCTATTACTTTCATTAAATCTTCTTTTGTTGTTATTTCTTTTCTACCCATACAAAGTCTCCTTTACAACTTCTAATTTGTAATAATCATTCTACCATACCGTTATGAATAAATCATCTCATGTAAAACAATTTCTTCTGCCCGGTTGTGAATGTTATTGCAACGCTGCACCCATTCCATTTGACGGGTACGCTTCAATTCCTCGGTCACGCCCTCGGCAGCTTTCATCTGCTCCATGATGGTGTCTAACCGTTTCTGTGCCTGTTCGTTCAGGTCTGCAAGATATGTCCACAATTCCCCGGTCAGGGTCAATGTGTGTAATCTGGCTGGGCAGACTTCTCTTAAATATTCCCGGTGCATCCGTCCGTACTTTCCGATGGGGCGGTGTTCCTCCGGCAACTTCAAGTCCGGGATGTAGTAATCTCCAACAAGGATATAATCAATTCCGTTTTCTTTTATTCTTGGTTTCAATTCGCTCATGTTCCTTACCTCCTGTGGAAGCAGGCTCGTCTGGTACTAACTCAATCACATCGGTAATCTCACAATTCAGCGTTTCGCAGATACGGGCTAATGTATCCATGCTGATGTGCTTTCCCTCTTTGCTCATGTTGGCAATCATATTTGTTGTCATACCAGCGGCAAGCCTTAAATCCTCTTTTCTCATATCACGCTCTAACAGTGTGTGCCAGAGTGGTTTATAGCTGATGTGCATATTGTTTTCCTGCCTTTCTATCCATACCACCGGAGCGGCTGCCCCGGCAGGAACTTTTCTCTTATTATAGCACCAATCTTGTGAAATCACAATTTATTCTTGTAGCCTGCCGCTGATACCGTCTGGATTGGCTTTTCCTTTCTTTTTGTTCCCTTTAATTAGCCATGAACTGCTTCATGCCCTGGCTCTTCAAACCGGTCATGTAACTGAGGAAAACGTATCGGAAATGCTGACGAATGCGTTTGATATGGTAAAACAGCAGCGAAGACAAGAACGCAAGCATCATATTCTAATTTCTGGTGGAGTCTTAATAGCTATTGTGCTGCTCTTTCTTGGAGATACAATGGGTTGGATGGGACTGATTGGCGTAGTCGCGCCGTGTTTGTGTGTGGCGTTAGCTCTCAGTCTTGTTATATACGGCATCTGGAGAAAACGAAACCACTTACCCTGCGCTCGGACATTTATCCTTGCAGCGGTTTTGATGCTTCTTCCGATAGCTTTGGCAGTATTTTTCTTTTTAGTTGGGATATTGGGCCTTGGTCCGGTTCCGTCATAAACACATAATCCCG
>JAZQHD010000042.1:0-2048 GCA_045540375.1 Ructibacterium sp. | reverse complement strand
TCAGCACTCAACGGCAGCAACAAAGTCACAGCTACTGCAAAGCTCATGCAGGTAGGCGGCAGCTATACACAGAGCACTTCTCTGACCAGCGGAACAGGTGTGGTTATGGGCGGTGGCAATCTCGCTGTGGATGCGACCTATTCTGTTGTGCTGACGCTTACAGATACTGTAGGAACGATTTCCACTTATACGGGAGAAATCTCATCTGCTGCCTACATCATGCACATCAAGAAAGGCGGCAGGGCGGTCGGCTTTGGCATGGCAGCCGGAGAAGATGAAACGGTATCTTTCGGTTGGAAGGTGAAACTGGAAAACCCACTGGAAGTGACGCAGGGTGGAACCGGTGGTTCGACAGCTTCTGCTGCATGTGCCAATATTGGTGCGGTGAAGAAAAGCGGTGATACGATGACTGGAAATCTGTCTGTTTCCGGATATCTGTATCCTTCTCTCAATCTGATGCCGACTTATAATGGAACTGGTAACAGGACGGTTTTCGAAGGCAGCTATGTTGGGGCGAGTTCGTTTTCTTCATGGGAAGACAGTACGGGAAACAATCGCAGAATGCTGGAAGTTAGAAACGGGTCATATCAGTCGGATTTGAACCATGCAGTAGTACTCAGAGATGTCGATGGCGGAACGTACTATACATACAGGATGTTTCACGCAGGTATGGAGACACCGATACCGATAGCAAATGGTGGGACGGCAGCCACGACATCAAAATCGGCTCTCAACAATCTGGGCATCTTCTATTCAGCGACATAGCCCAGTAGTGGAACAGATGGACAGATTTGCCTTGTGCCCGTCTGATGGAGGTGATAGATATGGCGACCTTTACAGCAACGGCAAACAGTTCGACCACCATCGGATATGCTCAGTACGGGAGTGGTTCATGGTATAAAGGCAGTTCAAATGGCGCATGCCAAGGCGCTTATCAGGGAACTGCTGCAAGCAATTCCCGCGTTGGCGTCATGGTGTTTACTAATGCGGGGGCAACTCTTCAGGGGAAGGTAATCACGCAGATTGTTTTTTCCATCACTTGTTCCGGAGCTGGATCGGGTAAGGACGACAAGGTGCTGTCGTTCAGAAAAGCGGTATACCAATCGTTCAAGACAGACGTCAAAGGTTCGGCACAGGTTGGCGACGCATTGGGCACGTTGACAGGAAAGTTTTATGATAATACTGCGTCACATACGCTGAGCGAATTGAGCAACGCCTCGTTCTTTGCAGCATAGAAGGCATATCTTACAGCAGGTAATTCTGTGTTGGTTATCTATAACGGAGAGACCTCATCTTCAAGCGGATATTCCAGCAACTATGCTCGAGTAACCAGCATTACCATGACAGTAACTTACATGGAGGCTACTGTATGGTACAACAATGGAGGAACATGGGTTCAGTGTGTGGTATGGTACTGCAATGGCGGAGCATGGGTTCAGTGCATTCCGTATTACAACAGCGGAGGCACATGGATTCAAGTATAAATATGAAGGAAGGGATGCCTTTGAACTTGGAAATGATCGCTGAGACAGTATAGAAATACTGGGTTCAGCAGGTATGTGTGCTGGTGGTTGCTGTTATCACATGGTGGTACAGGCGGCAAACCAAAAAGCTGAAGGAAATAACTTCGGACGATAAGGCGGTCCGGATGGCTATGGTTGCGTAGCTCAGGGACAGATTTTATCAAGGTTATTAGCAGTATGTCCAGCAGGGGTATTTTCCGATCCGTGATCGTGAGGTTATGCAGGACATCTACGCCCAATACCATGCGCTTGGGGGCAATGGTGTGATAACGCATTTGATGGAAGAATTAGAAAAAATGCCAACCTATCTGGATGGCATTGATTAAGAGAGCAACTTAATGGCTCTCACATTTTTATGAGATACGGTTTAGGGCACCGTTTTCCATGAAATAGACCTCGCTGCAGAGAACTCGAATATCTTCGCTGTTATGACTGGTTACAATAATCGTCTTTCCTTCGGCAGCCAACGCCAAAAACAGCTGACGCATTTCTTCTACACAGGTACTGTCCAGACTGTTCATCGGC
>JAZQHD010000041.1:0-5365 GCA_045540375.1 Ructibacterium sp. | reverse complement strand
TCATCACGAAGGTTTTCGGCTTCTTCGTTGGCTTCCTAGATTAGTTCTTCCAGTACCTTCAGAGCTTAGATCTTAGAGGTGATTTCGATAGTAGACATTGTGTTGTTCTCCTTTGTTGTTTTGATGTTCGCCGTCTCTCCGGCTGCCGCTGCTCTTTTGTGTTTGTTCGAGGACTTACAACAGGCAGTGTTGAAATTGGGCTGTCCTTGATTACACCCTTATTATACACTTAACTTAGTGCATAGTCAATACGGCAATATACACAAAGTTAAGTGCAGTTAATTGTTTAAAATTATGCACTTGACTTAGTGCATAATGTGTGCTATAATGCGGATAGTGGAGAAGGAGGCCTTTTACCATGCCCATCGTCTATAACAAACTATTTGACCTTCTGAAGAAGAAGGGCTACACAACCTACAAGATCCGCCAAGAGAAGCTGATCGGTCAAGGAACGCTCACTGCCATAAAGAACGGCACTGGTGGTCTTGATGCAAAGACAATCGCACGGCTGTGTGAGGTCTTGGACTGCCAACCCGGCGATCTTATGGAGTATGTGAAAGAAGACAACTAAATAGCAAAAAGGAGGGGCAGCAGTCGCTGTCCCTCCTTGCCTTTAGAAATAAAATGCGTTTGCTTTCTTTCTCAGCCATTCGGCTGTTTTCAATCTTTTGGCATTGAAGCGTTCCATATCCCGCTTACTCTTGCCTGATAGGTCAATGCTCTTGTAGCTTCTCCTCACGGCTTCCCAAAAAGCTTCGTCTTCCAAGTAGGTATCAATTTTGCCGGGGTCTACATAGTCCCCTAAAATCGTGTCACCAACTCCGTAATAACTGTATGAGAAGTTTCCATCATAATCCTTTTGAAAATAAGACATCTTTCTAACTCCTTTCTTACATCTTTTCATCAACCCTAACCGTGGGGGGTGTATTTCGGGAAAAATTTTTTTGAAAATCACTTTTCAAAAAAGCGGTGGGCAACTCTCCGTCTAAATCGTGTTTTGATTTCGGAAGACGGTGCTGCCGACTGTGATCGATAGAAGGATCATTCATCCAGAAGTCGTCGCATCACTTCTTCTGCATCAAACTTCTTTACCTCCCACTGCCGCCAATTCTCAGCTTTTGGAATCTGCGTGTTCAGGAGCGGGCGGTACTGACGGATCAGTTCGCCCTCCTTCTGTCCGATCTCTTCGATAATGTCCTCTTTCTTAGTTGCCTATGCGTAGTAGAGAACATCAAAACCAATGGTGCAGTCCAGCCGCTCCCTCGCTTCCCACAAGATACGGTATTTGCGTTCTGATCCTGTCTGGATCCCAACATAGTGGGCGGCTATCCGCTCCAGCATATTCTAACTTTTGCCTATGTAGACGACTCGCTCGTTCAGCTTGATACAGTACGCACCTGGGTATTCATATTTGGTGGACAGACCGTTCCGGCGAAACATCGTGCAGACATTTTCAACATAAGTGTTTCTCACATTTTCACCTCCTTCATGCGGCGGTTGGGGAGAATGAGATACTTCTGTGCAATCTGAAGCACTTCCACAGAATTTCGTCATCGTCATTACAGAACCATTCTTCATTGTCGCTCGTGTCTTCGCCAATTCTGACAAACGCCACAGGCTTGCCTTTATCGCTCAGCGTATTCAGGAAATTGTGAATCCAGCGAACATCCTTGTCATCGTCTGGCCATTTCACATCTCTCCAAAAGAACACAAGACAATCAGGGTACTGCATCAACTCAAACCCTCTTCCTAAAAGGCCGCTGTCAGAAACCTCCATCGCATAATCGTTCAGGAACTTGACACCATCATTCTTGCTCATACCAATTGCTACATCGTTATAATAACCCATGCTTATTCTCCTAAATTATTTTTTATTTTGTAGGTTTTCTTCTTTCTTTACCTTACATATATATTATAACATATTTTTTCATAAAAATCAAAAAAGACCGTTGTTTCTGGTGTTTTCTGAACTTTCTGCCGTCTTTCGATCATGACGGATATATACAAAAAAAGACGCCGGCAGCCGCTTCAAGAATCGCCCGCTCTGGGGTTTTGACTCTTTGAAGCGACTGCCGCCGCATTCTTATTTCCAGTCTTTGAAGATGTCATCCAACGCTTTATCCAAAGCAGTCTTCATGCTTTTCTCCATGATCTTCATGATTTCCGCTTCAAGAATGGATTCGCGTTTTTTCTTCTTTTTCTTTCTTTCCTTCTGGTTCTGTGTCATTTAATCTTCACCTCACTGGTGATTTTTACATTCACTGGCTCGTCCAATGCTGCCGCCTAAATTGCAGCTTCTTCTGCCTCCCGCTGTGCGTAATACGCTTTCTTTATCTTCCTGTGAGCCGCGTGTAAAATCTGCCAAGGCTCATATCCGTCCCTGTGCATCCCCTCATAGTAATCGGGGATTTGTCTGTCATAGTATTCAAATAAAGTCATGATCTTTACTCCTTCTGGATTTTTGTCAGCATTCGCTACTTTTGCACGAATGCCGCTGTTGCGGCTTCGTAGCAAAATAGCGATGCTGCCTCTACTTTATTTGATTATTCAGATAGTGAAATTGATCTCTTTTGGTAAAAGGATTACTTTTTCCTCAGCAATAAGTGTTGTCTTTATTGTCAAGGAAAAAGTAATCCTTTCAAATGTTTGTCCACCATGCGTTTGTCCGCAATTCCTGTCCCAAGTTCCGAAAGAAGTTTTCTCCCAACTTCTCGGAGATCCGCTTCTTGGTGATGTTCTCGTACTCTCGTTCCAGAACATTCTTCGCGCTGACCACAGTGGATGCAGAGATGTTCAAGTCTGCCGCAATCATGTCATTGGTTACGATGTCAGCCTCGTTTCCGGCGATCCATGCGAACACCTTCAACACCTGAGCGAATGCCACGCTTTCACTGGAATAATCGTGGCGGATCACCGACTGCACCCATAGGCGGGGGAGCGGGATTTCTGTGGCTTTTGGAACAACCTTCAGGGTCTGTGTTCTTCCTCTGCTCTCGTGGGCAATGTACCCACTTGAAGTTAAGTTTTCAATAGCAGTCTGAAGGGCTTGCCTGTTGCGGTTCTGTGGGGTTACACCTAAGTATCTGCACATATCGGAGTAGCAGCCGCTGAATGAACCGCCCTGTTCCGCAAGCATCGCCAAGATGTTGAACTCTGCTTTTGGCAGCGGCAGCCACTCCCGATAAAAGATTGACTTCTCCAAGGCTCTCAGCCCCTTCCGTAACATTGGTTAAACAGGGAAATGATCTCGGTCTCCGGCATAGAGATTACCTCGTCAGGTGTCAAGCTGTGACCGTCCGCAAGCTTGTAGCCATGCTCATCCATGAGCATCAGGATGGACTCAACCATCATGTCAAGGTCGGATAAAACCATCGTTAGTTCCTCCTTTCGGCTCAGGCTGCCTCGTTAGCAACCTGAGCTTCGGGCATTGGGATCACAGTCTGGCTCTTGGGATCTTCACCCTGTTCTTCAGCATCCGCAGCCATGCCGAACTTGGCGATTGCAGGATACTTGACCAGGAACCACTTCTTGATAGTGGGGTAACGCTTTGCCTTGGTCTGGCACTTGGAAATAAGGATCAGTTCATCGAACTCAGCAACTTCCTTCTCACGAGTCTCATCGGACGCATGGGTAATGATGTAGTTTCTCATGTACTCATAGGTCAGGCCTGCATAGGTTTCCTTGTTGGGGTTGGACTTGATCTTGCGAGTGGTGACTGCGAAGGTGGGGTAGTCCCGACGCACACTCTGAAGCTGAGCGTATTCAGCACTTGCGGTATTCTGGCACTTCTTAGCAAAGGTGGTGGTCATGACGATCTTGTCGTTAGCAAAATCGATGTACAATGCGTTCTTCATTTCTTTATCCTCCAATTTCGGTGTTGTTTTGTTTATTAGGCTGCCAGAAGCGCTTCACGCTTCTTGTGGAACTCTGCGATTGCGGGGAACTTATTCAGGAACCATGCCTTGATCTCGATGTAGCTACAACCCTCAGCCAGGGCTTCCTGCGCCTCTTGGCTCCGACCCCGCAGCATCTCGTACTCAGCCATGATGGACTTGTTTTCATCATCGTGAGCCTTGATGTAGGACTCCATGTAGGAGTAGGTCAATCCCTTGTAGGTTTCCTTCTGAGTGGTAGCCTTGCGGGTAACGGTTGCAACCTTGAAGTTGGGGTAGTCTCTACGAGCTTCCTGAAGCTGCTTGTACTCGTCGGAGCCAAACTTAGCGGCGGCCTTTGCGAACTTGGCGGTCATCTCGATGACCTGAGAGTAAAAGTTGATTTTCATTGTAATTTCCTCCAATTTTTGTTTTATTTTTCAGGACTGCTGTCCTGTTCTTTATGGTCTTATTATATCAGGCGTTTTTGAAAGCCTGTCGTTTTAATGGCACTTGTTTTTTAGGAAGCAAGCAACTTACCGCGAGCTTCATGGAAGTTTGCGATTGCGGGGAACTTAGCCAAGAACCATGCACGCATCTCCAGATAGGTACAGGACTCAGCCAGCGCTTCTTTCGCTTCGTCGGTCTTACCTCTCAGCATCAGGTACTCAGCCATGATCGACTTCTCTTCATCGTCATGCTTCTGGATGTACATTTCCATGTACTCGTAAGTCAGACCCTTGTAGGTATCTCTCTTGCCGGTGGTGTTTCTGCTAACCGTAACGATCTTGAAGGTGGGGTAGTCCTTGCGGGCTTCCTGAAGCTGCTTGTACTCGTCGGATCCGAATCTGGCAGCAACCTTTGCAAACTTCTTGGTCATTTCGATGGAGTTGGAGTGGAAATTGATAGTCATAGTAATCCTCTTTCTCGTGGTAGGTCACGACCCAGTTTTGTATTTTGTGTGGGGTGTTGTGTTCCCCTTGTTTCTGTTAGTATTATATCAGTTGTTTTTGAGAACCAGTCGTTTTGTTGGTACTCGTTTTGCTTGGTTTCTTGCTTAAAAGATGTTAGAAATTTGATAATAAGTAGTTGCAGAGAAGTAAACTTCTTGCATCAATCTTCATACGCAGTTTCCAGGATCTCGCTGGAGTCGTATTCAACATCCTTGTAGTCCATGATGTGCAGCATTCTTCCACGAGGGACATCGTTCATCACATCAATAATCGCGCGGATGTACTTTGCTTTTTCAATGTCTCTGTCGATAATCATCTCAAACAGGCCAAAGTTTTCTGCATCGAAGGACAGCTTCAGTACCATCTTGTAGAGCAGCTTGTACTCGTCCAGAGTCATCTTCTCAGCGGGTTCATACTTTCTGCCGGTAATTCTCTCGTACTCTGCGATAGTCATCATACCGCTATTGTTCTTTCTCTTAGCCATTTTGTTAATCTCCTTTAGTTGTTATTTTTAGTTTTGAGAGGTGTTGTGTTCCTCTC
>JAZQHD010000040.1:0-1540 GCA_045540375.1 Ructibacterium sp. | reverse complement strand
GAGTTTAACCCGGATGGCAAGGACATCCGATTTATCGACAGCCACTATAAGGACTTGTTCCGTATTCCTGACGGCAGCTGTATCCAGATTCACTATCCTGATGAGACCGTCGTGAAGCCCTGTAAGTTCATCGACGAGTATCACACCCAGATCGGCACGAATGTGTTCCACATCTGCCAGTTCGCAGAAATCATGGAGCGCAACGGAGCAAGATATATGGCAGAGCCTGAGATTATGGGCGACGAAGCTGCATGGAAGGTCGGCAAAGACAGAATCCTTGCGGTTCAGACCTGTGACGATGGTTATGACTACACGCTGTTCGATGAGAACTACAACGAGATTGATGGCGGTCAGGTCGATAACCCTGATATGTCCATGATCGAAGTCCGACAGGATATTCTGGAGTCCTTTGGCCTGGCACACAGAGAACTCCGTGCTATGGTCTATGAGGATGTGATGGATCAGGCTTTCGAGGTAGGCAGACAGGCAGTTGTGGTGGATGACCCGATTGCCGAAGTTGCTTTTAAGATTGACCGTTTTTCCGAGAGCTTTGACCCTTACGAATACAAAGATCAGGTTGAAGATACTGCCGCCCATGTTCAGCAGATTCAGGCAGATCTGAAAGACGGGAACTTTGAGCCGTACCGCACATTCCTGGAGAACGCCATCATTGATGCACCTGAGGAAAAGGATGCTGTCCGTGCAGGCGCTTTACTGAAAGCCTTGGACAAGATTCAGTTCGATCAGGATATGCAGAGACCGTCTGTGCGTGAGCATCTGGCAAAATTGCAGGAACAGACACCGGCGGCAAAAGTATCTTATAAACCCAAAGAACCTGAAAGATAAGGAGGTCGCCTATGAAAATTGAAAAATGGGATGATGTTCACGGGAATACCACTCCTGATGACAGAATGGTAGCTTTTCTGGAAAGCTCCACCGACTCTTATGCAGTCCTTCAGCTGAAACGCATTGACGAGACTGACGAGTTCCGTTTCATGCCGTACTGGCACATTCAGAAACTGAACGAACAGCCAACCATTGACCATTATGAGGTGGTCTACAATGGTCCTATTGAACAGTCTGCCGGTGCTGCGGAACAGTTGGAGGGATTGTACACTAAGTTCAATATCGACCACCCTGAGGACTTCCGTGGTCACAGTATGTCGGTCAGCGACATCGTAGCCTTGAAGGTAGCCGGTGAGGTATCCTGTTATTACGTTGATGCCTACGGTTTTGTGGAGCTTCAGGGCTTTATGAAACCCGAAAACTATCTGAAAAACGCAGAGATGGCTATGGAGGACGATTACGGGATGTTGGATGGCGTCATCAACAACGGTAAAGCTCCTGCCACGGAGCGACCTTCCGTACTGGATCAGCTGAAAGAAATGTCGGTTTTCGATACACCCCAAAAAGCTTCCAGAAGCCACCCGGAAAGGGATATTGAATGATGGACTTCACACACGATGAAATGAATTTGATGATGCTCTACAGCCCCGGTACTTTATCGGGGCTGTGTGAAGCACTCACGCAGATGAAGGAA
>JAZQHD010000039.1:0-4843 GCA_045540375.1 Ructibacterium sp. | reverse complement strand
CAAGCTTCCCCGGCTACTTCAACGAGTCCGAGTACACCACTCAGCCCGAACAGCTCATGCACATTGCGGAGGTGCTGGAAGGCTTGCAGCCTACCGAGTACAATCCCTACGAGGGGAACACCGCAGAGGCGGCTTCTTGGTTTGCCAACGACCTGCTTATGCGTATCTACGGTATGCAGAACGATCGCATTGCTGATGTGGTCACACGCGGTAAAGAGCGCACAGCGAGGGTTGTAGATCGAATGCAGGTTAGGTATAAGGATCGAGACCTTCGTAATAAGATCGAGCGACACGCTACAAAGCTGAAGCAGAAACTGCTGAAGCCTTCCGACAAACAGCACATCCTTGAAGAATACCGTGGCTTGGTTCTTGCGGTGCTGGAGGCAATCAACCTTGAAAGCAACCAAGTTTGGGTAGCTGACCCTGCTTCGAAGAAGGGGAAAGCTCTTATGCATGAGGATGATGCTGAGAAAAAGGGTAAGTATGCCTATGCCACGGCGAGAACGCTTGCGTTCAGAGAGCTGAGAGATAACTACTCCAGACTGGCTGCGGAAGGGGACTTTGTTGTTGATCCGGATCTGCTTACTCATACCGATGGCAACGAAACCATCAAGGGCAAGTTTGAACAGGTTATTGATATGTCTGATATTCGCATTGCGGATATGAACAGCGATCAGCTTCAGATCGTTTGGGATGTGATCCGCGCTTTGGAACACAGTATCTCTACCGCTGGAAAGACTCTGTCCATGAGCAAGTATGAACATATCAAAGGTTGGGCTATTTCTATGCAGGATGACACTGCCACTCGAAAGAAAAAGCGTGGCGGCAATCTTGAAAAATACCGACTCAGCCTTGAAAACGCATTGACTTTCTTCTCTCACTACGGCGATGCAGGCATTGAAATATTCCGAATTCTGCGCAATGCACAGGACAAACAGCAGGATATTGTCAGCCACATGGCAAGGGAAATCGCAAAGCTCATTGACGGCGAAACAGTGAGAAAGTGGAGCAGAGATGTCCACAAATTCACAACCGAGCGCGGGGATGACCTGTACCTGACTACGTCGCAGATTATGGAAGTGTATCTGCTGCAACGACAGGAAGACGGTATGCGCCATTTGTTGGGTGGTGGGATTGTGCAACCTGAGATTAAGGCTGATTTGATTGAGAACAGGAAGTCTATTCCTCGCGGAAACGAGTCCGTGTTGCTGACGATCAATGATTTGCAGATGATCGTCGGTAAGTTGGATAAGAAGCAAATCGGTGTAGCCGATGAACTCCAGAGATTGAACAATGTGCTTGCTGAATATGGCAACGAAGCCAGCATGAAGGTTTACGGCTATAAGAAGTTTACCAACAAGAACTATTGGACGATCAAGAGCGCAAAAGAAGGCGTGCACAGTAACTCAGAAAAAAGTGCCGGCAATGCTCGGTCTATTCAAAATATCAGTATTGCGAAAAACAGACTGCCCGGCGCAAACAATGCACTTGAAATCAGAGGTGTCTTCAATACATTTGCTGCTCACACCGGAGATATGGCAGACTATGCAGCATGGCTTGCACCTATGGTGGACATGAACCGTCTGTTCAACTTCGAGTTCAGGGGCACAGGCAAGACCGTGAAGGGCCTGCTGGACCGTTACGGCGGCAAGGGTGCACAGGAATGGTGGCAAAACCTGATGAATGATATTCAGAACGGCTTGACCCCCGTGAATGACGATGCGTTTATTGGGCTGGTGAATAAGTTCTACGGCAATACATTGGGTGCTTCTGTTGGCGGCAATATTCGTGTCATTGTTCAGCAGCCCACATCCATCATTCGTGCAGCAACTGTTCTGAATCCTGTGAACATGACCAAGGGCTTGGCGAAGGGCGTTACAAAAGGTAACGGCTGGCAGAAGGCACTTAAACACACATCTATTGCAAAACGCAAGGAAATGGGCGGCTTTGATATCAGCAATGCGACTCGACTGAACGAAACGCTGTTTGGGGATAAGGATACTCTGACAAAGGTGTCCGATGCCTTTATGTGGGCAGCTGGTAAAGCTGACGAGCTTACTTGGGGGCGTATCTGGAATGCCTGCGAATGGGAAATCGCAGACAGCACCAATCTGAAGCCCGGGAGCGAAGATTTCTACGAAGCTGTTGCAGAGAAGTTTGGTGATGTCATTGACCAGTCTCAGGTCGTTGACGGCGTTCTTCAGCGAACCAACATTATGAGATCCGGGGATTCTCGCATGAAGGAAGCAACTGCCTTTATGGGGGAACCGATGATGACGATGAATATGTTGCTGAGAGCCTACGATGCATTTGCGAATGAAACCGATGAAAACAAGAGAGGCGCGGCAATCAAGTTCTTTGGTCGAACCACATCCGTGCTTGTTGCTAATGTGATCGTGAATGCGATGGCACAGAGCTTGGTTGATGCTTTGCGTGACGATGACGAGGACAAGGACTACTGGGAGCGATTCATGTCGGCGTTTATCGGCAAGGTAGATGAGGAAGAGGCAGAAGATGAAGAACTTTCCGCGTGGGATAAAGCAATGCTTGTTTTCTTCAGCAATGTCGGTTCGGGCTTGAATCCTGTCGGCTATGTTCCTTTCGCAAAGGAAATTGTAAACATCCTTCAAGGGTACAACGTGACCCGCGCTGATGCCGCTGTTATTAGCGACATGGTCAACGCTTTCCGAAATTTGATCAAGAGCTGGAGCGGCGATGGAAAGAACACCAAGCTTTGGACAACGAAAAACTTTATTGAGCAGGTCGGCACACTTACAGGCATCTCTGTTGGCAATATCACAAGAGATGTAATCGGTATCATGCGTAGCATTGCGGTAGAGACCGACAACATTCCATTGCAGCATGAGATGGAAAAGACAATCTATGCGGTTACTTACTCGCAAAACAAAAGCCGTTTCCTTGACATCCTGTGGAGAGCTTATGAACAGGGTGACATTGCTGTGTATGACAAGATTGCAAAAGACCTGATTGACCGTGGACTCACTCCCAGCGAGATCCGCAACGGAATGAGGTCCAGAGCGAAAAAGGCAGGTATCAACGCAGATGATCTGAAGAACCTCGATATTTCCATCGGTATCAAGCCTACCTATGAGGAAGAAGATGACGAGGAAGAGAAGTTCAGCATTGACAACCTGAGTTCAAGTGACTATATTGCTTACGGCAAGACCTACAACAGGACTTTCGATAATATCTACGGGGATATGCTGATGCACGGATTCAACCGTATGGACGAAAGCCTCCAGAACGATCTGTTGGAAGCAGCCTACGACTACGCAGAGAAGACGGCTCTTGCAAGGCATTCCCACGGTCAGTACGAACTGGATGTTGAGTGGATGAAGGATGCACAGGAAGCCGCACGAAATGGTGTGGATGTCGGCACGTTCATCATGTACCGCGAAGGCACGGAGGACATGGACACCAAGGTTGAGAAACTGGAGTTCATTGACACCATGGGCTTGAGCGGTAATGAGTACAATGCGCTGCTGGAAGCTGCGTTCTTCACTGCGACTGAATTGAACAAGGTAAATACAAATCTGCGTGACGATCAGCTCGACGATTATGCAGATATCTTCGCGGAACAGTACGACGACATCGAGTCCAGTCTGGAAGGATATCGTTATTGGAATGGTTACGATGAAGAAACTCAGGGCAGAGTGATTGGCTATGCCGAGTCCTTCGCACGTGAGTACGCCATCCTGCAACTCGCAGGCGATGGGTACACCCCTTCCTCGATTGGTGACACTACGGTCGGTAATATCAAGCTCGGTTTGGCTCGCGGTCTTACTGAAGCTGAAATCTTTGAAGGAATCCTGATGAAGAACACTTTTGAAGGCATCAAGGATAAGTATGGCGAAACGATCACCAATTCCAAGAAGGATCAGTTCATTGCGTGGATGCAGAGCAAGGGTTACAGTCGTAACAAACAGAAGGCTCTGCTGCAGGCTTGCGGATGGTCTACCAGAGGTTTTTAAGGAAAGGAACTTGAATTATTATGCTGAATCACATTACAATCATGGGCAGACTCGTGCGCGATCCTGAGATGAGATACACCCAGTCCAATACCCCTGTTGCGAGCTTCACCTTGGCTGTTGACCGTGACTACAGCGGCAGGGATGGCGGCGAGAAACAGACCGACTTCATCGACTGCGTAGCTTGGCGGCACAATGCTGAGTTCGTCAGCAAGTATTTTGCCAAGGGCAGCATGGCTGTTGTCGCAGGCAGACTCCAGATCAGAGACTGGACTGATCGTGACGGCAACAAGCGCAGAAGCGCGGAGGTCGTGGCAGAGAATATCTATTTCGGCAGCCATAAAACAAGGGACGATGCATCCGCACCTGCCCCTGCGAAGGAACCTGAGTACAACCGTCCGCAGCCTTTCGCTGACATGGATGAGGATGACGGCGATTTGCCCTTCTAAAATAAGAGAGAGCCACTCCAAATGGGGTGGCTCTTTTTGCAATATAACGTTGGAGAGGTCTGATAAGATGCGGATCTTAATACACACTTAATACACACCATTAAGAAAAAAGCTCAAAAAACAGCGAAAAACCGCCCGAATAGGCGGTTTTTCTGAGAGTGATTTTATCTCTTGGAGAACTGGGGAGCGCGGCGTGCAGCCTTCAGGCCGTACTTCTTGCGTTCCTTCATTCTGGGGTCACGGGTCAGCAGACCGGCTTCCTTCAGGGGAGCACGGTAAGCAGCGTCCACGGACAGAAGAGCGCGGGCGATGCCGTGACGGATGGCGCCGGCCTGACCGGTAACGCCGCCGCCTGCGACGGTAGCTTCGATGTCAACCTTGCCCAGAAGAGCGACGGTGACCAGG
>JAZQHD010000038.1:0-5394 GCA_045540375.1 Ructibacterium sp. | reverse complement strand
GGGAGAGATTATAACAGCAATTGAAGAATGTACTTTCTTC
Organism: Ructibacterium sp.; assembly: GCA_045540375.1. Taxonomy (GTDB): domain Bacteria; phylum Bacillota; class Clostridia; order Monoglobales; family Monoglobaceae; genus Ructibacterium. The sequence goes on along the minus strand of JAZQHD010000038.1, from coordinate 5,354 downwards.
GAGAGCATTCCGCTTTGGGCGGTAACACTCATAGGAAGTCTTTTCATAACTGTACTCTCTTTCGTTATGATTCTTACCGTTTACGGAAGATTCTTCAAGCTCTATCTTTATACCGCTATTGCGCCGGTTCCACTCTCAACATTTGCGGGAGAACCGACGCAAAGTGTTGGTATTGCTTTCATCAAATCCTACGCAGCTGTCTGCCTTGAAGGTGCAATCATAGTACTTGGTTGCATAATCTTCTCGCTCTTTGCGGCAACTCCTCCGGTGGTTCAATCCGGAGCGGCTGCGGTGACTATGGTGTGGAGCTATGTTGGAGAACTTGTTTTCAACATGCTGGTTCTTGTCGGCGCGATAAAGATGGCGGACAGAGTTGTAAGAGAAATGATGGGACTTTAAAGGAGGTACTTATGGAAGTTAAAATCAATAAAGAGATCCGCGATTACCAAGAAAGCATGTTTTTCGGATTATCTCTTCGACAGTTCATCTTCTCTCTTCTTGCAGTAGGAATTGCGGTTCTTTTATATTTTTTATTGAAGCCCTATTTTGGAACTGAAACTGTTTCTTGGATGTGTATTCTTGGAGCGGTTCCTTTTGCAGTAATGGGCTTCTTTTCTTATCATGGCATGACGGCAGAAAAGTTCTTTTTGAACTATATCAGAACAGAAATAATAGAACCCCATGTCTTGATGTTCAAACCAACAAACTACTATTACGAAGCGACGAAAGGGTGTATAGAAAAACATGAAAAGGAGGGTTAAGCTCCTATGATGAAAACATTGAGCAGATTGTTTAAACAAGACAAGGAAAAATATACCGTTCCCCGGAAGATACAGGATGTAATTCCCGTAAAGAAAATCTGGAAGGACGGTATTTTTGCTGTCGGAAACAAATATTCCATGACATATAAGTTTACCGACATAAACTATTTTGTTGCTTCAAGAGAAGACAAGGAAAGAATGTTTCTTGGTTATTCAGAGCTTCTGAACAGTCTTGATTGTGGAGCAACTGCAAAAATTACAATCAACAACCGAAGGTTGAACCGTAAGAATTTTGAGGAATCCATTCTAAAGCCGATGCAAAATGATGGACTTGATGAATATAGAAAAGAATATAACGAAGTTCTTTTGGATAAGGCTCTTAATTCAAACGGAATCGTTCAGGAAAAATACATTACTATTTCTGTCCACAAGAAAAACATTGAAGAAGCAAGAGCATATTTCACTAGAATAGGCGCGGATATTATTTCTCACTTTTCTGCACTGGGATCAAAATGTGTTCCTCTTGATGCAACAGAAAAGTTAAGAGTTCTGCATGATTTTTACAGACCCGGTGACGAGAGTGCATTCAGCTTTGATGCAAAACAAATGATGAGAAGAGGTCATGACTTTAGAGATTATATCTGTCCTGATATTATCGAAAAACGCAAGGATTTCTTTCGAATGGGAGATAAATATGCGAGGACGATTTTTTTAAAAGATTATGCTTCTTACATCAAGGACGATATGATAACGGAACTGATGGATATGAACCGAAATATGATGCTTTCCATAGATATTATTCCGGTATCCACAGATGAGGCTGTTAGGGAAGTTGAAACTAGAATGCTTGGTATTGAAACCAATATCACAAACTGGCAAAGACGACAGAACAGCAACAATAACTTTTCTGCTGTTATTCCATATGATATGGAGCTTCAGCGTAAGGAAACAAAAGAATTCCTTAATGATATTACCACTCGTGACCAGCGAATGATGTTTGCAGTTGTAACGCTTGTTCATGTAGCGGATACAAAAGAACAGCTGAATTCAGATACGGAAGCATTACTGTCTGTTGCGAGAAAACATCTTTGTCAGCTTGCAACGATGAGATATCAACAGATGGATGCTCTTAACACAGCACTTCCTATTGGTGTAAGAAAGATTGATATGTTAAGAACGCTGACAACAGAGAGCCTTGCAGTATTAATGCCGTTTAAGGTCCAGGAGATTCAGGAAGATGGAGGAATCTATTTTGGAGAGAATGCAATTTCCCACAATCTGATTCTATGCAATCTAATGAACCTTTTGAACCAGTCGATGTTTATACTTGGTATTCCTGGTTCTGGTAAATCGTTCTTTGCAAAACTGATGATTGTATTTTTTGCTTTGTTTTGTCCTGAGGACGATATCATTATATGTGACCCCGAAGGCGAATACTCTCCGCTTGTCGAGGCACTGAATGGTGCAGTCCATGGAATCAAAGCGGGTGGTAAAGATAAGATCAATGCAATGGATATGGTAAGGGGATACGGTGATACAAACTCCGTCGTAGAGAAATCACAGTTTATCATGTCACTTGTAGAACAGATCGATAAAAACGGCGTTGGAGCACATCATAAATCAATCATCGACAGATGTGTTGCTCAAGTATATCGTGAGTCTGAGTTTACCGGAGAAACACCGACGCTCAAAACTTTGAGAGAAGTTATTCTTGAGCAGCCAGAAAAAGAAGCGAAAGAACTTGCGCTTGCGCTTGAACTTTTCACTTCTGGTTCACTTGATATCTTTGCACATGAAACGAATGTGGATATGAGTAATCGAATTATCTCTTATGATATCCATGAACTTGGGGCACAGCTAAAGCCAGTAGGTCTTCTTGTAATCACTGATACTATTCTTAACAGAGTAACTGAAAACTGGAAAAAGGGTAAACGAACCCACATCTTCATCGACGAATTTCATATTGTCTTTGAAAACGAATACAGTGCAAACTTCTTTGTTTCTGCTTGGAGACAATTTAGAAAAAGAAATGCATTTCCCTGTGCCATTACCCAGAATGTTGAGTATTTGCTGGCTTCCATTGCAGCAAGTACCATGCTTTCAAACTCTGAATGTATTGTTATGATGAACCAGGCCGCTTCCGACCGTGACAAACTTTCGCATCTTCTTGGCATCTCCCAGGAACAGATGAGTTATGTAACCAATGCAAATGCAGGTTGCGGACTTCTTCGCTATGGCGGGTTTATCGTGCCGTTTATCAATATATTCCCGAAAGTAACGAAAATTTACAAGCTAATTACTACAAAACCTAATGAAGGCGCCTTCGGACAATATGAAGACGCCTGTTAAACTAAAATTTTAGGAGGAAAATATTATGAAAAAATCTACTGTTATGATGCTTATTGCAGTTATCCTTTCGGTTATCGCAATCTCTTCCGGAATTGTCTTCTTCAGTCAGATGGCAGACGAAAACAAAGCGGAACAGACCTATGAAAATCTTTCTTCTCTCGTATCCAGCGAGGTTGAGCACGAGAATGATGAAGTAATCGACCTCGAAGGAAATGTTGAGCACGAATACAACGGACCGACTTCCTATGAAAAATATCTGCCCATCTATGAGCAGAATGATGACTTCATTGCATGGGTAAAGATTGAAGGAACTAAAATCGATTATCCCGTAATGCAGACCTCAGATGATCCTAACTTCTATCTCAAACATGCTTTCGATAAATCCTATAGCGATTATGGGGTTCCGTACATTCAGGAGAACTGCCTTATCGACAACTGCGACAACATCGTTGTTTATGGTCACAACATGAATAACGGTTCCATGTTTGCCGACCTTTGCAAATACGAAGACGAAGAATTCTACAAAGAACACAAATATATTCAGTTCGATACTCTTCTTGATTACGGAAGATATGAAATCGTTGCAGTGTTCAAAACCGTTGCATATAACGATTCTGGATTCAAATACTTCCAGTTTGTAAATGCGGAAGACGAAGCGGATTTTAACGAATATATCGAAATCTGCAAATCCCTTCGGCTTTATGATACCGGTGTTGATGCGGAATATGGCGACAGACTTCTTACTCTCTCCACCTGCGAATATAGCCAGACTGATGGCAGAATCGTGGTTGTGGCGAAACTTGTGGATAATATGCCGATGGAAAGTGGTATGAATGAATGATATTAAGACAAAAGAATCTGTTGTTGGTAACTCAATAAAGGTTCTCGATAAATCAGCAAATCTTTCGGACAGAATGAAAGATTCATATATCCGCACAAAGCAAAGTGCTGAGCATAGCTATTATACGGAAGAAAATTCTCCGGAAGAATATGCTTCTGATAAAGTGACAGAAACTTCCGAAGTAATTGGATATGAAGCTGCTTATCAGTTTGATGAGCACGGAAGAAAAGGCTTTGAAATCACAAAAAAAAACATTGTAAAAGCAAAAGAAAATTTTGAGCACGGGGATAATCCCTGTGCTCATTCTGCTTCTTATAGTAATGAATCGAAAGAGGGCCACCAATATACTGGCAGTCCTTCTCATAAAAGGCAATATAATTCTCCTAAATCCAATCCACAGGGACAAGCAAGAGAATATGCTGTCAAACAAGCAAAAAAAAGAACCGAAAAAGCTTATGAACAACGTACCGCGGAATCCGTTGGAAATACCATTAGAACAAAGGAATCCGCAGAGGCTTCTGCAAATATTGCAAAGAACGGAATCAAGACAAAATCAAGCATTGCAAATGCCAGCGAAACAGCCGTAAAAGGTGCTAAAAGCACAATTAAAACTGCAGAGCAAACCTCAAAGGTTGGCATCAAAACTGCGGACAAAACGACCAGGGCGACTGTCACGACAACTAAAAAAGCAGCAAGAGCACCTACGGCAATAGTTCAAGGAACAAAGAAAACTGTGCAAGCAGTTTATACTGCAGGAAAGGCTGTTTTCGTTGCAGGTAAATCAATGGTGAAAGGAATTATTGCAGCCACAAAAGCACTTATTGCTGCTATTGCTGCGGGTGGTTGGGTAGCTGTTATGATTGTTGTAATCATCATGCTTATAGGCCTTTTGGTTGGTTCTTCATTCGGTATTTTCTTTTCTAACGAAGACACCGGAGGAGAAACCATGCAGGAAGTTATCCGGGGAATCAATGACGAGTATCTTGCGGAGATAGAAAAAATAAAGCTTGAGAATCTTTATGATGTTCTAGAGATGTTGGGTTCTCGTGCGGTCTGGAAGGAGGTTCTTGCGGTGTATGCAGTTAAAACTACAACTGATCCTATAAACGGTCAAGAGGTGGCAACTATAACCGATGAAAAGAAAGATATCCTCCGGGAGATATTCTGGGAAATGAATGATATATCTTTTAAGACGGAAGAAATCACAGAAACTGTTATAGTCGAATCTGATGACGGGAACGGGAATATCGTCGAAACTGAAACCACAGAAACAAGGACTTATCTTTTTATAACAGTAAGCCATAAGACGGCAGATGAAATGGCAGAGGAGTACAACTTTGACCGCAAACAAAAAGAACAGCTCGACGCTTTACTCTCGGAAGAAAACGACGAGCTGTGGGCTA
>JAZQHD010000037.1:0-6789 GCA_045540375.1 Ructibacterium sp. | reverse complement strand
ATCATTCTGGTGAGGTTCACCAGCAAGTGCTCTGATCAGTCGGAAAGCACTCGGGCTCAAATCCTGTCCTTCATCCACGATGATGTGCTCATATCTACCTGCGGAAAACTGCTTTTCCAAAATAATACGACATTCATACATGGCAAATTCAGAATCCCTAAGCTTACGCTCATCCAACAGATTCATGTATTCCTCAAATACCTCCCAGACCTTCATCCTCTTGATACGGTCGAGCTTAAGACCTCTGCCGATACGCGAAGCCTTGATATACTTCTCTTTGGTATACGCTTCCTGAGCCTGCACGACCTTGATCCACTCATCAATATAGAAATTCTTCGTATAATCAAGTGAACCGCCCGCCTGTGCAATAGCATCATTCCAAACCTTATCGAGCTCATCTCCATAGGAAATGTTGTACTCATACCCCTGATCATGCAGGAATGACGCCACCCATGCATCAAGGTTGATGACCTCAATCCTCTTCATCTGATCAACGGAAGCGATCTTGCGCAGATTCTCCCTGATATCATCAGCCAAATTTCTGGTGTAGGTGGTAAAGAGTACCTGCATCCCTATAGGTAGGTCAGCTGCCAGCCTCTTCGCCCTGTGCATAGCCACAACCGTCTTTCCGGTACCGGCACCGCCAAGGACTCTTGCAGGTCCTGAGAAATCCCTATTTACGATCCTTCTCTGCGTCGGATGGAGGAAGATTCTCCACTTTTCAAGCGGCTCTGCCATGATCCGCTTCAGTTCCTCTTCGCCGTCCACGATAACAAAAGACTTCTTGCTGGAATCCGATTGAAGCGCCGCCGCAAAGTCATCCGAATTGACGTCCTCCGGTTTATCCTCATACAGAGTTTCAATCACTTCATCATAATCGAAATCATGTGCCAGCCATTCAAGCCCTTCATAAGCATCTTCGGGGATGCTCTTTTTCATGGCATAGAACTCATCCAGTGTCTCCAGCCTCTTGATCATCGGTATCTGCTCTTCCGGAAGCCCCATACGAGTCAGTTGATCATCGGTATACTTTCCGAAAAGAGATTCTTTCTCAACCTGCTTTTCGACAGACACTTCCTGCACGTCAAATACCTGCACACCGCCTGTGACCTTATTGATCGAGCATTTTTTTCTCTTCGCCCAAGCATAAGCCTCATCATGATGGTCCACCCAGAGCAGCATATAAACATTCGTGTCGGGACATCTGACCACGATAGCCCTGTAGGTATCATCAATACGCACAGAGCAGATATTCTTATCGATTCCTTCATCAATCTTCTCGTAATTAATTCCGGGAGAATTTGGATTGGTACGGACCTTATTAAAAAACTCCGTTGCTTTTCCCTGCTTCTGCTTCGGTAATGACGCAAAAGAAGTCAGAAAATCTGTCGAAATCGCAACCATGGGCTTATCCATCATCATTCACCTCCAAATTTGTCTATAGTAAGCTTTTCGTTCGTCAGAAGTACCGTCCAACCTTCGTTCTTAAATACTTCTGAGTATTCCTCCTGCTCCGGCAAAAGAAGAGCAACCTTTTTCTCTGTCCACGCCATTGAAGCCTCACCGATGACAGCTCCATTCTTGCTGCTTTCAAGCTCGTAACCAACTTCATCGGGCGCAGGAATATGATTCTTCATCATTTCTGTAACGCAGGCCTTCTCGACATCATCCAGATAATCATAGATATCTTCCCAGCCACTCATATCAGCATCGACCACCGTAGCACCAGGAGCACTGTCGACATCTACCGAATCGGCTTCCTCTGGAATCAGTGCTGTATAGATGGATCCGCTGATACCCTTTCTCGTCATAAACAGCGCATCATCGACAAACTGCATATTGTTGGAAAAGCTCAAGAAACCATTCCAGTCTTTATTGTAGTTATCCGTGCGGCTGTCGTTATCATTCAGGATCGCCAGCACTCTGATCGGCGCATCCATCTTCTTATCCCGATCATCCATGGAAAGCATGGAATAGATCCACATATTTCCGAGCGTTTGTCTCGGCTCCCACATACCATAGATAGCCTTGCCGAAAGCATAAACTCTGCGCAGGGTATCCATACTCTTATAGGCACTTTCCCAATCTGCGACCTGAATGTCATACGCATTCTGCTTATCGATCAGAGAGTAGTCAAGCAGCGAGAATGCAAACGCCTTTGCATGTACCTTGAAAAGCTCTTCTGCATCTGATCTGCTTAAATATTCGATCAACAGTTCAAACGGACTCTTCTTTGCCGGAAGCAGATCCTGCGCATTCATAGCCTTCACATAGGACATATACATCTTGGAACCATTCGGCAGCTTGTCATACAGCCATGTATCGGTCTTGTAGTCTCCCTTTGATTTGAAGACATCCTGCACATCGCTATAGGAAAGAGACCATACCCTGTACTTGCCGCTTTGAATGATTGCCATACGCTTCAGAAAATCATCTGCTACATTGTCTTTATGGAAGGTAAATCCATCTGTAAATACTGCCACCGGCTTCTGAGATCCGGTTGTACGCACAGGCCAGAAGACAAAGTCCGGACGGCACTTTACAGCCACACCTTCGGCGGGTCCAAAATCTACCTGAGGCTCAATATCCCAGGTGCATTCACCTATCTTTAAAGAATAACCTTCCTTCTCGTTAACCAGCTTCTTATTAACGGATACCATCCTGTTCACAGATCCCAGACGGTTTAATGCCTCCAGGAACTGACGCTCCAGTTCACTTCCGATAAGCGGATTCGTATCGATCAGGGACAGATTCTTAATCTTCTGCAGATTGCCCTGTCCTGACAGAATACTCTTGAACATGGATAACGCCGCACGCCTTGAAATCTCACCGATATGCTGGCTCTGTCTGTAAGCATACAGACACTTGTAGCATCCATCCTTGCTCTCATCATCTTTGCAAGTACACTTTTCCATCGTATCAACGGCAAGCTGCAGCACATCGATCATGCCGTGCTTGTCGTTCATCAGCTGACGCAGGTATCCGGTTCCACCCGGAACAGTATCATAAATAACCAGATACTGATTCTTGTAATCTGCATCCGGAACAGGCACTTCACTTACCGTAGCTCCCAGATGATCGATATTACCGAATTTCTTCTTCATTCCAAGCATGAATGCCGCAACAAATGATTCCACTCTGACATTTGATGTATCCAGAGATGTTGACGGAACAAGGATACGGATAGCCTCAGTGGTAAACTGCCTGTACAGGAACAGACACTCCTCGTATGGCTCCTGCAGTGGATTCGTCTTTGCATCCTTAACCACACGGCAGAATCTGGTATGCTGCGGCGGTTTATTCGGAAGCTGGATCTTTCCGCAGAACTTACAGATTGTAAAACCCTTACGAACCGCCTCTTCTCCTGCAACATACAGCTTCTCACCGCTCAGATCTTTCTCACCGAAGTTGATCTCCCGCATGGTAGCCTTCTTAACGAACTCATATCCGAACGGGAACTCTGCGTTATCCATCCGATACGCAGGCTCGATATACTTGTCGTCTTCAACCTCCACCAGCATTTCCTTGTTATAGAACTTGGTGGTACGGTCATCGCTGTCTTCGCTGTTCACACTGTCCTTGTATCTCATGTTGGAGTACACCATCTGCACCTTCAGCATAGGACGTACCTGACCGGCATCTCCCCATCCGGGATTTCCACATTTATCACAAGCGATATGCGGCTTGCTGGAGTTCTCCAGTTCCGCATGTGAGCAAGACGGACACAATCTCCATCTTTCAATCTTTGTGGTGTTGATGTCCACCTGATCGATATTCAGCTTCTTACCGCTTGCATAAAAACTGTTCAGCGGAGCAAATTCGCTGATAGCAGATGATGCAGAACGGCTGTATTCATATGTATACTTCTCACCCTTAGGCTTTTCTCCCTCCTCCGGCGTTTCCGCACGGAAAAGGATTGCTTTCAGGACAATGCCTGCCTCAGGGAATGCATAGTTCGGCAACAGTCCCTGATCCGACATGAACTCAAAGGTGTTTCTCTCATTTATGTCATGAACAACCCTTCCAAGAGCAGCCTTTTCACTTCGAAGAACCGCCATTTCCTCTTCATAGGAAGAATCCTTCGGCTTGCTCTCCAGCTGCTTGGTCAAGGTGTCCAGTTCATCAATATTTGTCTGGATAGCTTTCTTGTGTTCTTTTATGATGCGGAACTCCTCAAATATCCTGCTCTGAAGAGTCTCTCCACCCTGTCCGTCTCCCATAGCAAAGTTAGTGATTTCTTTCTTTGCATCTTCATCCAGACCATCTTCTCCGTTTGCACTGGCATTGAAAGTTTGAATAAAGGTACGAACCAGTTTCGACAGATTATCCTGTACATAATTCAAGTAGTTAAATGGGAATCTCTTTTTGTCCTTGGTATCCAGAGCAGTCAGGATCTGATTCAGTTTCGGCGGTACTTCTGCCTTCCCGGTCTTTACCCAGGAGTCCATACAATATGCCATGAACTGTCTTGCCAGCACGGAGGTCGCCTTAAGGAAGATCCTCGGCGGCTCCACGCTTCCTGTGATCATCTCTTCCGGTTCAGCGTAGAAATAGAGATCATGCGGTCTGGCATTCGCCACGGCAATTACAAGCGAATTACCATCCGTTCTTCCTCCACGGCCTGCTCTCTGGGCATACTGTGCCTGTGCCGGAGGTATGGAACACATCACTACCGTAGACAGATCACCGATGTCGATACCCATTTCAAGAGTCGGTGTACAGGAAAGAAGATTGGCATCCCATGGCATCTGTGCATTCTTTTTCTTCTTAAAGGTGCGTTCCAGTTCTTCTCTCGGTTCTCTTTCCAGAAGTCCGGTATGCTCCCTGGCAACGACACGCACCATCTCACCATTGCTGTAAAGCTTTCCGTAGAAATCAAGCCCCTCATCCGGAGCCTCTACATAATGGCCATGACATGCGGTACGAAGGCAACACATCCCCTCCGTACTGTGCTGATTCTTCTTCGCAACGGTGATACGGTTACCGCAGACATCACAAACCATCTGAACGGTTTCGCGGCTGACGGTAGTCTTCTCATAGCTGATTCCCCAGGCAGGGATATCATCCGGTCGTTTTAACCTGTCAACCGTTCCTGCTGTAGTCAGTTCATCCATCATTACGGAAAGAACCTGATCGCAGGCATCCTCACTATGCATTACAGGCAGATATTTGTTGATCCACTTGCCATACCACGACCGTCTGGAAACATCATCGAAAAACCATGCCTTCTTTGCTTTGCCTCCAACGGTTATAAACTTAGGTGCATTGCGTCCCTCACGCATACCAGGGAGCCATTTATTATCACGGTAGACATATTTGTTTCCACCATTTTCAACATAGGAATTATAAATGGGATTGGAGAACGCGCCGTTTTGTTTCATGGTCAGGAGAACGCCCATGATCATCCGCTCGCACTCCTCCTCACTCACGCCATCCAGAAGCCCGTACTCACTGACTACTCGGTCAAGGATTCTCTTCGCAGCTCCATCAAGATCAAAGGCAGTTACACAGCATCCTGACTTTTCCAAAGAGCGACCGATACGTGCTGACATACCAAATTCCAGCATCATCTCGTATTCTGCTCTCTTAGTGACAGATTCCATAAACCCTGCACCGTCTTTATCTGCAATCCATGCACCCTTGCTGATCAGATTGTCATATCCTCTCATCCATGTAAGAGTAGGCGCAACGAAGTATGACAGGAACTTTTCGTTTCCCATCTCATCCTTCCAGTACTGCACGCAGTCTTCCGTAAAGTCCTTCAGCGACTTCTCCTCATCCTGCTGCATGGAATACTGCTGCATGGCAGTTCTAAGTCCAAATCTCCATGTCCTTGAATTGTAGAATCCGGCATGATGAGATGCATCCTGCACATTATCCGTGAATGCAAGCAACTTCTTATCATCATTAAAGTGTGATGCATAAAGTTCGGATACACTCGCACTGATAGCTGTAGCACTTCTTACACCCATTATGGCAAGTCCGCCACGGCTTCCGCAAAACGGGCACACGAAATTCTTTCCTCTTCCTGATCCGGCTGTTTCCGGCTGGAATGACCATACCGGGAATGTCCTGTGTCCATTGCTGGAAAGCTGGCCTTCACGTTCTTCCAGTGAAAGTTCCATATCCTCAGGCGAAAGCACTTGTCTCTCGTCGGGAGTTACCTCTGCGCTCTCATCCTTTAAGTGAGGGAATATGATCCTGATCCTCTTATCACAGTCAAAATACAGGTTATAGAATGTGGAAAGATCACCAAGCTCGATGCTTCCCATCTCATTTACAACAGTAGCCCATCCGGTCTCACCACAGTCACGGCAGTTTACAACCGGCAGATAGTGCTTTGCCTGCATTTCATTCAAATCGGATGCAATGGCAAAATCGATATCTTTATCATCTACCTTTGCCATCAAACGACGAAGTTCTCTCACCCATACCTGCACCTGTACTGTCAGGAACGGACGAAGCTTTCCCTGCGAATCGTAAGTTCTTGCATGGGATATAAGGGCATATAAAGCTTCCAGAGCTGAGGAAGCTTTTTCTCCTAACTCTGCAAACTCGCGGAACCTTTCTTCCAATTCCTTTGCGGTTCCGCTGCTTTGCTTATACTGTCCCTTGGCTCTTGTGATCAGCTCACGGAATACACTGTGTTGTTTTAAGATAGCGCCCAGCTTTACTCTTGCATCGTCAGTCGATAAATCTTCACCCTTGTAATCTTCGATCCACGCCTCCGCCGCTGTATGCAGATATGTATCCATATCATCCTGAAGAACAAGGGAATCAAGTTTCTTT
>JAZQHD010000036.1:0-24766 GCA_045540375.1 Ructibacterium sp. | reverse complement strand
TAGCTTTTAAAGTTCGCTATAAACTTGGAATTGACAAGGTTATACCTTGTGCAATTGTCGTAATACTGTGCTTTTCGCACTTTTCGTATTACCGCTTTTTCACTGTTTACTTTTCAAACATCACGTCGCAACTCTCGCTTTTTGCTCCGTACTCCTTATCGTCGCACTTCGCTCTTCCACTCGGTTGCTCCTCTTTCCCAAAAAACCAAAGGTTTTTCGGGAGCCCTGTGTCGCTTCGCTCTTAATTGTTCTCCGCAACCCGGGCTTGCTCGGCATTGTTTCAGCCTCACTTCGGAACCGTCCCTCTCAGGGGACAGCTTACATAGTATATCACGCTTTTCCTCGCTTGTCAAGAACTTTTTTGAAGTTTTTTCGTCATTTTTTTCGCTAACCCATAGCTCTATTTCATACCCACAACAGATAGTGGCAACAACCATTTACACCCACAATATCAACTTCTTCCAAAATCTTTTTCTGACTCCTTGGGAGGTAGCGGTTCCGGTTGGGCAAAATGATAAACGTCCTCATAGTTTTCCAACTCTGCCTCATCTTCCGGCGGCACCTGAATCAAGCCAGTACACTCCATCACCGTTGCTGCATTGGTCAGTTCAAAGAGCGCACTCCCATCCTCTCTCTCCAGTTCCGCCGGGCCTTTCAACACTTCCTTCTTTTTCTTTTCCATACAAAAAAAGCCTCCTATAGATTATCTTATCCATAGTATGGCTTTTTGTTTCCTTTTTATTCCTGATCAAGTCCCAGTTCCTTTGCAACAATCCTTGCGGCACATCCGCAAAGCTCACCGCAAGGACGTTTTTGGTAATACTCCTTGGTTCTCTCCTGGGGCATGGGAGTCTCTCCTTTGGCAAGACCTAAAAGCTCCCGGCAGATAATGCTACCATTTTCCTTTTGGAACTCCTTCGCCATCCGCTGAAGCCGGGCATAATGTTCCGCTTTCTCTTCCGGCACCTTTTTCCCAGTATAGCCCTTGGCGAGACCCACCGCCATAAACATTCCACTGACCGCACCGCAGACTTCCCGCAAACCGCCCATGCCACCCCCGAAGGAAGATGACAGTTTTAATGCGGTTTCCCGCTCTATTCCAAGCTCTTCCGCAAAGGTTAAAAACACCGCCTGAGCGCAGTTATATCCCTCACAAAATAGTGCTTCTGCTTTTTTCTGATAATTCATATTTGCACTTTCTTCCTATATTAATATTATAATTCCCATTCGTTCTCTACGGATTCCTCTGTTTTTTCATAATAGGGAATCTCGTCCATACGGCGGAACTCATATCCTTGACTTTGCAGGTACTCGATAATAGCCGGAAGAGCCTCTGCCGTGGTCCGTTTCGCCGCAGCATCGTGCATCAGCACTACAATGTTCTTTTGGGTTGCCGTCTCCCTCATCCTGGCGATCAACTGATCCGGCATCAGATTATTGCCCTCGGCATCCCCATTTAAGGCATTCCAATCGGCATAGTAATAGTCGTTCTCCTGCAGGAGAAGTTTATATTGTTGCTTTTGTTCTCCGTATTTTCCAGCATTATGACCACCACCGGGGAATCGCATCAACTTGAAAGGCTCCTCTCCGGTTATGTTCCGGATTAGTTCTTCCACCTTTTTCACTTCCGCCATGAAGCTCTCACCGGTGGCATACAACGCATGATAATCATGGCTATAGGTGTGATTGGCGAGAAGATGCCCCTCCTCGTAGACCCGTTTTGCCATATCCGGATTCTTTTCCATCATAGATCCCAACATAAAGAAAGTGGCTTTGACTTGATACTGTTTCAGTACATCCAAAATTGCCGGAGTTACTGTGTTGGTAGGTCCGTCATCAAAGGTCAAATAACAAATTTTATTCTCGCTCCCTTTCGCTTCGGTCGCAATCTTCACCAAATCGTTCTGAGACGAGGCCAATGGGATCTCTGGTGCCGGTCTGGGAACAGACCCAGAAACCTGGGTAGATTCAACTACCGGAGTCTCTCCGGTTCCGCATCCTACCACCACACATGCGACGAAAACAACTGTGATGCAAAGGACAAAAAGACGGATTTCCCTACCGCCTCCGTTATATTTTTTATTCCATTTTATCAGCATTGTTCTTCTCCCCTTTGCGAAACCTTGTTGTCAGTTTGATCTCTTTTATTATATACAACTTGTCCCGGGAAAGTCAAGGGGCGAAAGAGAAAAAAGAGAGGCTTTTGCCTCTCTTTTTAGTCTAATAGTTGTTTGTACATCTGACTATACTGCTGTGCCGAGTTCTTCCAGGAAAAGTCCACCTTCATGGCACGTTTCATTAAAGGAACCCAGGTTTCCTTTTCTGCAAAGAACCGAAGTGCCAACCGGATAACCTGCAGCATTTCATAGGAGCTGTAAGCACCGAAGCTAAAACCGTTTCCCTCGCCGGTAAACTCATTAAAGGGCTGAACGCTATCCTTGAGTCCACCTGTTTCCCGAACAATGGGAATGGTTCCGTATGCCATAGCAATCATCTGACTCAATCCACAAGGCTCGAACATGGAGGGCATCAGGAACAAATCACATGCTGCATAAATTTTATGTGCCAGTTCATTACTAAAGGTAATATTTGCCGACACCTTATCCGGATGAATCCAGGCATTATGTCGGAACAAGTCCTCATACTTGCTCTCACCAGTTCCTAATACTACCAGTTGGATATCCATCTCCATCAGCTCGCCCATGGCTTCTGCGATAATATCAAAGCCTTTCTGGTCGACCAACCGGGAGACGATACCTATCATGGCTTTTTCTCCATCCACCGGAAGTCCCAACTGTTCCTGAAGACGTATTTTGTTCTCTTTTTTCTTATTCACTAAATTCCGCAAATCGAAGTTCTCGAAAATGTACTTGTCGGTCTTGGGGCTATAAACCTCGGTGTCAATACCATTTATAATTCCAAACAAGGACTGATTTCGAGCCGAAAGCAGCCCATTTAGCCGTTCACCGCCTTCGGGTGTCTGGATTTCTCCGGCGTAAGTAGGACTGACAGTGGTAACATAATCAGAATAGACAATGCCGCCCTTTAAAAGATTTGCACAGCCATGGAACTCCAACTTATCCTCGGTAAAGAAGCTGTTATCCAGCGAGAAGAAATCCGCCACGATATCCATAGAATAAACACCCTGATACCGCAAATTATGAATGGTGAAAACAGTCTTAATCCCTTGATAAAACTCGTCCCGGACATAGTAAGCATTGAGAAGTACCGGAACCATACCTGCCTGCCAATCATGGCAGTGAAGAATGTCCGGCTTAAAATCCAGATGCCGTAGAATTTCCAGGCACGCCTTATCGTAAAAAGCAAACCGCTCTAGATCATTCCATTTATAGAGATACGGGTCCCCGAAGTAGTACTCATTATCCACAAAATAATAGGTTACACCATCCCGAATCAGCCTGAAAACGCCACAATACTTCCGTCTCCAACCAAGAGGGATGTAGATGAAGAACAAAAACTCCATCTGCTCCCGGAACTCCTGAGGAATACATCCGTACTTGGGCAAGACTACCCGGACATCGTGTCCCAGTTTCGAAAGCGCCTGAGGAAGCGCCCCTAGCACATCTCCTAAACCCCCGCTTTTTGCAAAAGGAGCTACCTCGGAGGTACACATCAATATTTTACTCATATACAACTCACCTTTCCAAAGAGATGTCTAAACCACGGTACGCTTTCCAATAATCATAGGATAGGTTTCCTGACCAATCAATTTCTTCCCGCTCCGCAAAACAACCTCTTTGTCAAATATCACATTCTCCATCAGGCAATTGTCCCGAACCTCGGATTTCTGCATGATAATACAATTCTCTACCGACGCACCCTTGCCGATATGTACGCCACGGAAGAGCACACAGTTCTTGACAGTTCCCTCAATCACACAACCATCTGCAATAATGGAATTAGACACCTCGGCATTTTTCCCGTACTTGGTGGGAATGGTGTCCTTAACCTTGGTATAAACCGGCATGTCGTTCTTGAGTCCGAACAATTCTTCCCGAACTTCCTTATCAAGCAAGGACAGATTTGCCTCAAAAAAGGTCTTGATATCGTCTATCTTCAAAATCCGGCCGGTGTGTTCGTAGGCACAAATTTTTAACCGATGAAGATTGGCAACAAACACATCCTTTGCCAAAGAATGTTTACCATGAGACTTGGCGTCATCCACCAAATCCATCAGTAACTCTTTTCGCACTAGAAACTGATGCATATAAGAACAGTTGGTTTTCTGCTTAGCAGGATAAACATAAATGTCCTTTACCAAGCCGCTCTCTTCCACATCCAGAAGAATGTGGCGTTTCAACTGTTTTTGAGGGATCTCCTCTTCCCGATGATAAATCAGGGTAATATCTGCTTCCTCTTCCAGATGATACCGGAGAACTTCATCGTAATTAATATTACAGATGGTATTACAATCTGACGCCAAAACATACTCCTGCTGGCTTCGACGAAGATAGTTGGTAACATCATGAATCACATCCACACCGCCGACTGCCTCGGTACTCTCTCGAATTTCCTTGGGCGGGAGCATAAAAAGTCCGTTATTCTTTCTATCCAATTCCCACGCCTTACCGGTTCCCAAATGATCGGCCAAGGACTGGTAGTTATAAGGGGTGGTAATGCCCACATTGATAATATGGGAGTTCACCATGCTGGAAAGCAGAAAATCAATCAGCCGATACCGTCCTCCAAAGGGAACAGCAGCTAGGGACCGCTTTCCGGTTAGTTCTCCCATGCTGGCTTCCGGATTATCACCAAAAATCAAACCCAACATATTATTTTTCATAATTCTCGTAACCTTTCTGCCCGCAAAAAGTTTTTTGCATCATTCTCTCTGTCCGCAGGCGGAACAGAATCAAACTGCGTCATTAATCAGCATGGAATTCACTGCAATCTTCTTCCCTGCCGGCACGATAACATCCTGACCTAGCAGAGTAATATCATTACTGCAGATTTTCTCGTTGATCCAGGTCTTATCTGCATCATTCTCTTTGGAACCAACAATTGCGCCTTCCTCTACTGTTACGCCAGGTCCTACAATCGCTTTATGAACTACTGCATCCTTGCCGATTTTACTACCGGGCATAATGATGGAATCCTCAATCTTAGCGCCCTCTTCAATCACAACACCCTCGAAGATAACCGAATGATCCACCTCTCCGGCGATCTCGCAACCCTCGGTAACGTAGCAATTCCGAAGTTTCGCTTCGGGGGCAATGTAGTGAGGCGGCTTAATGGGATGCTTACTGTAAATTCTCCAGCCATCATCGTCCAGAGAACTGCCGGAATCCTCGTCCAGAAGCTCCATATTGGCTTCCCAAAGACTCTGAATCGTTCCCACATCTTTCCAATATCCCTCGAACCGGTGTGCTACCAGCTTAAGTCCGTCCTCCAACATCTTGGGAATAATATTCTTTCCAAAGTCGTTATCGGAATTGGGATCTTCCTCATCGGCAATCAGGTATTTTCTCAGGGCCTCCCACCGGAAGCAGTACACCCCCATAGAGGCAAGATTACTCTTGGGGTTTGCCGGTTTCTCCTCAAACTCTACAATGGTACTCTCACTATCTGTGTTCATAATACCAAACCGAGACGCCTCGTCCCAGGGAACCTCAATAACCGCAATCGTTGCATCGGCACCGGCCTTGTTATGTTGACGAATCATCTTATTATAATCCATTTTATAGATATGGTCTCCCGAAAGAATTACCACATCCTGGGGATTGAACCGCTCAATAAAACCGATATTCTGATAGATGGCATTAGCCGTCCCTTTATACCATTCCCCTTTTTCTGCCGACATATAAGGTGGAAGAACATAGACACCACCATTTTGTCTGTCTAAGTCCCAAGGCTGACCGCCGGCAATATAGGTATTTAGTTCCAAAGGCTGATACTGGGTAAGAACTCCCACCGTATCAATACCCGAATGAGAACAATTGCTCAAGGGAAAGTCGATGATTCTGTACTTTCCCCCAAAAGGAACTGCAGGTTTTGCCACATCTCGGGTCAGAATCCCCAAGCGGCTTCCCTGTCCTCCGGCTAAAATCATTGCAACACATTTTTTTGCTTTCATAATAATACCGTCTGCCTTTCTCTTATTTTTCTTTATTGGGGCAATGCTTCAAATAAAACGCTGTCAATGGCGGCAGTGAAAGTTCTATGGTATAGGGGAATCCGTCCATGGTTTTTTTCTTCGCCTTGACCTTTCTGCTTCCCGTGCCAAGACCGCCATAGCTTTTTTGGTTGGTAGAAAGAACTACCTCATATTCCCCTGCATCAGGGACACCAACCATGTATTTTTTGTGTTCCACCGGAGTGAAATTCAGCACCACAACCAGTTTCTCTTTTTGCTTTGCATCAGCACGAAGAAATGCCAATACACTGTTGTTGCCATCGTCTGCCTTGAGCCATCGGAAACCCTTCCAGTCCCCCTGTTCCCGCTCAATTTCATAGAAAGAGGGATGTTCCTTATAGAACCGATTTAAATCCTTGCTGAACTTCCGGAGTTTCCGGTGTGCTTCGTAATCCTCCAGCATCCAGTCAAGTTGCTCTGCAAACCGCCACTCCACAAACTGTCCAAACTCTCCTCCCATAAAGAGGAGTTTCTTTCCCGGATGGGCATACATGAACGCATAAAGCAGTTTCAATTCTGCAAACTTTTCCTCGTAGGTTCCCCACATCTTATCAAGTAAGGAACGTTTTCCATGAACTACCTCGTCATGAGAAAGGGCAAGAATGTAATTCTCCGCAAAGGCATACATCATGGGAAAAGTCAGTTTATTATGGTTTCCTTTCCGGAAGAGCGGATCACATTGCATATAGTCCAGCACATCGTGCATCCATCCCATATTCCACTTGAAGTTGAAGCCCAAACCGCCCTCATGCACCGGCGTAGTAACACCACCCCAGGCGGTGGATTCCTCCGCAATCATCAACACATTGGGAAACCGCTCAAAAACCGCCATATTCAGCTTTTGTAAAAAGTCAATTGCCTCTAAATTCTCTTTTCCACCGTACTGGTTACCCAGCCATTCTCCATCCCGGCGGTTATAGTCATGGTAGAGCATACTAGACACTGCATCTACCCGAAGGCCATCGATGTGATACTCGCTGAGCCAGAACAGGGCGTTTGAAATCAGGAAGGAGAAAATCTCGGTTTTGGTCCAGTCGAAGACCAGGGTCCCCCATTCCTTATGCTCACCCCGACGACTGTCTGGATGTTCAAAGAGTGCTGTACCGTCAAACCGTGCCAGACCATGGGCATCTCTGGGGAAATGGGCAGGCACCCAATCCATAATCACTCCAATGCCGTTCTGGTGCAAGGCATCTATCAAATTCTTAAGTTCCGCAGGTTTTCCGTATCGGCTGTTTGCTGCATAATACCCTGTAATCTGATACCCCCAGGAACCATCAAAGGGATACTCTGCCAAGGGCATCAATTCCACATGGGTGTATCCCATCTCCTTGAGATAAGGAATCAACAGCTCAATCATTTCGGTATAGGTATAGAAGCTTCCGTCATCCTTTTGCTTCCAGGAACCGAAATGCATTTCGTAGATGTTCATAGGTTTATCGTAAAGGGGAGTCTTTTCTCGCTCTGTCAACCACTTTTTATCCTTCCAGTTGTAGGAAAGATCTGCCGTAACCGAGGCTGTGTCAGGTCGAACCTCGGCAGCAAATGCGTAAGGGTCCGCCTTGAGCAGAATCTCTCCGGACTGGGTTTCGATACTGAATTTATAATTCTCCCACACCTTGACACCCAGAATAAAACACTCCCAGATACCGGAACTTGCATGAAGTTGCATAGCTCCCTGGGTTCTGTCCCAGCCGTTACTGTCGCAGACCACCGATACCGATTTGGCATTGGGCGCCCAGACCGCAAACCGATATCCACTCTGCCCCGACTCATCTTGAACGGGATGGGCGCCGAGCATTCGATAGCTTTCATAATTGGTGCCTCGATTAAAAAGATACATGGCCTTTTCGTCGAGGCATCCCGGTTGGGTTCCTTGTTTCTTCATTGGTCATCCTCCGTCTGCTCTCCAATGTTTGTAAAACCCCCGTTTTGCCTAGGGAATTTTCATCTTATTCTTCTTTCTTTTATTGTATCATGGTTTCCTTTTTTTGTCTATTTTAAAGATGCACAAATTATCTTCGTCCCTTTTGGCACTTTTTAATCCGGACATGGGTTGCTATTTTCATTTTATGCAAAAACCAAGGCTTGTATGCAACAAGCGTGCCGAGAGGATTAAAAGAGGCGGGAATGACATCCCGCCTCTTTTAATCCTCAAAATCAAACATATCCTTATTCCGTTCCCGGAACAAATCATAAACCGCAGACAACACCATCGGATCTTCCACCTGCTCCAGGCAGTCCTCCTCCTGGTCTAAAATCTGGAAGATCACAACCTCATCCACTTCTTCCTCATCCTCGTTGTATGGGATGAAAACCACATACTCCTTGCCCTTGTACTGGACGGTATCCAGATGTTCAAAGGTTACGGTCTCACCATCCTCATCGGTCAGTTCAATCAAATAGGGATTTTCCTGCATTTCAGACATCTTTATTTCCTCCTTATTTATTTGATACTATCCAGGTAGGACTGGAGAAGATAGGCAGCAGAAATACTATCCACGCTCTCCTTCCGCTTCTTTCCCCGGACATTGGTTTCATTCATGAGAAGATGCGCCGATACGGTTGTCAATCGTTCATCCCAAAGCTTGACCTCCACATCTACTTTCTCGCTGAGCATCTCTTGAAAAGCCTTGGTTTTTTCCCCTCTGGGTCCCACTGTACCATTCATATTCTTCGGGTAGCCCAGGATAATCAAACCTACCTGATGTTCCTTTGCCAAAGCGGCGGTATACTCCGCCACCTTGGTCATCCCCTTTCCCTTGCAAGCAGGCAGGGTCGTTGCCCCAAACCCCAAGGGATCAGAAACGGCATAGCCGGTACGGCTATCCCCAAAATCTACGCTCAAAATCCGCATCGTCTTCCCTCTCTTATTTTGTTTCTTCTGCCAATCTATATTTTTCCTTATAACTCTCGTACATAGACTTAAACTCGCTGTCTCCGCCATCTGCCTTCAACTGCTGGAGATATTCATGAACCTCGAAAGAGTCATGGGTAATCTCAATCAGGCATGCTGCAATATTGGAACAGTGGTCTGCTACTCTTTCGTAGTTGGTGAGCAGGTCCGAGAGGATGAATCCAAGTTCCATGGTACAATCGCCCTGCCGGAGTCGGTCGATATGACCGTTCTTGATTTTCCGCTTTAATCGGTCAATAACCTGCTCTAAAGGCTCAACCGTCTTGGCAATCTCTAGATCTTCCTTCTCTAATGCCATCACGGACATATTCAGCACTTCCGCAACCGCCTCGGCGATGATTGCAAGATCCTTTTTCGCACTATCTGAGAAGCTTATCTGCTTATCATGAACTTCCTTTGCTGCCTCGGCAATGTTCAGAGCATGATCGGAGATTCGCTCAATATCACCCACGCAGTGAAGTAACTCTGATACTACCTTACTGTCCTTAGTGGAAATCTGGTTTGCTGCAATTTTTACCAGATAGCTACTGGTCTTATCCTCGTACTTATCTGCTAATTTTTCCATCCGCTGAATCTCGGTAAACTCACCCTGGTCAAATCCGTCCAGAAGCTTTACTGCCTTCTGGAAGGTATTCTCAGCCAACTTTGCCATATCACAGACCAAATCCTTACATTTTTCTACTGCAAAGGCAGGCATGGAAAGGAATCTGTCGTCCAGAGTGTCGAACACATCTGCCTCCTTCTCCTGCTTCTTGGCCTTGACAGTAGCAATTGCCAGCTTCTCAAAGGCATTGCAGAAGGGAAGCAGAATCACGGTGGAGAAAACATTGAAGAGCGTGTGTACCACTGCAATATTCATAGCTGTCGCCCGTTCTGTCATGAATGCAAATCCAATCAAGCTATGAAGCAGATAGAAAATTCCCGATACAACCACTACTCCAATCATCTTAATATACAGACAGGTAAAGGCTACCCGCTTGGATTCGGTATTTCCGCTGATTGCAGAAAGAATGGGTGTGATGGTGGTACCGATGTTCTGTCCTAAGATTACCGGAATTGCCGTAGAATAGGGGATAATACAGGTCAAAGACAGTGCCTGCAAAACACCCACCGATGCAGAAGACGACTGAATGATAGCAGTAAAAATGGTACCTACCAGAATACCCATAATGGGATTATTACCAAACATCGTCAAGATGTTGGTAAAGGCTTCATTATCTTTAAGGCCTTCCACCGCACCACTCATGGTTTCCATTCCAAACATCAGAATAGCAAACCCCACAAAAATACTACCGACATTCCTGTTCTTGTCCGTTTTTGCCATCATAATCATAACAATACCAATTGCCGCAAGAATGGGAGTAAAGGAATCCGGTTTCAGAAGTTTCATAACGAGTGCCGCACCGTCAATTTCTGCGGTACTCAAGAGCCATGCAGTAACGGTAGTACCAATGTTGGCACCCATAATCACGCTGATGGTCTGTCCCAGTTTCATAATACCGGAGTTTACAAAACCTACCAGCATTACTGTAGTTGCCGAAGACGACTGAATAATGGCGGTTACTGCAAAACCAAGCAAAAAGCCTAAAATCCGGTTTGAGGTCAGGCGCGCCAAGATAGATTCCAGCTTTCCGCCGGCAAGCTTTTTCAGGCCATCGCCCATGAGTTCCATACCGTACAGAAAGAGCGCCAATCCGCCGATCAATGCTAAAATACTAAAAATGTCCATATTTTTCCTCCGTATTCATTTGTATTTCTGTTTTATATTTCCGCAGAGCCTCTGCTCCGTTGTTTTTTAACTCTTTATTCCAGTATAAACCCGCCAAAGAACTCGCTTCTCTGGAAATCAATTTCGGTGGGATGCATAGGATACATAGACCCATAATGCTCCCGAATGGTTTCCTCCCCGCATTTATAGAAGTTGCCCCGCATCTCCTTAGTATGCCCGCCAAACATTTTGTCAATGTAAGCAAAGGGAATCATAAATTGAATGGTCCAGCAACCATCCTCTACTAAAGTTTGTACCTCAAAAAAATTCTTATCCTCGATGGGGGCAACGGAATCGTAGCGGTTGGTTCTGAATCCTAAATTCATCGTACCAAAGGGATTGAACTCAAAGTTCATATAGCGCTTATCCTCCATATTGGGGGAGATGAAAAATTCCATACAGCTATCGTTGCAAACCCGCTCATTCTGCTTGGTGAATCTGGCAAGAAGAGGGGTTTCATCGGTCCACATCTTGATATAAAGCCCTTCCTCGTTATAGAGAACCTTAGCATAGGTATTGGGCAGATACTCAAACTGCTTCCAGTTATTAATATTAACAGAAGCAATTTCCGCAACATCCCATCCCGGATCTTGCATAGAAATAATTTTATGATTGATTTTTTTAATGGTATACATGACCTTTCCTCCTTATTCTTCCATTGCCTCGTCGGTTAGCTTCGACACAGCAAATTTCTGACTTTTATATAATCCGTAATGTCCGGACAGTAAAAAGCTGACACTGCAGACCGCCGCAAAAATCCAAAGATTTGCACCAAACACCTCGATTGCAAGAATCAAGGATGCAATGGGGCAGTTTACCACGCCGCAGAACAATGCAATAAACCCTACCGCCGCCGAGAATCCTGCCGGAAGGCCAAGAATCGGTCCTACCACACAGCCAAAGGTAGCTCCAATAAAAAGGGTTGGTACAATTTCACCGCCCTTAAATCCCGCTCCAATACAGATGGCGGTAAAGAGCATCTTCAAAAGGAATGCCTCGGGACGTGCCTGCCCCGACATTGCCCGGAAAACCACATCCATCCCGGCACCATTATAGTCGGTTGTCTGGAGAATCATAGTCAAAACAATAATCAGCAATCCTCCCACCACTCCGCGAAGATATCGATTGGGAAGGAGCCTTTTCATATACTTTTCACTCCACTTTAGTACCAGACAGAAAAGAATGCTGACCAGGGCGCAAAGACAAGCCAGCACCATAACTCTTGCCAGTATCGTCCCCGTTGTGGAAAGCATCCCGATTCCAGGAAACCGCACCGGACTGACTCCAAAAAATAATGCAAGTCTGTATGCCACAAAGGATGCCACCAAACAAGGAAATAATCCGCTGTACTGCATGGCACCGATGCAGGTAACCTCAATGGCAAAGATTGTCGCCGTCAAGGGGGTTCCAAAAAGGGCAGCAAAGACACTGCTCATACCCGCCATTACAATCATGTGAAGGTCTATTCTGGAAAGACGAAACATCTTTCCCATACGATAACCAATACTTCCTCCCAACTGAAGTGCCGCACCCTCTCTGCCTACAGACGCACCAAGCAGATGCGATATCAAGGTACTGACAAAAATCAATGGCGCCATGATAAAAGGAATTTTCTCCTCCGATCGAATCGCCTCCAATACCCGGTTGGTGTCCAGCTTTCCTTGAATCTTACCCAACTTATAAAGGGCCGCAATAACAATGCCCCCTATGGGCAAGAAATACAAAAGCCATCCATGTTCCATCCGCACTTCTGTAACCAGGTCCAGGAGCTTATGAAAGATGCCACCTACGGCTCCTCCTACAACCCCCACCAATATCGCCAATAAGAACCATTTCACAAAGTGGCGAACACTTTGTATCGTAATCTCAAATCCGTCTCTTAACCTATCCAACATGATGATTCCCTTTCGATTAAAAATCATATTCCCGCAATGATATCTTATCACAAAACAAGTCCTTTCGTCAATGAAAAAAGTGTTGACAATTCTGTTTCACCATGTTACATAGATAAGAGAACTGTTTTCTCTGCAATTAGATGAAGAGGTTTTTTATGCGACTTAGAAACAAAGTAGCCGTGATTACCGGCGGTGCCAGTGGTATTGGGAGTTCTGAGGCGGATATCTTTGTCAAAGGAATGTTATCAAGCGATAGGAGGAACCCCCCGGTACTGTATGGGCGGAATGTACTTTAAGTACCAGACCTGCTCTGCCGGAAGTCCCCATTGGAGAGAATATCTTCTTCCACGCACCTTCGCCGTTTTAGACCGGTATGATTTTGACGGCATCTACAATGACTGTGGCAAAGTACTACTTTAACAAGAAAATTTGGTGAGATTGGTTTGCTCCGAGCCCTTCCCGGGAGGGCGCATACTTTGTATATGTAACCGACCGGGGAAGGCGATGAAGCGAGCCAAGATTGCCGGATTTTCAAGCACGACCGGAAACAGAAAAAAAGAAAGCCCCCCATTTGGGAGGCTTTCTTTTTATCTGTTTAAAATTAACTTTGTCAATTCTACCGGTTCTACAATCTTGCCATCTTTGTAAACTCTCATATTGCCGGATGCGATTTCGTCGATCAGGATAACCTCGTCATTGTTGTAGCCAAACTCAAACTTGATATCCCAGAGGTCCAGACCAATGGTCTTTAAGTCATCTGCTACAATTCTTGTAATCTTCAAGGTCTGTTCCTTCATGCTCTGGAACATTTCCTCACTCATAACACCCAATGCTGCCAAACCTTCGGAGGTTACCAGGGGATCGCCCTTCTCGTCGTTCTTAAAGGTACATTCTACATAACCGCCGGGGATGGGTGTACCGTCCTCGATATATTCGCCGTAGCGACGGATAAAGCTACCGGTTGCAACCAGTCTGCAGATAACTTCCAAACCATGACCGAACACCTTGCCAGGAAGAACCTCCATGGTAGCCTTATCTACGTCAGCACTGACATAATGGGTCTTGATGCCTGCCTTCTTCAGCAGATCGAAATAGTAGACAGAAGTTCTCAGGTTCGCCTTACCAATACCCTCAATTTTCAAACCCACAGAATTTTCACCAGGATCGAACACGCCGTCTTTTCCGGTACAGTCATCCTTGAATTCCAGCATTACATTGCCGTTATCCAAGCTGTATACATTCTTGGTTTTTCCTTCGTAAATCTTCTTCATCCATAAAACCCCTTTTCTCTTTGTTTTCAGAATGATATTATTTTATCACAAATTTTTTCCATTGTAAATAAAAAAGACACCAAAAGGGTGTCTTTTTTTTATTTTCTTTTTGTTTCTTTTCCCAATTTCTGTTAGATAATAAACCTCTCATACCCCAAAAGCTCCTCCTCGGCCAAAGGATTATAGGGTGCAATATCCCTTTTTCCATCCATTTTAGGAGCAATGGGGTCGCTCATTAAGAAATACTTCAACGCATCGTAGAGATGATCCTCCTGCCGGGTATCCACATCCTCGGGATTTACCGAATCGTACCGAAGCTGGGGTAGGGTTCGTATCATGTTCCGGCAATGGTCAAAGACATAGAGCATGGGAAGTCCTTCTTCGTCAAACGCCAGACGATAGTGAACCTGCATTTTTCCGGCGAGACGGTCGTTCTTTCCTTTTTCAAAAAAGACCCCCTCCCGCTCCATCATCTCGGCAATGCTCCCCTCATTGGCACCGGTAGCATTCCAGATAGCGGGGTCAGCATAACCGGCAATGGGAATTCCTGGTTCCTCCCGCTCTTCCATCTCCCGAATCTCCCGGGCGATTCGCTGTGCCGTCCATCGAACTCCGGTATCAGGAGTTCCGGTACAGCCGTAGAGTTCCCGGTAATTGTAAGCTCGTCCGTCCTCATCCACCGCAAACCAACAAACCGCAAAGGGTTTGGAATAACCAAAATCAAAGGTCCGGAATCGTCGCCAATGTTTGGGAATTGAAAAAGGCTCAATCACATGGCTGTAGCGCCGGGTTTTATATCCTTGCGGGTTGTTCTGCCATTCGGTAAAGACCTGCCCATCAAAAATATCCCACTGTCCGTAGAGCAGTGCCTTTCGCTCCGCTTCGGGGAGCTGTTCCAGACGCTTCCGGTATCCCTTGTCTGCTTTCATCAGAAAAACATTATCCTGAACAAAAGAGGGAATAAACACCCGGGTGGCACCGGTTTTTTCCTCCTCAAAGACCTCTCCCGGTTTCCTTCCATCAATAAACCGCCGCTTCACCCAGCCATGGCCAATTCCACCAGGATTCGTGCTGGACTTGATTTGCTTCGGGTAATCGTTCACACCTCGGATTCGGGAAAGGAGATATGTGTACTGCTCTTCGGTGAAGTGAGTCAGTTCATCGAACCGAACTACATCATACTCGGCCCCCTGATACCGAAGTACATCCTTTTCGGCAGCGCAATAGCCAAACTCAATGACCGAGCCGTTTAAAAACTCCCACAGATGTTTAGTTCCCGAATACTTTGCTGCCTCTTGGGGATAAAACTGGAGAGAGGTAAAGATGATGGAATGCTCCAATTCCGGAAAGGTGCGTCTAAGAATCAACTGACGACTTCTTGGGTAGGTTAGAGCATAAACCAGAGCATCTACCAACTGTCCATAAGACTTACCACCCCCTGCCGCACCGCCAAAGAGTACCTCATCGGCTTTGGCATCCAGAAATCGTTTCTGAGTGGCGGTCAGCTCCAGATTGAGTTTCACCTTTGCCATCCTTCTTCCTCCTTACTTTACCACATGGATGGTTACTTCCAGCTCTATCTTTCCAGTGTCCTCCTGTGCTTCACTTTCTTTGGCAAGAATCTCCTTGGCCGCCGAGAGTTCCACACGCTCGTTACCGCAGTGCAAGAGCTCCCTGAGTTTTTCCGTTGCCTGCTTCCGGGACTCGTTCTTTCTTTCGTTTCTCTCCTCGGACAATACAATCACCTCCAAATTCTACGTCAACCAAACGCTCCATGGCCTGATTATGAATCCGGATCGCCTGACGGCGGCTATAGTGAACATGAAACTCCATGGCATCCCATAAAATTCCATGCAAATACCGTGCTGTCAGAATCAACCGTTCCTCCGGATCGAGACAATCCAAAATTCGATCCATCTGGATTGTTAACCTCTTTAATTCGGCCTGCAGGCAGAGAATCTGCCCGCCGTAATACTCAATATTTTTTTCTCCTATCGCACCTAATTTTCTACTATTCTGAATGAGTTCTCTGTAGAATTCCGTCTTTAACTCCAACTCTTTTTTCAGGAGAGGAAGCCCTCTCAGCCACTTTTTTGCTTCGTCCGCCGTTTTAAATTTCATGGTTTTCCTTCCTTTCTTTTATCACAATTTCTGTTTATCGAGGGAAAGACCGGATTAAAGTTCTCGAATTTCATAATAAGAATGACAGCAATCCATATCACAGAACATTCCGTCTGCCGCGGCGACCAGATCTCCCATCCGGTCATACAGAAGTCCTCCGCAATAGCTGCACTCTCCAATCCGCCTGGGTTCCGGCATCAATTCCAGCTCCCCCAGCCTTTCCATCTTCAAAATATCGGGGTGTGTCATGGTTTTTCCTCCTTTTTACTCTTGATTTTCCATTTGCCACGATTTCCCAATATTTTGACCCTTGTAATCTTATTATACAACAAAGTTATCGTTTGTCAATAGACAAAAAACCAAATATTTTGTTGTTTTTTCTCTTGTCAAGTAGAAAAATGTATGTTACAATAGACACAAGAGGTGAAAATATGGCAAATCTATATATTAGTCAACAATTAAAAGCAGCCCGGAAAGCAGCAAATCTTACCCAGCGGGATGTCTATGAATGGCTTGGGGTTGGGCAATCCACCTTTAGTGCCTGGGAGACCGGGCAGAGCGAACCTGCCATCGGGGTCTTTCTAAAACTTTGTCAGAAGTATGGTATCCGGGATATTGGCGGATACTTTATTCCCGAGACAGCTCAGCCAGATGGAATCTCCTCGGTCAGCCCCGACTTTTTGAATAAACTCCTCTCCCTGTCCCCCCGGGGACGGGAGGCAGTGGAGAATTGTCTGGACTTTGAATATCGTATATCCAAACAGAAACGGATTCCCTTTTGTAACCCACGGCAGATTCCTCTCTATACCCAGACTGCAACAGCAGGCCGGGGCAGTTTTTTAGATGGTACCGATGCTGATCTTTGCGAATTAGATGCTCCCGAGGACGCAGATTTTGCCATCAGGATTTCCGGAGACAGTATGGAACCCCTGATCGCCAACCAACAGATTGTCTATGTCCGAAAACAGCAGGAACTTCGTCCGGGGGAGATTGGCATCTTCCTATACAACGGGGAAAGCTACTGTAAGCTCTGGGAAAACCGGTCCGGCTCTCCAAAACTTGTCTCTTTAAATCCTGATTACAAACCGATCCTCTTATCCCACTCTGACGATTTGGTGGTTTGTGGCAAGGTACTGCTTTAATCCTGGTGCGGCACTGCCGCACCTTTATTTTTTGCAATTCCCTCTAGCAATTTTTCTTTTCCATCCAGATGCATTCCCTCGATTAAGAGCGTTGCCGCATCTGCCATCTGGGGCTGGAACACTCCCATCTTCCAGAGATCGGTCATGGTCTGGTTCTGGGCAAGTCTGCTATAGGGATTATTCTTTTCGGCACTGACCGCTACATCCAGTTCCACGGGGCGGGAATCCGCCTGCATGGTTCGATTGGAGAACCGAACATAACTTCGACTTCCGTCGCTACTCTCTACCCGGTAGGTTCTGGGTTGATCGTAAAACTGTCTCATCAGCTCGATGCAGAGAAAGATAATCTCTTTATAGGCATTGTATCCCTCAGCAATCATATCCCGGCTAAGCTTTTCCCCTGCCTGCTGGAGTGCCACAATGGCAGAATATGCCGTAACACCGCCCTGGGTTCCGCCTTGCTGGAAATCCCGATTTCCGGCAACTTCCTTTAGTTCCTCAATTTTATTCTGCCGGTGTTGAATAATAAAACTATGTAAGGGTCTCGCCTGAAGTTCCCGGATGTTCTCCTCCCCCACCGACCCTGCTACATGGATGATATCCTTGGATAAATCTGAAAGTTCGTACTCATTCAAACCACCATTGTCTTTTACCATAAACCGGGTCTTTCCCGAAATCATGGCGTTCCGGCTAATCAGGGCATCCAGTCTGTCGATATAAAGTTGGGGACTCTTGATGATATCCACCAGACCAAATCCCACGGGGCTGTCTTCGTCAGGATACATCACATCTAGCACAAAGGGATACTTTCCATGGGCATAAAGTCCAGTATCTCCCCGATCCTCGGAAGCATCTAGAATCTGACTCCCACAAAACTTTATAAGCTCTAACGTCTGGCTCTCTCCCCGCTGCTTCTTATAGTAGCAGTCCACCACCAGAACCTTGTTCCGTGTTACATCCTGAGAGGTTGTATTCTGCATATCGTCATAGGTCTGAATTTCTATGGCAGAATCTCCACGAATTTGGTCTTTTAAATGAGGATACTGTTCCTGAAGCTCGGACACATCACAAAGAGCAGTCAGGAAGAGAAACCGACTCTCCTGAATATCGGTGATGCCCGGTTCCCAGAAGAGGTTTAACAAGTCAATCTTCCGGATATCAATCTCTCCCATACCATTTCGCAATCGAGGGTTAAAGAATACTCCATAGCAGGCGGCACCATTTTTCAGCTTATACCACCAGCCACGGCTGTAGGTACGGCGGAAGTTACACAAATCCAGCTGGATAGGCAAAATCCGACTGAAGGTCTCGGCCAATTCCCGGTCCTTTTCCTCCCGTTCCAGCACATTAGGAGACGGGTAATTGTCCATGGCATCAGCATGCTTGTTGGCAATGGCATTGAACAGATAGGGGGTGGTAGGCGAGGGCATCTCCCCGGTTTGCTCCCCTTGATATCTGGACTTAAACCACCGGTTGTTCTCGATGACGCGCCGGTCAAATTGTTTCTTATGTTCTTTGTAACGCCGGAATTCCTCCTCAATCTGGGAGAAAAACTCCGGGGTAATTTTTCCTGTGTAGGTTTGCTTTGTCATATTTTATTCATCCTTTCTTTCGTAAATAGCTGAATCTGTAGTATTTTTCTATTCTAGTTTCTCAAGCCTTTCCTGTAGAGACAAAATCTCCTCCTGCAGAGATAGAATCACATTCTGCAGAGATAGAATCTCGTCCCGCAGAGACAAAATCTCTTCCTCCTGAGACAGAATCTTTGACGCCACATCTATGCCATTGACTAGGACTCGGTTTCCCGAGAGCCAGAGTTCTCCGCTGCTCTCCCAGAAGTTGATAAAGGGAGCGTATCCCACCAACCCCATGTTAGCATGGCCGTTGTTCTTCTGAATTTTAAAGGAGCCATTGGTGTACACTACCCCATTGATGGTGGTTCTGTTCTCACCGTTTCCAGCTCCCAACACTAGATAGGCTGACCCGTC
The DNA here is from genome assembly GCA_045540375.1 of Ructibacterium sp. Classification (GTDB taxonomy): domain Bacteria; phylum Bacillota; class Clostridia; order Monoglobales; family Monoglobaceae; genus Ructibacterium. The sequence continues at coordinate 5,510 of JAZQHD010000036.1, read as the reverse complement.
GTCTCCAACTGACATACCTACCTTTTGTTTGCGAACACCTCCTTGATCCTGCATGATCTTGATTCCATCGGGATCCATCTGGGCAAAGACTCCACCGGTTTTGTTTTCATAGGCAACACTTCCTGTTCCGACAATCGTAGAGGCATAAATGGAAGAGGTTTCTATCTGCCCTGAGAAAATTGCATTACCATCGCTATCGATGGCTACCGTTGGTTTTCCCTCCTCGTTACAAAGGAAAAACTGGAATTTCCCACTGCCTTTGTCATAGGACGCCAAAAACCGATCATAATTCTCGTCCCGAATGATAATTTCTGACCCAGAAATCTCCAGTTGCTTGTCCCCGTCGGAAACCAATACCTTTTCGGTGTCTACCCGACCTGCCACCAGCTTATCAGCAGACAAATCCCCAATCTGGGCATTTTCTATGGTAGCCGACCTGGTGTCGATGTTTTCCGCCTTGACACTGGCCGCCTCGATCACATTCCCGGCATCCAGGTTTTGAAAAAGATAGGTCAACTCGTCAATGAGCGCTGTCCCCCATTCCCTAAGCTGTCTCAAATCCTCTTCGGTATTTCCGGTAAGGCTTTTGGGAATCGGGGTTGTTACGTTTGGCATACTTCATTCCTCCTTGAATTTTGGTTTGTAATTTTATTATATTGGTTTTTCAGTGTCATGGCGTGCCATGATGATTTTTGGTCTTTTGTTAAATTTCTGTATATTTTGGAAGAAACTCCTTGACATTGGTTTTTTCCGGGTTTATAATTCCAAAAAAGCCACCAAGATGGGGGATGATTTCTTTGGCTACATCATACTTTGTAATAGCTGAATGCTATCTATCTTAGTCTCTTTCTCATAGAAATTTTTCTCCACTAAATAATAGAAAGGATCTATGCCTTATGGGAAAACTACTTTTGCTTCTTCCCAAAAAATACCGATGGATAACCCTGGCAACCATGCTCTGCGCCATTGGGGAAGTCCTGATGGAAACCATGATGCCCAAGGTCATTGCGGCAATTTTAAACGAAGGTGTCGCAGGACAGGAAATTACCCAAACCCTTCTGTCCGGCTTGAAAATTGTCCTGATGGCAATTTTTTCTTTAGGGTTTGGTGCTCTGGCAGCTCTATTTGGTTCCAAAGCGGGTATGAACTTTGCCAAAGAAGTTCGCAAGGCCCTCTTTCACCGAGTCCAGGATTTTTCCTTTTCCAACATTGACCGGCTTGGTACCTCCTCCATCATCACCCGGATGACCAATGATGTCTCCCATGTTCAAATGGCATTTATGCATATCATTCGATTTATGGTACGGGCATTTTTTATGGTAACCTCTGCCACCTGTATGGCACTGACCATTAACGCAAAACTCTCTCGGGTCTTTTTAGGCATCATCCCGGTTTTGGCTCTTTTTGTTTTCTTTATTTTAAAAAATGCCAGACCAAGATTTCGAAAAATGCTGACTCGATTCGACAAGCTCAATGCCAGAATGCAGGAAAATCTCATCGGCATCCGGGTTGTGAAAGCCTTTGTCCGGGACGATTGGGAAAAGGAACACTTTAACAATACCGCCGAAGAGGTACGAACCGCCCAGGTTCGTGCCGAACGACTGATGATTCTCAACGGACCCTTTATGCAGATGATGGTCTACCTTTGTATTCTTGCAATTTATTGGTTTGGAGGAAGGATGATTGTCTTTGGGGATATGCTCCCCGGCGATCTCACCAGCTTCTTAATTTATGTCAACCAAATTCTAAACTCGGTTATGATGGTGGTGGGCGGCTTTAACTTTCTTGCCATCTCCCGGGCTTCGGTCGTCCGGATTACCGAGGTCTTAGAGGAAACTCCCGATATTCCCGACTCTGCCACCGAGGACTCTCCTGTGGAGAGCGGAGAGATTCAGTTCCGTGATGTATCCTTCAGTTATACGGGCAATCCAGACAATTGTGCATTAGAACACATCAATCTAACGATTCACTCCGGTGAGACGGTGGGCATTATCGGCGGTACCGGCAGCGCCAAATCCAGTCTTGTCCAATTGATTCCAAGACTCTACGAGGCAACCTCGGGAGAGGTTTTGGTCGGCGGCAGGGACGTCCGGGACTACAAACAAAAGACCCTCCGGGACCAGGTTGCCATGGTGCTCCAAAAAAATGTCCTCTTTACCGGAACCATTATGGAAAACCTCCGGTGGGGCAATCAGTCCGCCACGGAGGAAGAAATTATCGCCGCCTGCAAAGCAGCTCAGGCTCATGACTTCATCACCGAATTTCCTGACGGCTATCAGACCATCTTAGGTCAGGGCGGGGTGAATGTTTCCGGTGGACAGAAGCAACGGCTCTGTATTGCCCGAGCACTTTTGAAAAAACCAAAAATTGTCATTCTGGACGACAGCACCAGTGCTGTGGACACTGCTACCGACAGCAAAATTCGAGAGGCTTTCCGGACTGAGTTGAAGGACACCACAACCCTGATTATTGCCCAGCGAATTGCTTCCGTCATGGATGCCGATAAGATTGTAGTTATGGAAAACGGACAAATTCATGCGGTGGGGAACCATCAGGAGCTTCTGGAAACCTGTGAAATTTACCAAGAAGTATATGAATCTCAGCAAAAGGGGGTGGCGTAAATGCCTCCACCACGGACAGCACATCAAAAACCCAAACACGCCAAGGAAACCTTCCTACGAATTTTCCGCTACCTTTCAGTCCACCGCTTTAAAATTATTCTGGTTGCCTTTCTGGTCATCTTAAGTTCTGGTGCCGGCATTGCCGGTAACTACTTTGTAAAACCCATTATTGATGACTATGTTGTTCCCTGGATTGGACACGATAATCCCGAGTTTTCCGGCTTACTTCGCCTGATTTTTCTGGTAGCTATCATCTATCTGGTTGGCGTCATCAGTACCTATGTCTACAACCGGATTATGGTAACCGTTGCAGCGGACACCCTTTATATGATGCGGAGAGATATGTTCGCTCACATGCAAAAGCTTCCCATCCGGTACTTCGACACCCGAACTCATGGCGAGATTATGAGTAGGTATACCAACGATATTGACACCCTGCGGAATATGCTGAGCCAGACCATTCCCAGCTTTATCACCTCGATTGTATCCTTAGTTGGAACTGTGGCCATGATGCTGACCCTTAGCATCCCCCTAACCATGCTGACGCTTCTTCTCTGCATCGATACCTTTGTGGTAACCAAATTCATTACCAAACGAAGTGCTGCCTCCTACCGGGTTCAGCAAAAGGCTTTGGGGACCGTCAATGGCTATGTGGAAGAGCTGATTGAGGGTCAGAAAGTTGTCAAAGTCTTCTGCCACGAAGAGCATAGCAAAAAGAATTTTGACAAAATCAATGACGACCTCTGTCATGCGGCTACAAGAGCACATACCTTTGCCAGTATTCTAAATCCGATTTTAGGAAACCTAAACCATATTCACTACGCCATTACCGTTCTGGCCGGCGTTGCATTGGTCATTCTAAGCGGACAGCGAGAACTGGGCATCTTCACCATCGGTCTTGGTACTTTGCTTGCTTATCTCCAATACGCCCGCTCCTTCGCGAATCCCATCAGTCAGGTGTCCCAGCAATTTAATGTTCTCTTAAACGCTCTGGCAGGCGCCGAGCGCATCTTTGCCCTGCTGGACGAGGAACCCGAAAAGGATGATGGCTATGTTACTCTGGTCAATGCCGCCGAAAATGAGGATGGCTCTCTTCGGGAGGTGCCGGAGCGAACCGGCCTCTGGGCGTGGAAACACCCGCACCATAACGGTTCGGTTACCTACGTTCCAGTTCGGGGCGAAGTTACCTTTGAGGATGTAGACTTTGGCTACAACCCCGAAACAACTGTTCTTAAGAAGGTTTCCCTCTATGCCAAGCCGGGGCAGAAGATTGCTCTTGTTGGTTCTACCGGTGCCGGAAAAACCACCATTACCAACCTGATTAATCGATTCTACGATGTTCCCGATGGGAAAATTCGGTATGACGGCATTAACATTACCAAGATCAAAAAGGCAGATCTGCGGCGTTCCCTTTCCATGGTATTGCAGGACACTCACCTCTTTACCGGAACGGTGATGGAGAATATCCGGTACGGAAACCTCTCCGCCACTGATGAGGAAGTTGTTGCAGCGGCAAAGCTTGCCAATGCCCACTGGTTTATCTCTCATCTACCCAAGGGGTATGACACCGAGCTTACCCGGGACGGCGGGAACCTGAGCCAAGGTCAAAGACAGCTCATTGCCATTGCCCGGGCGGCAGTTGCCGATCCTCCGGTCCTGATTCTGGATGAGGCTACCTCTTCCATCGACACCCGAACCGAGGCTTTGATTGAAAAGGGTATGGATGAGCTGATGAAGGGCAGAACCGTCTTTGTCATTGCCCATCGACTCTCCACCGTCCGAAACTCCAATGCCATTTTGGTTCTGGAACACGGTGAGGTTATCGAGCGGGGCAGCCACGACGAACTCCTAGCTCAAAAGGGCAAGTATTATCAGCTCTATACCGGTATGTTTGAATTGTCCTAAAAACAAAAAGCGTGAATCTTTTGATTCACGCTTTTTTGATATGTTGAAAAACGATATTCTGTGGTATAATAAACGCAGTAAGCCTTGCGTAGCAAGCATTTTTACTTATGGTATAATAGAATCGACTTGGAGGTACTCTATGAACACATTTGAGAAGATCTATGAAGTTGTAAAAAGCATTCCCAGAGGAAAGGTTGCAACCTATGGACAGGTGGCATTTTTAGCAGGAAATCCACGCTGGGCAAGGGTGGTAGGCTATGCCTTGCATGTAAATCCCGAACCAGGGAGTATCCCATGCCACAGAGTAGTAAATCGCAACGGTGAGGTCGCACCGGGTTTTGCATTTGGTGGCCAAGATATTCAAAGGCAACTTCTTGAATCAGAAGGTATTATTTTTGAATCAAACGGCAGCATAGATTTGGAGAAATATAGTATTTAAGTTATTTTGCATATCCAACTAAATAGTGTTATCATTTAACAAGCAGTAGATGAAATAAAAAAGCAAGGCTTTGACTATGCAAACCCTTGCCATGGCGGAGATACAGAGATTTGAACCCTAGCTCCGGCAAAACCAACCTACCGGATTTCGAGCTGTTAGAGAGTCTTTTTAGATAGAGTAAATTAGCGGAAGTTAAAGGAAGTTAAAAAGCGATAAAAACCGCATAAAATCAAGGCTTTGAGGGGATAAATTCCTTCAAAGCCTTTGCTATTCTATGAATTTTCGTATTGCCACTTTTTGATGCATTTTTTGGGTTTTCGCTAGAAAAGTGCTAGAAAAATGTTAGATAAAATATATGAAAGGATAAAACAGTTTTGCAGAATAACTTTACCTTGAAAACAAACAATAAATAAGGGTAAATTTGCTTGATTCTTTGACTTTTCCCTTAAAAAGTGGTAATATTTAAGGGAAAGAAAGGTTATTAAGGGCATTACAGATTAAAATAAAATCAGAAAGGTTATGATGTTATGAACAGACCGCACATA
>JAZQHD010000035.1:0-2994 GCA_045540375.1 Ructibacterium sp. | reverse complement strand
GGGGAAATTAAACTCTGCCTGCTCATTTGCAAAACACACAATATAAGTCCTATTTCTTGTCTGTGGAATACCGTAATCTGCTGTGTTTAATACGGCATCATAAACCTTATATCCCAACTCATCGGTAAGTATTCTTTTTATTGTTTTGAACGTACGCCCTTTATCATGTGTTCTTAAAGTACGCACATTTTCTAACACAAGAGCTTTTGGTTTCTTTCCACATTCAATGCGATACTTAATGATTTCCGCTATTCTAAAAAACAAGGTACCTCGGGCGTCTTCAAATCCCAGTTCAGACCCCATCATACTAAAAGGTTGGCACGGAAAACCTCCAATCAGCACTTCAAAATCCGGGAGACTCGCCAGGTCAACTTCATTTATATCTCCGTGGGTGATTGGTGTCGCATAGTTAGCACGGTATGTTTCCACGGCATATTTATCAAAATCGTTTGCCCACACTACATCAAAGCCCGCTTTTTCAAAGCCAAGATCAAGGCCGCCAATTCCACTAAATAAGGATAATACTCTCACAATTCTTTAACCTCCATATACATTGGCCTTAATCTAAAGCACTTTTACCACTCTTCACCCAATCATCCAGCTCTGAACGTTTGAATTTCCACAGCTTTCCAATTTTATGGGCGGGTATATCTGTCTTCTTAATCCAGTTTCTAATGGTATCTTTTGTTACGCCTAAATACACAGAGGCTTCTTCAATACCAATCCAATTATCGTTGTAATTTTCTTTCATTGTAATGCACCTCGAAAGCAAATTATAAAAGTTCAGTTTGTATTATAGCACATAATCGCTCAATTTACAAGGTGTTTCATAGTATTTGTTGGTATTTTGTCGGAATTCGTAGTCGAACAAAATAACAGCCACCACGAAGAGCGACGGGTGGCTGTTAACATTATGCAATATGTCGTCTCTCTACAAACCAACGTCCAATGTTGTTCCCGGTAAGGTTTGTGCTACGCTCAAAAAACAAATAGCTCTGCACACCCCGAACCATAATAGTGTATCTGTCGCCTTGACCGCCAGCTTTCATTGCTGCCGCCTGCCGAATATCAACGACACGGTCAATTGCGTACTTTTCGCCATCCTCCCAGGTCCTTTCCCTGGGTAGCATCCCTCCATTTTCATCGAAGTCAGCTTTAACAGCAACGTAAACCTTGTATGCGTTAGGAGTAGTAGTCTGCATTCTCCGGCACCTCCATATCACGCAGGAAATTGCTCTGGGCATTAATGGGAGGCTCTATCAATTTGTAACCTTTCCACTTAAGCACACGGAATTTGAAGTCCAATAGCTCTGCCGGAACAAGCAACATAGCAGCGGCAGAGAAAAAAGTTGTGTCACGATTCAAAACATCCAGGACATCCTTGTCTTCGAGGAGCAGTTCGGCAGCAAACAAGTTAGCATCCTTTTCAAACTCGGTTGTCTGGTCGAACATAGCCACCTCATGAAAAGCGTGGATACCGCTCTTGCGGTGGTATTCAGCGTGGCAAATTTCGTGAGCCACTATAATTCTTTGTATAACCGCAGGAAGGTCGCTGTTAACCGTTATTGTGCGGATACGCTTGCTTTCGAGGAAGAACCCCTTAACAGCATCGGGTGCTTTGCCCATTGCTTGAAAAATCAGTTTTATGCCCATAGCTCGGCACAAGCGAAACGGATCTCGCTCATCGTATTTCTTTATCAGCTTCGCAACAGCCTCACTAATTTCCGAATAGGTCAAATCTCACCCCTCCTTATATGAACTCTCTGTATAGAGATTATTTTCATTCGTGGAGAAAAATCTTAATGTTGATTTTCAGCCACTTACCCTTCATTTCTTTGTGGGTAATTCTGCCGAACAGTAACTTTCCGGCATCCATCAAACGAGAAAAAATCACATTGTCCTCTCTTGGGACATAACCAATCTTGACCCCGTCCGTGTTCTTAATAACGATGGCTTTGGGGTCGTGCTTGTTATCCGGCTCACGGAAGAAGTCGAGTCGGTCGTCAATATTCAAATGCGGTTCAAGTTCTTCAATACCCTCGATAAAGGTAGTACCCGCCACGTGGCTATCAAAGAGGTAGATGTCTTTTTCAAACGGCTTGGGGATGGTTAAACCGCCACCTTTGCCGTGCAGCAAACTAACGAGACCGCCCTCGTTGCTCTTAACAATATCACTCATATTCTCACCTTAACATTTCCTTCAAACGAGCTGAATAAAGCTCATAGGCTTCCTTCAGTTCATTAATGGTCTCTTCCAGTTCCGCTTTCTTTTCAGCTACCTTTTCCGGGTCTTCCACAAGCTCTTTCATTGTGTAGGGGTACTCGGTTTTGATTTCAGCAATCTGCTCCCGGATGAGTTCCAGGGTTTTGGTAAGGCGCTCCCTTTCTTTAGCAAGGAGAGTCATTCCACTTTCACTCTGCTCCGGCACGACAGGCTCGGCTACCATTGTGCTTATAATCCGAAGACTGTCGAGGTCACCATTCTCGTAGGCTTGTACGGCATTCTGAAATAGCTGTATTTGAGCCGGGGTTACTTCCGGGTGGAGATCGGGATGTAACGCTTTGACGATGTTTCGGTAAACCTTCTTTATTTCCTTTGTTTCCTCTTCTGTGAGCGGCCGACCTTTGCTGTGGTCGAGAGCCTTATTCATTTTGTTTATCTTCTCGTCAAGCTGCCGTTGATATTCGGCAAACTCCTCGTCAAGCAGTTCCTCAATAGCAGAAAGCACGACCTTTTCCTGGCGATTCTTCTTTGCCTGGATGAGGTCGATTTTTCTTTTCAGCCGCAGGACTTTGCAATGCAGTTCGTAGGCCTTGTACTCAATACTACCAAGCGCCAGCATATAAGCGGTTTCGATGTTCTTACACACAACAAGGCGCAGTTCGTCCCGCTCCAGCAAAAGCATAGATATTTCAGTCCGCAGCTTTTCAACCTCTGCCTTTAACGTCACAAATTCAGGAAACAATATTATGGTGTAATTCTCATCCATTGAA
>JAZQHD010000034.1:0-14127 GCA_045540375.1 Ructibacterium sp. | reverse complement strand
CAGCCTTTTTCTCGTCAATGTCGGCGGTGTCGGATAACATTCGAGCAACCATTTCGCAGTTGGCGATTATCTCGTCCTTCTCGTCAAAGAGGATGTTGAAGGCGAGGATAAGCCTACGCTTGATGTCCTCCTCGGAAAGGTGGATGGTTTCGCATTTGTGTTCGCCTTTGAACTTGTCGTTGCATTGCCATATGATTCGGCGGTACTTTTCGCTTGTGGAGTTCCATACCTTTGCACCGAAGAATGCACCGCAATCACCGCATACGATACGGGTTGCGAAGATGCCGTTTCCGCTGTACTTCCGTCCGAGGGAACGCCGTCTTGCAAATTCCTTTTGAACTCGCTCCCACTCTTCAGGGGGAATGATAGCCGGGTGGCTTTCCTCGACGAAGTACTGTGGGACCTCACCCTCGTTGACCTTTATCTTCTTGGAAAGGTAATCCACCGTGAAGGTCTTTTGCAGAAGTGCCGAGCCTTTGTACTTCTCATTGGTGAGGATGCTTTCAACCGTTGTAACACGCCATTTTTTGCATCCGGCGGGCGTTGGAACACCCTCGGCGGTAAGTTCATCGGCAATCGTCCAAGCGGTCTTTCCAGCCATAAAATCGCGGTAAATACGGCGCACATATACGGCTTGTGCTTCATTGATGACAAGCGTTCCGTTTTCGCCTTTGTCGTACCCAAGAAAATGCTTGTATGCGAGGCTGACCTTGCCGTCCGCTGCACTCTTGCGTTTGCCCCAGGTGACATTCTCGGAAATGGATCGGCTTTCCTCCTGGGCGATGGAAGACATAATGGTGAGGAGAAGCTCACCCTTGGAGTCGAGTGTCCATATGTTTTCCTTTTCAAAGAAGACCTCGACACCTTTTTCTTTGAGCTTTCGGATCGTAAGCAAGCTGTCAACCGTGTTTCGTGCGAAACGGCTGACGGACTTTGTTACGATGAGGTCGATCTCACCGTTCAGGGCTGCTTCAATCATCTCGTTAAAGCCTTCACGGCGTTTGGTACTCGTTCCCGAAATGCCCTCGTCGGTGTAAACCTTTACGAACTCCCATTCAGGGTTCTTTTTGATGTATTGGGTGTAGTAGTCAACCTGGGCTTCGTAGGAAGTGAACTGCTCATCCTTGTCGGTTGATACACGTGCGTATCCGGCGGTACGGCGTTTGTGCAACCCGATCACGGGGATTTTTGTTAAAGGGTTTATTGTTGCGGGTATAACTGTAACTGTTTTAGCCATTGACCACTCTCTCCTTTATTCGATTTCTTGCTGCTTCTCGCATCTCGTCCGTCCAACTTTCGGCGCGTGAACGGTCATACCATCGTTTAACGATTTCTTCACCGTCTTTGAAGCAGAACACCAAGGTGTTATTCTTATCGGCTCTTATAGCCGTTAAACGGCTGTCAAGGGCATCAGCGGTGACTTCATCAATCCCAAGCACCTCTTTGCAAGCCTGGGTGATGGTCTCGTCGGGGATCGCCTTCGCCGGACACGCATCCTTGCCTTGATAGCTGTAAGTGGAGCAGATCCAAACGATGCCCGTGGCGGTGGTTTTTCTTCTGAACTTCTGTCCGCATCCGGCACATACGATTCGCCCCGAAAGGGGATAACGGTTTCTTGACCCGCCATTCTTGTGGAACTGCTCACCTCGCAAGGCAATCAAGCGTTGAACCTCGGTGTATTCCTCAGTCGTGATGATGGCTTCGTGGCTCTTTTCCACATGGTACATCGGTCGCTCTCCGTGGTTCGGCAGCGTGATTTTCTCAAGGTGGTTATTTCGGTAAAACCGCTGCAAGAGAAGGTTGCCCGTGTAGGCATAGTTGCGTAGGATTTTCATAACGGCTGTTTTACCCCATTTGCCACCAAGCGGTGAAGGGATACCCTCACCGTTGAGAAGGTTTACGATGGCAACGCAGCCTTTGCCTGAAAGGTATTCAGCGAAAATCCGCTTGACGATGACCGCCTCTGTGGGGACGACCTTGTAAACGCCGTGGTCGTAACGGTATCCAAGCATTCTGCCGTTCCAGGGCATACCTTCTTCAAAGTTTTTCTTGATACGCCATTTTTGGTTCTCGCTTGCCGAAAGGCTCTCCTCTTGGGCATAGGATGCGAGGATCGTAATCATAAACTCGCCGTCCGATGTAAGGGTGTTGATGTTCTGTTCCTCAAAGAGAATGCCAATGCCGAGGAGCTTGAGTTCACGGACAGCTTCAAGCAATGTGACCGTGTTCCTCGCAAATCTTGAAATGCTCTTTGTAATGACCAGGTCAATCTTTCCGGCTCGGCAATCTTCCATAAGCCTTTGAAAGCCATCTCGCTTTTCCTTTGTGCCTGTGATGGCTTCGTCGGTATAAACGCCGACGTAAAGCCAACCTTCATGGCTTTGAATCAGCCCTGAATAATAGCTGACTTGTGCCGACAGGGAGTGAAGCATTGCATCCTTTCCGCTTGACACTCGCCCGTAGGCTGCGACCCTTGTCGCCTGGGGTTTCGGTGGGCTTTTGAAGACCACCCTTTGTACAGTTCTATTCATATCTACCTCCTTAATTCGTTACCATATATTCGCTCTAAAAGCCCGATAAGTCAAGGGTTTTCAGCGATATATAGTGGACGAATTTAGCCCATATTTTTCGGCGATTTTTGTGTCAATTATGGCGTATTCTTCGGGCGTAATAAGCCCTTGATCGAGCATAATTTTGACCGCCGCCATCGTGCTTCTGTAGAGGAGAACTTGACGGAAGAGAGCCTCATCCATTGTCATTACCTCCTTTTCGACGAGCATCGGCATAACAGGCACGGGAGCAGTATTTTTTATTTGCTTTGCCGTATGCATCAAAAGGTTTTCCGCAATGGGCGCACGTGAGATGGTAGATGGCTTTCCGCTGCACAAGCTCAGGGTGAGAGTTCCACCAAGCCAAACGGCATTTATCGGAGCAGAACTTCTTTTCTCGTTTGTGTGGGGTGTTTACCAGGCGCTTTCCGCATTGAGGGCATTTTGCTTCGTCCGGGATGTACGGATTCCGTCTGCAATAGTCCTTTACGGAGTTCGGTGAAAGACCGAGAACGGTGGCGATTTTTCTGTAGCCCAAGCCTTGTTTCTGAAGGGCGATGATTTCGTATTCTTTTTGCATTTTTTGACCTCGCTTTACGTGTTCTTCACCCCCTGGTTGGACATTTGAAAGCCGTTTTTCCACCAAAACCGCAAAAAAAGCAAAAAAAATATGCCCACCGAAGAAAAAATCCTCGATGGGCATAGTGTCAATTAGGTATTTTGAGTTTCCATCCGCTGTAGATGGTGTTGGAAGTAAGACCGTTCAGAGCCTTGATTTCAGGATAGCGTGAGCCGTTGCCGAGATACTTCTTGGCGATAGCCCAAAGGGAGTCACCGCGAACCACTGTGTGAATGCGATACTCCTCTGTGGGGTAGATGGCTGTACCGTCAGGGGCAAAAACAAAGTAGCCGGAGTTCTTATCCGCTGTTGCTTTTGCATTCGCAAGGATGCGATAAGCCCCAAGCTGACTCTTCTTGTCCGTCCAGGCTTTACGCACACGGTAATAGTCCTCGGTTAGCTTGGCGGGATACTCTGCGGTCGTTGCTTCGTCCTCTTTTTCCTCGATGGAGAGAAGGGCTTTGACATCGGCTCGGAAAGTATCCATACTCTTGCCGTGGCGAGGAAACCAATGCATCACGTCACCGTGATTGGAGGCGATGCCTTTCTTGTAACCCTCGCTATGGCAGATGATGTCCTTTTCGGTGAGTCCGTACTGCTTACAAAGATAAGCGCAAAGCTCAACCGCTTCCGTATAAACGGCTTTGAAATAAGCGGGATCGGTAAGTCCGTCCTCGCAAATCTCAAAGCCGATGTGGGTATTATTTGCTGAACCGCCTGCGTGCCATCCACGGTGATCCCAAGGCAAGGTCTGATAAGTTGCAATCGTGCCGTCATCGAGCTTGCCGATGAAGCCGTGAACGCAGACCTCTCGACCGCCGGGGTGGTAGGTGTTCCAATGGTTGTTGTATCTGTTTTTGCCGAGCAGACCGTCATCGGGACCAACATAGCGTTTCAGCCAGGGGTTATTCGCCCCGGTGGAATGCACCATAATCCCTTTGACGGTTATCTTCCGTCCCGCCTTGTAACAGGCGTTTTCGGTTAATATCAGCGTATGCAGATTCATATTACTCGCCTTCTTTCGGTGTGTTCGTAGTCTTGGTGGTAAGCTGCTTTACCACCTGGTTGGTGCCTGTTGCAGAAAGACCGCTTGCTGCGCCGATGACGATAGCCACGAGAATGTTCGTGGTCTCAAGCACACCGGGAACGCAGAAGAAACAGATAGTGCCGATCACAGCACCGAGTCCGCAAGCGATGAGAGGGATGAACCTCTTGAACTTCTCATCACCGCCCATAGCGGTTTTTACGATGTCGATAATCGTGTAAACGATGGCGGCGATTGCGGGGATGGTTGCAAAATCTACAAAGTTTGTCATAGTGAATACCTCCTGTTATTTATGAGCTTGTTTATTGAGATGATTTTCGATCTGCTTGATGGCAAGGGTAACGGGACCGTCACAGCCTTGTTCCTTCAAGCCCTTAAGGCAAGCAAGGACACCTTGCGTAAGGATTGTTTGTTCCTCCTTAATCGCCCTGATGTCCTTGTCTTGTTTCTCTTGTTTGAGATACCATTTATAAATGGCAAAAATAACGCCGAAGATCACACCGAGTGCGGTGATCACCCCGGCAACCGCGGTGATAATCTCCATAGCTTTCCTCCTTAAACGGCGAAGTTGATAATGTTCTCAAGGAGAATCATATCGTGGGGGGTGGGAAGATCGTCAGAGGAACGAAAATGCTCCTCCTTGAGGGTAATAATCTCAAAGTCACCAATTTCGGTATCGAGGAGCTTGGCGATTTCCGCTTCAAACGCCTCCTTTGACTTGATGTCCTTGAGTTTCAAACGCCCATCGGGGAGAAACGCGGGTGTACCGTGTTCGGTTTTTTCACCGTAAGTTTCTACAGCCTTGCGTTCCTGGTCGCAGTAGAAATCGTATTCAGCCTCCACCTTTTTGCGGAGCCTTACGATTTCACGCAGCTTCTTGTAGTCGGCAAATCGCTTCTCGGTAAGTCTCACGATTGCATCCTTTGCCTCTACGACGTATTTGAGTTTCATGGATTTTTCCTCCTTATCCTGAATAAGTGCTTGATGAATAATCGGAGATACCGCTGAATGCGGAACTGCCGATGCCAACCAAAAGACCGCAATAGAAAAGCAAATAGCGAGAAGTCAAGGTTGCGGTCTGTACCTTGATTTGTCCCATGGTAAGAGCGAGTTTGTTTGAAACATAAATGCCATTACCTGTGCTTAACTGTAGGGATTTGCCTACACGGACACCGCCATCGGCACAGAGCAACGAGCTAACTGCAATACCGCTGACGGTACTGCTTGAGTTGTTCCAAGGGATGTATCCCGTACCGCCCGTAATGTGACCGATTTTAGTCGAGCCGTTATAGAAGGACACCGTTGAGCCTGTGATTTCAAGACCCAAGCCGGAAGACTTCTTGTTGGAGAACGTACCCGTGATGGTGGCACTTGTTGCATACAAAGCCCCGGCAGCGGTGACATAGAAAGTGCCTTTACCAAGACCGATGCCGTCCGTTCCAATATAAACGCCGTCCGCAGAACTGTTGTAGGACGTCTTGGTTTTATAAATGGAACTTGTGCCGATAGTAAAACCACCAATATTTCCACCGGGTGCTTGGAGCGTACCCGAGAAATATGCGGAAGTATCATCCACACGGAACTTTGGAAGATAAATGTACCAGGAACCGTTGTTATAGTTGGGATTCAAGAAGTATGTTTGATCTTCGTTGAAATAAATTGACCCAATAATGGTAACATTGGTAAAGGTTCCACCCGTGGCATTAATCGTTCCTGTAATCGTTGCAGAGGATGCATATAATTCTCCGGCTTTTGAAACGCTGAAGGTTCGTGTTCCACCGCCCGATGCTGCGTTATGAGCGCGAATCCAATAGGTACTGCTGTCAGAAGCAGAAGTGATGTAGAACGAGCCACCCGTCTGCGTTGTGCCGAGGTAGGTGGTAGATATCGTCCAGGCACCAATCGACCCACTCTTTGCTGTCAATGCTCCGGCGGATGAAACATAGAATGTTCCTGCACCGAGACCGATACCGTCTGTTCCAAGGTATACACCCGCCGTCGTATTGCTGTAAGCCGACTTGGTCTTATAGATAGCCGAGGTTGATATTGTGAATCCACCGATAGTTCCGCTTGGGGCGGAGAGCCTACCGCTGAATACCGCACCCGAACCATCATCAACACGGAAACCGGGGAGCGAAATGTAGTATGAACCATCGTTGTAGTTAGGGTCGATGTAGTAACTGCTGTTACCGCCGAAATACAAACGCCCCGTAACGGTAAGATTTGAGAGCGTTCCGCTTGTAGCCGTTATAGCACCCGTGACGGACAGCCCTGAACTTGTAACGGACATTACTGTGCTTCCGTTGGAATACAGATAGAAGCCCGTAGAGGTAAGAGACCACCCGAAAGAGGAGGACTCTCCACCTTCCTTATCTGCTTTGGTGGCTACCGTAGCGGAGAGGGATGCGGTGGTCTGCTCCAAAGTGGAAATATCTCCTTCGGCGTTGGTGACTCTCGTTTTCAGCCCATTCACGGATGTGGTGAGCGTGGTGATATTTCCCTCGGCAGAAGAAAGCCGTGTAGTAATACTCGTGAGATCTTGTTCAATCGAGGAAATGTCACCCTCGGCATTTGTGATACGAGTAGTAATGCTTGATACATTCTGTTCGATGGTTGATACATCACCTTCGACCGTGCTGACGCGGGAACGGATGGACGAAACGCTTGTCTGTAGAGAGGCGATATTTCCTTCGTTGTCTTCCACACGTGCCTCAATGCCGTCAACGCTCTGCTCCAAAGAGGAGATATCACCTTCGGCATTGGTAACCCTTGTTTTGAGACCGTTGACGGTCTGTTCCACCGTGGTAACTTTGCCGGAAAGCGTTGATACCGTAGAGTTTATGGAGTTGTACTTCGTTGTCAGAGAAGCGATGTTTCCACGGTTATCTGATACCTCAATTGAAATATCATCTACCGTTTGCGTAAGCGTGGAAATGTCACCCTCGGCATTTGTGATACGAGTGGCGATACTTGATGCCGTTTGCTCAAGGGAAGAAATGTCCTTTTCTGCATTTGACACTCTTGTCGTAAGACTTGAAGCCGTTTGCTGCAAGGAAGAGACATTTTTCTCTGCATTGGACACACGGGTCGTAATACCGCTTACGCTTGTTTCCAAAGAGGAGATATCGCCTTCGTTGGTTTCGACTCTTGCAGTGATGCCGTCAAGGTCTTGTTCAATGGTCGAAATATCGCCTTCAGCATTGCTCACCCTTGTTTTCAGTCCGTTAACGTCAGATGTCAGCGTTGTTATTTTTCCCTCGGAACTGCTCACACGGGTGGTTAGGCTTGTTGCTGTCTGTTCGAGGGTTGAGATGTCACCTTCGGCTGTCGACACACGGGTCTTGATACCACTTACATCTGCTTTGAGAGAGACGATATCGCCTTGAGCCGTTGAAAGGTTCGCTCCGATCATAGACGTGTCTACTTGCAGAATCGAGATGTTACCCTCTGCATCAGAAATACGAGCTTCAAGGCTGTCGTGGGTGAGGATCAAAGAAGAAATATTTTCCTCGTTTTTTGTAACCCTTAATGCAATACTTGAAGCCGTCTGCTTAAGCTCGGACACACTCGACTCAACATCGAGGATGTTTTCTTCCACAACTTCAAGGTCATTTTCCACCGTTTCAACACGAGTGGTAACCAAAGAAACGGTGCTTGTAAGACCGTCCAGGTTACTTTGCATCGTATTGGATTTGGTGGTAAGGGTACTAATGTTAGAACGTAGGGTGTCCGTGCCGTTTTGTTCCTTCCAAGCCGAGCCGTTATAAACGAAAGTCCGAGGGGGTGAATAGCTTGTATTCACCCACAACTGACCTTTATAAGGGCTTGACGGCGCAGTAGTAGAGGCAATGACATCATTGAGCGAATGAATGGTATATTGGGCTTGTGCCTGCATCGTTAGCCCTCCTTTCGGTTTAGATGGTTACGACCACCATAAAGGTTGCTTTGGTCGTTACGTCGGAAGTCGAAACCGAGAGGGTTTTGCCCGTTTTCGTTCCGCTTGTACCCCAAGAGGTGTCGACAGCACCGTCTTTGTTGTACTTGGTCCAGGTATAAGTGCCTTTTCCTTCAGCATCGATCTCCGCACCTGCCTGATAAACAACAGCGGTGAGTGTAGTCGAGCCTTGACCGTTCTTAAAGACATCACCGCCCGTGGAGGTGATAACCACCTGGATGGGGTCGGAGTTGTCGATGAAGGTCGCAACATCGGTGAAGGTGCTGTTGTATGTGTTGGAAGCAGAGTCGGAGTCGGTGGCGATACAACGGAAAACTGCATAGCTGTCAACCGCTGCCGCATAAATGGTAATGGTTGCAGTAGTCGTACCCGTGTATTTGCCCGTGGTGTCGGAGAGTTTTCGCCAACCTGTACCGAAACCTGCATCATAGCCGGAAGAGGAAGAAGAGGTGACGGAGGGGTCTTGGATCGCCCACTTGTAGGTGACGTTGGTGGTGTCGATGTTTGAGCCTCTCCAAAGCTCTGCCTTTGCCGTCAGAGTTGCGACTTCGGTGTTCTTGAATACGTTACCGTTAGGGGTCGTAACAAGAAGGTCAACGATACCACCACCGTTCACAACGCGGGAGAAGGAGATGGTAAGAGGATGCGTGAGGGAAAGACCCGTGGATGCGTCCTTGTAGGTAATAACGCAGCGGTAGTCGATACCGGGCAGACCTGCCATCACGTTGCCCTTAACGGTCAAAATGTGGCTCTTTGTGCCACTTAAGGCATAGTTGCCGGACGAGGTAAGGGCGGTGGTAGAACTGCCCACATACCACTTGACCGAGGTAACCGCTGCGGAGGTGATTTGGTCGGTAGTCGTGCCGATAACATACAAGCTCGGTGTCAGGACGAGGTTGGTACTCGACCAGTCGGGATTGTAGGTGTTGTTATCGGGGTTGAACATCTGCGACTTTGCCAGGTTTGAGCCGATATAACCCGTGAGGGTCAAGGCATCATTGTAGTCAATAATGGTAAACTGACCTTGTGCTTTGCTCATGATAAAAACTCCTTTACATAAAATTAGCCGAGAAGGCTTTTTCTTGTGGTAGTGTCGATAAGGTCGCAGAAGAACGTAGCCCTTATATCGACGTCGTCGGAGGTGATTTCGATGGATTTCGTTCCTCCATAGTGTGCGGCATTCCACAAAGCATCGGCTTCGGCATCATCGGAAACCCTCGTCCATATAAACTGGTTTGGGTCAAGGGTGTCGGTGATGTTTTCGTCCCAGGAGAACACCGTAGCCGTCAGCGTGGTTTGGATATTGCCGTTTTTGAAGATGTTACCGTTGGAAGAAGAAATCACAAGACGGTACATCTTCTGTTCGTTTATTTCATCGATACGGCTGTTGGTTTCTTCCACGGTTTCGGTTGTGGCATAGGCTTTCAGAACGACCTCGCCCGTTTCCAAATTCCAATAGGAAGAGCCGTCTTGCGATGAGAGAACCCCGGCTTTGATGATGTTTGCCACCAATGTGCCGGAGGTGATAAAGGTTGCGACGATCTGTCCGTCAGCGGTGATTGCCGTTTCATAGGGACCGTTGTAACCGTGACTTGAAAAGCCAAGACCACCAACATTCCAACGCCATACATTCACGGCATCGGCAATGTTGGGTGCGTCAAGAATCAAAAGCTCGTAAGGCTGACCGTTCTCGCTCTCGGTGTGTAAGACAACGTAACCACCGTTTTGCCCGGTGATGAGGTTCGTTGCATTCTGAATGGCAGAAGCCATAAGAGACGGAAGGCGGTCAACCTTACTTGCAGTATTTTGGATGGTGCTTTGTGTGTCTGTAACAGCGTCAACAAGAGTGCTGCGAACCGAACCAAGGGTAATGGAGACGTATTTTTCAGCGAGAGAATCGTAAACGGTCTTGATTACCTTGGCGGTGGCTTGAACCCCCAAAGCTGTATGCTTAATGGTCAAACGGTCGCAAAGGGAAACTCGCTCAAGCACCGCCGCGTATTCAGGTTGCTTCCACAGCGGTTCAAAGGAAATCGTAAGTGACGGTGATTCCGTGCCGAGCGGGTTGTTTTCGATATATTTTTCTGCCTTGGCTCGGAGAGCTTCCTCGGTGATAACATCGTCCATCCCAAAGCTGTCGGTGAAATCCTTGATGAGCGTTTTTCGCTGCACAAGGGTGGTTTCCGTGATGGGGAGTATCTGCTCTGAAAGGGTGACCACGGTTTCGTTACCGTCCATATCGGAGATAACCGCATACGGCAGAAGATCCGTATAAACGGAGGTGATATCCGTGTCCTGTTCGAGCTTTGTGAGGTTCTTGCCGTACTCGATGACAACTCCTGTGCTGATTCCGCGCCCTTGGTGGTGGATGACCTTGTAGTTATCCCATTCAAACTCACCGCCCCAAAGGCTTATAAGAGAACCCGCCGAACCGCCAAGCACCGAGCGTAGGCTTTTCGGTCTGTCCACCGTGAAGGCTTTTGCTTGGGTGTAGTCGGTTTGGAAGGTGAAGTTGTGGGGAGTGAGGGCAGCATCAAAGACGTGTTCGATTGCGAGTTGTGGCGTAATGGGAGATGAGTCCCAAGCCGGAGTTGCAATATTCGTGAGGTCATAGGAAAGGTGCTGTGCGTATATCGTAACAATACCGTTCAGGGGTTTGGCAATTCGATAGATACGGAAGGCTTGAGGCTTGCTCGTATCATTGGGCTTTGCTTTGATCAGCCGTTCTTTCCGAATTTCCTTATAAAACGAGCCTGTTATCGGGTATTTCAATACGCACTCATAGGCACCGTTTCTTTCTTCGGTGACCTCGCATGAGATAGTATCGGCAAGAGTACCGATGCCAAAGGAAGTGAATGATGTTGCATCCGCTTTGTAAAGTACAGGAATCATATCATCACCCACCTTGGTATGACTTCAACGCTTGTAATGCCTCCGTCAAAAGTGATGGTATTCTCACCGGGGTAAAGCAGCGGAAAGCCCTCACCCTCGACCGTATCGTTTTTAGGCGTGTAGTCATGGTAGAAGTTCATCAGTTCGGAGTCGCACTCGGTATAGCCGTTCAGCGTGGAGAATTTCCAAATGGCGGTGTTCGTAGGTGTCTGTATCGTCAGCGTTCCTTCGCCGCGACCGTTCAATTTCAGATACGGTTTGGCATTGAACGGATAGGGATTTGTAAGGACGAAGCCCGATGCCGAGTAGGTGGTTTTCGTTTGCCCGGTGTAGGAATAACGCATTGGATGACAACTAAAGTTTACCGTAAAGACACCGATCTTGTTTACCTGGTCAGCAATGTCCAGTTTGTTATTGAACACAGCCTTACGGAAAAACTCGGTGTCATAGCTGTCCGAGAGGGTGTGGTAGCGGTCGGGTTCGGCATAGAGCCAAGCCTTGACCGCCGTTACCTTTTGCGACAGTTCTTGGATGCTTTTCGCGGGGATGAAGCAAGTGTACGATACCGTGGTGTTCGGGAAGCGGTTGTTGGAAGAGATAAGCTCTCCGTCACGACCGGGGATTGCCTGAAACGCAAGGTCGTATTTAGGAGCAGAAAAGATGTTCTTACTGCTGATTTTCACGCCCATATCGGAGGAGCGGATGCCGTTGTATTCAAAGAAATTCACGCAAACACCACTCCTTTCCTCTGTGCGAAAGCACCTGCGGTTGCCATTATTTCATTCGTGAGTTCGGTTATATCCTCGCTTGAATAGTTGTTGAAGTTCTGAATGTTGAGTTGGAGAACGAATCCACTCTGTCCCGCAAGTCCGTCCGCAATGGAGGAATGTGCGTTTACGTTAATATCGCTCGGGAGCGATGTTGACAGATCTGCGGAGAGATCGTCAAATACAGAGTTGAGGTCATTCGCCATATGTGTTGCGGAGTCGATAGCTTCGCCTGCCGTTTCATCAATACCGCCTGCGAGACCCTCCATCATCATATCGCCAATCCACGCCATCTTTCGAGAGGGGGAATGAATGCCGAAGAAGTCGCAGATTCCATCCCAAAGGTCGGATGCCCAAGAGGACACCTTATCCCAAATCCATCCGGCAAGTCCCTGGATACCTTCCCACAGACCTCTGACAAGGTTTGCGCCCACGTCAACAAACGAACCAAGCCCGTTGAGAAGTGCGCTAACAAGGGAAGAGATAATCTTGGGCATTGATTTTACAAGCTCGATGATGATTTGAGGAAGGTTGGTGATGAGGCTCATAAAGAGGTCAACACCTGCCTCGATGAACTTGTCGATGCTGCCGAGCAGACCGTTGATGATGCCATTAATAAGATCGGGCAAACACGCAACGATGGCGATGATAATTTGCGGAAGTTCGGTAATCAGCGACGTCAGAAGCGTAATTCCGCACTCGATAATCATCGGTATCATACCGAGCAAGGTGTCGATAACGCTTACGATAATTTCCGGGATTGCTTGAACGATGGTAAAGATGATTTCGGGAAGTGCGCCGATAAGCGATGTAATCAGCGTAATGCCCGCGTTGACGATGAGAGGAACGGCCCCGATGACGGCATTTAATACACCTTCAATGATAACCGGGATGGCTTCCACCACCGTCAGTACAATTTCAGGCAAAGCCGCCACAAGAGAGGTAATGAGATGTATGCCCGCTTCGATAAGAAGGGGGATAGCATTGGTGAGGGCTTCCAAGATACCGTTGATAATAACCGGGATGGCGTTCACAATGGTTTCTATGATTGTGGGCAAAGCTCCGATGAGAGCCGTGATCAAACTGATACCCGCGTCGATAATCATCGGTATCGCACCGATAACAGCCGTAAGGATGCTGTCGATAATAACGGGAATCGCGGCGATGATCGTTTCGATGATTTGGGGCAAAGCCGATACCAAAGAAGTGATGAGCTTGATACCCGCATCGATGATGAGAGGAATCGCCGAAATGACTGCCGTCAGAATACCGTTGATGATAAGCGGAATCGCAGCCACGATGGTTTCAATAATCGTAGGCAAAGCACCGATAATCGAAGTGATAAGCTGTATGCCCGCTTCGATGATCTGCGGAATTGCACCGATAATGAAATCGAGGAGCGATTGTATCAATTGCGGAAGTGCCTCAAGCAAAATCGGAATGGCATCCAAAATGCCCTGAGCAAGTGCAGTTATAAGCTGAAGTGCGGCATCAAGGAACAGAGGAAGATTATCGATGATGGTCTTTACAAGCTCGGTTACCGCTTTCACGATTGCCGGGATCAACTTTGGGATTGCCTTCGTAATGCCTTTTACAAGTGTGAGAATCACTTGAAGCCCAGTGTTTACAAGAGCCGGAAGGTTCTCGATAATACCGTCAGCCAATGCGAGTACAAGCTGTAAGGCTCCGTCCGCAATTTGAGGTAATGCGGAAATCAATGCTTCGAGTATCGTGAATATTAGCTGTGTTGCAGAATCCACGATGATGGGCAGATTGTCAACAATCGCTTGACCGAGGGAGGTGACCATCGTAACGATGAGGTCAAGCAGAGTCGGCAGATGCGCCATAAATACATCGATTACCTTTGGGATGATTTCACCGATGACGTCAGCCATCTTACCGAGGTCACCCTCGGCAGCATTGATGCCGTTTGTGAATTCACCAAGAAGTCCGACACCGTCCGATGCAAGTTCGGTCAGCACGGGCAAAAGAATGGTGCCAAGGGCGTTTTTAGCCGCCGTAGCACCAACAGAAAGATATTGTAATTGGTCGTCAAGAGCGCCGTATGCGTTAAGGGCATCGTCCCCAAGCACATATCCGGCTTCTTTGGCTTCCTCGCCGAGTTCTGCCATTCGCTGCGCCCCGGCTTCGATGAGAGGGTTCAGTTCCTGTGCAGACTTACCGAGAATGGTCATTGCAATCGCATCACGCTCGGTTTCATTTTCCATTTTACCGAGGGCGTCGATAATTTCCCAATACACGGTATCGCTGTCACGCATATTACCCTCGGCATCATAAAC
>JAZQHD010000033.1:0-11051 GCA_045540375.1 Ructibacterium sp. | reverse complement strand
CGCACAAAAGAAGCTCACGGCATTGAACGAAGAAAAACAGCGCCGGAATGACCAGGCCGATGCATTTGGAGCATTTATGTTTGAACTGATGGAATACGATGAACCCCCAACTGCCTTTGATGAAAAGTTGTGGGCATTGGTGATTGACACCGTTACCATTTACGCTGATGGCAGAATGGTATTTCACTTCAGAATTGGCCTTGATATTACAGCATAAACCCCTACAAAAATAAAGGCTCGGAAGCACCAAAGCCTCCGAGCTTTTTTCGTTCTATGGGTGGGTTATAAGACATTTACCACGGGGACACCGACTCTGTTCGCATAGTCTATGGTGTTCTTGGTGCCGCTTTTCTGTCCGTTCCAAACGGCAATAACACGAGCGGAATGGTCAACCATCCACTCATTGCGAACTTGGTAGCAACCTCTGTGGTAATGAGGACAGACGAACTTAACAAAGTCGGCAGCCTCCAAGATAGCGTGATACTTCTTTTGCCAAGCCTCATCAAACCGCTTTTCAAAACCCTCGTGGGGTGATGCAGCAATGAGCTTGATGGGTAGTTTTTTCTTGTCACGGAGCTTAAGAATAATCTCCGCTGCCCAAGTATCAGCACCGGGTGCCATACCCGTTATAAATACAGTCAGTCCATCGTCAATGGCTTTCTTGATTTCGGTTTCTAATCCCTTGATAACCATTCTCTCTGGCACGGACAATTTTTCAGGTCGATGTCCCGTAAAACAACACCTATGAACTCGCTTTTCTGCTTCAGTCATATTCCTACCCTCAAAGTATCATTTTTTCTATTATAGCAGATATTTTGGAAAAAGACAAGCCAGTAGCATTAGAACTACGCTATAATATACAACGACATAAGTGGGTGTTTTGTGACAAAAATCTTATTCGTCATCATCAAAGCCTTCTTGTATGAATCCGTCATCATCGTCATCATCGACAACAGCAGAGTCTCCCAAGCCGAGTAAAGCCAAATCATCGGGGCGCGGTTTTCTACCTTTCTTGGTGTATAGGTCAGACCACGGCAGCGGATATTTCATCTTTCGATTATAAGCCAGTAGCATTGCTTCGGCATAACCGAGTGAGCCTGCCTTACGCTCCTTTGCGGTTCTTCCAATATCTCTTGCGGAGAAATAACCCACCTTCTCCTTGAACAGATCGTCACGGAGTCTGTCCCCATACACCACGATGAGTGTTGCGATGCCCTTGAGCATATTAGAGGACAGCGAGTTTGCCTCACCCTCCCAGGTGGCAACGCATAAACGAATTGTGCGGTCAAGGACGTGGAATCCATACTTGTTATAAATAAACTCCAAGGAAGATATGGCGCAGATCGCACTTGGGCCTTTGGTCGAACCGATTACCAAATTGTATGACTCAACCAGGTCTTTAATGATGAGCTGCTCATCGTTGCCCGCCTCCAAGTTTGCCATAAAGATTTCGTATGGAACGAGCGGTTTTACGAACTTCTGCTGATTTGCAAAAATATCAGCCTCAAGCGTGTAGTCCATATCATCGTAAATCATACACCAGACTGGGGTCTCACGTGAACCAGACACCGCTGCAACAATCTCAATTGTATGCTGACCGTTAAATACATAGTTGATGCCCTCACGGCGGCTTACCTTTACTGGGTTGATTTGGTGCAGGTCAAAGTGATCGACCGTGCGTTGGATGTGCGACACCGAAAGGTTACGCTGATAGTTCTGGTTCGATACCAGGTTCTTTATCGGTATCAGCTCAAACTTTACATCGGGTACGAAATAGCTCAAATCATCCATCGTTTTCATTTCATCCATTGTTATCACTCCTTCATAGCGTTCAGCATAATATCCACGGTGACCTTAAGGTTTATCAATTCCTTTTTGAGCCTGGACTTTGCTATTCCGCTTACTTTACTTAAGTCCGACACATTCCGAACTCGGTTGATTGAACTTACCCACGAGGGGACGGTGTATGTAAGGCTCGATATTTCTGCGTCCGGGTCATACTCCGGCATATTCTTTATCGCTCCTGTTGTTGATGGTAGTGATGCAGGAATCAAAGGTCGAGGACCCCTGGTTGCCTTGGTCTCAATCGACACGCTATTCTTACTCAATATCTCTCTTGCGTGGGAATAACTCTTTTTTCCGCTGTCATCGGAAAGGAAGCTCTCGGTAGCTATTTTAATTTCTGAAGGTGGCAGATGAACAATTGCATCCAAATGCTCGTGAGCTATGCGAACCTTACCAATCAAAACCTGGCGAACAAACTCCGGGCAAGACTCACGGATAACATCAATGTTCTGTGCAAAGATGCCGTATTTTCTAACGGTAGCGTGGCTCATATGGTATTCAGCACCGAGTCGTTCTCGTGTTTGGGTTGCTGTTTCATCGTAGGGACGGCTTTCCTCGGTAACGATAAGATTGCGACCTTTCCTTCGGTTGGTTTGCTTGATGTTTGCATACTTGTGAGCGCCGAGTACCTTTTCCATAAGGTAACGTTTGCCAACCAGGTACTTTCGCATTTCTTCCGGCAGATCGGTGCGTTCCAGTTGCTTTTTGCACAGCCAAGCCACGGCTTCTTCGTAGTGTTTAACCTTCAGTTTTTCAATACGAAAAGGAATATTATATCGGGTACAAATCTCATAATGCTCGTAATGATAAAGGAGTGTTCCGTTCCAAACCTTAAGGTGAGCTGTACACCCTTGGTTTCGGATAGTGTTTTCAATCTCCAATGACTCGCTCAAAGAATGAGGATGTACCAAGAATTGAAATTCAGAATTCAGTTTTAATGTATGCACTTGTAAGTCACTCATTGCTGTATCACCTGGTTCCCCTTGATGGCAACAGCATCTTTCATATTAAAGTGTGCGATGCTCTGTCCCTGGATGAATTCACCATTCAGGCGATAACTGCATCCGTCCTTCCATTCGGGGCAAACCTCTCGGAGCTTACGAACCAGGGGTTTGCTGTATAGCTCGTAACAGACACCGTGCGCCAACTTCTCATAACGAACACGATGTACGCCCTTATCGTCCAACTGTCCACGTATAATCCCCAGAGTCTTTTCTCCGGGGTTGACGATAAGCAAAATACACTCCGGGTCTCCCAATGCGTGAAGTGTTTTCTTATGTATGCGGATACGGTCCTTTGACAAATCAACCAGTATGGTTGCAGATGAATTATCTGTCATAGTAGTCCTCCTTCTGGCGAAGATGAACCATCCGCCTCAACGCCATCTTCACCCGTTGTTTTTTTATCCTGTAACCCAAAGACAGTATAGCCATCAAATATGTTCACTTGCAGCAGTTTCTGGTGTTCCTCAACGGGCAATCCAAACTGATCCTGCCACTCTGCAGGGAAGGTTGGGGTTCTGGATGTGCGGATTTTTCCATCTTCCTTTAGAGTACGCTGATAGGTCTGTGTTGCGGTTAGGTCAAATAACACAAGGTATTCGTCACCGCTGCGTATGATTTTGCCCAACAGCTTATACCGATAGTTGGGATTCCAGTTCATAAGGTTTACGATTTTAGCAAAGAACATACGGCAGGTTATCTGCTTCGGTTTACGTTTGCCGTTCTTGGTGGTACACCAAAGGAACGAGTCCTTATCATCCTCGTTACAAGGGCGTACAGCCAATTTCATCGTTTCCGGGTTTACGAGTATTTGCACATACTCTACGGTCGGCAGCTTGCGGATGCAAGCGGTGTTAAGTGCGACTCGGCAGTTGTTAAATGTGATGGACGGCTCCTGCACATGGGCAAAGAACTCACCACGCACAACTTGGTATCCGTCATAAGAAAAGTCCTCATCTGTTATGATTTCGGCTTCCTCATCGGGAGTGTGGCCACCTAAAGCAGCCGCTACCGGGTCAATCGTTAGTCGATGTTCCATCTCCATGTTGCGTGTCCTCCTGAATATCTTTGATTATTTTTTTGATGTGAGCCGCTGCTACATCTTGGGTCGTAACGTTAAGGTCCGGCAAAGCAGCAATGCGATGAATCTCACCATCGCCTTGCCATCGGTCTTCGCCAGCAAAAGCCGCCATCTCACTTGCCTGGGCGTGTATGTAATAGTTGCTACCGAAATTATCTGCCCAAGCCGAGGGGTATGCGACAACTGTTCTACCATGTTTGATAGGTGTTGCCTCGTTCTCGGTTTCAGCCTCAACGGTGTCCTTTGGAACAAAGAGTTCCGTTTCCTTGAGGTCGAAAACAAGTATCGCAGCATCATCCTTTTGTCTGCGGATACCACGTATGCGGTATTTGAATGACTTATCCCAATCGAAAAGCTGATACAAAGTTCCAAGGAAAGCAGCACCGCTGATTCCACGGGGGATGTACTCTCCATCGTTTGTTAGCTTTGCCCATTTCATTGCGTTTCGGTGCTTTTGGTCGCAAACTCGAATAGCCAACAAATGCTCCGATGGGTGTATCAGCATTTCTATGTACTGTGCATTTTTAAATTTGCGAATGCAAGCCGTACTAAACAAGATGGTGGAGTCAGAAAAAGTAACACAGAGCTTGTCTTGTGTGTCAAAAAACTGCGATCTTGCAATCTCAAAGCCTCTCAAATCGAAATCCCCGGTGTTTGCTGTAATTTGAATAGGAGCTTCTTCAAGTTCCACTTCCTCATCAGCCTCGGGGAGAACACTTTGCGATGCAAGAAGGTAATCTTCAGCTTTAAAGCCAGACCACCGAGGATTTATCGAAACAAAGCCTTTTAGGGCACCATCTGGAACAACGTGGAGTTCCGGCAGAATGCCCTTGTTACCGTATTTAGCATTGTTGATGAGGTGCTGAACCGCTATGAAATCATCACGGGAGATAATCGGTTCGTGGTGGTCACGCCATCTATGTTGGGTTCGGTCGCCCATATTCTTTTTTGCTTTGTGATTGAGGTAATTTGGGGTGTAGGTCTTTCGTGTCAAAACCTCGCCACAATGTCTTTCATTTCGGAGGATGCCCAAAACAGTACCCGCTGACCATTCCTCTTTACCTCGCATCGTTTTGATGCCGAGTTTGGTCAAGGTGTTTGCAATCTGTTGGCAAGTGTAGCCATATAAATACATAAAGAACACGAGTCGAACTATCGGTGCTTGTTCCTCATTGATGGTAAGGTTACCTTCCTCATCGTGCTTATACCCGAACAACTCCGGGGTTAGCAAGATACCGTGGCTGAAACGCATTTCAATAGAGGTGTTCATAATACGGCTCTTTGTGTGGGACTCTTCCTGCGCCATCGTTGCCTGGAACGAAAGACTCATCTCGGTATCATCCTTGAGGGTGAAAATATGCTCGGTCTCAAAGAATACACCGACCGGCGGGTTCAACGCTGAAAGGTCACGAACCATACCGATACAATCAAGGATATTTCTCGCAAAACGGGACACGCTTTTCGTGATTATTAGGTCAATTTTTCCGGCTCGGCAGTCGGCAATCATCTGGTTGAAAGCATCTCGGTGCTGCAAAGATGTGCCGGAGATACCCTCATCAGCATAAATATCGACCAGAGTCCAAAGCTCGTGCTTTTCGACCAAATCCTCGTAGTAGTTCTTCTGAATTTCAAAAGAGGTGGTCTGTCTTGGATCGTCAGTTGAAACACGAACATACACAGCCACCCGCTTGGGTTCTTCGTCATAGAAGTCCGGCGCTTTTCGAGCTGGGATGACCTCCATATTGTCGGTATCCATTCCTCGATAACGCTCTCGTATTTTTGCCTTCTGCTCTGCGACAGAAGGGCGGTTCTTTCTGTTTATCATTGGCAACACTCCATAATAGAATCTGGTATTCAGTTTACCGCAGTACAAGCAAAAAGAAAAATAACCACAGGGATAGTTGTATCCCCGTGGTCATTAAAATCAAAAATATTTCTGTAATTTGTTATAAATTCGCCATCTTTTGCGGACAAAGACGCTGATTTCTCGGTGTAGTTTTGCCCCCGTGAAAAGTTATCAAACTTTTATCGGACAGTATCGAGAAATGACTGGATATGTACCTTTATCGTGGGTAATATGTCAGCTAATATGCCCACGATAGGAGGTGATATACAATGCTACGGATTAATTATCCACGCATCGGCAGACGTATCCAAGAGATACGCAAAATGCGAAAAATGTCCCAGGCTGACCTTGCGGAGTACACCAATATGTCTGTTTCCTACATAAGCCATATTGAGACCTCCATAAAGAAGGCCAGCCTGGAAAGCCTGGTTCGCATTGCAAATGTCCTCGGTGTCACGGTCGACCAACTCCTCAATGGCAACCAGGTCAATGACCGGGTCGAGTATTCTGCGGAGCTTGCCGAACTGCTCTCAGATTGTAATAGCTGCGAAAAGCGGATACTTTTTGAAGTTGCTATTGCGGTCAAGAACAGTCTTCGTGAAAACGAGTGGATGATTCGCAACGATGACCATAGTGAATATTACTACTAAAAGTCGCCGTTGTGAATACCCCAGAGGTCTTTATTTTTACCTACGGGCAAAGTGACCTCGCCTCTGTGCCGTACTTTTTTGCGGTACAGAGGATGCCCGTGAATTCATAACAGTTATGAATTCGCTAAACCCCTTGCTATATTCTTGGGCATTAGTAAAATTAAGTGAAAGGAGATGAAAATGTTATGGTTTACTATACAGGTGATATTCACGGGAACATCCTCCCGCTGTTGAATTTCATCCGTCAGTTTGAAATGACGGGTGATGATACTATCGTTGTCCTGGGCGATGCCGGACTCAATTACTACGGCAATTCCAAGGGTGATAAACGAGCCAAGTACCGCCTCAATGACAGAGGTGTAAAAATTCTCTGCATCCACGGCAATCACGAAATGCGTCCGGCTACTATTCCTACCTATAAGGAAAAGGAATGGAACGGCGGCATTGTATATGTAGAGGATGATTACCCAAATTTGATGTTCGCAAAAGACGGTGAGATATACGACCTTGATGGCTACAAATCAATAGCCATCGGTGGAGCCTACTCGGTTGATAAATTCTATCGACTAAACCGAGGCCTTGCCTGGTTCGATGATGAGCAACCCTCCGATACTATCAAAGCCAGGGTTGAAAAGAACCTGGAAAGGGTCGGTTGGAAGGTTGACCACGTATTATCTCACACTTGTCCTTTCAAGTACATCCCCACAGAGGCATTCCTGCCCGGATTGAATCAAGCATTAGTCGACCAAAGCACCGAAAAGTGGCTCGACACTATCGAAGACCGCTTGGATTATACCCGTTGGTATTGTGGGCATTGGCATATCGACAAACATATCGACAAAATGCACTTCCTTATGGTTTGCTTGGAAAGTGTCGTAAGGGAGGACTAATCTTGAAATCCGACCAGTATTACCGTTTACTTTTGGATGACTATTCGGCAGCATCCTTTACGAGCTTTAGTAAAGCCTACTATGGAACGATGACCGAAATAGCGGATCTGCTTCGCACCCTTCGTGAGTCCGAGCGGTACAAGGATAGCTTTCAAGAAATGCAGGATGCCTTCATCTCATATCAGCAAGGTCAGAAAGACGTAACCCACAGCGTTGCATATCAGCAAGTGCCGTTGCTTGAGCCAGTCCGTTTGATAGCTTCGGCAGCGTACACCGCAAATGCAAAGGAATGGGAACACTTGAACACCTGGCGTTGGCCGTACTATATGCGATTTTCAAAAGCGGAAGTTCAGCATTTGTGGTTCGGTTACCAACGTAAATATGTGCGAGTAATGAGAGCAACTATTACCGATTTGCAGTATAGCACGGATAAGGAAGACTGGCATCCTATTGGCGGTGCCTTTTGGGGATTTCCGCATATGCTTGAAAGAGTCAAACCATACATCTATAATCGCCTTGCCGTTGAGGATAAGGTCTTTAAGACACTAAAAGAAGCCAAAGCTGACTATGAGCAGTTCCAGGGAGTTCTTGATACGGACTATACTGGATTCTGTAACGACATATTCGGTGATGGCTGAAGGGAGAATGGTTATGAACGTAAGAGTTATATCGGTAACGACACTTGACGGAACAAACCAGGACGGTCCAGGCACACTTTATGATGGCATCACGGGTTTTCTTGGTTTCGTTCCAGAAATTCAAATCGGTCAGCGGATGTGGATTTATTACATAAGCGGTATTGGCTCACGCATCCACTCCACAAAGGTTAAGGGGCATACCTTTGACCCTCAAACAGCCACACATATTGTCACCACCAAAAACAGCATTTACAAGCTGCTCGAACTGGACTACGGACAGAACCGCAAAAAGCGAATCACATCAACGCTATATATGCTCGACCCCTTGGGGCGGAAGTTTCAAGAAGGAAATTCTGACCCCGATGGGCATTTACTGTCCTACGGCAGATACCCGACAAAAATATTCCCGTCAGATCTGCCACCTTGGTATGTGTACGGCTATATGTATAAGAGACACGGCTTTATGTCCGCAAAGGGTGTAAAGCATCTTTTATACAAACCCAACTATACATTTAACCATCTATGGAAATACGACACCCTCTTCATTTCCTATGACAAACCCATAACTCCTACGGTAGCTGAATCCGGCTTTGAGTGGTACGAGGGTTACAACCATTGCATCGGCGGGTCTCTTATTTTAGAGTTTGTTGACGCTGCGGAACAATACTCCGAATACGATGTCAGCGACATTCGCGCCGAGTTTAGAAAGAAGGAAGAATGGTACAAGGAAAAATATGGAGGGTGAAATGGACAATCAAAATCTGATACGCTTCCACGGGAGTTTTGAGGATTTCGCAAAAGCCTACGAGGGGCAGATACTTCGATACCTTATTTATCGAAGAATGTTCACTCCCCGTGAGCAGGAAGAAAAATATATCGATGAGTCCGTTTACGAGGATACTCATATGAACACTGGTATCCTCCGTGAAGTAACACGGCTGCCGGACAATGACTATCTGCTCGGCTTTGCCGTTGTGGCAGAGGACTACGCTGAAGGTATCAACCTCGAATGTGGCATCGAATATGTGAAGTTAAGCGAAATTCGTCTCTACTACTATCCTGTGGATGCAGAAAGGTACGGAGCAAATGAGTATAACGGAACAGAACAATAACATCCCCGAGCCAAGAGGACTCGACAATGTTTATGTAGTTGTTGAAAGAGACGGTAAAGAATGTGAGAGGTGTTTCACCGATCTTTCTGCCGATGAACAAAACAGCTACCTTGAGTCGTTGGATGCGGAGGGGTTAAAGGACGTGTGCCTTCGTTTGGCAAAGACTGCACGAAGCCTGGCGGAGCTGTTTCGGTTCTCTTGCTTCTATGAGGAGAACGAAGAATGATTTATTTTACAAGTGACCTACACCTGGGTCACGAAAACGCTATCAAGCTCTGCAATCGTCCTTTCGGCTCGATTGAGGAGATGGATGAAACCCTCATCCAAAACTGGAACAGCCGTGTCACCAACAATGATACCATTTACATTCTTGGCGATATGATGTTCCGCATTCACAAGCCACCCGAAGAGTATCTTTCCAGGCTCAAGGGAAAGAAGCATCTTCTTTTGGGAAACCACGACAAAACATGGATTAAGAAGTGCGACCTTTCAAAATGGTTCGTGAGCGTGAACGATCTACTACACACCTCGGACGGGCAGCACAACATAAGCCTCTGTCATTACCCAATGATGAGCTTCCCGCATATGAGAAGGAACGGGTATATGATTTTCGGTCATATCCACGGCAACACCGATATGGAATATTGGCCTTTGATTGAACGCTCGGAAATTATGTTCAATGCCGGGGTTGACGTCAATGGTTTTATGCCCGTCACCTTCGAGGAACTTCGGGAAAACAATATCAAGTTCAAAACCGAAGTCGCCCAAAGACGGGAGGTGTAAGCAATGCCGAAAGCCTGGATGATACTGCAAGTCGTTGAGCCTACACGGCTCGGCAGCCAAGATACCCTGCGACAGAAAACCGAAATCGGCGGGTTCGCAAAAAAGAACAAACTCGACCTGGTTGGTGAATCACACCTCGGTTATCTGCTCACGGAGAACCCAAGCCTTGAAGAGATTGCTCGACAAGCAAGGAGCGCCGATGCTCGTGTTATCGTTGTGACCTCAATCTATCGGCTTTGCTGTACGATGGACAAAATCCACGAGTTCCGTGAACACCTCGCTCAAAATGGTATGGGACTCATAGCCATCGATGGTAGCCACGCTAACCTTGTCAGCTTGGACGAGCCGGACGGACTCTTATCTTACAAAAAACTGTGGAAACTCCTTATTGACAAGGGAATGACAAAATCACAGCTTCGTGACCTCCTTGGGGTTTCCGCTGCAACGATAACCAAGATGGGTCGTGGTGAGCCTGTAAAGTTTGAAACTCTCATCAAGATTTGTCACACCTTCGATTGCGATATTGGGGACATCGTTTCGGTCCCTGGTACAACCACGAAAGGAGGTAACGGGAATGGATGACTTTGACGCAAAAGTGTTAGAGGAGCTTGGCATCTTTCTTCAGAACTATGATAGCACAGATAAACCCCCTGAACAGATTGTTGCCGACTTTGAGGAACGATGGAAAGAACTCTCCCCGGAACAAAAAATCGACCTTGCCCTCATCTTGATGATTATCAAGGAACGGCACAAAGGTCGAGATCAGAAAGACAATAATGTGTAGTATTTATCTTTGCCGTGTTGCCCCCACAAAGCCGACGTGTTGCGAGAATTGAGGCAAGGGAGAAACTATCCCCGCCCAAAGCAAAAAGGGCTGTAAGGGGCAATAAAAGGGGCGTGTCGGCGGGCAACGAATAAAAAGCAATTTTTCTACTTTTGTGAGAGTTAGAATTTTTTGAAAATCGAGCCTTTGACCCCCCTTACCCCAAAAACAGGCGATTTTGACCCCCCTTAACCCCAAAATGGGCAAAAATGACCCCCCTCTTGTTGAGGGGGATTTTTTGTATCAAAATTAGAAGTGAACCACAATACTAATTAAGGTTTATTCAAAACGAATCAACCTTAATTTTTTGTGCTTTTCCGCCTGTTATCGGCACTTTTATTTGTATAAGGCGCTGTAAAAACAGGGCTTTGTACTAAAATTA
>JAZQHD010000032.1:0-6557 GCA_045540375.1 Ructibacterium sp. | reverse complement strand
GGAGGCCGGACAGTACATCGTTCGCTGGACTTCCGTTCTGAGCCAGAGGTTCGACAGCACCGCATTCAAAAAGGTTATGCCGGATGTGTACAAGAGCTTCATCAAGCAGACCGCCAGCCGCCGCTTCTCCATCAACTAATAGAAAAGCCCTTGTCAGAGCGGCAACTCTGACAGGGGCAGCCCAAGAAAAACCGTCAAGTCAATCCGGGGTATGCTTATTATAAGCCTCTGCCCCTCCAAAATCAAGGAGGAAATTCCAATGAAACAACTGACCAGCTACAACCGTGTTGCGGGCTATCTGAATAAGGTGTTCGACCTGCTGAACGCTGAGTTCTTTGAAAATGCACTTTCAAGACCCACCATCACCATCCAGTCCACCCCCAAGGCTTACGGCCACTTCTCCCTCCGGGAAGATACCTGGGTATCCAAGGTCGGCGGCACCCATGAGATCAACATCGGAGCCGGAACGCTGGCCCGGCCCATCGAAGAGGTAGCCGCAACGCTGCTGCATGAGATGGTTCACTATTACAACCACATCAACGGCATTCAGGATTGCAGCCGGGGCAACACCTACCACAACCGCAAGTTCCGGGATGCAGCTGAAGCCCACGGCCTGATTGTGGATCACCATGACAAATACGGCTGGACGATCACCAGTCCCAGCGATGCGCTTCTGGAAGTGATTCTGAAGTATGACCTGACGGATATTCTCTTGAACCGGAATGAGTTCAGCGGCTTCCAGATCACCGGAACCGGAACCCACAGCGGCACTCCCACGGTTGCCGGTCTGCCTCCCCGGACGAGCAGCAGCCGCAAGTATATGTGTCCTTGTTGCGGTATGAGTGTCCGGGCTACAAAAGTGGTCAATGTGGCTTGTCTGGACTGCAATGAGCAGCTGCAACTGGTAGGGTAAGGAGGGATCGGCAATGCTGTTTCTCGAAGAGTTCTGGAATGGAAATATCGCCCCCGGAGAGGGGCGATACCATCCGAAGAAGGAATATGCTAAGGCCATGCAGACCATGGAGCGATGTGATGATACGCTGAAAGCCCACCTGTCTGCGGAAGATTATCAAGTCTTCCGGGAGTACGCAGAGGCTTCCATGGCGGCGGGTTGCACAGAATCCTGTGACAACTTCATCGAGGGTTTCCGCATGGGTGCAAGAATGATGATAGATGTATTGGAGGGGAGCATATGAACCGTGGGTACAGCCGATGCTCCACCAACGAGGGCAAACAGGACATCAATCGTCAGGTGCGGGAACTAAAAGAAGCCGGGGCCGATGTGGTCTATATGGAGTATGAACATGGGGATGCCAAGGTGAAGAGCCAACAGCAGACCATGTTTGCAGAAGCGGAGGCAGGGGACACCATCACCGTTCTGGAAGTGTCTCGCCTTGCCCGCTCCACCCAGCAGCTATGCGAGATCATAGAACTAATCCGGGAAAAGCGGCTGCGGCTGGTGATTGTGGGATCAATTACACTGGATTGCCGGGAGGGACAGGCCGACCCTATGAGCGAAGCATTCTTGCAGATGGCGGGCGTGTTCAGTCAGCTGGAGCTTGCTATGATCCGGGCCAGAGTTCGCTCCGGCATGGCAAACGCCGCCGCTAAGGGTGTCCGTATCGGGCGGCCGCAAGTAACCGCTGACAACATCCCGGCAACCTTCCTCCGGCACTACCCGGCCTATAAGAAGGGGCAGCTGAATGTGACGGAACTGGCAAGGGTCTGCGACCTGAGCCGGACAACGGTTTACAAGTACATTGAGCTTTTGGAAGCATAGAAAACAGGGAGCGTGATGCTCCCTGTTTTTACTCTGTGGGTATAATCGCTGCATGAAGTTCTTTGAGCCAATCATAATCAGCCTTGCTAACGCTATAGACCTTTCGATTCTTTTTGCTCAAAATACAAACTTTGTTCATCCAAGCTGTGCGAACCTTGTAGTCGCCTTTGGGAATCGTTGGATCTGCAAGCAGTTCTTTGAAAATATTCTGCCAGTTGCCGCCATAAACAACAACCTCCTGGACATCATCCAGAGTTGCGCAATCCCACGGCTCGACATCAGGGAGATCCAATCCTTTTTCGGCATTATCATAGTTGATTTCAGTTGCCTCATTTTGCAAACGCAACACTGTCTTTTTAGGAAGCGCCGCATTAAACCATTTGTTGCCATACTTTTCATACAGCTTTTCAGCAACAATTTGTTTTGCGTAAATTTGCAGTTCGTCACAGATTTGGAACGCATCGTCATTGTAAGACTTAGCTTCGTTCTGAATCCAATCACTCAAGCCTTCAGGAGCAAATTCAGGATACTTATCAGCGATTGCTTTCTGGAAGATTCTCCAATACTTTGTATCGGCACCAGTTCCAAGCTTGCCTCGCATTTCGGCACGAGTATCCTCGGAAATAGTTTTGATGAAGTGTACCAGAGGTTCAAGATAATAGGCAACTTCCAAAACCATGTCTTTGGTTTTATCTGTAGTGGGGTGGATCTTCCCCTCGTTGACAAGCATTACAACAATATCATCAATCACCCGAAGCAGTCCATGAACACCACGATTGATGGTTAAGATGCCCTTGTCAGAGTTACCTTTTTCCCATTCTTCAGGAAGTGCT
The DNA here is from genome assembly GCA_045540375.1 of Ructibacterium sp. Lineage (GTDB taxonomy): Bacteria > Bacillota > Clostridia > Monoglobales > Monoglobaceae > Ructibacterium. The sequence continues at coordinate 3,944 of JAZQHD010000032.1, read as the reverse complement.
TGCTTGATATATCTGAAGCACTCTTCCAAGAATGGATACAGCAAATCACAGGTTTTCTCGTTGTCACCGGTGTCAAAAGTGCCATGACTTTCGGGGATATTCTTCTTTGCGTAGGTTGTCAGGAATCTACACTTTTTCATCGCATCCTGAAGCGCTTCAATTGTGATGCAGCGAACAGTGGATTTTTCATTCTCGCCGATTACAACACGGCCATAGAGGGGAGAAGAGATTCGTTCACCGAGCATTTGAGCCAGTTTAGATCTAAGGGCTTTTCTGCGTTCGTTGTAATCATCCGAAACCCAAAGGGTGTCAGCATCAAGCGTAACACGAAGCGTTTTGGGAACAGCCTTTTGATGCTCATTGATGTCCATGAACAACTGGACTTGTTCCGATTTGGCGAGATTGACAAAAGCAACGACAGGGATAGTATTGTCGCTTGCGTGCTTTGAATCAGAATAACCATACAATCTGTGCTGACCATCAATGATGTACGCAGACTTATACTGCTGAGGCAAATATAGTACACCCAACCTTGAGATAGATCCTTCGACCTTGGTTGCGCTGGGCTCGAATTTCAACTTTCTACCGTTCGTGTCAATGCTAATGATGATAGAGTTGGGGAAATAGCCACCTTTATCAATAAACTCACGAACCTCACCCAAACGCTTCTTTTTGATGATGCGCTGATAAGCTGGCATCATGCTATCATGGGCTTTGCTATGATGGAGAACATAGCCTATCTTCAAGAGTTTTTCAGGCTCAATAGAGAAAGAATAGTAGGTATGCTTTCCCATGGTACCTTGAATTGCAGGGACTCTACAATCCATATTTTTGATCTCTTGGTTGGCAAAGAGACTTCCGAGCAATTGATACTTCGCAGCAGAACCTAAATGCTTTACCAATTCAGTATAATATGTAACCATAGCGTCGTCAAAGAGTGCTATGCCCCATTCCTCAAGTTTAGCAATATCAGCAGGACTCATAATGTAATTGTGAACTGCCCAAATAAACTTGACCTTTCGCTTTGGAAACTGCTTTCTTGCCTCTGCTCGAAGACCATCCATTTGACCATGGTATGCTTCAATCTTCTTTTTGAACTCGCCGTCCTTGACTGTTTCAGCAGCTTTGCATTCAACGATAATCACAGTCTCATCGTCTGCTGCAAAAATATCAATTTGCTGTGTAAAGTTAGGGTTCTTAAAGTCATAAGCCATTTTGAAGGTATTGTCTGCATTCATGGTGGTGAACCCCAAATTTGCAAACATAAGCCACACCCGATCTTCAAATTGCTCATGGAAAGGCTTGTCTTTTTTGACTGCGACATATTTCATGTCCTTATAGTCTTTTAGAAAAGACCAACCCTGGGCTTCCAGTTCGGGAAGAGCAACACGCCAATCCTTTTTGGTAATAAAGGTTTTGTTGCGAAGTGCCTTTGCTTTTTTTAGTTCGTTGCCAGATACTAATTTTTCCCAATTGGTAGCCATGTTGTCACCTCTCAAGATGTTCTATGTTTGTGAAAACCAACTCAGAGGTCAGTCCTCGTTTGGCCTTTTTTCCACCGATCAAGCTCTGTCGCTCTACCAACATAGAGTGACCACAATCAGCAAAGATATCTCGGATTGCATTGTGGGCAGCGTTTGTGAGGATAAAGTATGCTCCTCGCTCCATTATGAACTGAATATATTGTGCTAATCGCTCTTGATCTTCGATAGAAAAAATGCTTTGATTATACTGGATAAAGCCATTATCGTTATGCGACACTGTGTAAGGGGGATCCAGGAACACCAGGGTTCCCTCCTGAATCAAATCACCCCTATTCTCGAAATCGCCTGAAATAAGATTTGCTCCGGCGAGGGCTTGGCTTGCTTTTCGGATCTCTTCAACATCGATGGTATCACTTTTTCTGTTTCCAAAAGGAACATTATATTTTCCTTTCCTATTAACACGATACAAACCATTGTACGAGGTATGATTCAGATAGATAAACCGAGCGGCCCTTTCAAACGGATCCGTGGGTTCTTTTTCTCGTAACTTATAATAAAAATCAGAGGTGTTTTCGTATGTTGCGAAATACTGGATTACCTCTTCAACATTATCTCTGATAGCGATATATGTATCAATCAGTTCTTTGTTGGCATCCGATAAGGTTGCAACAGCATCAGTGACATCAATCGAGAAGAAAATGGAGCCACCGCCAAGGAACGGCTCATAATAGTTTGTGAAATTCTGGCCTGCAAGTAGATCGTCTAAATGGTCGATAAACCATGATTTGCCACCAGCCCAACGCAAGAACGGCTTTATTCGCGTTTCTTTGAGTTGTACAGCCATGGTTTCACCTCTTTTTATCGCATTTTGCAGAATAATAAAATATTATAACTGTTTTTGTCGATTTAATCAAGGTTCAGTGTCGGAAAATAGATTGTTTTTCCTGAACAGTATGATATTATATTTAAAATGCACTTTCAAAGGGGTTGCCACTATGGAGAAGAAACCAAAATACAAAAAGGTTACCCGTAAAGCTGACCGCCTGTTGGAAGGCCGGGTTGTTGCCAGACAGGGCAAGCAGAAAGATCAAAAGCTGAAACCTTATCTTGTGTTGCAATACCTCCTGAAATACTCCGATGAAAACAACACCCGGACGGCCTATGACATCATCGGCTATCTGGAAACCTGCGGTATCCATGCAGAACGCCGTTCCATCTACAAGGACATTGAGGATATTAACCGTGTAATGCTTATGCTCCAAGAGGACATTGAATTGGACGAGGCGGATATGATGATAGCCGAAGCCGCTGAATCCGGTGACGAAGAAGAGATTGCGGAACTGAAGACCGTCCTCTATGACAGATCGAAGAAGGGCTTCTATGTCCGGCAACGCAAGTTCGATGTGAACGATATCCGTCTGTTGGCTGAGTGCGTGTATGCCTGTAAATCTATTACGGAAACAAAGGCCAAAAGGCTGGTGAATGTTGTCTGCGATTTTGTCAGTGAGGAACAGGCACAGAAGATCAAACACAATGCATTCCTGACAGACCGTGTAAAGACAGATAATCAGAGCGTGCTGAATAACATCGCCGCCATCAACGAAGCTATGAGCAAGCACCTGGACGGCCAGCCGCACACGCCGGAGAAGATTACCTTCAAATACATGAGGCGTTCGATCAGCGATATGAGCAAACAGGTGGAACGCCGGGCCGGTTCCCGGTACAAGGTCAGCCCCTTCCAGCTGCTTATCAATGACGGCAATTATTACCTGGTTGCTTACGCTGACTACGCACAGGAGATGCGTACCTACCGTGTTGACCGGATAAAGGATATTCGTTTCACCGGGGAACCAAGAGATGGTGATGAAGCGTTCGGCCAAATGGATGTGAAATCCTATGCGAACCGGGTGTTCTCCATGGTGCGTGGTGACCTGAAGCTGGTTGAAATGCACTTTTCAAATGTCCTCCTGGATGCGGTGGTTGACCGCTTCGGCACGAAGTACGTTCAGTATGCAAAGGTGGACGAAGACCTTTTCAGCGTTACCGCAAAGATTGAAATTAGTTCTGCATTCTATGGTTGGCTGCTGGGGTTCGGGGATGAAGCGAAACTGGTATACCCAGAGGATGCTGTGGATAACTTCAGAGCGTACTTGCGGAAGGTTGGAGCGTTGTATGAAAGTTAATTAAAAGATGTTAAAAAGGTGTAAGATTCTTGCTTGAATCTTACACCTTTCTTGTTATAGAGTTGTATGAATCTTGAATAATAACATTCAAAAATTACTCAGGGGGCTGGCCCGGTGGTACTGCTTGCTGATGTCCTCGTCTGTCAGATCGAGATAGGCTTGTTCTGTGACCTCTACGCTGGAATGGCCCAGGATCTTGCTCAGCGTGAAAATGTCCATGCCGTTCATCAGGCATCTCTTGGCAAAGTTATTCCGCAGACAATGGGGTGTGTATTCC
>JAZQHD010000031.1:0-7973 GCA_045540375.1 Ructibacterium sp. | reverse complement strand
CCTTGTACGGCAGGCTTCGGTCTTGACGGATACAACGGCACAGTAGCGGACAAAGCCGCTACGCTCGGTGTCAACTGCGGTATGTCCACGGGTCGCAACGGTGTCGTACTCAACGACCAGGGCGGCAATCGCATGGATATCACCGAAGAGGTAACCTGCACACTCCGTGCAGAAGCACATCATCCTCCTTGTGTACTCGATGCCGCAGGCTTTTGCGCAGAGCAATCGGGAAAAACAAGGGGCATCGGCTATGAAGAGGAAACCTCACCTACTCTTCGTGCCGGAGTTGTCCCGGCTGCGGTTGCTTTGGAAAACCATCCTGCCGACAGCCGTATTACCGTATCAGAAGAAAACAAAGTACAAACACTCACTTCTCGTATGGGAACCGGCGGTGGCAATGTACCTCTTGTTATGAAGATTCGCTGTGGTTGCGAAGGTGGCGGTAAGGGTGCCCTTATTCAGGAAGACAAATCCGCTACACTTGCCTGCAACAACGACCAGACCGTATTCGTACCTTGCGGTTGGGACGGCAGTCAAATCTGCCCCACACTCACAAGGCAGAATGCAAGCGGAAGTCAGCGAATGCCCGACAAGGACAATTTCAATTGTGTGCTTCAGCCTTTCGGTATCAGCTCGGATAAATCCAATGCAATGCTTTCGGGCAATCCGCATAGCGGCATCTACGAAGCAAACACTTCAAGAACACTTGACGGAAACGGTGGTAACCCCGCTTGCAATCAAGGTGGCATTGCCGTGGTCTGTATTCCCAAAGGAGTCACAATTGCAATAGAGGGTAACGGAAGTCGACCCTCGCACCAAGGAGTCGGCTACAAGGAAACCGATGTAATGTATACCCTTAATACGGTTGACCGCCATGCCGTGTATTCGATGACTACGGGATATTACTTCGTTCCGCAGAAAGACAAAGCACCTACCATACTCAGTAGGGATTACAAAGACCCCGCAATTGTAACCGTGCCTTCTTACGGCATCGGCAGAGATGCTTTTAATCAAGGCAAAAATGCACAGTTCAAGCCTACGATTACCGAAGAAACGCAACCCACTATTGTTGCCAAAGGTCCCGGTGCCGTTGCAGCCCCTTATGGCTTCGACCCATCAGCTACAAGAGATGTCGGTCAGTACTGTCTTGAAAACTGTGGTAATACTCTCGTCAACGGAAGCTGCCCCGGCTACCACAACGGAGTTGTTGACACGGGATACACCGTCCGCAGACTTACACCCATCGAATGTGCAAGACTTCAAGGTTTCCCCGACCTTTGGTGTTATGCCCTTGAGGAAGAAGACCCCACCGAAGAGGATGTTGCTTTTTGGAAAAACGTATGGGACACATACGCATCGGTCACGAACTGTAAACCCAAGACCGAAAAGCAAATCCGCAAGTGGCTCTCCCATCCGCATTCCGATTCTGCAGAATACAAACTTTGGGGTAATGGTGTGGCTCTCCCGTGCGTTTATTTTGTACTCTCCGGTATTGTGTACAGTACACAAAATACCGCAGAGTAATTCTCCACAGTTTCTCCTTAAATGTCGCAAATATAACTGGCTATTACAGGCGTTTAGAGTTAATATGTGACTACCAAAACAAAAGGAGGTCATTACAATGACAACTACAAACACAACCATCAAAATCAACGCACAGGGTGCAGAGAGAAAACGCCTGGTACTTACCCTTGCAAAGTGGCTCGGCTGCGAAGCAAAATACCTCGGCGCACCGAGTTTCGCATACGAAATCGACTACTTCACCATCGACAAAAGCGGAAGCCTTACCTTCGACAGCAGTGCCGACAGCGAGGTAATCGAAAGACTCCTCGAACACATCTACGATGAAGGCTTCGACATCGACCAAAGTGCAACCGATGAGGAAGCAGAACCCGAAGATACCACAGGCGTGGTTATCAGCATCCCGATGGCAGAGTTCACCGAAACCTCGCTCAAGAACCTCTTGGACCTTGTCGAAGCGAAAAGCAACCTCATCTGCAAAGCTTTCAACCTCGGTATAGCAAACGTTGACCTTGAGGGCGATGCCCTGAAGTTCAATTGGCTGCCCACTGACCCCACCCCCGAAGAGGTCAAAGCCTACTCGCATTTCATTTCCGCACTCTGCAAGATGGCGAAAACACAGAAACGCATCAACGCAAAGGAAAAGGAAGTGGACAATGAGAAATACGCATTCCGCTGTTTCCTGCTCCGCCTCGGCTTCATCGGTGACGAGTTCAAAGCAGAGAGAAAAATTCTGCTCCGCAACCTCACCGGCAGTTCCGCATTCAAGAATCCTGCAGAAAAGGTGGTAGGCTAATATGTACATTCCTTCCAAGCGAATTATTGAAATGCTCCGTGAGAATTACCCCGAAGGCACACGTGTAAGACTTGTGCATATGGATGACTTTCAGGCTCCGCCTGTCGGTACTTTGGGTACGGTTCGCGGAGTCGATGACATGGGTAGCATCATGGTAAGATGGGACACCGGCAGTTCCCTTTCCGTTGCATACGGCGAAGATGTCTGCGAAAAGGTAAATGAATAGAGGTGTTAACATGAAGCAACACAAAATTAGAGTGCTAAAAATCACCCCAAAGATGCCGCCTGAGGTTGTTACACTGGATAACAACCTTAGATCATTGCAAGAAGCAGTTTCTATCGGTGCAGATTATGTCGGCTTAATTGAGATTATTCACCTTGATGAAAACGCCTGTATTCTTTGTAATGAAGAAGGCAAACTAATCCCCCTCGAACCTAACCGAAGATTCAAGAACGACATCCTATGCGGGGTATTCTATATTGCCGGTCAAGATGATAACGGTAATCTCACTTCCCTCTCAAAACCTTTGCTTGCACACTATACCGAAGTATTCTCAACTTCCAAAATCATAATAATGACAGACAAGATTCGAGAGCAAATCCTCGACATCCGTAACAGCGGTGTTACCAATATGTTTGATGGGTACACCGTTCAGCGTATCGCCTATGAAAAAGGCTACTACGAGCTTGTTTGCTACATTGAAGAACAGCCCAATTCCTATGTGAATTTCATCCTTACGGGAGAGGCATAAACTACACAATTTTGCTCCTAAAACATTGTGTAGTTTATGCTCAAATATAACTGGATAATACTACACTTTAGAGTTAATATGTGTATACCAAAAGGAAAACACCACGGAGGATACACAAATGAAAAACACAAAGTTCGGTATTGAAATCGAGTTCACAGGCATTACGAGAAACAAGGCTTCTGAGGTTGCGGCAGAGTTCCTCGGTGGCACAAGAACCTACGAAGGCACCTACTACGAAACATACGCAGTAACAACCGCAGACGGACGCAAATGGAAGTTTATGAGCGATGCAAGCATAACCACGCAGAAGAAGGAAAACGGAAGTAAAGTTTACGCCGACAAGAACTACAGCGTTGAGCTTGTAAGCCCCATCCTTACCTACGAAGAGGACATCGGAACGCTTCAGGGGTTGATAAGAGCACTCCGCAATGCAGGGGGTTTCGCCAACAGTTCCTGCGGAATTCACATTCACCTTGACGGCTCAAACCACACCCCGAGAAGCATCCGCAACTTCATAAACATCATCGCAAGCAAGAACGACCTTCTTTACAAGGCACTCCAAATCAAAGCGGAGAGAGCAAGATTTTGCAAGAAAATGGATGAAACCCTGGTAGCAAAAATGAACCGCTCAAAGCCGACCACCTTTGACAAAATCGAGGACATTTGGTACGAGGGCTACGGCGAAAGCAGAACAAAGCACTACCACGGCTCACGATACCATTTCCTGAACCTCCACAGTTTTTTCCACGGACACCGCACAGTTGAACTTCGAGGCTTCAACAGTACCCTCCATGCCGGTGAAATCAGAAGCTACATAGTTCTCGCCCTTGCCCTCAACGAACAAGCCTTGACACAGAAATGTGCAAGCACCAAGAAACCCCAGGTTGAAAACGAAAAGTTCGCAATGAGAACCTACCTCAACCGCATCGGTTTCATCGGTGACGAGTTCAAAAATTGCAGAGAACACCTCACCAAGCACCTTTCAGGCTCGGCGGCTTGGAGATTCGGTGCATAAGAGAAACATACCCCACCGACCGCTTCGGCGGTCTTAAGGTGGTAGAAGGGGGGCGAACCCCTCAAAGGAGGAAAAGAATATGAACAGAACAATTTATCTTGCTTACGGCTCAAACCTTAATCGCTACCAGATGGCACAACGTTGCCCCACGGCGAAGGTTCTCGGTCCAGCCGTGCTTACGGACTACCGATTGCTCTTCAAGGGCAGACACGCAAATTCTGTGGCGACTGTCGAGCCTTGTGAAGGCTCATCCGTACCCGTCTTGCTTTGGAGCATTACCCCGGCAGACGAAAAAGCCCTCGACCTTTATGAAGGCTTCCCTCGCCTTTACCGCAAAGAAACCGTCAAGGTGAAGTTTGAGAAGAAAACTGTCAAGGCTATGGTTTACATAATGAACGACCTCTACCCCTGCGGTATGCCGAGTGCGTACTACTATAACACCATTCTGCAAGGCTACAAAACGGCAGGCTTCGACCCTCAAGTTCTTAAAGATGCTGTCGATTACTCAATCACCAAAGCCGAAAACTGACTCCGAAATGTACACAATTTCACCCCTCAAAGATTGTGTACATTATGCGAGAATATAACTGGCTATTACAGGTGTTTAGAGTTAATATGTGTATACCGAAAGGAACACGGAGGTAACACAAAATGAAAAAGATTGAAGCATTCGAGAAGGCAATTGCAGAAAATGCAGACCTTCGCACCGCAGGCATTAACCCAACAGCATTTTGGGCATACAGAAAAAGCATTGATGCCGACAACCAGAGCATCGACTTTGCGGATTGCATTTGGGAAAATGAAATCGAAGAGATAGCAACCTGCCTTAAAGAAAACGACATTTACGAATTCACGATTTCAAGCACCTTCTCGGGTCTTATTTCGACCCTTGCAGAGTTTGAAAAGCACGGCTTCAAGATGGCAGGCCTTACCGAGGTCAACGCAAACTACACAGACATCACCACGAACAAACGTGCAAAAATCCCGGCAATCAGAATGCTGAATTATTAAGGAGAAAACGAAATGACAAACTTCACTACGATTGAAAAGCTTGCACTTAACGCTTCCCCCAGCTACGATAGCATCGTGAGATACAACGGTTATGTATGCCATGCGATAATGAATTACAAAGGCACATACGATGCCGAGGTTTATGAGTTTATCGACTCCACCGAGGACTTTGCAGAAATCGAATGTCGCCTCTCCCTCATTGAAAAAGCAAACGGCAATTTTGCGACAAGCGGCGATGCAGTAAAGTGGTGTTTTGACTATATCGAAAGCCTGTAATCTACACAATTTTCCCCTCTTATCTTTGTGTACGTTATTGCGAAATATAACTTGCTATTATCTCCGTTTAGAGTTAATATGTGTACAACAAAAGGAAAGCGGAGGAAACCACAATGACAACTTACAAAAACTTCAAAAAGCAGGTAGCAAAAATCGAAAAGCAGAACGACCTCATCGATGCACACATCGCAATTTGCAGAGCCTACAGTGCCTACAAAATCACCCACACACAGTTCACCGATCTTTGCACAGACATGAGCGCAAAGAGAGCGGAAAAGCACATCGCCTGGGGTCAGGGCATTTAATGCAAACAGCAACAGAATAGAAAAGCTCCTACGGGAGTTTTTCTCGTACAGCCGTATGGCTGTTTTTTTATTACCTATAAGGAGTGGATATATATCGCAAAGAAATACACCCCTACCAAGTTCAAGGCAAAGGACTCGCACTACGATAAAGCCTCCGCCGACTATGCGGTAAGCTTCATTGAGTGCCTATGTCATACCAAAGGCACCTGGGCGGGTAAACCTTTCACACTCCTTGACTGGCAAGAACAAATCATTCGTGACCTCTTCGGAATACTGAAACCGAATGGGTACAGGCAGTTCAACACCGCCTACATTGAAATACCGAAGAAGATGGGCAAATCGGAGCTTGCGGCTGCGGTTGCCCTTTTGCTTTGTTGTGGCGACGGTGAGGAACGAGCCGAGGTTTACGGCTGTGCCGCAGACCGTGGGCAGGCTTCCATCGTTTTCGAGGTTGCCGCCGATATGGTGAGGATGTCCCCTGCTCTTTCACGCAGAGTAAAAATCCTCGCATCACAAAAACGCATCGTTTATATTCCCACCAACAGTTTCTATCAAGTCCTTTCCGCAGAAGCGTACTCCAAGCACGGCTTCAATATTCACGGAGTTGTTTTTGACGAGCTTCATACACAGCCGAACCGAAAGCTTTTTGACGTTATGACAAAAGGTTCCGGCGATGCTCGAATGCAACCTCTGTATTTCCTTATCACCACTGCCGGAACGGATACCCAATCCATATGCTACGAAACACATCAAAAGGCAAAGGATATTCTGGAAGGTCGAAAAATCGACCCCACATTCTATCCTGTAATATACGGTGCAGACGAAGCAGACGATTGGACAGACCCCAAGGTGTGGAAAAAAGCTAACCCCTCTCTCGGCATTACAGTTGGCATTGACAAGGTTCGTGCAGCTTGTGAATCCGCAAAGCAGAACCCCGCCGAAGAAAACAGTTTCAGGCAGCTTCGCCTGAACCAATGGGTGAAGCAAGCTGTCCGCTGGATGCCTATGGAGAAGTGGGATAAATGCACTGCCTCCTTTGCTGAATACAATCTCCTCGGCCGTGTTTGTTATGGTGGTCTTGACCTTTCTTCCACCACTGACATCACGGCCTTGGTGCTTGTATTTCCTCCTACCGATGACGATGACAAGTACTATATCCTCCCATACTTCTGGATACCCGAAGACAACATCAATCTTCGTGTTCGAAGAGACCATGTCCCCTATGATGTATGGGAAAAGCAAGGGTACTTTCAAACCACCGAAGGCAATGTCGTCCATTATGGCTACATTGAAAAATTCATAGAGAAGCTCGGCGAAAAGTTCAACATTCGTGAAATCGCATTTGACCGTTGGGGTGCTGTACAGATGGTACAGAACCTTGAGGGTATGGGTTTCACTGTTGTACCTTTCGGTCAAGGCTTCAAGGATATGTCTCCTCCCACAAAGGAACTGATGAAGCTCGTGCTTGAGCAAAAACTGGCACACAACGGACATCCTGTTTTGCGTTGGATGATGGACAATATCTATATACGAACCGACCCGGCAGGAAATATTAAGCCGGACAAAGAAAAATCCACCGAGAAGATAGACGGTGTCGTTGCCACAATTATGGCACTTGACAGAGCAATCCGCTGCGGTGGCAATACAAGCGCTTCGGTCTATGATGACCGAGGCATTTTATTTATCTGAAAGGAGATCCAAAAAGTGATACATCTAACCTTTGATGTAAACAAAACACGAATACGCCTGGGGACTGCGGATAGCCTTACCACAGGATGCGTGAACACGGTTGTATGCACATTCATCACGGACAAGACCTACGAAGGAATGGACTTGATTGCCGTTTTTGATAATGAGCAAACAACAATGCACGTGCCTTTGAATGATGCTGCCGAATGCCTTGTTCCTGCCCAGATGCTCAAAACCACGCTTCCTCTGTACATAGGACTTATGGCAATAAAGGAAGATAAGACCATTACAACCGGGCGGGCAAGAATAAATGTTTTTCCCGGCGTGGAAACCGAGGCTTCGGAGGGCGATGGATACACACCTACCATAATCGAATCGATGTATTCGATTATCAAGGAAATCAAGACACTTTCCGAAGAAACGAAAGCGTTGGCTGACGCGTCTAATGCGATAGCGGAGGATGCAAAGGAAGTAGCAGATTCGGTAAGAGAGGATGCGGATGATGGAAAATTTACTCCTGTAAAGGGTGTGGATTATTTAACAACCGCTGAAGTTAATGCCATCAAAAACGCAAGCAAAATCAAGGTGACGGAAAACCTCAACAGATA